>NZ_CP065410.1:615833-1231666 GCF_020544405.1 Pseudomonas sp. IAC-BECa141 | reverse complement strand
CGCGCGGTAAAACTCACCCAACGCCGCCAGGGCCAGCGCCGATCCGGTGCTGATCCGCTTCACGCCCATTTCTTCGAGCTGCTGCACCGTCAGTTTCAAGCCGCCGGACATCAGCACATTGACCGGTTTCGGCGCCACCGCGCGCACCACCGCCAGAACTTCTTCGGCGGTACGCAGGCCCGGCGCGTACAGCACGTCGGCGCCGGCTTCGGCGAAGGCCTGCAAGCGGCGGATGGTGTCGTTGATATCGGGATTGCCATGCAGATAGTTTTCCGCACGGGCGGTCAGCATGAAGGGAAACGGCAAGGTGCGCACGGCCGCGACGGCCGCTTCGATCCGCGCCACCGCGTGTTCGAAGCAGTAGATCGGCGAGTCTTCCCGGCCGGTGGCATCCTCGATCGAGCCGCCCACGGCGCCCGCCTCGGCAGCTCGGATCAGACTTTGCGCCGATTGCGCTGGAGCGTCGGCGAAACCGTTTTCCAGATCCACCGCCACCGGCAGATCGGTGGCCGCGACAATCGCCCGAACATTGGTCAGCGTATCGTCGAGGCTAAGACCGCCATCGGGTTTGGCCTGAGAAAACGCATAACCGGCGCTCGTGGTCGCCAGCGCCTGATAGCCGAGACTGGCGAGCATCTTCGCGGAACCGGCATCCCACGGATTAGGGATCACGAAAATCCCCGGGCGTTCGTGCAGGGCTTTGAAGGATTCGGCTTTACGGGCTTGTTGTTGACGGGCTTGGACGTCCATCGGCAGGCTCCTGAGCAGAAAAGGAATCCGCCTCAGAGCAGGCCGAGTTGCTCGGCGGCGGGTTCTCTGTATAGCTCAGGCAAGGGGCGCAGGCCAGGCAAACGTTGCATCAGTTGTGCGTGAAAACGTTGCGCCAGCTTCGCCGCCAGGAGGTTATCGGCGGTGTGCAGGAAGATGTAGGGCGTGCGGCCCTCTTCGATCCACTCGGCGATTTTCGCCACCCACGGCACCAGAAACGGATCGTTGGCCTCAAGCTCCGGGTGGCCGATGAAGCGCACCTGCGGGAATTGAGTGAATGCTGCCGGCCGTGTGGGCACGCGGGGCTTTTTCGATTGGGCGTGGATCACAGACGACTCGGTCGACAGGCAACTGAACAACGCGCGCGGGTCGAGACAGATACGCTCCACGCCACGATCCAGCAATAGCCGGTTCAGCAGTCGCTCACTCTCGCCCTTGGCGAAAAACTGTTCGTGGCGCACTTCCACTGCCAGCGGGCAATCCAGTGCATCGATAAACGCAGCAAGCTCCGGCAAGCGATGCGGAGTGAAGCTTTTCGACAGTTGCAGCCACATTGGCGAGACGCGCTCACCGAGCGGCTTGAGTAACTGGAGGAAGGTTTCAGCGGCGGTCAGTTGATCGCGCAAGTCGCCGCTGTGGCTGATGTCACCGGGAAACTTGGCGGTGAAGCGAAAATGCTCCGGCATCACCTCGGCCCAACGCTGCACGGTGGCCGGCGAGGGGCTGGCGTAGAAGGTCGTGTTGCCTTCCACCGCGTTGAAGACTTGTGAATAGAGTCCGAGGAAATCGGAGGTCTTGGCGTCTGCCGGATACAGATACTCGCGCCAGGCGTTTTCGCTCCAGGACGGGCAACCGAGGTAGTAAGGCAGATCCATCAGATGTACAGATCGAGGCCCAGCACGTCTGCATCCCAATCGACAAAACCGGCGGTGCTCAGGTAGCTGGCCAGGGCCATGGCCACGCTTTTCTTCATCGCGCGGTGATAAATCATGTCTTGTTGGCGGGCGGGCAGATTGCTCAGGCGTTGCGCGGTGGCTTTGGCGGCACGGGCGGCCAGTTGCTCTTCGGTCGGGAATTCCAGCTCGCCGTCGATATCGTCGACGGACTCATCCAGCGCCGGATTGCCTTTGCGAGGCTTGCGCTTGATAGGGTAGGAATGAGTGGAAACGCCGTCTATACGCATAAAGTCATGCTCGGTATCGATGATGGCAATTTAGCGGCACCTGACCGACTTAGCAAATCGCCGAGTGATAACTAGAACACATAAAAGACAAAAGGTTTAAAGCGCGGGGTTAGAAACGGACGATTGGCTTTGTTGAGGTAATCACTAAACCTGTGGGAGCGAGCTTGCTCGCGAAAACATGGTTATGGTCACCATTGATGGCGACTGACCCACCGCATTCGCGAGCAAGCTCGCTCCCACAGGATCTAGCATGAATCAGCGGGCTTTCGGGGTGGCTACCTTGTCGCGCAGATAAACCGGCTGGGCGTCGTCAGCCGGAATCGCTTCACCGCGCTCCCAGGCAAATCGTGCCAGAGTCAGCAGGTCTTCAGCGTGGGGCAGCATGCCGGCATCGGAACCGCTCAGGTTTACCGCGATGCGTTCGCCATAACCCCAGCCGGTGCCGGCACCGAACCAGTCACCCGAGGCATCCTCCGGCAGCGCGGCGACTTCCGGCGGCAGCACCGCCTCGGCGCCGACCAAGCGCATCTCTCCGGCCGTCTCGCGGTAGCAGCCCCAATACACCTCATCCATGCGCGCATCGATGGCCGCCGCAACCTGGCTCACGCCGTGTTCGCGATACGCCCGTTGCGCCAGCACGGCCAGGTTCGACACCGGCAACACCGGGCGATCCAGCGCAAAGGCCAGGCCTTGCACCACGCCGATGGCAATTCGCACGCCGGTGAAAGCGCCCGGGCCACGACCGAAAGCGATAGCGTCCACCGCTTGCAGGGTGGTGCCGGCGTCGGCCAGCAGTTGCTGGATCATCGGCAGCAGTTTCTGCGCATGCAGGCGCGGGATCACCTCGTAATGGCTCGTGACCTTGCCGTCATGCAGCAAGGCAACGGAGCAAGCTTCAGTCGCGGTGTCCAGGGCCAGCAAGGTGCTCATCGATGTGTCCGTAAATCAGGTGGGGAAAAAGTGCGCCAGTATAAACAACTACGGCCCGCAAGCGGGCCGTGGATGATGCAGCGGATCAGGTTTTTCAGCTCAGCGCTTCAAGCACCTTGGCGGTGATCGCTTCAACCGAACCGACGCCAGGGATGTGGCTGTACTTCGGCTTGCCACCGTTACTGGCGGACAGCTTCTGGTAGAAGTCCACCAGCGGCTTGGTCTGCGAGTGGTAGACCGACAGGCGATGACGCACGGTTTCTTCGGTGTCGTCCTTGCGCTGTACCAGCTCTTCGCCGGTGATGTCGTCTTTACCGGCAATTTTCGGCGGGTTGTAGACGATGTGGTAAACGCGGCCGCTGGCCTCGTGAACGCGACGACCGGCGATACGCTGAACGATTTCTTCGTCTTCAACGGCGATTTCGACCACGGCGTCCAGCTCGACACCGGCAGTCACCAGCGCTTCAGCCTGAGGAATGGTGCGCGGGAAGCCATCGAACAGGAAACCCTTGGCGCAATCGGCTTGAGCGATACGGTCCTTGACCAGCGCGATGATCAGGTCATCCGACACCAGGCCACCGGCATCCATGATGCTCTTGGCCTTGATGCCCAGCTCGGTGCCGGCCTTGACCGCAGCACGCAGCATGTCGCCGGTGGAGATTTGCGGAATGCCGAATTTCTCGGTGATGAACTTAGCCTGAGTACCTTTACCGGCCCCGGGAGCTCCCAGCAGAATGACGCGCATCGATGTGCTCCTCAATTTTTTATATAAAAAACAATGGATTCGCCTCGTGGGGCCAATCTCATAAAACGGGTCGTGGCCGCCCAAACGGCCAAAGGCTGATCAAGATACACAGCAGGCTGCGCCCACACAAGACGCCAAAAGTCGGAGAAACCGGCGCCCGCCGCGACCTTGCGACGCGGTTCCCCAAGTCGCAACCCCATCATTAACTGTCGCCTGACCGCATTTTTCCCACGGTCGTCAAACGGCACCCGAGGGTTCGCCCCGGGTGCCCCGCCCCACGCAGAAAACCTTAGCCGGTATTTCGCAAACCGGCGGCAATCCCCGCCACAGACACCAGCAGCGCCTGTTCCACCGGGCTGCCCTGCTCGACATCCTGTTGCCGCGAGCGCGCCAGCAACTCGGCCTGCAATAGATGCAGCGGGTCGAGGTAGGTGTTGCGCAGACGGATGAATTCCAGGGTATCCGGGCTATGTGCCAGCAGCTGCGACTGACCGGTCAGGCCGAGGACCACGGAACACGCCTGCGACAATAGGTCGCGTAAGTGCGCACCCAAAGGCAACAGGTCCGACTGCACCAGACGCTGGTCGTAGGACAGCGCAATGTCGGCGTCGGCCTTGGCCAGCACCATCTCCAGCATGTCGATACGCGTGCGGAAAAACGGCCACTGTTCGCGCATCTGCCCCAGCAACTCGCCTTCGCCGCGCTCCAGCGCCTTGCTCAAGGCGGTTTCCCAGCCGAGCCAGGCCGGCAGCATCAGACGGGTCTGGGTCCAGCCGAAGATCCACGGAATCGCCCGCAGACTTTCGATGCCACCGGCGCGGCGCTTGGCCGGACGGCTGCCCAATGGCAGGCGACCAAGCTCCTGCTCCGGGGTCGACTGGCGGAAATACTCGACGAATTGCGGATTTTCCCGAACCACCGCACGGTAGGCGGCGACGCCGTCAGCGGCCAGTTCGTCCATCAGATGCCGCCATTCAGGGGTCGGTGGCGGCGGTGGCAACAGGGTCGCTTCGAGCACTGCCGCCAGATACAGATTGAGGTTTTGTTCGGCGATGTCCGGCAGGCCGAATTTGAATCGAATCATTTCCCCCTGCTCGGTGGTGCGGAAACGTCCGGCCACCGACCCCGGCGGCTGCGACAGAATCGCCGCGTGTGCCGGACCACCGCCACGCCCCACGGTGCCACCGCGGCCGTGGAACAGCAGCAGTTCGACTTGCTGCTCGCGGCAGATTTCCACCAGCCGTTCCTGCGCCCGGTACTGCGCCCACGCCGCCGCGGTGGTGCCGGCGTCCTTGGCCGAGTCGGAATAGCCGATCATCACCTCCTGCGGACCTTGCAGCCGTGCGCGATAACCCGGCAGCAGCAACAGGCGCTCGATCACCGGGCCGGCGTTGTCCAGGTCGGCGAGGGTTTCGAACAACGGCACCACACGCATCGGCCGCAATACGCCGGACTCTTTCAGCAACAATTGCACCGCCAGCACATCAGAGGCGGCGCCGGCCATGGAGATCACGTAGGAGCCCAGCGAAGCCGCCGGCGCAGCGGCAATTTCCTTGCAGGTGGCGAGCACTTCGGCGGTGTCGGCCGAGGGTTTGAAATGCGCCGGCAGCAATGGCCGACGGTTTTGCAGTTCGCGGGTCAGGAAGCTGATGCGCTGTTCCTCGTCCCACTCTTCGTATTTGCCGAGGCCGAGGTAATCGGTGATTTCGGTCATCGCTGCGCTGTGGCGCGACGAATCCTGACGCACATCGAGGCGCACCAGGAACAGGCCGAAGGTCACGGCCCGACGCAGGCAATCGAGCAACGGCCCATCGGCGATCACGCCCATGCCGCACTCGTGCAGCGAGTTGAAACACAGTTCCAGCGGATCGAGCAGGTCGCGATTGTTGTGCAGCACATCGGCCGGCGCCGGGGTGGTCGCCGTAAGGGATGCGTGGGCCCAATTGCGCGTGGCGCGCAGCCGTTCACGCAATTGCTTGAGCACCGCACGATACGGCTCGGCACTGTCGCCGGCCCGGGCCTTGAGCGCATCGCTGGCCTGCTGCATCGACAGTTCGGCCGCCAGGTGATCGACATCCCGCAGGTACAGATCGGCCGCCATCCAGCGCGCCAGCAACAGCACTTCGCGGGTGACGGCAGCCGTCACGTTCGGGTTACCGTCACGGTCGCCGCCCATCCACGAAGCGAAGCGGATCGGCGCGGCTTCCAGTGGCAAACGCAAACCGGTGGCCGCAAACAGCGCCTGATCGGCCTTGCGCATATGGTTGGGAATCGCCTGCCACAGCGAGTGCTCGATCACCGCAAAACCCCACTTGGCTTCGTCCACCGGGGTCGGCCGGGTGCGGCGGATTTCCTCGGTGTGCCAGGCTTCAGCGATCAGGCGTTGCAGGGTGTTGTGGATGTGCTCGCGTTCGGCCGTGGTCAGGTCGCGGTGATCCTGAGCCGCCAGTTGCGCGGCAATCGCGTCGTACTTCTGGATCAGCGTGCGGCGGGCCACTTCGGTCGGGTGCGCGGTGAGCACCAGTTCGATCTCCAGCCGCGCCAGTTGCCGGGCCAGGGATTCGGCGCTGTGCCCTTCGTTGCGCAGGCGGGCGAGCAGTTCCGGCAGTACGCGGGATTCGAACGGTGCGGCCTGGGTTTCTTCGCGGCGATGGATGAGCTGGTACTGCTCGGCAATGTTCGCCAGGTTGAGAAACTGGTTGAAGGCCCGCGCCACGGGCAGCAGTTCGTCTTCGCTCAATTGATTAAGGCTGGCGCTGAGTTCGGCGTCCATCGAGCCGCGCCGGTCGGCCTTGGCGCCCTTGCGGATCTGCTCGATCTTGTCGAGAAACGCCTCGCCGTACTGGTCACGAATAGTGTTGCCCAACAGCTCACCGAGCAGGTGAACGTCTTCGCGCAAGCGTGCATCAATATCGGTCATCAGCATCTCTCCAGCAGTAATCGGTGACGGATCGCAAGTGAGTGGATGAACAGAGAGTGCCGCTCTGGAACGCTTCTTACAAGCAGACGACGAAGGGACTTTAAACCTTGAGGCTTGAAGCTAGTCTCAACAGTAAGCCCCACAACGGCTTGCCGCCGGCTGACGGCGGACACTCACCAAGACCTGCCATGAGCAGGTGCGACATGAGGTCTATATGAAAATCCGTGAACTCGCCCAGCATTGGGAAGAAACAGCCAAGGGTCGCCTGACCGATACCGGCTACACGATTCATCTGGATGTGGAAGCCGCCGCACGGCTGGCGGCAATCGCCGAAATGTACCCCAAACGCCACGCCGAAGAACTGCTCGGCGAGCTGATCGGCGCCGCCCTCGAAGAGTTCGAAGCGAGCCTGCCATATGTGAAAGGTTCGACCGTGGTTGCCACCGACGAGGAAGGCGATCCGCTGTATGAAGATGTCGGCCCGACGCCGCGTTTTCTTGCGCTGTCGCGGCGGCATTTGCATGACTTGTCGACCGCAGCCGGCAAGCAGAAACACTGACACAACATAAATCGAAACGTGGGAGCGAGCTTGCGCGCGAAAGCGGTTTGTCAGGCACTGTAGTGGTGACTGATCCGACGCTATCGCGAGCAAGCTCGCTCCCACATTGACTGTATTCAAACTCATAAATCACACGCCTTATTACTCCCGCGCGTACCACTCTCCCCCGCCAAAGTTCCCGGTTCAGGGCCTTGTCCACCTGGTCAGCATTTTTTTGGGCGATGAGCCATCTTTTCTGAACTTTTGAAAAATGCCTTCGGTCGGAACAGATAACCACGCCTGGAACGAGCGTTTCAAAACGCACTTGCACATGACGGTTGCGGCTCCGCTACCAGGATGGATTTCGAAGCTTCCAAGGAGTTAACCAATGGAGTTGAAGACCATGAAGACCCAAACCTCGTTTTCCCACCTGCGCGGTCTGAAACTGGCCGCCCTGGCGATCGGCACCAGCTTCGTACTGGCCGGTTGCGCCGGCAATCCTCCGACCGAGCAATACGCCGTGACTCAATCGGCGGTCAACAGCGCGGTCAGCGCCGGCGGTACCGAATTCGCCGCCGTGGAAATGAAGCAGGCACAGGACAAGCTCAAACAAGCAGAAATCGCCATGCACGATAAAAAGTATGACGAAGCCCGCATCCTGGCCGAACAGGCCGAGTGGGACGCCCGCGTCGCTGAACGCAAGGCTCAGGCGATGAAAGCCGAACAAGCGGTGAAGGATTCCCAGAAAGGTGTTCAGGAACTGCGTCAGGAAAGTCAGCGCACTGTGCAGTAAGCGCGCATCCCGACCGCAAGGCTGAAACTCTTATCGATAGAAAGGACGAACGATTATGCGTAAACAACTGATGATCCCCGCTCTTCTGGCCGCAAGCGTTGCCCTGGCTGCCTGCTCGACACCGCCGAACCCGAATCTGGAACAGGCGCGCACCAACTACGCCGGCCTGCAGGCCAACCCGCAGGCCAGCAAGGTCGCGGCGCTGGAAACCAAGGACGCCAGTGATTATCTGGACAAGGCCGACAAGGCTTATCTGGACAAGGAAGATCAGCGCAAGGTCGACCAACTGGCCTACCTGACCAACCAGCGCGTGGAAGTGGCCAAGCAGACCATCGCCCTGCGTACTGCTGAGAACAATCTGAAGAACGCCGCCGCCCAACGTGCCCAGGCCCGTCTGGATGCTCGCGATCAGCAGATCAAACAGCTGCAGGACAGCCTCAACGCCAAGCAGACCGATCGCGGTACGCTGGTGACCTTCGGTGACGTGCTGTTCGCCACCAACAAGGCCGATCTGAAATCCAGCGGTCTGGTGAACATCAATAAACTGGCGCAGTTCCTCCAGGAAAATCCTGATCGCAAAGTGATCGTCGAGGGTTATACCGACAGCACCGGTTCGGCGAACTACAACCAGTCGTTGTCCGAGCGTCGTGCCACTTCCGTGCAGGTCGCACTGATCAAGATGGGCGTCGATCCGTCGCGCATCGTGACTCAGGGCTATGGCAAGGAATACCCGGTGGCGGATAACGGCAGCGTTTCGGGCCGTGCAATGAACCGTCGGGTGGAAGTGACCATTTCCAACGACAACCAGCCAGTGATGCCGCGTTCGGCGGTTAGCGCCAAATAATTCGCGAAGCAACATGAAAGCCCCGCCGGATCTGCTCCGACGGGGCTTTTTTTTGCAGCGGAGATTGACTACCACTCGTCTTGACCTGTCATTTATAACAGTAGGCGAAACAAATGAGTGCGCGTAACACTTTAGCTCCAAACCAAATGCTGGAAATCAAGGAGCGTTACCATGCGAACTCGGGCCTTTCTGACAACACTGTGTGCAGCCATGCTCGTTGCAGGCTGCGTAGCACCACCATCGAACGCCTCAACTGCAAATGATTTTGGGTATGACGAACGAGATTCCATCCCAAATGAGGTTCCATTGCCTGAACCGGAAGTCAATCAGCGTCCGGTAGTGGGAACCAAAACACTACTGGTCACCGTAACCCATTGGCAGGATGGCGACGCTCTGGATTTTCCATTGATCAGGCAACATACAGTTTCTACGGATCCCAACGCACTGCCGGCTTACATTCACGCAGCCTCGAACGGAAAGCTCACACTCACCGGACAGATCATTGAGCATACATCCGGCCCTCGCCCTGAACTATGCACATTCAAACCCGGAGACTCGGCACCAATGCCGATTAACCTGGCAGATTCAGAGGGGATAAAAGCCGCGCAGGCGCATGGACTGGACGCTAATAACTACGATTACCGCATCAGCGTAATTGACTGTGGCGGGTCAGCTTCAGCCTGGACACCCGGGAAATTCATTGGTGTATATGGACAATCGGGAGGCCCTCACGTTTACAAGCATGAATTCGGGCAAAATCTTGGATACAGCCATGGAAGCACCTACATCAAGTGCCCAAAACACGGCGATACCGTATTAGCCCCACTGGAAATGGCCCCCATTGAGTGTGCGGTGATTGGCTATGGCGACAGTGGTGACTCTGTCTCTGGAGGTGGAACCCTCTATCCCGCCAACAACCGGTGGTACTCGGGATGGCTGGACAGCTCACAGGTGGCAGTCATCGAACGCAGCGGCCTTTATCGCTTGGCAAAACTGGGCGATGCCGGACCTCAGCTTTATCTCATCAATCGACCTGAAACCACTCCGGCACAGTTGGCGTTGGAATACCGAAAACCCACTCCGTTCGACAATTTTCCTGCAACCGATAACCGGGTAAACGGCGTTTGGGTGAGATACACCACGATGGGGGGCACAGTATTAAACACCCAGCTCGATGGCACACCGGAAACAGCCACGACGGATGATCCGACATTACTCCCCGGCAAGACTCTAAGAGATCCAGGAGTAGGTATCACCGTTACAACATGTAGTGCAAATTCGCAGGGTGCGACAATTGCCGTCGCTGTAAATCATGAGACGGCGCCCAAATGCACATCACCACTTCCGTTACCCAAAATTACATCCCCGGCCTTAGAGGGGCCAGCTGCTCCAAATCCGATTAATTTCTCAGGGAAGGGTATTCCTGGCGCAACAACCAAGATTTCCTACCAAAAAAGCGGAGAAAATATCTCTCATGAACTAACAGTCATCGCTGATGCGCTGGGTAACTGGAAAACTAACTTCCCTCATTTATCAGCAGGGAAATATATTGCAGTTATATATCATCAGGTAAGCAGCACCTCTGCACCGCCAAGAATAGGATCTTTTGACGTAGCCCCTTGAGCTTCCAATTCGCCAACCGTTCTTCGTAAGCAGCATTGTAAAAACACGGGCGCCTCCTGATTTTTCATCTGAAAAAGGGAAGGCGCCCGTACAGACCCTGTTTTACTGCGCCAGCTTCTGCGGCGTCTCCTGCCCCATGCACCGCACGGCTTTCTTGCGGTCGTTGACCAGCACGCCAGTCAGCCCCTTTTGCTCGGTATCAAACAACACCAAGACCCCATCAATGCACTGCGCCACTTGCGCTGCTGGCTCCAGGGAAACTTTGTAGTCTTCGCCGGGAATGGTCTTGAGCATGGTGAATTCGTTGAGCAGCAACGCATCCTCGGGTTTGGCGAAGTGCAGGTAGCCATACCACCACAGGGCACCGACGGTGCCGAGGATGCTGCAGATACCGGTGATGATCAGCGGGATGGCGTTGCGTTCTTCAGTCATTGCGGACTCTCTGGTGGTTCGTCTTCAGAATTCGGAGGTGTCGGATAATTCGGGATCTCGCCGAGGCGGCGCAAGCCGTTGAAATGCTCGGGGTCGTCGAGGTAGCGCAGCATCACCTGGCGCCACACCGGGTCGCCGAAGGTCTGCACATGCCCGCCCCGGGTCAGCTGCAGCACGCGCGGTGGCGGCGCAGCTTGATACAGACGGATGCCGTTGGAAAGGGGCACCAGCGGGTCGTCGAGGCTGTGGAAGATCAGTTTCGGCACGCCGTTGAGCTGCGGCATGGCGTTGATCGCGCTGTCGCCATCCGGCACCAGCCACGACAGCGGCACCTGAAATGGCCAGGTCAGCCACGACGTGCTGAGGGCGTACTGGCCGACGCTGCGGTAACTGGCGGGCACACCGTCGAGCACCAAGGCCTTGAGCTGTTTTTGTCTTTCCGGATGTTGCACCAGCCAATGCACGGCCATCGCCCCGCCGAGGCTTTGGCCCAGCAGCACCAGCGGTTTGCCTTTGACTTCCGGCGCCTTGTCCAGCCAGGCGAAGGCGGCATCGATGTCCTGATAGATCGCCGGCAGGCTCGGCTCGCCTTCGGACAGGCCGTAACCGCGATAGTCCACCAGCAACACTTGATAGCCGTTTTTCGGCAGCCACCAACTCCCGCCCAAGTGCATCGGCAGGTTGCCGCCGTTGCCGTGCAGGTGCAGGACCGTGCCCTTGATCTCGACACCGGCTTTGGCCGGCAGCCACCAGGCATTCAGCTTGAGGCCGTCGGCGGTGGTCAGAGTGACGGTGCGGTATTCGAGTTTGGCCTTTTCCGGCGTGAAGATCTGGCCCGGCTCTGGATAGAACAGCAAGGAGCTGCAACCGCCGAGGGTCAAAAGCAGGCAAAGGATGCCGAGGATTCTCATCCGGTGAAACCTCGCAAAAACAGGGTGGGAATGCATTCCAATGTGGGAGCGAGCTTGCTCGCGAATGCTATCTAACATTTAACTCACGCGTTACCTGACACACCGCCTTCGCGAGCAAGCTCGCTCCCACAAAGAACATCATCGAGTTCAGAGGATATTCGAGTAGTCCGCCTCGATCCGGTCCAGGCTCAAGTGATTGAGGAAGTTGGAGAAGCACATCCACGCCGACAACGCGTTCATGTCGCGGAACTGGTCCGGCAGGTACTTGGGCGGCACCACCAGGCCTTCGTCCACCAGCTGACGCAGGGTTCGCATGTCCTCCAGCGTGGTCTTGCCGCAGAACAACAGCGGGATCTGCTCGAGCTTGCCCTTGCGCACGGCCAACTGAATGTAGTTGTAAACCATGATGAAGCCCTTGAGGTAGGACAAGTCTTTGGTGAATGGCAGACCGGTCGGCGTCGATCCACGGAAAACCCGACTGGCGTTGCCATAGCTTTCCGCCATTTCGAAGCCCTGCTCGCGGAAGAACTCGAAAATCTGCAGGAAGTCCGCGCCCTCCTCGACCATGTGGATGGCGCGGGTGCGGTTGGTCAGTTTGCGCAGGCGGCTCGGGTAGGAGGCGAAGGTGATGATTTCCATCAGGATCGCCAGGCCTTCCTGAGTCACTGTCGACGAGGGCGGGCCCTTGGACAGGAAGGTGCAGATCGGCTGGTTCAAACCGTTGAGCGTGGTGCCGACGTGCACCAGGCCTTCGTGGACTTCCAGCGCGCGCACGTCGCGGTCGTTGAACATCGCGTCGGTGCGGATCTTGATGTAGTCGGCGCCCGCCGCCGCATCGGCGACGATCCCGTCGGACTCGAACACGCGGATGGTTTCCTCGGCCTCACCGAACACCTTGTTCAGCCGGGTTTGCAGCAGGTGCACGGCGTCCTTGGCGGTGAGGACCTTCGGTTCGTCCTTCAGGTCGCCACGACCGTCGATGTTGTTCAGGTAGTCGGACATCATCAGGCCGAGGTCGGCCAGCGTGGGGTCACCGGCGTGGAACGCATCCGACGCGGCGCCGTACAGTTCCTGGGAAATCAGGCCGAAGTCCTCGGTGCCGCGCGCTTCGAGCATGCGCACCACCATCCGGTATTCCTTGCACATGCGGCGCATGATCTGGCCGACCGGGTTGAACTGACCGAGCTGACGGGTGATGTCGCGCTCGATGTTCTGGAATTCCAGCTTGACCCTGCTTGAGTCGAAGGACAGCGGCCGGTTGAGGTAGTAGTCGCGATCCACCGCCGGCAATTCCTTGCCCTTGGCCTTGAGGAAACCCTTGCGAATGTTCTCGTCCCACTTGACCGCGTCGAGCACACGGATCGGCGTCTGCGCCAGCACAATGCGATCGGACAACGTGCGTATCGTCTGCTGGTAATCGTCCACCCGAAACTCCTGTAGAAAACGTGACGTACTGGATTATTTGGCTTTGGCCTGATGCTGATAGCGCGCCGCTTCGACGAAAACGTCGGAATTGGCCGGGTCGTCGAGGTAAGCAAAGACCTTTTCAAGCGGACTGTCGACCTGCACGCCCTCGCCGTCATCGGTCTGAAAGCCCTGGCCGTCGAGGGTTTTCTGGGCGATGGCCTGATTGATCTGCTCAAGGTCGAGGTTGTAGATCACCAGCTCGCGCTTGTCGGTGATCTCGAAACCGGCAATGGTGAAGTGCCCGCCGTATTGCGCCGGCACCTTCGCCGACAGGTACCAGCGGTTGCCATGGCGCGACACCGTGAACGGATAGGCTTCACGCTCGCGGGGTCTGGCCTTGAAGTACGCAACCGCCTGATAGCGATCGTTGCCCAGGCGCGTCAGCTCCAGATTCATCGGCTCGCCCCAGGCATTGGTGCTCGACCATTGGCCGAGCAGGCCCTTGGGCGCTGGTTCACTGGCGGGCAGCGGATCCTTGAAGGTCACCAGACATCCACTGAGCAACAGGAACGACAAGGCGATCAGCACGCCACGCCAGGCTTTCATTCGACACTCCCTAGACCCGAACTCACCAGCGAACCTGTGAGAGCGAGCTTGCTCCCACAGGGGATTGCGTTACACCGACGCGAGTACCAGGTGCATATAGCGCGTCAGAATGCCGAGCATGTCCTCTTCGGCCAAAGGCTCGGCGTCGTTGAGCAGGCCCTGATATTCCATCCGTCCGATAATCGCCGTCAACACCTTGGCGTCCTGCTGCGGCTCGCGCGAGCCCAATACCTGGAACAACTGGCAGGTGCCCTGCAGCAGAATCTGCTGATGGGAACGCACAAGCTCCGCCAGACGCGGGTTCAGCAATGCTTCTTGGCGGAACGCCTGTTCCGCCATCAAATGCTCGCGACGGTTGACCAGTTGCCGATGCACGTAGTCGGCCATCAACCGGGCGATATCGTCAGCCAGTTGCGAGCGCGACTCCGGGCTGCCGTCACCGCTGACCACCATTTCGCGCAGCAGGCCTTCGTTGTTGATCCACAGCTTGGCCATGTAGGCCGCGCTGCGTTCGACGTATTGGGCGAAGGTATCGGTGAGCAGGTCATCGATGTCCTTGAAGTAATACGTGGTGGCCGACAGCGGCACTCCGGCCTCGGCCGCCACCGCACGGTGACGCACGGCGCGTACGCCGTCGCGTACGACAATGCGCATCGCCGCATCGAGAATGTCCTGTCGACGCTGTTCACTGCCCTGCCGGCTGGCCTTGCGGCCCTGGTACTGAACACTTTCAGCGACCGCAGTGGCGATTCCCGCTGCACCCTCTTGAGCCATTGCACCGATCACGACAGGCATACCTCTGTTGTTTTCTTCAAAATTAACCATTTGATACGTTTGTACCAGACAGGCAATAAAAAGCCGCCCATTTCAGGCGGCTTTTTTATTGAAACAATTACGCTTGCGGCCGCATGTGCGGGAACAGGATCACGTCGCGGATCGACGGGGAGTTGGTCAGCAGCATCACCAGACGGTCGATGCCGATACCTTCACCGGCCGTTGGCGGCATGCCGTACTCTAGCGCGCGAACGAAGTCGGCGTCGTAGTGCATGGCTTCGTCGTCGCCGGCGTCCTTGTCGGCCACCTGCGCCATGAAACGCTCGGCCTGGTCTTCCGCGTCGTTGAGCTCGGAGTAGGCGTTGGCGATTTCACGGCCACCGATGAACAGCTCGAAACGGTCGGTGACGTTCGGGTTGTCGTCGTTGCGACGGGCCAGCGGCGAGACTTCGAACGGGTACTGGGTAATGAAGTGCGGCTGCTCGAGCTTGTGCTCGACCAGCTCTTCGAAAATCATCACCTGCAGCTTGCCCAGACCTTCGAAGCCCAGCACCTTGGCGCCGGCCTTCTTGGCGATTTCACGCGCCTTGTCGATGTCGTTCAGGTCATCGGCGGTCAGCTCGGGGTTGTACTTGAGGATCGAGTCGAACACCGACAGGCGCACGAACGGCTCGCCGAAGTGGAACACCTTGTCGCCGTATGGCACATCGGTGCTGCCCAGAACCAGCTGCGCCAGCTCGCGGAACAGTTCTTCGGTCAGGTCCATGTTGTCTTCATAGTCGGCGTAAGCCTGGTAGAACTCCAACATGGTGAATTCAGGGTTGTGACGAGTCGAAACGCCTTCGTTACGGAAGTTGCGGTTGATCTCGAACACTTTTTCGAAGCCACCGACCACCAGACGCTTGAGGTACAGCTCTGGCGCGATACGCAGGAACATTTCCATGTCCAGCGCGTTGTGGTGGGTTTCGAACGGCTTGGCCGCGGCGCCGCCAGGAATGGTCTGCAGCATCGGCGTTTCGACTTCGAGGAAGTCGCGCTTCATCAGGAAGCTGCGGATGTGCGCGATCACTTGCGAACGGACGCGGAAGGTCTGACGCACGTCTTCGTTGACGATCAGGTCAACGTAGCGCTGACGGTAGCGCTGTTCGGTGTCGGTCAGGCCGTGGTGCTTGTCCGGCAGCGGGCGCAGGGATTTGGTCAGCAGGCGCACGCTGGTCATCTCGACGTACAGGTCGCCCTTGCCGGAACGGGCCAGGGTGCCTTCGGCGGCGATGATATCGCCCATGTCCCAGGTTTTCACCGCGGCCAGGGTTTCTTCAGACAAGGTTTTGCGGTTGACGTAGACCTGGATGCGACCGGTCATGTCCTGGATCACCATGAACGAGCCACGGTTGAGCATGATGCGACCTGCAACCTTGACCGGGATCGCAGCCTCTGCCAGCTCTTCCTTGGTCTTGTCCGCGTACTGCTTTTGCAACGCATCGCAGTAGTTGTCGCGGCGGAAGTCGTTCGGGAAGGCATTGCCCTTGGCGCGCTCGGCAGCAAGCTTTTCCTTGCGCAGGGCGATCAGGGAGTTTTCTTCCTGTTGCAGGGCCTGGTCGAGTTGTTGGTCGCTCATGTCTTTAAATATTCCATCACAGGTTCGTTGCCCCCGCCGGTGACGGGGGACTTGAGGTCGGGTGAAAGCTTACAGGCCCGATTTCAGGCTGGCTTCCAGGTATTCGTCGATGTCGCCGTCGAGCACCTTGTCGCAGTCGCTGCGTTCGATGTTGGTACGCAGATCCTTGATCCGCGAGGCATCGAGCACGTACGAACGGATCTGGTGACCCCAGCCGATGTCCGACTTGGTGTCTTCCAGCGCCTGGGACGCGGCGGTGCGCTTCTGCATTTCCTGCTCGTACAACTTGGCCCGCAGCATTTTCATGGCGGTGTCCTTGTTGGCGTGCTGGGAACGTTCGTTCTGGCAGCTCACCACGGTGTTGGTCGGTACGTGGGTGATACGTACGGCCGAGTCGGTGGTGTTTACGTGCTGACCACCGGCACCGGAGGAACGATAGGTGTCGATCCGCAGGTCTGCCGGGTTGATTTCGATTTCCACCTTGTCGTCGATCTCTGGCGAGACGAAAACCGCGGAAAACGAGGTGTGGCGACGGTTGCCGGAGTCGAACGGGCTCTTGCGCACCAGACGGTGCACGCCGATTTCGGTACGCAGCCAGCCGAAGGCGTATTCGCCCTTGATGTGCACGGTGGCGCCTTTGATCCCGGCGACTTCACCGGCCGACAGCTCCATGATGGTCGCGTCGAAACCGCGTTTATCGGCCCAGCGCAGGTACATGCGCAGCAGGATGTTGGCCCAGTCCTGGGCTTCGGTGCCGCCGGAACCGGCCTGGATGTCCAGGTAGGCGTTGTTCGGGTCCATCTCGCCGCTGAACATGCGACGGAATTCCAGTTTGGCCAGGGACTCTTCGAGACCCTGGAGCACTTCGACGACGTCATTCACGGCGCCTTCGTCGTTCTCTTCAACGGCCATGTCGAGCAGCTCGCGGGAATCGGCCAGGCCGGTGGCCAGCTCGTCCAGGGTGTCGACGATCTGCGCCAGCGTCGAGCGCTCGCGGCCCAGTTCCTGGGCGTATTCAGGTTTGTTCCAGACTGCAGGATCTTCAAGCTCGCGATTGACTTCGATCAGACGCTCATGCTTTTGATCGTAGTCAAAGATACCCCCGAATAGATTCGGAGCGCTCGGACAGGTCCTTGATGGTGTTCAGGATCGGGTTGATTTCCATGACGGGCAGCACTCGTTGGCGAACTTTTGAAAGCCGGCGAGTATAACGTAATCACGCTGTCACGGCAGCCCGTCTGGCGGCTCTTGAGGCGAATGAACTCAATGGTTCATTCGATCCCCACCTGATTGCGCCCGTTGTTCTTGGCCAGGTACAGGCCGCGATCCGCCGCCGAGATCAGCAACCGGCAGTCGCTGCCCGACTCCGGCACCATGGTCGCCAGACCGATGCTGATGGTCAGGCTCGAGCCTTCGGCCGGGGCATTGTGCGGAATTTTCAGCGCCGCAACCGTCTGGCGCAGCTTCTCCGCCACCAGTCGCGCCCCGCCCGGCGAGGTGTTGGGCAGCACCAACGCAAATTCTTCGCCGCCATAACGCGCCGGCAGATCGGACGGCCGGGCACTGGCCTCGCGAATCGCCGTGGCGACCTTGCGCAGCGCTTCGTCGCCCTCGACATGGCCGAAGGTGTCGTTGTAAGACTTGAAGTAATCGACGTCGATCATCAGCAGCGACAACTGGCTCTGGTCACGCAGCGAGCGGCGCCATTCCAGTTCCAGGTATTCGTCGAAGTGCCGACGGTTGGACAGCCCGGTCAGGCCGTCGGAGTTCATCAGGCGCTGCAACACCAGGTTGGTGTCGAGCAATTGCTGCTGACTGACCCGCAATGCGCGGTAGGCCGCGTCCCGTTGCAGCAATGTCATGTAGGAGCGCGAGTGATAGCGGATACGCGCCACCAGCTCGATGTTGTCCGGCAGTTTCACCAGGTAATCGTTGGCCCCGGCGGAGAACGCCGCACTTTTGATCAGCGGGTCTTCCTTGGTCGACAGGACGATGATCGGAATGTCCTTGGTCGCCGGGTGATTGCGGTATTCGCGCACCAGACTCAGGCCGTCGAGGCCGGGCATCACCAGATCCTGGAGGATCACGGTCGGCTTGATTCGCACCGCGTGGGCCACAGCAAGATGCGGGTCGGAGCAGAAGTGGAAGTCGATGTTCTCTTCGTTCGACAGCCCACGGCGCACGGCTTCGCCGATCATCGCCTGATCGTCCACCAACAACACCATGGCGGCGTTCTCGTCGGTTTTGATGTCATCGATCTGTAAGTCATTCATGGGCGGTCACCTGAGTGCTGCGGGGGCCAGGATTGCGGACGAACATGTTCATTTGGGGAAAATCTCCAGCAATCGTGGCGCTATCTTTTCCAGTGGACGGATTTCTACGGCCGCGTCGATGGCTGCGGCAGCCTTGGGCATGCCGTACACCGCACTACTTTGCTGATCCTGCGCGATGGTCAGATAACCCTGTTGGCGCATGAGCTTAAGCCCTTGAGCCCCGTCGCGTCCCATCCCTGTCAATAAAACCCCTACTGCGTCACCGTTCCAGTAGTTGGCGACGCTTTCGAAAAACACGTCGATCGAGGGGCGATAGATCTCGTTGACCGGCTCGGCGGTGTAGGCCAGCGTGCCGTTCTTGAGCAAACGAATATGGTGGTTGGTGCCGGCCAGCAGCACTGCGCCGGCCTGCGGCGGTTCGCCTTCGCGGGCCAGACGCACGTCCAGGCCGCTGGCGCTGGCCAGCCATTCGGCCATGCCGGCGGCGAACACCTGATCGACATGCTGCACCAGCACGATGGCCGCCGAAAAGTGGCGCGGCAGGCCTTTGAGCAGGACTTCCAGCGCCGCCGGGCCACCGGCCGAGGAGCCGATTGCCACCAGTCGCTGGCGCGAGGCGGTACTGCGTGGGGTCGCAGGTGCGGGACGCGCGCGGGCGGTTTTCTCGCCGATCAGCCAGCCGATGTTGAGGATCTTGCGCAGCAGCGGCGCCGCCGCTTCCTGAGGGTTGCCGCCGCCGATGGCCGGGGTGTCGACCACGTCCAGCGCGCCGTGGCCCATGGCTTCAAACACCCGGTGCACGTTCTGCTGGCGGTCCACGGTGACGATAACGATCGCGCAAGGGCTCTCGGCCATGATCCGGCGGGTGGCCTCGACCCCATCCATCACCGGCATGATCAGGTCCATCAGGATCAGGTCGGGAGTGTTTTGCGCGCACAGGCGCACCGCTTCGGCGCCGTTGCCGGCGACCCACACCACCTGATGCGCCGGTTCGAAGGCCAGTGCGCGGCGCAGGGCCTCCACCGCCAAAGGCATGTCGTTGACAATTGCGATCTTCATGCCCGCGCTCCTCCGATGAGCTCAACCACCGCGTCGAGCAAGGCGTCGTCATGAAAACTGGCCTTGGCCAGATAATAGTCGGCGCCGGCGTCCAGTCCACGGCGGCGGTCTTCCTCGCGATCCTTGTAGGAAACAACCATCACCGGCAGCGATTGCAGACGGTTGTCCCGGCGCAGCAGCGAGACCAGTTCGATGCCGTCCATGCGCGGCATGTCGATGTCGGTGATCAGCAGATCGAAATCCTCTGAGCGCAGGGCGTTCCAGCCGTCCATGCCATCCACCGCAACGGCCACCTCGTAGCCGCGATTGAGCAGCAGCTTGCGTTGCAGTTCGCGCACGGTCAGCGAGTCATCGACCACCAGAATCCGCTTGCGCGCGGCTTCTGCGGCCTGATTGCCGTGGCGTGCGATGCGCTCCAGACGCCCGGTGTTGAGCAGTTTGTCCACCGAACGCAGCATGTCTTCGACGTCGACAATCAGCACCACCGAGCCATCGTCGAGCAAGGCCCCGGCGGAAATGTCCTGCACCTTGCCCAGCCGCTCGTCCAGCGGCAGCACCACCAGCGTGCGCTCGCCGATGAAGCGTTCGACCGCCACGCCGTAGATCGCATCGCGCTCGCGGATCACCACGACTTTCAAGGTGTCGCCGCTGTTCTGGCTGGCCGGACGCTGCAATAACTGACTGGCCGCAACCAGCCCGACATGTCGACCTTCGTGCCAGAAATGCTGGCGGCCTTCGACCTGCACAATGTCGTCCGGCGCCAGATCGCACATGCGTTCGATGTGCGCCAGCGGGAAGGCGTAGGCCTCGTCGCCGACTTCCACCACCAGGCTGCGCACCACCGACAGGGTCAGCGGCACTTCCAGATGGAAGCGACTGCCCTCGCCCGCCGTCTGCTCCAGCACCACCGCGCCGCGCAACTGGCGGACCATGTGCTGAACGGCATCGAGGCCGACGCCGCGACCGGACACTTCGGTGACCTTGTCTCGCAGGCTGAAGCCCGGCAGAAACAGGAAGGTCAGCAGTTCTTCTTCACTCAACTGAGCGGCGGTTTCCGCTGGAGACAACTGGCGTTCGACGATGCTGCGGCGGACTTTTTCCAGATCCACGCCGTTGCCGTCGTCGCTCAATTCCAGCACCAGCAGACCGGCCTGATGCGAGGCGCGCAGACGAATCAGCCCTTCCTCGGACTTGCCTTTGAGCAGGCGCTCCTGCGGAGTTTCAATGCCGTGATCGACTGCATTGCGCAGCAGGTGCGTCAGCGGTGCTTCGAGTTTTTCCAGTACATCGCGATCGACCTGAGTCTTCTCACCCTCGATTTCCAACCGCACCTGTTTACCGAGGCTGCGACCGAGGTCGCGGACCATCCGCACCTGCCCCGACAACACATCGGCGAATGGCCGCATGCGGCAGGCCAGGGCGGTGTCGTACAGCACTTGTGCGCGCTGACTGGCTTGCCAGGCAAACTCGTCGAGCTCGGCGTTTTTCTCTGCCAGCAACTGCTGGGATTCGGCGAGCAAACGGCGCGCGTCTTCCAGTGCCTCTTGAGCTTCAAGGCTCAGGGCATGTTCCTTGAGATGAACGTTGAGACTTTCCAGCGCCCGCAGGCCGTTGTTCTGCATGCGCTTGAGGCGCTGCATGGTGGCCAGGTGCGGTTTGAGGCGCTGGGTTTCCACGAGGGATTTGCTCGACAGATCGAGCAGGCTGTTCAAGCGTTCGGCGGTGACCCGCAGCACCCGCTCGCCGCCCTCAGTGGTGCGTTTGCTCTTGCGCGGCGCGGGCGCAGGCTCCGGCTCGGCCACCTCGGCGGGGATTACAACGGGCGCGGGCTCAGCCACCGGCGGTGGCTGAATCTGCAACTCGGCCATCGGTGGCGCACTTGGAACCGCAGGGACCACTGCCGGCGCCGTCGGATCGAGCAACCCGCCCATCAATGCCACGTAAGCCTCGATGTCCGCCGGTTGCGGGCCGTTGGCCGGTGTAGCAATGCGCATCAACAAATCGGTGCCCTGCAACAGCGCGTCGATATGTTCCGGGCGCAGGAACAACCGTCCCTCCTGGGCGCTGACCAGACAATCTTCCATCACGTGGGCGACGCTGACGCCGCTGTCGATGCCGACGATCCGCGCCGCGCCTTTCAACGAGTGCGCCGCGCGCATGCACGATTCGAGCTGATCGGCCTGAGTAGGGTTGCGCTCAAGCGCCAGTAGCCCGGCGCTGAGCACCTGGGTCTGGGCTTCGGCTTCGAGGCTGAACAGCTCGAGCAGGGAGGCGTCGCGCATTTGCTCGGGGTCATGTGAGGCTCCGGGAGACGGCGGACAACAGCTGTTCTTCATCCAGCCAACGCAGACTGCGACCTTTGAAAGGCAGCACGCCTCGGGTGTATTTGGCGCTGGCCTGTGCGCCGGACCGCGACGCGGCGTCGAGGATGCGCTCGTCGATGGCGTGAATCCCGTCGACTTCGTCCACCGGCACCACCACCGGCCCGCCCTGGGCCGCGATGATCAGCATGCGCGGCATGATCCGCGCGCCGGTCGCCGGGGCCGCATTGCTGTCGAGGTCGAGCAGTTCGACCAGCGACAGGCACGCCACCAGCGCACCGCGCACGTTCGCCACACCGAGCAAGGCCCGGGAGCGCTGGTGCGGCAGCGAGTGAATCGCCTGCAACGGCGCGACCTCCACCAGACTGCGGGTGGCCAGGCCGAGCCATTCTTCGCCAAGGCGGAACATCAGCAGCGAACGGGTCTTCAGCTCGGTTTCAACCTGGGTCGCCACCGGATCGCGCTCGTCCTGCTGCAACGCATAGCGGTCGAGCAGGCGCGTGGCGGCGGCGGAATACACCGAGCAATTGCGGCAATGGATGTGCTCGTCCAGCAGCGGACAGGACTTGTCGCCGTGAATGCCGATGCGGTTCCAGCAATCGTCGATGGCCCGGGCGTCTTCGTGGGTGACATTCAAGGTGTCGGACGGGATCATCGTTTACGCTCACTGTCGGCGGTGCGGTCGCTGCGGGCGGCACGCTCCTGCAATCGTCTGGCGCCGGCCGTGTCGCCCTGGGCCTGCAGCAGCGCGGCCAGGTGCATCAGGGCTTCAGGGTGTTGCGGTTCGAGGTACAGCGCCTTGCGGTAAAAACCCTGGGCTTCGAGGGCGCTGCCGGCGACGTCGCTCAGCAGGCCGAGCCAGTAAAACACCTGGGCCACCGGCTCGTGGCTGCGCAAATACTGTTCGCATGCGGCACGGGCGTCGGCGCTTTTGCCTTCGTTGGCCAGGGCGGCGATGTTGGCCAGCAGCGTTGCGGCGTCGGGATTGTTGCTTTTAGCCGTCGCGGGCAAAGGCGTCACGCCCGCAAACGGGCGGTTACGCACCGGCGGCGGTGGCGTGCTGCGTACCGGTTGGCGCACAGGCAACGGCACGGGAATCGCGGTCGGCATCGACAACGGTTCGGGTTGTGGATCGCTGTGACGGCTGAAGGCAAACGACTGCGGGATCCCGATCGATCGCATGCCCAACCGCCCGAGCAGACTGCCCTCGGCCGGGCCGATAAACAGCACGCCATCAACATGGGTCAGGCGCTTGAGCACCGCGAATACCTGCTGCTGGGTCGGCTGATCGAAATAGATCAGCAGGTTGCGGCAGAACACGAAATCGAACGGCGGCTCGTTGACCAGCAATGACGGATCGAGCACGTTGCCGACATGCAGGCGTACCTGCTCGCGGACGATTTCATTCACCCGATAGCCCTCGTTCTCGGCAAAAAATGCCGCTCGCGAAAGTCCAGTTCCTGACCGCGAAACGAGTTCTTGCCGTACAGCGCCCGCCGCGCCTTGTCCACCGACAAGGGGCTGACGTCCATGCCATCGACCTTGAACTGATGGGGCTTGAGGCCGGCATCGAGCAAAGCCATGGCAATCGAATAGGGTTCTTCACCGGTGGAACACGGCAGGCTGAGGATGCGCAGCGCGCGCATGTTGTTCAGCTCACCCAGGCGTTTGCGCGCCAGTTTGCCCAGTGTGGCGAAGGATTCCGGGTAACGGAAAAACCAGGTTTCGGGGACGATTACCGCTTCGATCAACGCCTGCTGTTCATCCCGAGAGCCTAGCAAGGTCTGCCAGTACTCATTGGCATTCACCGTTTGCGACAGGGTGATGCGCTGGCGTACAGCCCGCTCGATGATCGCCGGGCCGACCGAGGCGACGTCAAGGCCGATGCGTTCCTTGAGGAAATCGAAGAAGCGCTGGTCGCTGCTCATGGCTGCTCCTCAAGCTGCGCCGGATCCAGCGGCGGCGACGGGAACAGCAGCGTGCGCACCGACTCGTCCAGCAAGTCGTTGACCCGCACCCACTGCACCAGCCCTTGCGCGTCTTCACGCACCGGACCCAGGTACGGCGCCTGACGATTGTCGAGGCCGTACGGCTGAAAATCATCCGGGTTGCAACGCAAGGTGTCGGTGGCCTGTTCGAGGATCAGGCCCAGCCAGTGCGACGGCTGCGATTCATCCGCGCGGTAATGCACCAGCACCAGCCGTGTGCTGGTGCGCGCTTGCGCAGGATGGCCGAACGTCAGGGCACTGAGGTCGATCACCGGCACCACCGTGCCGCGATAGGCGAACACCCCTGCCACCCAGTGCGGGGCCCGGGCAATCGGCTTCAACGGCAGGCGCGGCAGCACTTCGGCTACTTCCGTGGCGCGCAAGGCGTAGCGTTCGCTGCCGATGCGAAACAGCAGGAACAGCGCCTGCTTCGCCACCGGTGCAGCGCTGCGTTTGGCGGTGATTTCGCTCATCAGACTTTGAATCGCGAAACGCCGCTGCGCAGGCCCACGGCCACCTGGCTCAGTTCGTCGATGGCGAAACTGGCCTGACGCAACGACTCGACCGTCTGGCTGCTGGCATCCCCCAGTTGCACCAGCGCATGGTTGATCTGTTCGGCGCCGGTGGCCTGGGCCTGCATGCCTTCGTTGACCATCAACACCCGCGGCGCCAGCGCCTGCACCTGATGGATGATCTGCGACAGCTGCTCGCCGACCTGCTGCACTTCGGCCATGCCGCGACGCACTTCCTCGGAGAACTTGTCCATGCCCATCACCCCGGCGGACACCGCCGACTGGATCTCGCGGACCATCTGTTCGATGTCGTAAGTCGCGACAGCGGTCTGGTCCGCCAGACGCCGCACTTCGGTGGCGACCACGGCAAAACCGCGACCGTATTCGCCGGCCTTCTCCGCTTCGATCGCAGCGTTCAGGGACAGCAGGTTGGTCTGGTCGGCGACCTTGACGATGGTCACCACCACCTGATTGATGTTGCCGGCCTTCTCGTTGAGGATCGCCAGTTTGGCGTTCACCAGATCTGCCGCGCCCATCACCGAGTGCATGGTGTCTTCCATGCGTGCCAGGCCTTGCTGCCCGGAGCCGGCCAGCACCGAGGCCTGATCGGCGGCGGTGGAGACTTCGGTCATGGTGCGCACCAGGTCGCGGGAGGTCGCCGCGATCTCGCGCGACGTTGCGCCGATTTCAGTGGTGGTCGCGGCGGTTTCGGTGGCAGTGGCCTGCTGTTGTTTGGAGGTGGCGGCAATTTCGGTCACCGACGTGGTGACCTGCACCGACGAGCGCTGGGCCTGGGACACCAGCGAAGTGAGCTCGGTCATCATGTCGTTGAAGCCGGTTTCCACTGCGCCGAACTCGTCCTTGCGCTCGAGATTCAAGCGGCTGCTCAGGTCGCCGGTGCGCATGATGTCGAGGATCTGCACGATGCGGTTCATCGGCGCCATGATTGCGCGCATCAGCAACAGACCGCAGAGGCCGGCAGCCAGCACAGCAACCAGCAGCGAGACGAACATGCTGACTTTGGCCGCTGCCACAGCCTCGTCGATGTTGGCCATGGCCTGGTCGGCGACTCGCTTGTTCTCGCCGATGATGTCGTTGAGTTTCATCCGGCCCGAGTACCAGGTCGGTGTCAGTTGCTCGTTGAACAGTTTGACGGCTTCGGCTTCAAGATTGCGTTTGTGCAGATCAAGCACGGCGTCCTGAATCTTCATGTAGGAGTCGTGATACTTCTCGAACGCTGCGAATTCGAGCTTGTCCTCGTCCGTAACGACCGTGTTGCGGTAATTGGCCATCTGCTCCTGAAGTCGGGATTCGAAAGCCTTGTAATCGGCCGCATCTTCACTGCTGATGCCCTGCCCTTCCTTGAGCCCCAACAGTTCCTGGGTCTGCAGATAACTGTCGACCCACGCGCCACGAATCATCGAGCTGTAATAGACGCCGGGAATCGCGTCGTCACGGACGCTGTTTTCACTGGCTTCGATCTTCAACAACCGTGAATACGAGACGACCACCATCAACAGCATGATGGCGATAATCACCGCAAAGCTCGCCAAAATGCGTTGGCGCAACGTCCAGTTCTTCACAGTCAGTCCTCAGGGCCAGATCGAAATTGCGGGGGAGTATAGCTGAGGGCGGTGTTTCATTTATAAGACGGTTTGCCGCGCTCAGGCCTTCCGGTAGTCAACGGGGTGGGCTCTGGACAGGGACTTTCAAGGAATCGGAGGGTGGCGTGCCAGTGACGCAATGGCAAAAAGGGGCGATGGATTGGTCATTTCAGCTGCTGCAACGAAAGAACCCGCCATCCTGTGCGGGATTGCGGGTTCTGATATCGCTGACACCAGTTTTACTGGGTAGCTACGCGAACCTGCTTCTCAAGCTCCACCTTCAACCCCGGCTCCAGCTTCAACTGCCGCGCCAGTTCATCCAGATAGCTCTTTTCCATGAAGTTCCCCTCGTCCACCAGCATCACGCTCGCCACGTACATCTCGGCGGCCATCTCCGGTGTGCTCGCTGCACGGGCGACGTCGGTGGGGTCGAGGGGTTTGTTGAGTTCGGCGTGGAGCCAGTGCTTGAGATCCTGATCGTTGTCGAGTCTGGTGAATTCGCCTTCGATCAGTTGGCGTTCGCGGTCGTCGATGTGGCCGTCGGCCTTGGCGGCGGCGACCAGGGCTTTGAGGATGGCCTGGCTGTGTTGTTCGACTTGCGCCGGTGGCAGGCGATCGACGGTTTGCGGTTCGTTTTGTGGAGCGGTGCCTTTCTGGGCGTTCCAGTTGCCGTAGGCTTTGTAGGCGATTACGCCCAGTGCGGCGAGGCCGCCGTAGAGGGCGACTTTACCGCCAACCTTGCGGGCCTTTTTGCTGCCCAGCAGCAGGCCCATGGCGCCGGCCGCCAGGGCACCGCCGCCTGCGCCTGAGAGCAAACCGCCGAGTGCGCCATTACCGGAAGATCCGCCCAGCAAGCCGCCCAAGCCACCGGCAGCCGGTTTGTTCTGCGCCCCGCCCGCCTTGTTCTGCAGCAGATCCTGGCCGGACTTGAGGAGTTGATCGAGCAATCCACGGGTGTTCATGTTCCGTCTCCAAACTGGTTTTATCCGGATCAATAAGGCCCTCAGCCTAGTTCGAAAGTGCCCGTCACTCGGGTGCGAGTGTGCTTCCAGATGTTGCCTGGCCCGGAGCAGCCATTCGCGAAAATAGATATACACTCGGGGCAATCTATAAAAACCGCCCACCGGGTAAAACGTCCATGATGACCTTGCGTCAGATCCGCCATTTCATCGCCGTGGCCGAGACCGGCTCGATCTCCGCCGCCGCGCAAACCGCATTCATTTCCCAATCGACCCTGACCCTGGCCATCCAGCAACTGGAGGAAGAAATCGGGGTCAGTCTGTTCAACCGCCACGCCAAGGGCATGACCCTTACCCATCAGGGCCACCAGTTCCTGCGCCAGGCGCACTTGATTCTGGCCACCGTGGACAACGCCAAACGCAGCCTGCAACAAAGCACCGATCAGGTCGCAGGGCAGTTGATTGTCGGCGTGACCAGCCTGGTGGCCGGTTATTACCTGGCGGATTTGCTCACTCGTTTCCAGCGCGCCTATCCCAACGTCGAGATACGGGTGATGGAGGACGAACGGCCGTACATCGAGCATCTGCTGGTCAGCGGCGAGATCGATGTCGGTGTGCTGATTCTCTCCAACCTCGAAGACCGCCACGCCTTGCAGACCGAAGTACTGACCCACTCGCCGCACCGTTTGTGGCTGCCGGCCCAGCATCCGCTGCTGGAACACGACAGCATCAACCTCGCCGATGTTGCCCGGGAGCCGTTGATTCAGCTGAACGTCGACGAGATGGATCGCAATGCCCAACGCCTGTGGCGCGGCGCCGGGCTGCAACCGAAGATCACCCTCAGAACCGCGTCCACCGAGGCAGTGCGAAGTCTGGTGGCGGCGGGTCTCGGCGTTTCGATCCAGCCGGACATGACCTACCGCCCATGGTCGCTGGAAGGCGACATCATCGAGGCCCGGCCGATTGCCGACCTCAGCCAGACCCTCGACGTCGGTCTGGCCTGGCGTCGCGGCACTGCGCGCCCCTCGCTGGTCGATCCGTTTCTGACCGTGGCCCGCGAGCAGCCTCACGGTGGACGCAAGCCATCTATTTAATCGAATGCCACCTTCAGTATTTAGAATTTGTCGACCCCGGAGCCGCGCACTAGTCTTGCTGCATCGATAAGACGGTCGGCTCCCGGAACAGGGAGCAACATGGCCATACAAGAAAAGAGATCACGGAAAATGGCTGGCGCGCAGACCCACATGCACACCGCGTTGCTGATCGACGGCGAACTGGTCACCGGCCAGGGTTTTGTCGAACCGATCCTCAACCCGGCCACCGGCGAAGTCCTGACCCAGATCGCCGAAGCCAGCACCGAGCAAGTTGAAGCCGCCATCCTCGCCGCCCACCGCGCCTTTGCCGAGTGGTCGCGCACCACCCCGCAACAACGCTCGAATCTCCTGCTGGAAATCGCCAACGCCGTCGAAAAACACGCCGACCACCTCGCCCGCCTCGAAGCACTGAACTGCGGCAAGCCGCTGCATCTGGCGCGGCAGGATGATTTGACCGCGACCGTCGATGTGTTCCGCTTCTTCGCCGGCGCCGTACGCTGCCAGACCGGCCAGCTCAGCGGCGAATACGTGCCGGGCTACACCAGCATGGTGCGTCGCGATCCGATTGGCGTCGTCGCGTCGATTGCGCCGTGGAACTACCCGATCATGATGGCCGCGTGGAAAATCGCCCCGGCCCTCGCCGCCGGCAATACGCTGGTGTTCAAGCCGTCCGAGCACACGCCGCTGTCGATCCTGGCGCTGGCTCCGGCACTGGCCGAAATCCTGCCGCGCGGGGTGATCAACATCGTCTGCGGCGGTGGAGAAGGCGTTGGCAGTCATCTGGTCGGGCATCCGAAAGTGCGCATGGTGTCGCTCACCGGCGATATCGTCACCGGCCAGAAAATCCTCCAGGCCGCCGCCAAAACCCTCAAACGCACGCACCTCGAACTCGGCGGCAAGGCTCCGGTAATCGTCTGCAACGATGCCGACATTAAAGCCGTGGTCGAAGGCGTGCGCACTTATGGTTATTACAACGCCGGGCAGGATTGCACGGCGGCTTGCCGGATCTACGCCCAGGCCGGGATTCACGACAAATTGGTGGCCGAACTTGGCGCGGCGGTCAGCAGCCTGCGTTTCGCCGGCAAGCGTGACGCCGACAACGAAATCGGCCCGCTGATCAGCACGCGCCAGCGCGACCGCGTGGCCAGCTTCGTCGAACGCGCCCTCGGTCAGCCGCACATCGAGCGGGTCACAGGCGCAGCGGTGCATTCGGGTGCCGGGTTCTTCTATCAACCCACCCTGCTGGCCGGTTGCAAACAGAGCGATGAAATCGTCCAGCGCGAAGTGTTCGGCCCGGTGGTGACCGTGACCCGCTTCGACGAACTGACGCAAGCGGTGGACTGGGCCAACGACTCGGAATACGGCCTCGCCTCGTCGGTGTGGACCCAGAACCTGGACAAGGCGATGCAGGTCGCCGCGCGCCTGCAATACGGCTGCACCTGGATCAACAGCCATTTCATGCTGGTCAGCGAAATGCCCCACGGCGGCCTGAAACGCTCCGGTTACGGCAAAGACTTATCCAGCGATTCGCTACAGGACTACAGCGTGGTGCGGCACATCATGGCCCGCCACGGCCAGCATCTCTGACTACGCTAATAACAAGCCGCTGACGGCATGCTTCACCGCGTTCACAACTGCCCCGACCATAATTTAAAGAAGAGGGTTCACCATGTTCGTGCACAAGACCGCACTGCTCAGTGCAATCACCATGGCCCTGCTGGCCAGCGCCAGCCTGCAGGCCGCCGAGCCGCTGAAAGCCGTCGGCGCCGGCGAAGGCCAGCTCGATATCGTCGCCTGGCCCGGCTACATCGAACGCGGTGAAAGCGACAAGGCCTACGACTGGGTGACCGGTTTCGAGAAGGAAACCGGCTGCAAGGTCAATGTGAAAACCGCCGCCACCTCCGACGAAATGGTCAGCCTGATGGCCAAGGGCGGTTACGACCTGGTGACCGCGTCAGGCGATGCATCGCTGCGGTTGATCGTCGGCAAGCGTGTGCAGCCGATCAACACCGCGTTGATCCCTAACTGGAAATCCCTCGACCCGCGCCTGAAAGACGCGCCGTGGTACGTGGTCAACAACCAGACCTACGGCACCCCGTACCAGTGGGGCCCGAACGTGTTGATGTACAACACCAACGTGTTCAAGACCGCGCCGACCAGCTGGAACGTGGTGTTCGAGGAACAGAACCTGCCCGACGGCAAGCCGAACAAGGGTCGCGTGCAAGCCTACGACGGCCCGATCTACATCGCCGACGCGGCGCTTTATCTGAAATCGACCAAGCCTGAGCTGGGGATCAAGGATCCGTATCAACTCACCGAAGATCAGTACAAGGCAGTTCTGGAACTGTTGCGCGCGCAGCAGAAGCTGATCCACCGCTACTGGCACGACACCACGGTGCAGATGAGCGACTTCAAGAACGAAGGCGTGGTGGCGTCCAGCGCCTGGCCGTATCAGGTCAACGGCCTGATCAACGACAAACAGCCGATCGCTTCGACCGTGCCGAAAGAAGGCGCCACCGGCTGGGCCGACACCACCATGCTGCACACCGAGGCCAAGCACCCGAACTGCGCGTACAAGTGGATGGACTGGTCGCTGCAACCGAAAGTCCAGGGTGATGTAGCGGCGTGGTTTGGTTCGTTGCCAGCGGTTCCGGCGGCGTGTCAGGGCAGTGAGTTGCTCGGCGCTGAAGGCTGCAAGACCAACGGGTTTGACCAGTTCGACAAAATCGCTTTCTGGAAAACTCCGCAGGCCGAGGGTGGGAAGTTTGTGCCGTACAGCCGGTGGACGCAGGACTACATTGCGATCATGGGCGGTAGGTAATCGATCTTTCCTGTGGGAGCGAGCTTGCTCGCGAAGTGGGTATCACATCCAACATTGCAGGTGACTGACCCACCGTCTTCGCGAGCAAGCTCGCTCCCACATGAGATCACCGCCAATACCGCGATCTCACCTGGCAACAGATAACCGTTGTTCGTTTTTCAGAAGTCCAGGCAGGGCCGCTGCGACGGCCCTCGCCTATTTGGAGCACCGCACCATGACGCTTGCAGTCCAGTTCACCAACGTTTCCCGGCAGTTCGGCGAAGTGAAGGCCGTTGACCGGGTTTCCATCGATATCCAGGACGGCGAGTTCTTTTCCATGCTCGGCCCCTCCGGCTCGGGCAAGACCACGTGCCTGCGCCTGATCGCCGGGTTCGAGCAACCGAGCGCGGGCTCGATCCGCATTCACGGCGCCGAAGCCGCCGGTCTGCCGCCCTATCAGCGCGACGTCAACACGGTGTTTCAGGATTACGCACTGTTCCCGCACATGAACGTGCTGGATAACGTGGCCTACGGCCTGAAGGTCAAAGGCGTCAGCAAAACCGAGCGCCATAAACGCGCCGAAGAAGCCTTGGACATGGTCGCCCTCGGCGGCTACGGCGCGCGCAAACCGGTGCAGTTGTCCGGCGGTCAGCGCCAGCGCGTCGCCCTCGCCCGCGCGTTGGTCAATCGCCCGCGAGTGCTGTTGCTCGACGAGCCGTTGGGCGCTCTCGACTTGAAGCTGCGCGAACAGATGCAGAGCGAACTGAAAAAGCTGCAACGCCAGCTCGGCATCACTTTCATCTTCGTCACCCACGATCAGACTGAAGCGCTGTCGATGTCCGACCGCGTGGCCGTGTTCAACAAGGGTCGCATCGAACAGGTCGACACGCCGCGCACTCTGTACATGAAACCGACCACCACGTTCGTCGCCGAATTCGTCGGCACTTCGAACGTGATTCGCGGTGATCTGGCGCGCCAGCTCAGCGGCCATCCGCAGCCGTTTTCGATCCGCCCGGAACATGTGCGTTTCGCCGAAGGCCCGCTGGCCAGCCATGAAATCGAAGTCAGTGGCCTGCTCCACGACATCCAGTATCAGGGCAGCGCCACGCGCTACGAGCTGAAACTGGAAAACGGCCAGACCCTGAGCATCAGTCAGGCCAACAATCAGTGGATCGACAGCAGCGCGCAGCACCAGACCGGTCAGCGCATCAGCGCACGCTGGGCGCGGGAAGCGATGATCGCGCTGCACGACACCGTTGCGAGCGAGGTGTGACATGAACGCCCTCGCCCTCCCTCAATCGGCGCCGTTGCGCAGGTTTTCCAACCTGCTCTATCGCAAACCGAATTTGTATCTGTCGATGCTGCTGGTGCCGCCGCTGCTGTGGTTCGGCGCAATCTATCTGGGCTCGCTGCTGGTGCTGTTGTGGCAAGGTTTCTACACCTTCGACGACTTCACCATGGCGGTCACGCCCGACCTGACCCTGGCCAACTTCGCCGCACTGTTCCAGCCATCGAACTTCGACATCATCCTGCGCACGCTGAGCATGGCCGTCGTGGTGTCAATCGCCAGCGCCATCGTCGCGTTCCCGATTGCCTACTACATGGCGCGTTACACCACCGGCAAGACCAAGGCGTTTTTCTACATCGCGGTGATGATGCCGATGTGGGCCAGCTACATCGTCAAGGCCTACGCCTGGACGCTGCTGCTGGCCAAGGGCGGCGTGGCGCAATGGTTCGTTCAGCACCTGGGGCTGGAACCGGTTCTGCAGTTCATTCTGGGGATGCCCGGGGTCGGCGGCAGCACCTTGTCGACCTCGCATCTGGGGCGGTTCATGGTGTTCGTCTACATCTGGCTGCCGTTCATGATCCTGCCGATCCAGGCCTCGCTGGAGCGCCTGCCGCCGTCGTTGCTGCAAGCCTCCGCCGACCTCGGGGCCAAACCGCGCCAGACTTTCATGCAGGTGATTCTGCCGCTGTCGGTGCCGGGGATTGCGGCCGGTTCGATCTTCACGTTCTCGCTGACGTTGGGCGACTTCATCGTGCCGCAACTGGTGGGCCCGCCGGGCTACTTCGTCGGCAGCATGGTCTACGCGCAGCAAGGCGCAATCGGCAACATGCCAATGGCTGCCGCATTCACGCTGGTGCCGATCGTGTTGATCGCCATTTACCTGTCCATCGTCAAACGACTGGGGGCCTTCGATGCACTCTGAAAAAGCATCTCTCGGTCTGCGCATCGCAGCCTGGGGCGGGTTGGTGTTTCTGCACTTCCCGATCCTGATCATCTTCCTCTACGCCTTCAACACCGAAGACGCGGCGTTCAGCTTTCCTCCGAAAGGCTTCACGCTGCACTGGTTCAGCGTGGCGTTTTCCCGGCCGGATGTGCTGGAGGCGATCAAGCTGTCGTTGCAGATCGCAGCCATCGCCACACTGATTGCGATGGTGCTCGGCACCCTCGCTTCCGCTGCGCTTTATCGCCGGGACTTCTTCGGCAAACAGGGCATTTCGCTGATGCTGATCCTGCCGATTGCACTGCCGGGGATCATCACCGGGATCGCGCTGCTGGCGACCTTCAAGACGCTGGGGATCGAACCGGGGATGTTCACCATCATCGTCGGCCACGCGACGTTCTGCGTGGTGATCGTTTACAACAACGTCATCGCCCGTTTGCGCCGCACCTCGCACAGCCTGATCGAAGCGTCGATGGACCTCGGCGCCGACGGCTGGCAGACCTTCCGCTACATCATCCTGCCGAATCTCGGCTCGGCGCTGCTCGCCGGCGGCATGCTCGCGTTTGCGCTGTCGTTCGACGAAATCATCGTCACCACTTTCACCGCCGGGCATGAACGCACCTTGCCGCTGTGGTTGCTCAATCAGTTGAGCCGCCCACGGGACGTGCCGGTGACCAACGTCGTGGCGATGCTCGTGATGCTGGTGACCATGCTGCCGATCCTCGGCGCCTACTACCTGACCCGGGGTGGCGAGAGCGTGGCCGGCAGCGGCGGCAAATGAACTCATAACAGACACCACTTTCCCCTGTGGGAGCGAGCTTGCTCGCGAAGAGGCCATGACATCCAACATTGATGTCGACTGGCACACCGCTTTCGCGAGCAAGCTCGCTCCCACAGGATTTTCGGTTTCTTCTGAAAAATAACGATGGCTGCAAAGAGGACAACAACATGCAAACCAAACTCTTGATCAACGGCCAACTGGTCAACGGCGAAGGCCCGGCGCAACCGGTGCTCAACCCGGCGCGTGGCGAAGTGCTGGTGGAAATCAACGAGGCCACCGAGGCCCAGGTCGATGCCGCCGTGCGCGCCGCCGACAGTGCCTTCGCCGAATGGTCGCAGACCACGCCGAAAGACCGTTCGCTGTTGTTGCTCAAACTCGCCGACGCCATCGAAGCCCACGGCGAAGAACTGGCGAAACTGGAATCCGACAACTGCGGCAAACCCTACAGCGCCGCGCTGAACGACGAGATTCCGGCGATTGCCGACGTTTTCCGTTTCTTCGCCGGCGCCAGCCGTTGCATGAGCGGTTCGGCCGGTGGCGAATACCTGCCCGGCCACACCTCGATGATCCGCCGCGACCCGGTGGGCGTGATCGCCTCCATCGCGCCGTGGAACTACCCGCTGATGATGGTCGCCTGGAAAATCGCCCCGGCCCTCGCCGCCGGTAATACCGTGGTGCTCAAGCCATCGGAACAAACCCCGCTGACCGCGTTGCGTCTGGCCGAACTGGCGTCGGATATTTTCCCGGCCGGTGTACTCAATCTGGTGTTTGGTCGTGGGCCGAGCGTGGGCAGCCCGTTGGTGACCCATCCGAAAGTGCGCATGGTCTCGCTGACCGGCTCCATAGCGACCGGCTCGAACATCATTTCCAGCACCGCCGACAGCGTCAAACGCATGCACATGGAACTGGGCGGCAAGGCTCCGGTGATCATCTTCGACGACGCCGATATCGATGCCGCCGTCGAAGGCATTCGTACTTTCGGCTTCTACAACGCCGGCCAGGATTGCACCGCTGCGTGCCGGATCTACGCGCAGCAAGGCATTTACGACAAGTTCGTCGAGAAGCTCGGCGCGGCGGTCAGCAGCATCAAGTACGGCTTGCAGGATGATCCGTCGACCGAGCTGGGGCCGCTGATCACCGCCCAGCATCGCGACCGCGTGGCCGGGTTTGTCGAGCGCGCCGTGGCGCAACCTCACATTCGCTTGATCACCGGCGGCAAGGCTGTCGAAGGCAATGGTTTCTTCTTCGAACCGACCGTTCTGGCCGACGCCCAGCAGGACGACGAAATCGTCCGCCGCGAAGTGTTCGGGCCGGTGGTGTCGGTGACTCAATTCACCGATGAAGCCCAGGCGCTGGAATGGGCCAACGATTCGGACTACGGCCTGGCGTCCTCGGTATGGACGGCGGATGTAGGACGCGCCCATCGCCTGTCCGCACGCTTGCAGTACGGCTGCACCTGGGTGAACACGCACTTCATGCTTGTCAGCGAAATGCCTCACGGCGGTCAGAAACTGTCCGGCTACGGCAAGGACATGTCCATGTACGGGCTGGAGGACTACACCACGGTTCGGCATGTGATGTTCAAGCACTAAAGGCGTCCCCCCGGTTTCATGGCAGAAGCCGGTTATCCGCACCACAAGGCATTCAAAACAATAACTACCGATCCGGGCGGCGCTCACCAAGCCCCGCCACGGTTTCGGCCATCCGAAATCTGCCGATTTCACGGAGCAAACACACATGAGTGCATCACCCGATCTCTCAGCCGCCGTTGCCGACAGCGATGCCGAACAACTGCGCCAACTGGGCTACACCTCCAACTTCAACCGCAGCATGAGCCTGTGGGAAAACTTCGCGCTGGGCTTCACCTATCTTTCACCGGTCGTAGGGGTTTATACCCTGTTCGGCCTGTGCCTGGCCGCTGGCGGGCCACCGATGTTCTGGGCCTATTTGCTGGTCGGTTGCGGGCAATTGCTGGTGTGCCTGATCTTCGGCGAAGTGGTGTCGCAGTTCCCGATTTCCGGCGGTGTCTACCCTTGGGCGCGGCGTCTGGTGGGCAAGAAATGGGCGTGGATGGTCGGCTGGATCTACTCCATCGCCCTGTGCGTAACCATCGCCGCCGTTGCGGTCGGCGCCGGCCCGTACCTCGCCGCCATGCTGGGTTTTGAGCCGAGCAACAACACCAACATCGTCATCGCCCTGGTGCTGACGCTGTTCGCCACACTGGTCAACCTCAGCGGCACCCAAGTGCTGGCGCGGATCGCCATGTTCGGCTTCCTCTGCGAATTGGTGGGTGCGGTGATCGTCGGCGTGTACCTGCTGATTTTCGAGCGTCACCAGCCGATCAGCGTGCTGTTCAACACCTTCGATATCAGCGTCGACGGCTCCTACCTGCCGGCCTTCCTCACCGCTTCGTTGGCGGGGATGTTCCTTTACTACGGCTTCGAGGCCTGCGGTGATGTAGCCGAAGAAACCCCGAACCCGAGCAAGAAAATCCCGGTGGCCATGCGCATGACCATCTACATCGGCGGCATCGCGGCGATGTTCGCTTGCCTGGCGCTGATTCTCGCCGTGCCGGACATGCAAGCGGTGATCAACGGCACCGACAAGGATCCGGTCACCACCATCCTCAACAACGCCTTCGGCCCGGTCGGTTCGAAAGTGGTGATGGCCGTGGTGATGATTTCCTTCATCTCTTGCGTCATCAGCCTGCAAGCGGCGGCGAGTCGTCTGCTGTATTCCTACGCCCGCGATGAAATGGTCATCGGCAGCCGACTGCTGAAAAAGATTTCTCCTACGACCCAGGTTCCGGTCGCTGCGTTGTTCGTGTCCGGCGTACTGCCCGGCCTGATCATCGCCCTCGGCTTCTTCCTGCAAGACGCCGTGGCCACCATCGTCAGCTTCGCCGCCATCGGCATTTACCTCGCGTTCCAGATGATCGTCCTCGCCGCCCTGTACGCCCGCAGCAAAGGCTGGAAACCCAGCGGCAAATTCACCCTCGGCGCCTGGGGCTGGCCGGTGAACATCGGCGCGCTGGTGTACGGCGTCGGCGCAATCATCAACATGGCCTGGCCCCGCACGCCGGATGCCGCGTGGTACATCAACTACGCGATGGTGCTGAGCACGGCGATCGTGGTTGGGCTGGGGTTGGTTTACATGTGGATTGGCAAGCCGTATGACCATGGGAAGGCGCCGGCTGGGGATGCCTGGAAGGTGAGTCGCTAAAAACGTTTGGCCCCGGCACCGATAGAGTGCCGGGGTTCAAGAAAGCCGACGCAAAACATCAAAACAAAAGTTCGCACTGATCGTATTTCAGCGAGGAAATACGATCGAACAATTTGATTTTTTCGTTGGCTTTTTGCTTGGCGTGATCAGACATGAATGCAATCAACTCTTCGAGCTGATTGACGTCTCCCACCACTTTGAATTCCTTCTCCTTGTTGACGAAGACAAGGGACTTCTTCTTTCTAGACAGCAGTTCTATGACGTTGCTGAGCGTACCGGTGCTCTTCGCATCCCATATCATCAATCCGTAGTCAGCAGCTTCGGCCATCACCACGTCTTTCTCGGTGAAGAAAGCCCTCGATCCTTTGGAATGTTTGGAGTCCACTGTTCTGGCGGGCCACTGTCCGAGGTTGTTACGCGGCGCCGGACCGCTACAGAACACAGTGGTTCTGGATCGTTCGAGACTCAGCAGATACTCCTGAATGGAGGTATCGGCGCCACCTGCATCACCAACGACCACCTCGAATTCAGACGCAACGATATTACTGATACGCTCCTTAACCTTCGGATCAAGGTTCTTGATATTGATAGAGCCAGCAATAAATACAGTCGTCATTGAATTCACTTCCAGGTTAGCGCCGCTACGTAGATCTTCCCCACCTTCGGATATTCACGCAAGACAGCACAAGCCGCGTCCATCGACGCTCCGCTGTCAAACAAATCATCTACGACCAAAACATTCCAGCATCCCTCTGTCGTAATTTCGTCATTGACGCTAAAACTGTTTCCAATCGCAGCAACCTTGTCTGCTTTGGAGTGCAAATCCTTGAGTGACTTTCCCGTAGTCGCTTTTCGAAGCAAATCCGAGAAAACCGGCCGCCTGACAATTCGCCCCAACTCCAGAGCGACCTCAGTTACCGGTTGTCGCTGACGGATATTTGAAGCAGGCATGGGCAGCACAAATCCTACTTGATCCAACATAGGGAACACATTTGTCGCTACCGCTTGGGCCAGTGGGCCGACCTGAGTCCAATCCTTCTGGTATTTGAGCTGGTAGGTCGCCTCACCAATCTCTGTGCGCTGATTATCGAAACATGGGTGTCCGCGATCATCGTTGCCGAGAAAGGTACTACTTACCATGTGCTTGTCCAGTACCCATCCCTGATCCCATGGGCCGTTGATCTGTTTGAGGGACACCTTCATTGAATTCTCCATTATTCACAAAAATCCTTTAAGCCCTGCGACCAAGGGCCGAGCACCCGGGGGATGACTGAGATTCAAATAAATAAAGGAAAAATCACGCTTCAGGTGCAGTCTGGCTGACCGCCATACAAAAACAGGCATTTCCTACAGATGCAGGCTTCAAGAAGAAGCCACATTTCCTACGCTACGCGTCCACAGCGTAGACTTGGCGCCGCTAGCGCCTGACCGATAGGCTTTGTCCCGTCGCTGCCCAATCAGCGGCCCGGGGTCGAAGCCGGAAATCTGTCAAAACGGTGCTTGCGTGCCCCCATTGAACTGCGGCTGCTTTGCAACTTCAGTTCTGCGTTATGGCGGGCCGTGTGGCGCGGGCCTTCCGCCTTTTCCGTTTCGACAGGGAAGTAACCCGACTTCGAACGCCACTCGGTTCGCCACCCAACTTTTCGAAGAGTTGGTGGCGACTTTCCTACTCGAAACGGAAGTCATCTCATGCCAGCACCTACTCACATTCCAAATACTGAATATTTCACTCCCACCGTATTCACCCGCCACAACCGCTTCCTCCACGCTCTCCTACTCGATCACCAAGCCTGGTTCTGCGCTCAGGATCTCGGCCGCATGATGGGCCATCCCTTGAACTCACGCGTCACGCTCAAACTCGACCCCGACCAACGCCGCACCGTCCGCCTGCGCAAGTACGGCAAAGTTGTCGAGACGCCAATGGTCAGCGAATCCGGCATGTACGCGCTGCTGGTTCACCATTTCATCCCGGAAAACCGCAACCTGCGCCAATGGCTGAGTAATGAAGTCATTCCCATCCTGCGGGAAACCAGCTCAGCAACAGCGGAAACCTGCCCGAGCCTGAGCTCCGTGCATTGGGCTGGCGTCACCGTGCCGCTGCTCCACTGGCAACAACAGGCCTGGGTGAAATGGCGGGACATGCCTGAGTTGATGCTGGCACAGCGTCCCCGGTAAACCTCAAGAATGAAAAAGGGGCGGACTTCACAGTCCGCCCCTTTGGTTTTTTACTTCAAAACCGCGAAACACTCCTCATCGCATCCACCAGATACCGCATCGCAATCCGATCGCTCTCCGACAACTCGCGGTAACGCTCCACCAGTTTCAGTTCATCAGGACTGAGCCGGCGTCTTCGCCGGACGTTGGTGAGGCAGGGAAAGATGCCCAACATTTCGGTGATGCCTTGTCCTTTTGTCATGGACGATGTCCTTTTCCAGTACGTCAGAAATTTTCGAAAACCGCATCGCCCCGCTCCTTAAGCAGCGATTTGAGCCCTGCCGGTCGGATGGGTCATGACCGGCGATGCCCATAGAATAGAAATTAAATCGGCGCTGAAAAGCTGTTTTTAGAGTAATTAGTCGAAAAAAGCAGATATGCCCTATAAATCAGAAAAGGCTGTGGGATAAGTAACCGTAACGTCTTGTTTCATTGAGAGGCTAGCGCCGTGCTATCAGGGAATTTTGCAAAATCAGCGAACGGATTAAGCTAGCGCGCATCTGTTACTAGTCCGTAGCGTTTGGCCGAAGGCTTGTCCGAACCGTAATTTCTGATCCAGTACGTGCCAGGAAGGGCGCGGGATTGTCCACGACAGGTTGTATCTATGCACCGCAGGAATTTGCTCAAAGCGTCCATGGCCATTGCGGCTTACACCGGCCTATCCGCCTCGGGCCTGCTCGCTGCTCGCGCCTGGGCCGCCTCTGGCGGTGCCGCCGACGGTGAAGCCCAGGCCTTCGACTTTGAAACGCTGAAGCGCCAGGCCAAACAACTGGCCGGCAGCGCGTATCAGGACACCAAACAGGTGCTGCCGCCGACCCTGGCGACCATGACCCCGCAGAACTTCAACGCGATCCGCTACGACGGCGAGCATTCGCTGTGGAAGGAAAACAAGGGTCAGCTCGATGTGCAGTTTTTCCACGTCGGCATGGGTTTCCGCCAACCAGTGCGCATGTACAGCGTCGATCCCAAGACGCGCATGGCGCGCGAGGTGCATTTCCGCCCTCAGCTGTTCAACTACGAAAACACTTCGGTCGATACCCAGCAGCTCAAGGGCGACCTGGGTTTTGCCGGCTTCAAGCTGTTCAAGGCGCCGGAACTGGATCGGCATGACGTGGTGTCGTTCCTCGGCGCCAGCTACTTCCGCGCGGTGGATGCCACTGGCCAATATGGCCTCTCCGCCCGTGGCCTGGCCGTCGACACCTACGCCAAGAAACGCGAAGAATTCCCTGACTTCACCAAGTTCTGGTTCGAGACCCCGGATCAGAACGCGACCCGCTTCGTGGTCTACGCCCTGCTCGACTCGCCGAGCGCGACCGGCGCCTATCGCTTCGACATCGATTGCCAGGCCGAGCGCGTGGTGATGGAGATCGACGCCCACATCAATGCCCGCACCGCCATCGAGCAATTGGGCATCGCGCCGATGACCAGCATGTTCAGCTGCGGCACCCACGAGCGCCGGATGTGCGACACCATTCACCCGCAAATCCACGACTCGGATCGTCTGGCCATGTGGCGCGGTAACGGCGAGTGGATCTGCCGTCCGCTGAACAACCCGGCGACCCTGCAATTCAACGCTTTCGCCGACACCGATCCGAAAGGTTTCGGTCTGGTGCAGACCGACCACGAATTCGCCAACTACCAGGACACCGTCGACTGGTACAGCAAACGTCCGAGCCTGTGGGTAGAACCTACAACCGCGTGGGGCGAAGGCTCTATCGATCTGCTGGAAATTCCTACAACCGGCGAAACCCTCGACAACATCGTTGCATTCTGGACGCCGAAGAAACCGGTGGCGGCCGGCGATTCGCTGAACTACGGCTACAAGCTCTACTGGAGCGCCCTGCCGCCGGTCGGCACGCCGCTGGCGCGGGTTCATGCGACCCGTTCGGGCATGGGTGGATTTGTCGAAGGCTGGGCACCGGGCGAGCATTACCCGCCGGTCTGGGCCCGTCGTTTTGCCGTGGACTTCACCGGTGGCGGTCTGGATCGCCTGCCGCAGGGCACCGGGATCGAGCCGGTGGTGACCTGCTCCAACGGCAAGGTGCAGGACTTCAGCGTGCTGGTGCTGGATGACATCAAGGGTTACCGGATCCTGTTCGACTGGTACCCGACCAACGACAGCGTGGAGCCGGTGGAGCTTCGCCTGTTCATCCGCACCAACGACCGCACGTTGAGCGAGACCTGGTTGTACCAGTACTTCCCGCCGGCGCCGGACAAGCGCAAGTATCCTTGATGATTCTCTAGCGTCAGATCGGGCCTCATCGCTGGCAAGCCAGCTCCCACATGGATATCGATTGATCACCGAGTTTGTGTACAACCGAAAACCTGTGGGAGCTCGCTTTCGAGAGCGTCAGCCCAGGCGACAGTAAAAGTGGATATCGTGAGGTTCGAGTGCAAACAGTTCGGGATCCGGTTGCGCCAGCAACCGGCAACCCTGGCGCTGATAGAACTCCACGGTATTGCGCGACTCGGTCGCCGAGACGTACAACGCCTCGGCGCCAACCTCTCGGCCATGGGCGCAAGCCAGGGCAAACAATCGCCCGCCCAATCCATGCCCCCGCCAGACACGGCTGATGTGCAGAAACTTCAACTGCCGCATGTTCAGGCCCTGATTGTGAATAACCCGGTTATCCACAACCACCGCAGCCACCAGTGTTTCGCCATCGAAAATCCCGTGTAGCCACCCGCCACTGCGCCAGCACTTTTCCAATACCCGCGCATTCTCCTCCGCCTCGCCTTCGGGCCATCCGCGCATGTCGAAACGCGCCGGATACAGAATCAACTCACCGTTTTCCACGCGATAGCATTCCTCGACTAACTCGCTGCGGTCGATCAGCGCCAGCCGCGGCAAGTCCGATTCAGTCAGCGCTCGTTCGATCAACATTGCGATCCATTCCTTTGCAATTCCAAACGACAGACAAGAAAAAACCCGCCGGTTCAATGGCGGGTTTTATAGGCTTTGCGACAGGCCGGAATCAATCCCGCAGATCAGACTCGTGAATCGGCTGATCCCGATGGGTCGCACGTTGATACTGCGCCGGCCACACTGCTTTGCGTCCGCCCAGGTCATCGTCGGCATGCAGTGGCCAGTACGGATCACGCAGCAACTCACGGGCGAGGAAAATGATGTCGGCCTGACAGGTTCGCAAAATGTGCTCGGCTTGCGCAGGCTCGGTAATCATTCCCACGGTGCCGGTGGCGATACCTGACTCCTTGCGTACCCGCTCGGCGAAGCGCGTCTGATAACCCGGCCCCACGGGGATTTCGGCGTTGGCCGCCGTGCCGCCCGATGACACGTCGATCAGGTCAGCGCCCAAGGCTTTCAGGCGTCGCGCCAGCTCTACGGTTTCATCCGGGTTCCAGCCGTCCTCGACCCAGTCGGTAGCCGACAGACGCACAAACACCGGCAATTCCTCCGGCCACACCCCACGCACCGCTTCGGTCACTTGCAGCACCAGACGAATGCGGTTTTCGAACGAACTTCCGTACTGATCGCGGCGCTGGTTACTCAATGGTGAAAGGAACTGGTGCAGGAGATAACCGTGCGCCGCATGCACCTCGACCACACTGAAACCGGCGGTCAGCGCGCGTTTGGCCGCTGCCACAAAGTCCTGAATGACCTGGGCGATCTGCCCTTCATCCAGTTGTTTCGGCTGGGTGTGTTGCGGATCAAAGGCAATCGGGGACGGCCCGACCGGCGTCCAGCCACCATCCTCCGGTTTGACGCTGCCATGCTTGCCGATCCATGGCCGATGGGTGCTGGCCTTGCGCCCGGCGTGGGCCAGTTGAATGCCGGCCACTGCGCCCTGGGCGTTGATGAAACGGGTGATGCGTTGCAGCGGTGCGATCTGTTCGTCGTTCCACAGGCCCAGGTCTTCGGCGGTGATCCGCCCGTCGGCCGTGATCGCCGTGGCTTCGGTGAATACCAGGCCAGCGCCCCCCACGGCACGGCTGCCGAGGTGCACCAGATGCCAGTCGTTGGCCAGGCCATCAACGCTGGAATACTGGCACATGGGCGACACGGCGATGCGGTTGGACAGGGTCAGTTGGCGAAGGGTAAAGGGTTCAAGCAGCAGACTCATGGGGCACCTCTCAATTCAGTGGGCAGGCTCCAGGGTTCTGTTTGAAAAGTCGACGAGTGACAGGAAAAAGGTGCAGCACCCGCCCCCGCGGGCAAAAAATTCGACAAGACGTCACAAGGCCAATCAAGCAGTGCTTAGAGCCTAGTCGACATCCGGGGATGAGGGAGGGTTCAGAAATGAAACAGCACAATTGAAGATTGCCTGCGCCCCTTCAGTAAAGGGCGCAATGAGCTTTAGCGCGGCTCGATGTGGGCAATCATCAACTGCACGGTTTCATTGCCGCGAAACTCGTTGAGATCGAGTTTGTAGGCCAGTTCGACCCATTTGACCGTCGGGTTCGGCCAGATATCGCGATCAATGCCGAACGCGATGCCATCAAGCTTCACCGAACCGCATTCGGTTTTCAGCACCACTTTGAGATGCCGCTCGCCGACCACCCGCTGCTCGACCAACTGAAACACGCCGTGGAACAGCGGCTCCGGAAAATGCTGGCCCCACGGCCCGGCGTGGCGCAGGGCGCGGGCCAGTTCCAGATGAAACTCCTCGACCGCCAATGTGCCATCTGACAGCAGGCGCCCGGTCAGGTCTTCTTCGCGAAGTTGCCTACGCACTTCGGCGTCGAATGCCTCGGCAAACAACGGAAAATTCTCCTGCCGCAAGGTCAAGCCGGCCGCCATCGCGTGGCCACCGTACTTCGCGATCAGGTCCGGATGTTGCGCCGCAACCACGCTCAGCGCATCACGGATATGGAAACCCTGCACCGAGCGCCCCGAGCCCTTGAGCAAACCATCGCCTGCATCGGCGAAGGCGATGGTCGGGCGGAAATACCGCTCTTTCATCCGCGACGCCAGAATGCCGATGACACCTTGGTGCCATTCCGGATCGAACAGGCAAAGACCGAAAGGCATCGACTCGACCGGCAAGTCCTTGAGCTGGGCCAGCGCCTCGCGCTGCATGCCTTGCTCGATGGATTTGCGATCCTGGTTCATGCCGTCCAGTTGCGCAGCCATCTCACGGGCCAGCGCAGCGTCGTGGGTCAGCAGGCACTCGATGCCCAGGCTCATGTCATCCAGACGCCCTGCTGCGTTCAGGCGCGGGCCGACGATGAAACCGAGGTCGGTCGACGTGATGCGCGAGGCTTCACGCTTGGCCACTTCCAGGATGGCCTTGATTCCCGGCCGCGCACGCCCGGCGCGAATCCGCTCCAGGCCCTGATGCACCAGAATCCGGTTGTTGGCATCCAGCGGCACCACGTCGGCAACGCTGCCCAACGCCACCAGATCCAGCAGTTCGCCGATGTTCGGTTGTGGTTTGCTCTCGTACCAGCCAAGGCTGCGCAGGCGCGCACGCAAGGCCATCAACACGTAAAAAATCACCCCGACACCGGCCAGCGCCTTGCTCGGGAACTCGCAGCCGGGCTGGTTCGGATTGACCAGTGCATCGGCCAGCGGCAGTTCGTCGCCGGGCAAGTGGTGGTCGGTGATCAAGACCTTCAGACCGTGACGTTTCGCGGCCGCCACACCTTCAACGCTGGAAATACCGTTATCAACGGTGATCAACAGTTGCGGCTCGCGGGTCATCGCGACTTCGACGATTTCCGGCGTCAGGCCGTAGCCGTATTCGAAGCGGTTCGGCACCAGATAATCGACGTGCGCCGCGCCCAGCAGGCGCAAGCCGAGCACGCCGACGGTACTGGCCGTCGCGCCGTCGGCGTCGAAGTCGCCGACGATCAGGATCCGCTGACGCTGCTCCAGCGCTGTCACCAACAGGTCCACCGCCGCATCGATCCCTTTGAGCTGCTGGAACGGGATCAGCCGCGCCAGGCTCTTGTCCAGCTCCGCCTCGGACTGCACGCCCCGCGCCGCGTACAGGCGGGTCAACAGGGGTGGCAGTTCACCGAGAAACGGCAGAGTGGCGGGCAACGGGCGAGGATCGATACGCATGGGCTAACAGAAGCTTCTCTTGAATACGTGGGATTTTTCGGGAATAGCGCGGACTTAACCGCGCTCGCCTTGCAGCCAGGTGAGCTGGACTTCGTGTTGACCACGGTCGTCAGTCACGAAGATCGTGCCTTCGCTGATCATCACGTCCCACTTGATGACGCGGGGCATGTCCTGGGCCAGGGTTTCCAGCACTTCCTGCGGAACGGCTGCGATGTTGACGTTCTTCAGGTTCTTGATTGCCGGGATTACCTTGCCTTCCCAGACGCGCAGGCTGCCGTAGGCCAGCAGGCTGGTGCGCTCGGTGCGACGGGAGCACCAGGTCAGACGATCCGCATCAGGCTGGCCGACTTCGATCCAGTGCAGGACACGATCGTCCAGGCTCTTTTCCCACAGCGCAGGTTCATCCACGTCCGACAGACCACGACCGAACGACAGTTGCTCGTTGTACCAGAGCGCGTAGGCCAACAGGCGCACGGTCATGCGTTCTTCGGTTTCCGAAGGGTGACGGGCGATGGTCTGCTTCACGTTCTCGTAGACGCTGCGGTCGAGATCGGTGAGGTTCAGTTCGAATTTGTAGGTAGTGGACGGCTGGGCCATGAACGGGCTTCTTGATACGAGGAAAGTCGGCAAGTCTAACCGATGCTGTAGGCAATCCACGAATTGATGGCGATCAACCTTGCGCGACTGACAGCCGGCTATGTTAAAACGCTCTATCTGCTCAGCCTTGTCCTACAGGATCTCGCATGCCGTTCGCCAACAAACCGCTCAGCGGTCTGAAAGTCATTGAATTGGGTACTTTGATTGCCGGGCCGTTTGCCTCGCGCATCTGCGGCGAGTTCGGCGCCGAAGTGATCAAGATCGAGTCGCCGGACGGCGGTGATCCGCTGCGCAAATGGCGCAAGTTGTACGAAGGCACGTCGCTGTGGTGGTTCGTCCAGGCACGCAACAAAAAGTCACTGACCCTGAACCTGAAACACCCCGATGGCCTGGCGATCCTGAAAAAACTGCTGGGCGAAGCCGACATCCTGATCGAGAACTTTCGCCCCGGCGTGCTGGAAAAACTCGGCCTGAGCTGGGAAACCCTGCATGCGCTGAACCCGAAACTGGTGATGGTGCGTCTGTCGGGTTTCGGCCAGACCGGGCCAATGAAAGACCAGCCAGGTTTCGGTGCCGTTGGTGAATCCATGGGCGGCCTGCGCTACATCACCGGTTTCGAAGACCGCCCGCCAGTACGCACCGGCATTTCCATCGGCGACTCGATTGCCGCCCTGTGGGGCGTGATCGGCGCGTTGATGGCTTTGCGTCATCGCGAGGTCAACGGCGGGCTCGGTCAGGTGGTCGATGTGGCGCTGTACGAAGCGATCTTCGCCATGATGGAAAGCATGGTGCCGGAATTCGATGTGTTCGGTTTTATCCGTGAACGCACCGGCAACATCATGCCGGGCATCACGCCGTCGTCGATCCACACCAGTGCCGACGGCAAACATGTGCAGATCGGTGCCAATGGCGATGCGATCTTCAAGCGCTTCATGCTGATCATCGGCCGCGAAGATCTGGCCAATGACCCGGCGCTGGTCAGCAACGACGGACGCGACAGCCGTCGTGACGAGTTGTATGGGGTGATCGACCGCTGGGTCAACTCGCTGCCGCTGCAAACGGTACTGGATCTGCTGAACCAGGCCGAAGTGCCGGCCAGCCGGATCTTCAGCGCCGAAGACATGTTCAACGATCCGCAGTACCTGGCCCGGGAAATGTTCCTGCACGCCAAACTGCCGGACGGCAAACCCTTCAAGATGCCGGGCATCGTGCCGAAACTCTCTGAGACACCCGGCACGTCCGAATGGGTCGGACCGCAGCTCGGTGAACACAATGCGCAGGTACTCCACGATCTTGGCTACGACGAGAAGCAGGTCGCCCGGCTGCGCGAAGACGGAGCCATCTGAGCTGAAGCGCCTGATGCCCTCGGCCTCGAATCGCGCCCACCATTGGTGGACCTGGCGGTTGTTCGGCCTGCTATTGCTGCTGGTACTGCCGGCGTGGGCGCAGGCCAAACCGACGTTGATCTGGCTGCTGCGCGACCTGCCGCCGCTGACGATCTTAGAAGGCCCGAAAAAGGGCCAGGGCGTTATCGATCAATTGATGCCGATGCTGATTGCCGGCATGCCGCAATACGAACACACCTTGATGCGGGTCAATCGCGCCCGCGGCAATCAAATGCTCCATGAACACCCCTTCGCCTGCGATCCGTCGCTGGTCTGGAACAAGGAGCGGGCGCAATGGATCGCCTTCTCCATCCCCGCGTTTCGCGCGGTCAGCAATGGTTTGGTGGTGCGTCAGAGAGATCGCGAAGTGCTCGAGCCATTTCTGGTCGAGGGCGAAGCCGACCTGTCGGCATTTTTGGCCAACGGCGAGCGAAAAGTCGGGGTGGTCGCGGAACGGAGTTATGGCGAGTACATCGATACATTGCTGCATCAGGCACCGGGCGGCGCGTTGACGCCGCATTACGGCAACGATGCGCTCAGCAGCCTGCTGTCGATGCAGCGTCTGGGGCGTTTGCAGGTGGTGCTGGGTTACTGGCCTGAAATCCGCTATCAGGCACGGCAGGCCGAGATCGCCGAGAATGAATTGCTGTTCTTTCCGATTCGCGGCACGGACAAGTATCTGTCAGGCCATGTCGGCTGCACCGACACCACGGCGGGTCGACAGGCGATCACCGAGATCAATCAGCTGTTGCGCACCCTGCCCCACGAACATCTCGACCAGCTCTATGCCGATTGGCTCGACCCCGAGAGTCGCCAGGACTATCTGGAGCAGGCGCGGATTTTCTTCCAGCAACAAGCCGCGCAGTGAAATCCGGGCAAAAAGAAACCCGAGAAGTGGGGAGACGACTCGGGGTTAAACGTGGTCTGAATCAAAGACCCGTAGCAGCAAGCCACAAGCACCGGAGCACAATGCTTGATCCTGCTGTTACGGGGTCTGACTGACTTGGATGCAGGAAGGTTCCCACAAAAGAAAAATCAGTTTCAGAGGGTCGGGTGCTTGTCGAGGGCTGCGTTTCGCAACGCGGCGATGACACAGGGCTCCAGCCGGCCTTCGGCAATCAGGATGTCACGGTGCAGGCCGTCGACCACATCGGTCAGCTGGCGCTTGTCGCTCAATTGCGCCTGATTGAATTCGCGCTCCACCACGATCGCGCCGTTGCCGTTCTTCAAGGTCACCAGGCATTCGCCGTGGCGACCCCGAGGGGTCAACGTCACCTGATACGGGCTCAGAGCCTCACCGAGCAATAGACTGATACTTTCCATCTCGATCTCCACTCAATAGTCCGAAAACACAGTGTCTGGGGCGTGTTCACAGTAAATGACCACCGGCCCGAGAGGAAAGTTCTGCCTGCCGCCGGCCTCTCCCGGAGCGTCACCGGCCTATCGGAGCATGCATGGCGAAGATGACAGAAAAATAACCATGGGGCTCAAGCGTCGACGGAATGCCGGGGGTCGCCATGTAGGTGTCCAGCAGACTCCTCATCAACACCGCAGAGACCGGTGTGTGCAGGCGGCCCAGCAAGGTAATCCCGTGCTCGCCCAGCAACGTTTCCAGTTCGTCCAGCAGGCTGGGGGCCACGGTGCCCAGCAGGATCATCGCCCGCGCGCCCTTCCGGTCGGCCAGATGCCGGATCAGCGCCAACCCGTCACCGTTCTGCAATCGCGGGTTGCACAGGGTGATGTCGACGGCTCCGCGGCGCTCCAGTGAGCGCTTGGCCGAACCCAGCGACGGCGCGGTCAGGACATCGTAGATACCGATGGCGTTGAGCATCTGGTGCAACGCCATCAGCTGGAACGGATTGGGTTCTAGAATCAGGATCTTGAGCGAGCGCATGGGACGACCTCTGGAGCGACAATCGCGGATTCACGCCGCAGTGGCCTGTCACTCTAGGGCAGTCGTCCTAAGCCTCCCATCAGAAAAGGAATCGCGGTTTATAGGACTTTTCCCATCTTTAATCCAGACATCGACACCCGCTCTCCTTTCGACGCTCGGTGATGTCCGTCCAGCCGCCAAGCAGACCGCGCAGTTTTCCGTCGGCACAGTAAAACGGCACCGTCCACTGATAGATCTGGCGGGGGCCGTTCTTGAACATCAGCTGCCGTTTGCTGAAGCGCGTTTTACGCGTGCCCAGTTGCGCCATGAATTCGTCGTGCAGCATCAGTGCCGTCGCCTGTGGAAGTGCGTCGAACTCGAACAGCATCCGCCCCTGGACCTGCTCCTGACGGACCGACAGCGCATCTTCATAACTGCGGTTGCACATGATCAACCGACCCTGCAGATCGCGCACGAACACGGGATCGGGCATCGCATCGATCAGCGCATGTTGAAAGGCCAATTGATCTCGCAGATCCTTTTCGGCCGCACGTCTCTGTTTTATCTCGGCCGCCAGTCGACGGTTCCACAACAACGACAGGAGTCCGAACACTCCGAGCCCGCCTATCGCCCAGCATCCCCCTTGATCAGTTGCGACGTGATCGAGGGTGTCGGCGCGGGAGCAATGCCATCCAGCCATTTCATGCGCATGGCGCGCAGTTCGGCCGCAGAGAAAGCGCCCAAGGCCTTGTTGAGGATGCTCACCAGTTCGGGCAGCCCTTTGCGTACTGCCAGATGGTCAGCCTCCCACTTGCCCTCCACGAGACCGCCGACCCTGAGCAGGCCAGAGGGAAACAGCTGAGCGCCGATCTCGTTTTCGATGGTCGCGTAGGCCTCGCCACTCTCGACCAGGGCCCGCGCCTCGGCATACGTCTTGACCGAGCGGATCTCGATTGCCGGGTAGTCGCGTCGAATGCTGTCCTCCAGCGCATGCCGGGCCGGCAGCACCAGCACCCGCTTGGCCAGCGCCGCAAGCGACTGTATCTCGGGCTCGTCAGCGTGCCCGACGAACACCCAGCCGGCACCGCCGAACGCGTGACTGAAATCCAGAAACGCCTTGCGCTCGTCGTTCATCGCCAGCGTTGTGCTCATATCGGCCACACCACTCTGGAGCCGTTCAAGCAGGTGATCGGTGGAGAATGACTCCTGATGCACAAACTGCAGGCCGGTCAAGGCACTGATGTGCGACAGGACATCGTTGTTCAAGCCGCTCCACTGGCCATGCTCATCCTGAAACAGATACAACGGGTACTGCACCGAGGCGACGGTCACTCGGGGTTATCTCGAATCCACTGACGCTCGTGCTCATCGAGCTCGATCGGCTGAACATCCTCCAGCGCAACGGAATGCTTCGCCAGATGGCCTGCTTCAGCCCACGGTGACAGCCCGAAGCAGCCCAATAAAAACAACCAGCACAGGGCTGGTTTCAATCCTGAAAAAACCGCATTGCCACATCCTTCGTCATCGACTCGCCCGTCCTTGGTGGGCGAAACGCGCGCAGTGTGGCATGCAAAACAAGAAAGCCCGTCAGGAGACGGGCTTCAAAATGTGACAGCTCTGCGGGCTTAAAGAGGCTTGCCGCGGTTGCCATGCTGACTGACAAAGGCCTGCACGGCTTTGAGTTCGTTCGGCAGGACAGTGCAGCGCTCTTCTCTCTCAAACAAATCAGAAAGATGTGTAGGTAGCTCGAGTGCTTTTCCTACGCCTGCTTTCTCCACTGCGTCCGGGAACTTGACCGGATGCGCCGTGCCCAGAATCACCATCGGGATGTCCAGGCTGCGACGGCATTCGCGAGCGGCTTTCACGCCGATGGCGGTGTGCGGGTCGAGCACTTCACCGGTCTGCTCGTAGACTTCGGCGATGGTCTCGCAGGTTTGCGCATCGTCCACGGCCAGCGAGTCGAACAGTTTGCGTGCCTCGGTCCAGCGTTCCTGTTCGACGCTGAAACCGCCGCCCTGCTTGAACGAGTCCATCAGGCCGGCGATCGCCGCGCCATTGCGACCGTGCAGGTCGAACAGCAGGCGTTCGAAGTTCGACGAGACCATGATGTCCATCGACGGCGACAGCGTGGCGTGCAGGGTCTCCTTGACGTACTGGTTGCCGCTCATGAAGCGGTGCAGGATGTCGTTGCGGTTGGTGGCAACCACCAACTGGTTGATCGGCAGGCCCATGTTGCGCGCCAGGTAGCCGGCGAAGATGTCGCCGAAGTTGCCCGTCGGCACCGAGAACGACACCGAACGCGCCGGGCCGCCCAATTGCAGGGCTGCATGGAAGTAGTAAACGATCTGGGCCATGATCCGCGCCCAGTTGATCGAGTTCACCGCCACCAGGCGCGTGCCCTTGAGGAAGCTCTGGTCGGCGAAGCTGGCCTTGACCATTTCCTGGCAGTCATCGAAGTTGCCTTCGATGGCGATGTTGTGGATGTTTTCACCGAGGATGGTGGTCATCTGCCGACGCTGTACTTCAGACACACGGTTGTGCGGGTGCAGGATGAAGATGTCGACGTTTTCGCAGTGCTTGCAGCCTTCGATGGCGGCCGAACCGGTGTCACCGGAGGTGGCGCCGACGATGACCACGCGCTCGCCGCGCTTTTCCAGCACGTAGTCGAGCAAGCGACCGAGCAGTTGCAGGGCGAAGTCCTTGAACGCCAGGGTCGGACCGTGGAACAGCTCCAGCACCCATTCGTTGCCGTTCAGCTGACGCAGCGGCGCAACGGCGTTGTGGGCGAACACACCGTAGGTTTCTTCAAGAATCTTTTTGAAATCGGCGTCCGGAATGCTGCCGGTGACGAACGGGCGCATGACCCGGAAAGCCAGCTCGTGATACGGCAGGCCGGCCCAGGAAGCGATTTCTTCCTGGGTGAAACGTGGCAGGTTTTCCGGGACGTACAGACCGCCGTCGGTGGCAAGACCGGCCAGCAGGACGTCTTCGAAATTCAGGGCCGGTGCCTGGCCGCGGGTACTGATGTAACGCATGACTGACTCCAATGGACAGTGTTCACGACACCGGCCCCGCTGGCGGGACCGGTGAAGGAGATCGGCTTAGTTCAAGTGCTCGACACGGATCCGCACAACCGGACCGACCACGCCCGCCAGCGCTTCAAGGGCGGCGATCGCATCGTTGATGTGCTGTTCCAGCACGCGGTGGGTCAGCAGGATCATCGGCACCAGGCCGTCGTGTTCCTCGACTTCCTTCTGCATGATCGACTCGATGTTGATGCCGCGCTCCGAGAGGATGCTCGCCACCTGAGCGAGTACGCCCGGGTGATCCTTGGCCTGGATGCGCAGGTAGTAGGCACTTTCGCAGGCTTCGATCGGCAGGATCGGATGAGCCGACAGCGAGTCCGGCTGGAAGGCCAGGTGCGGCACGCGGTTTTCCGGGTCGGAGGTCATGGCGCGAACCACGTCCACCAGATCCGCGATCACCGACGAAGCGGTCGGCTCCATGCCGGCGCCGGCGCCGTAGAACAGGGTCGAACCGGCAGCGTCGCCATTGACCATCACCGCGTTCATCACGCCGTTGACGTTGGCGATCAGACGATCGGCCGGGATCAGCGTCGGGTGTACGCGCAACTCGATACCCGCGGCGGTGCTGCGTGCAACGCCCAGGTGCTTGATGCGGTAGCCCAGCGCTTCGGCGTAGTTCACGTCGGCGGTGGTCAGCTTGGTGATGCCTTCGGTGTAAGCCTTGTCGAACTGCAGCGGAATACCGAATGCGATCGATGCCAGGATCGTCAGCTTGTGCGCGGCGTCAATGCCCTCGACGTCGAAGGTCGGATCGGCTTCGGCGTAACCCAGCGCTTGCGCCTCGGCCAGCACGTCTTCGAAGGTACGACCCTTCTCGCGCATTTCGGTGAGGATGAAGTTGCCGGTGCCGTTGATGATCCCGGCGACCCAGTTGATACGGTTGGCGGACAGGCCTTCCCGGATCGCCTTGATCACCGGAATGCCGCCGGCGACCGCCGCTTCGAATGCCACGATCACGCCTTTCTCGCGTGCCTTGGCGAAAATTTCATTACCGTGAACGGCAATCAGAGCCTTGTTCGCGGTGACCACATGCTTGCCATTCTCGATGGCCTTGAGTACCAGCTCGCGGGCAACGGTGTAGCCGCCCATCAGCTCTATGACGATGTCGATCTCAGGGTTCGTGGCCACTTCGAAGACATCGTTGGTAATCGCAATACCGGTCGTCTGGAACTGAGGCTTTGGCGTGCGCATGGCAATTTGTGCCACTTCGATTCCACGCCCGGCACGACGAGCAATTTCCTCGGCGTTGCGCTGAAGTACGTTGAAGGTTCCGCCACCGACGGTCCCTAACCCACAGATGCCTACTTTGACCGGTTTCACTGTGAACTCCCCATAAAACGGCCGACACGAGGCCGGCCGTGAAAACAACCGCAGGTTCGCGGCTCTCTGTTGATGGCCCGGCAATCCAGCCGCCGGACCACGCTCGTCAACGCCTGAGCGCGACGATGCGAATTACTTCGCGCCCAGCGCCAGTTTGGCGACTTGTGGCGCAGGCTGGTAGCCCGGAATGACTTGTCCGTCGGCCAAAACGATGGCCGGTGTGCCGTTCACGCCGATCGACTGACCGAGGGCGAACTGCCTGGACACCGGGTTCTCGCACTTGGCGGCCTTGATTTCCTTGCCATCGACCATTTTGTCCATGGCCGCTTTCTTGTCTTTCGAGCACCAAACGGCTTGCAGCTGTTCGTCGCCCGGCGAGCCAAGGCCCTGACGCGGGAACGCCACGTAACGCACTTCGATGCCACGCTTGTTCAGCTCGGGCACTTCAGCGTGCAGCTTGTGGCAGTACGGGCAGGTGGTGTCGGTGAACACGGTGATGTGCGACTTGGTTTCGCCCACGGCCGGGTAAACCACGGTCTCGGCCACCGGGATCGCATTGATCAGTTTGGAAATGCCCAGGCGCTCGGTCTTCTCGGTCAGGTTGACCGGTTTGCCGTCCTTGAGCTGGAACATGTAGCCCTGAACGATGTACTGGCCGTCGGCGCTGGCGTAGAGCACGCGGCTGCCCTTGAGCTTGACTTCGTACAGGCCCGGCAGCGGGCTGGCGGTGATGGTGTCCACCGGCACGTCGAGCTGGAGGTTTTCCAGGCTTTGGCGAATCGCTTTGTCGGCCGCGTCATCGGCGACGGCAAAGGTGCTGACCAACGCAATGGCTGCGGCGGCGAAAATCTGGGTCAGACGCATGAGAACTCCTGAAGGCGGACAAATGGAACGATCAGAACGCCCGTGCCGGAACACCGGGTCATAACCGCCCATCGTGCAAACCGGCAAAGCCTACCACATAAGGCTCCCGTGGCCGAATGCGCCTGTCGCAAGACAAACGGGCTCAGCCGCGCGGGTGATGTTTGGCATGCAGATCCTGCAAACGCGCCCGGGCGACGTGAGTGTAGATCTGCGTGGTCGACAGGTCGCTGTGGCCCAACAGCATCTGCACCACCCGCAAGTCCGCGCCATGGTTGAGCAAGTGGGTGGCAAACGCGTGACGCAGGGTGTGCGGCGACAGTGATTTTCCGATCCCGGCGACCTTGGCCTGATGCTTGATGCGGTGCCAGAAGGTCTGCCGAGTCATCTGCTCGCCGCGCTGGCTGGGAAACAGCACATCACTGGGGCGCCCGCCCAGCAGTTCGCTGCGACCGTCGCGCAGGTAGCGCTCGACCCAGACAATCGCTTCCTCGCCCATCGGCACCAACCGCTCCTTGCTGCCCTTGCCCATCACCCGCAACACGCCCTGACGCAGGTTGACCTGCTCCAGGGTCAGGCTGATCAACTCGGTCACCCGCAGCCCACAGGCGTAAAGCACTTCGAGCATGGCGCGGTCGCGCTGGCCGATGGCTTCACTCAAATCCGGCGCCTTGAGCAGCGCTTCAACGTCGGCTTCCGACAGGGACTTTGGCAATGGCCGACCGAGCTGCGGCATATCCACGCGCAAGGTCGGATCGACCGAAATCAGTTTTTCCCGCAACAGATAGCGATAAAAGCCACGCACACCCGAGAGGAATCGCGCGGTGGAGCGAGGTTTGTAGTTCTGTTCCAGGCGCCAGGCCAGGTGATCGAGGATCAGCTCGCGACCGGCATTGATCAGCTCGAGACCTTTGTCCTGCAACCAGCCGTTGAACAGCGCGAGATCACTGCGATAGGCGTTGCGAGTGTTGTCGGAGAGACCTTTTTCCAGCCAGAGGGCGTCGAGAAACTGGTCGATCAGTGGGTGGTCGATGGCAGGCATGGGCGCTCAAGTCACGCAGGCTTGGCACTGCGCGCAAATAAAGAGTGAACGGTTGAAATGGCCGCTAGTCTTTCATAGCCCGCTATTTCAAGGAACAGGGAGCTTCAATGAACGAGCAGCAAATTCTGTTGGCTTTCGGCGGTATCGGTGCCGCCGCGCTGGGCTGTCAATGGCTCGCCTGGCGCCTGAAGCTGCCGGCGATTCTGTTTCTGCTGCTGACCGGCATCCTGGCAGGCCCCGTGCTGGGCTGGCTCGACCCGCAGGAAATGTTCGGTCCGTTGCTGATGCCTCTGGTGTCGCTGGCGGTGGCGCTGATTCTGTTTGAAGGCAGCCTGACCCTGCACCTGTCGGAGTGGCGCGAGATCGGCAGCGTCGTGCATCGCCTGGTCACAATCGGAGCGCTCTCGACCTGGACAGTGATTGCGGTCGCGACTCACTGGCTGCTGGGCTTCGACTGGCTGCTCGCCATCCTGTTCGGCAGCCTGACCCTGGTCACCGGCCCGACCGTGATCGTGCCCATGCTGCGCGTGGTACGTCCCAAGGCATCGATCGCCAACATCCTGCGCTGGGAAGGGATTGTGATCGACCCGATCGGGGCGCTGCTCGCGGTGGTGGTCTACAGCTTCATCATCGCCAGTGCCGAGGGCCAAGGTCTCAAGCAGAGCCTGTTGACCTTCGGCGGAGTGATTCTGTGCGGAAGTCTGTTCGGTGTGGCCGGCGGCTGGCTGCTGGGCACCATCATCCGTCGTCAGTGGCTACCGGAATACCTGCACAACCTCGCGTCGTTGGCGGCGGTGCTGGGGATCTTCATTGCAGCCAACGAGGTGATGCACGAATCGGGACTGCTGGCGGTAACGCTGATGGGCATGTGGCTGGCCAATATGAAGGGTGTGGATGTGCGGCATATTCTGCACTTCAAGGAAAATCTCAGCGTGCTGCTGATTTCCGGGCTGTTCATTCTGCTGGCGGCACGCCTGGATCTGAATGCGCTGATCGGCCTCGGGCCGCTGGTATTGATTCTGCTGCTGGTCATCCAGCTGATCGCCCGGCCTTTGAATGTAATGCTGAGTACCGCCGGCTCCAGCTTGAGCTGGCGTGAACGTGCATTGCTGTGCTGGATTGCCCCGCGCGGTATCGTCGCCGCGGCGGTCTCGGCGATCTTTGCGATTCGCCTGGATGAAGCGGGCCATGAAGGCGCGCTGTTGCTGGTGCCGCTGACCTTCGCCGTGATTATCGGCACCGTTGTGCTGCAAAGTGCGACTGCCCGACCCTTGGCGCGCCTGTTAAAGGTTGCGGAGCCTGCGCCGAGCGGCTTTCTTATCGTCGGGGCGAACGGCCCTGCGCGCCTGCTTGGCAAATCGCTACAGCAGTTGGGCAGCCGGGTGCTGCTGACGGATTCGAGCTGGGAAAACATCCGGGCGGCGCGCATGGATGGCTTGCCGACCTACTTCGGCAATCCGGCCTCGCAGCATGCCGATGCGCATCTGGACCTGGTCGGACTGGGGCATTTGCTGGCGCTGTCACCGTCGGGCGAACTCAATACGCTGGCGGCCATGCGCTTTCGCCATGACTTCGGCCATCAACGTCTGTTCGGACTCGCCAGCGGGCAGGAGAGCCGGCGCAGCGACAAACATCGCGCAAGTCTTGAGCATCGCGGCAATCAACTGGGTAGCGAGGCGTTCACCTACGCGAAGTTGGCCAGCCAGATGGGCCAAGGGGCCGAGTTGTACAGCACAACGTTGACGGATGGGTTTGGCTGGGAGGATTACCAGGCGTTGCATGGCAATCGTGCGACGGTGCTGTTCATGCGCGATGACAGTGGCTGGGTGCATGTCGTGTCGCCGGAAACCGTGCTGAAGCCGGGGCCAGGGTGGACGTTGCTGGCGCTGATTCAGCCGGAGAGTGTCAGCGCCTGACAGACCGGATCGCGGGCAAGCCCGTTCCCACAGGTTTTGTTTGGTCCGCTGAGGTTGTGCTCGGCACCGACACTGTAGGAGCGGGCTTGCCCGCGAATGCTTCGGCTCGGTGCAGGATCAGGCCGCGAAACCTGGCAGCACGGGCACCGGACGCTTGTCATCATCGATGGCGACAAAGCTGAACTGCCCGTGAATCGCTTTCTCACGCCCGTCGCAGCTCATGCTTTCCACGAACACTTCCACCTCGACCTTGAGACTGGTGTTGCCGACCTTGATCACCCGTCCAACCAGTTCGACGATGGAACCCGCCGGAATCGCGTGATTGAAGTCGATGCGATCGGTCGACACGGTCACCAGCGGCAAACGGCAGAAGCGCGTGGCAGTGATGAACGACACTTCGTCCATCCAGGCCAGCGCGGTGCCACCGAACAGGGTGTTGTGGTGATTGGTGGTCGGCGGGAAAACCGCCTTGGTCACGCGGGTCACCGAGAGTTCGGTGCGGCGTTCGATTTCTTGCTCGCGAGGGGTCATGGGTCAGGCCTGAAACGGAATGCTGTGGATAAATTGCGGGCAACAAAAAAGCAGCCCGTAGGCTGCTTTCTTCTGCATCGGAAGCTGGACTTAAGCCAGTTTTTCCTTGATGCGAGCTGCTTTACCCGACAGGTCGCGCAGGTAGTACAGCTTGGCTTTACGTACGTCACCGCGACGCTTGACAGCCATGCTGTCGATCTGCGGGGAGTAGGTCTGGAAAGTACGTTCTACGCCAACACCGTTGGAGATTTTACGAACGGTGAACGCACTGTTCACGCCGCGGTTACGCTTGGCGATTACAACGCCTTCGAACGCTTGCAGACGGGAACGATCGCCTTCCTTCACTTTCACCTGAACGACGATGGTGTCGCCTGGGGCAAAGGTAGGGACTTCTTTGGTCATCTGCTCTGCTTCGAGTGCAAGGATGATTTTGTTGGTCATGCTGTGCTCCTAAGGTAAATCGTCTGATCTACCATCGATACGTTGTTAACTATCGTCCCGCTCGCGGATGTATTCCTCGAGCAGCTTCTTCTCTTCTCCAGAAAGCGAGCGGCTTTCCAGAAGATCGGCGCGTCGTTCATAGGTCCTGCCGAGGGACTGCTGTAAACGCCAACGCCGGATATGCGCGTGATTGCCACTCAGCAACACGTCGGGAACACGCTGATCCGCATACACCTCAGGTCGGGTGTAGTGCGGGCAATCCAGCAGACCATCCGTAAAGGAATCTTCCTCAGCGGAATCCGCATGCCCTAAAGCTCCGGGCAGCAGTCGTGTAACCGCATCGATCATGACCATGGCCGGCAGCTCGCCGCCAGACAACACATAGTCACCAATCGACCACTCTTCATCGACATGAGCATCAATAAAACGCTCGTCAATGCCTTCATAGCGACCGGCAATCAGGATCAATGCATCCGATTTCGCCAGTTCGCGTACCGCCGACTGAGTCAGTTGACGGCCTTGGGGGACAGGTAAATCACCTTCGCCGCCTCCCCGGCTGCTGCCTTGGCCTGAACCAGAGCATCTTCCAGGGGCTTGATCTTCATCACCATGCCCGGACCACCGCCAAACGGGCGATCGTCCACAGTGTGATGCCGATCCGTCGTGTAATCCCGCGGATTCCAACAGGTCAGCTGCAACAGCCCCTGTTTGACCGCACGACTGGTAATGCCGTACTCACTGATGGCCGAGAACATCTCGGGGAACAGCGTAATGACGTCTACGCGCAGGCTGGCCATTGCTTAGAAGTCCGCGTCCCATTCCACCCTCATCACGCCTGCTTCCAGGTCGATTGCCAGCACGCATTGCTCCGTATAGGGCAACAACCGCTCGCGATCATCCAGGCTGCCGACGCAGGGCTTGACCACCAATACATCGTTCGCGCCGGTCTCCAACAGGTGATCAACCTTGCCGAACAGTTGTTCGTCCTGGTTGATGACACTCAGACCCTGCAACTGGTACCAGTAGTACTCGTCGCCAGTCAGGTCGGGCAAAAGGCTTCGTGAGATGCAAATCTCGTAACCGCTCAGAAGACGGGCTTCATCACGATCGTCGAGGCCTTTGAGCTTGGCAACCAGATCCTTTTGAGTGGATCGACCGCTGACCAGCTCGACCTGCTTTACCACGCCTTCGCGCCGAAGCGTCCAGTTGCGGTAGTTCAACAGGTTTTCAATCGGATCGGTAAAGGAAAAGACCTTCACCTCGCCGCGAACGCCGTGAACCGAAAAAATCTTGCCGACAACGATCAGGTCATCAGCTTTTTCTGGCGTCGCGCTCATACTGCTCAGGCTGCAGCCTTGGCAGATTCCTTCAGCAACTGAGCAACACGCTCAGAAGGCTGTGCACCAACGCTCAGCCAGTAGGCAACGCGCTCTTGGTTCACGGACAGACGAACTTCCTGACCACGGGCAACAGGGTTGAAGAAACCAACCTGTTCTTTGTGGGAACCGTCACGCGGGTTGCGGGAGTCGGTTACGGTCAGGTGGTAAAACGGGCGCTTTTTGGAGCCGCCAAGGGCAAGACGGATTGTTAGCATGTGAACATCGTTCCTGTAGTCGGTGCTGCAAATCTAAATGCACAGCGGGCATGGGTGCCCGAAAGGCCGCATATTCTAAGGAATATCCGGACTTTTGCAAATGACTTTTTCCGGCGCCTGTGGCATGCCGTGCAGATTTGCATATGGGGCCGTCATTCAAAACGGCCGGTCAGCTCCCGCCGAGTGCGGGTTTGCTGTTGATCCTGCGTCCTTGCAGGGTCTGCGCCGGCGCGACGACCGGCGAGAATCCAGTGTCCCGTCTCAGCCATTTCGCTCACTTTTGGCGAGTGACGGTTGCCGCCACAAGTGAGCAGAATGGGTGAGGCGGGACACCTTACATTTTCGGCATGCCGCCGCCGGGCAACATACCGCCCATGCCGCGCATCATTTTCGCCATTCCGCCCTTGGCGGAGAATTTCTTCATCATCTTCTGCATCTGCTTGTGCTGCTTGATCAAGCGACCGATGTCCTGCACCTGGGTGCCGGAACCCATGGCGATCCGACGCTTGCGCGAACCGCTGATCAGCTCAGGGTCGCGGCGCTCGGCCGGGGTCATGGAGTTGATGATGGCTTCCATCTGTTTGAACTGCTTCTCTGCGGCGCTCTGGGCGTTGCCCATTTGCGAGAGATTGACGCCGCCGATGCTCGGCAGTTTGTCCATGAGCCCGCCGAGGCCGCCCATGTTCTTCATCTGTTGCAACTGATCGCGGAAGTCTTCGAGATCGAAGCCCTTGCCCTTCTTCAGCTTTTTAGCAAGCTTGTCGGCCTTGTCCTTGTCGAGGGTCGCTTCGGCCTGTTCGATCAGGCTGAGCACGTCGCCCATGCCGAGGATCCGCGAAGCAATACGCTCAGGGTGGAACGGATCGAGCGCTTCGCTCTTCTCGCCCATACCGATGAACTTGATCGGCTTGCCGGTGATCGCGCGAACGGACAGCGCGGCACCGCCACGGGCATCACCGTCGACCTTGGTCAGGATCACGCCGGTCAGCGGCAGCGCATCACCGAAGGCCTTGGCCGTGTTGGCCGCGTCCTGACCGGTCATGGCGTCGACCACGAACAGGGTTTCAACCGGATTGATCGCGGCATGCAGCGCCTTGATCTCGCCCATCATCTCTTCATCGATGTGCAGACGACCGGCGGTGTCGACGATGACCACGTCGATGAATTTCAGCTTTGCTTCTTTAATAGCCGCGTTGGCGATGTCGACCGGCTTCTGGCTCAGGTCGGACGGGAAGAACGTCACGCCGATGTCGTTGGCCAGGGTTTCCAGCTGTTTAATAGCAGCAGGACGGTAGATGTCCGCCGACACGACCATGACCGACTTCTTCTTGCGCTCTTTAAGGAAGCGCGCCAGTTTGCCGGCGGTGGTGGTTTTACCCGCGCCCTGCAGACCGGCCATCAGAATGACGGCAGGCGGCACGGCGCTCAGGTTCAAGTCTTCGTTGGCCGCACCCATCAGGGTTTCGAGCTCGGCCTGGACGATCTTCACGAACGCCTGGCCCGGCGTCAGGCTGCGCGACACCTCGGTGCCGACAGCGCGTTCCTTGACCGAATTGACGAAGTCCTTGACCACCGGCAGGGCGACGTCAGCCTCGAGCAACGCCATGCGCACTTCGCGCAGGGTGTCTTTGATGTTGTCCTCGGTCAGTTTCGCCTTGCCGGTGACATGGCGCAGCGTCTGCGAGAGACGGTCGGTTAAGTTTTCAAACATTGCGCGATCCTTTCAGGCCCTGTGTAGACCGGGATAATGGCGGCCCAGACCGGAATCAACATGTGCTCGGCGAGCCTGCGGCGTGGGCAGGTCGCGGATTATAGCGAAGACTGCGTCTGGCGGACACCTCGCTGTCAGCTTGCCGGTCTTTCGTGCGACGGCGGTTCTATGCCAAACTCAGCGCCTTTCGGGCTTGCCTAACAGGATTTATGCTCCCCTTGTCACCGAGTTTGCTGACCACCCTCGCCGCCGCACTTCTCTACGCCGCTGCGACCCTCTACCAGGGCACCCGCCTGGCCACTGGCGCCAAGGCCAACAAGCGCCTGCTGGTCTCGCTCGGCGTCCTCGCCGTGCTGGCCCACAGCGCAAGCCTGCTCACGCATTTATTGACGCCGATCGGTCTGGGCCTGGATTTCTTCAGTGCCTCAAGCCTGATCGCCGCCGCTGTCATCGCCCTGACCCTGCTGGCCTGCTCGCGGATTCCAGTGGAAAACCTGCTGGTGCTGCTGTTCCCGCTGGGTGCGATCACGGTGCTGCTGGCGCAGTTCGCGCCGACTGGCACGGTACAGATCATTGATGAAGAGCCAGGCATCCTCGCGCACATTCTGTTGTCGATCCTCGCCTACGGCATGTTCACCATCGCGGTTTTTCAAGCCTTGTTGCTGCTGGTGCAGGATCATCAGCTCAAGCACAAACATCCGTCCGGGCTGATCAAGAACTTCCCGCCACTGCAAACCATGGAAAGCCTGCTGTTCGGCTTCCTCTGGGCAGGCTGGACATTGCTGTCGCTGTCGCTGATCTCCGGCTGGCTGTTCGTCGAGAATCTGTTTGCGCAACACCTGGTGCATAAAACCCTGCTGGCCTGCCTGGCCTGGATCGTGTTCAGCGTCCTGCTCTGGGGCCGTAACCGCCTCGGCTGGCGCGGCCACAAGGCAATCCGCTGGACCCTCGCCGGTTTCTGCCTGCTGATGCTCGCGTATTTCGGCAGCAAACTGGTTCGTGAATACATCCTGCACATCTGACGGGCGGTATAAATGGACGGTTTGCCCATAGGGCCGATGCTCGCGGTATTTGTCCTGCTGATTCTCTGGTCGGGGCTGTTTACCGCCGTCGAAGCGGCGCAGCAGCACCTGCTTGCGCAACGCATCGCATCCCGCGCCAGCGACAAGCCGCTGGCGAAGCTCAACTTCCCGCTCGACAGCCTGATCCTCTGCAATACCCTGTGCCGCGCCCTCGCCGTCATTCTTGCCACACTGCTGGCAATCTTTCTCTGTGAAGAAAACGGCCCCTGGGCGGCTTGCCTTGGCGCCGGCGCCCTGCTGTTGGTCTTTGCCGATTATTTCCCCCGCGCGCTCGCCCAACGATACCCCGACGCGGTGTTGTCGTTTGGCAATACGCTGCTGGCAGTACCGCTGAAGGGGGTTTACCCGCTTGCTTGGCTGCTCGGCCGCATCAGTGGCTTGCTGATGCGCCCGTTCATCCGCAAGGCCCAGATGGTGCAACAGAGCGAAGACGATGTGCCGACCGAGCATCATGACGATCCGGATCATCCGGTACGCCCGCATCCGATTTCAGGCATCCATGCGCTGGACAACATCACGGTCAACGACATTCTGGTGCCGCGCAGCGATGTCGACGGCATCAACCTCGACGATCCGCTCGAAGAAATCATCGAGCAATTGCGCAAGAACCGGCGCACTCGCCTGCCGGTGTTTCACAGCGATATCAATCAGGTCGAAGCCGTACTCAATACCCGGCAGATCCGTCACCTGCTCGACAACGGCAGCCTGACCCGCGAAGCGTTGCTGGCGGCCAGTTACGAGCCGTACTTCGTTCCCGAAAGCACCCCGCTGCAACTGCAACTGCTGAACTTCCACAAGCAGCAGCGGCGCCTGGGCATGGTGGTGGACGAGTACGGCGAAGTGCTGGGGATTGTCACCCTGGAAGACATTCTCGAAGAGATCGTCGGCGAATTTGAAAGCGAGCACAGCCTCGACAACCCGCACATCCACCCGCAAGCCGATGGCCGCATGGTGATCGATGGGGCGGCGTCGATCCGCGAACTGAACAAATGCCTGGGCTGGCACCTGCCCAGCGACGGCCCCCGGACCCTCAACGGTCTGGTGACCGAGGCGCTGGAAACCATCCCGGAAAGCGCGGTCTGCCTGAAGATCGGCCGCTATCGCCTGGAGATTCTCGAAACCGAAGAGAACCGGGTGAGCAAGGTCCTGATCTGGCACACCACTTCGGCACCGGCGCTGGCCACGGCCCGCTAGCCAGCCCCTTGTTCAATCGTTAGCCACCTTCCTATAATCGCGAGGCTTACCCAAGCCCCGCCGAACCGCGTGCTTACCCCGCACCCGACCCGTTCCGGCCGGTTCACCGACAATATCCGCATCACACCGACGACTGCTCCTACCTGAAGCAGCGATCGCGCCTCATCCCACATCCCTGGGTGCTCGACCATAATAATTCGCTCCAACGGAGCTCATGACTGTCAGGGATCACCGCATGACGACCAGTACTGCTTACAGCGACACCGCGCCGACCCAACCGGCCAACTCCGCCACCCGCGTGGCCACCGCGAGCTTCATCGGCACGGCCATCGAGTTCTACGATTTCTACGTCTACGCCACCGCCGCTGCGCTGGTGATCGGGCCGGTATTTTTCCCTCAGACTTCCGGCACGGCGCAGATGCTCTCGGCATTCCTGACCTTCGGCATCGCCTTCCTCGCGCGACCTTTGGGCTCGGCGCTGTTCGGCCATTTCGGTGACCGGATCGGGCGCAAATCGACCTTGGTCGCTTCGCTGCTGCTGATGGGCGTCTGCACCACGCTGATCGGCGTTCTGCCGGGCTACGAGAGCATCGGGGCCTGGGCGCCGATCCTGCTTTGTGTGCTGCGCTTCGGCCAAGGCCTGGGATTGGGTGGTGAATGGGGCGGCGCGGCGCTGCTGGCGACCGAGAATGCCCCGAAAGGCAAGCGGGCGTGGTTCGGCATGTTCCCGCAACTCGGGCCTTCGATTGGCTTTCTGGCCGCCAACGGCCTGTTCCTGACGCTGGCCATGACGCTCAATGACGAACAGTTTCGCAGCTGGGGCTGGCGGATTCCGTTTCTGCTGAGCGCCGTGCTGGTAATGGTCGGGCTGTACGTGCGCCTCAAACTCCACGAAACCCCGGTGTTCGCCAACGCCATCGCCCGTCAGGAGCGAGTGAAAGTGCCGCTGGTCGAGCTGTTCAGCCAGTACTGGGCACCCACCCTGCTGGGCGCCGCCGCCATGGTGGTGTGTTACGCACTGTTCTACATCTCGACGGTGTTTTCCCTGAGTTACGGCGTCTCCACCTTGGGTTACAGCCGCGAGACCTTCCTCGGACTGCTGTGCTTCGCGGTGCTGTTCATGGCGGCCGCGACGCCGTTGTCGGCGTGGGCCAGTGACCGCTACGGGCGCAAGCCGGTGCTGATCATCGGTGGTGTGCTGGCGATTCTTTCCGGTTTTCTGATGGAGCCGTTGCTGACTCAGGGCTCGACCTGGGGCGTGGCGCTGTTCCTGTGCATCGAGCTGTTCCTGATGGGCGTGACATTCGCCCCGATGGGCGCGCTGCTGCCGGAGCTGTTTCCGACGCACGTGCGGTATACCGGCGCATCGGCGGCCTACAACCTCGGCGGTATCGTCGGAGCCTCGGCGGCGCCGTTCTTCGCGCAGAAACTGGTGGCGATGGGTGGTTTGAGTTACGTCGGCGGGTATGTATCGGGGGCGGCGGTGCTCAGCCTGATCGCTGTGCTGTGCCTGAAGGAAACGCGCAATAACGATTTGAATCAGGTTGCCTGATCTTAGATCAAAAGCTTCGCGAGCAAGCTCGCTCCCACATTGTCCGTGCCATACACATAATTTGTGAGTACCGCCGAACTTGTGGGAGCGAGCTTGCTCGCGATGGATGTGACTCGGTTTACAGCTCTACAACAACAGCCTGGGAAGCACGGGTCGCCTTGGCACGAGCGGCTTCAATCGACTCGTCACGGGCCAGTGCAACACCCATGCGGCGCTGGCCGTTGACTTCAGGCTTGCCGAACAGACGCAGCGCGGTATCCGGTTCACTCAGTGCCGCGCCGAGGTTGGCGAATGCGGTCTGGGTCGACTGACCTTCCACCAGAATCACTGCCGAAGCCGATGGGCCGAACTGACGGATCAGCGGTACCGGCAGACCGAGGATCGCCCGGGCGTGCAGGGCGAACTGCGACAGGTCCTGGGAAATCAGGGTCACCAGACCGGTGTCGTGTGGACGCGGCGACACTTCGCTGAACCACACTTGATCGCCCTTGATGAACAATTCGACGCCGAACAGGCCACGACCGCCCAACGCTTCGGTCACGGCTTTGGCAACGCGCTCGGATTCAGCCAGTGCGATTGGGCTCATGGCCTGTGGCTGCCAGGATTCCTGATAGTCGCCCTTCTCCTGACGGTGGCCGACCGGCGCACAGAACGTAGTGCCACCGACATGACGCACGGTCAGCAGAGTGATTTCGTAGTCGAAATCGATGAAGCCTTCGATGATCACGCGACCTTTACCGGCGCGACCGCCCTCTTGTGCGTAATCCCAGGCCTTCTGCACGTCATCGGCGCTGCGCAGCAGGCTCTGGCCCTTGCCCGACGAACTCATCACCGGTTTGACGACGCACGGGAAACCCAGGTCCTGAACGGCTTTGCTGTAGTCCTCGAAGGTGTCGGCGAAGTGGTATGGCGAAGTCGGCAGGTCCAGCTCTTCGGCGGCCAAGCGACGAATGCCTTCGCGGTTCATGGTCAGTTGCGCGGCGCGAGCGGTCGGGATCACGGTGAAGCCTTCGGCTTCCAGTTCGACCAGGGTAGCGGTGGCGATGGCTTCGATTTCCGGCACGATGAAGTGCGGCTTCTCGGCTTCGATCACTGCACGCAGGGCGGCACCGTCGAGCATGTTGATCACGTGGCTGCGATGGGCAACCTGCATGGCCGGCGCATTGGCGTAGCGGTCGACGGCAATCACTTCAACGCCCAGGCGTTGCAGCTCGATCACCACTTCCTTGCCCAACTCACCACAGCCACACAGCAATACGCGGGTCGCGGTCGGCGACAATGGAGTTCCGATACGGGTCATCTCAGGTCCTCAAAGAAGCGGATCATCGAGGAAAGCAACGCCAGACGCGCTTTCCATGGGGAGAAAGCGCGGCATTTTACATGAACCTGAGGGTTTGGCTTCAGCCGGCGACAGCCTGTTTGCGTTCACGCCAGGCCATGATCAGCCAGACGGCGGTGACACCGGCGAACTTCGAGGCCAATGCAGTGATGAGCACTGGCGGTGTCAGCAGGTCGATCATGCCGAAGAAGATGAAGGTGTCGAGGGGAATGCTCAGCGCCGAGCTGATCCACAACCGGTCACGCAGCGGGCGCCTGGTGACGGTGAATACCAGCCAGTCGATGCACTCCGAGACCGCGAATGCCGTGGCACTGGCCAACGCGATCGACGGATCGGACGTGACATAGGACAGCACCAGCGCCGCCAGCATCGCCAGGATCGCACCGTGGCCAAAACGGATCTGCACCATGTCGCGCAAGACGAAAACCAGCCCGCCCCAGGCCGACCAGATGATGTCCAGGTGCGGTGCGGTGGAGAAGGCAAAGTTGATCAGCACGACGCTGCTGATGTAGGCGATGAGGAAAATCATGGGCGTGACCTGTCAAATTGGCGCACAGGTTACTTCAGCCCTTCGATGACGCCAATCAAATCGATTATTGCCCTGGCGTTTTGCCGATCATCCAGACCAGCCCGCTCGCCTTCGCCCGCTCATGACACAACCCCAGCACCGCCCGCCGCTCGTCGTTGGTCATCCGGCTCCAGCGGGTGATCTCCTCGACCGTGCGCTGGCAACCGGTGCAAATGTCGTCTTCGTCCAGCGCGCAAATGCTCACGCACGGCGAGGCGACGGGTCTTTCCGGAGTTGTCATTCTTCCTGCTCGACCAGATCGCGCGCATAGCGCTGTGAGTTATGCACATAGTGCGCGGCGCTGGCCTCGAGCATCTTCTTCTGCGGCTCGGTGAGTTCGCGCACCACTTTGCCTGGCGAGCCCATCACCAGTGAACCGTCAGGGATTTCCTTGCCTTCGCCGATCAGCGCGTTGGCGCCGATGATGCAGTTCTTGCCGATTTTCGCGCCGTTGAGGATGACCGCGTTGATGCCGATCAGGCTGTAGTCGCCGACCGTGCAACCGTGAAGCATGGCATTGTGGCCGATGGTCACGCCGGTGCCGATGGTCAGCGGATAGCCCATGTCGGTGTGCATCACCGTGCCGTCCTGCACGTTGCTGTTCTTGCCGATCAGGATCAGTTCGTTGTCGCCGCGCAACACGGCGTTGAACCAGACGTTGGCGCCTTCTTCCAGTCTGACCTTGCCCACCAGCACGGCATTGGGGGCGACCCAGCTCTGCGGATGGGTTTCGACACGGGCGTCGCCCAGGCGGTATTTCATCTTGTTTTCCTCAGGGCTCACGATGGCTGGCCATTCGAACGATGGCTTCAGGTATTGATAAAGCTTTTTGGCGGCTCATGCAGGCTGATTCTGGCGTCATAGAGCAGGTTGATCAACTCGACGATCATGATCGCCGTCAGCCCCCAGATCTTGTATTCGCCGAAACGATAGCTCGGCACGTACCAACTGCGACCCTGATAGTCGATGCGGTGGGTATGTTCGCGCGGATCCTTGCGGAAGAACTCCAGCGGCACACTGAACACCGCAGCGATCTCGGCATCATTGGCCTGGTATTCGACAAAGTCGGGAATCACCCCGACATACGGCGTGACCTTGATGCCATGCAGGGAAATCAGCGGGCTGAGCGGACCGATCACTTCGACCAGCCCCGGTGGCAGGCCGATTTCTTCTTCGGCTTCGCGCAGGGCGGTGAACGTCAGGTCCGGGTCTTCCGGATCCCGTCGCCCACCGGGGAAGGCGACTTCGCCGCCGTGGGTCGAGAGCCCGCTGGCGCGCAGGGTGAGGACAAGTTCGGGTTCGTCACTGCGAGTAATCGGCACCAGGACAGCGGCCTCGGGGAAACGCGTGTCGGTCTCCAGCGTGCGCGGCGTGTGATTGCTTACCCGGTGCAGTAGCTCGTCCAGCATAAGTGTTCTCGATCGGTGCCTTGCCCTGCATCATGCACCAATCATTGCGACCGCCCAAGCCCCGGACGGGCGTCATGTCGCGAAACGACAACTTGCCGACTGACACCGCTGCACGCCAAGATAGGCGCAGCATTCAGGAACCCCAGCATGAAATTTTGCAGCCAGTGCGGCAACCCGGTGACCCAGCGCATTCCCGAAGGCGACTCGCGGCTGCGATTTGTCTGCGGCAGCTGTCAGACGATTCACTACCAGAACCCCAATATCGTGGCCGGTTGCGTGCCGACCTGGGGCAGCAAAGTCCTGCTGTGTCGCCGCGCCATCGAGCCACGCCTCGGTTACTGGACGCTGCCCGCCGGGTTCATGGAGAACGGCGAAACCATCGAGCAGGCCGCCATCCGCGAAACCGCCGAGGAAGCCTGCGCCCGGGTACGCAACCTGAGCATCTATACCCTGATCGACGTGCCGCACATCAGTCAGGTGCATGTGTTTTTCCGCGCCGAGCTGGCGGATCTGGACTTCGCCGCCGGCCCTGAAAGCCTGGAAGTGCAACTGTTCGACGAGGAAGACATTCCCTGGGACGAGCTGGCTTTTCGCACGGTGGGCCGTACCCTGGAATGCTTCTTCGCCGACCGGCGCGTCGAGGTCTATCCGGTTCGTTCCGAATCGATCCCGCCGCTCGCGCAACCGGCCACCACTTGATTTCGACGGCGGCCGGCCGATAACCGGCTAACGCAGCCCGCGACAGCGACTGCACACTCTCTATAAATAAAGTATCTGCTTCATATCTGGGGAATCGTTTCAATGCGCTGGTTGCTTGCCCTGTTCTGCCTGTCGTTCGTCACCGTCTCTCAAGCGTCATTCGTGACCACCGTGACGCCTTCAAACACCCCGCTCATCGAAAAAGTACTGGTGCTCAAATCGGCCCATCAACTGCAGTTGATCGCCGACGGCAAGCCACTCAAGAGCTATCGCATTTCCCTGGGCAAAGGCGCGAAAAAGGGTCCGAAGCTGATTGAGGGCGACAAACGCACGCCGGAAGGTTTCTATTGGATCGACTGGCGCAAGACCAGCGACAAATTCAACCTGTCGATGCACATCTCCTACCCGAACATCAGCGACTCCGCCCGCGCCCGCCGCGAAGGCGTCGAGCCTGGCGGGATGATCATGATCCACGGTACGCCGGACTCCGAGGACAACCCCGAGCAACTGTTCCACACCCTGGACTGGACCGACGGCTGCATCGCCATGCGCAACGTCGACATGCGCGAAGTCTGGAACCTGGTGCCGGACGGCACGATGATCGAAATCCGCCCTTGAGTCTGTGACCGGAGCGCTTGCGCTCTCAGGGCCGCAAAGCGGCCCTTTCTCCCGACCATTGGTCGCTCGCAAAAAATAAATCAAAAAGATCGCAGCCTGCGGCAACGTCTGGACGGTGATACCACTTTCACCCGCCAGAACTGCCGCAGACTGCGATCTTTTGCTTTTCCGCCGGCACCTCTAATACCACTTGAAACCACCCTTTCTCAAACACCCGAACCCAAGGGACTACAGGCGTTTCCGACGCGTTGACATGGTATGCAAGTGGTATTAGTTTTCGCCGCACTACCGAGCGACAACAATCCTATATCAGCGCCGGAAATGCCTTACATGAACGACCTCCACGCCCTACGCCCAGACGACTCCCAGCCGACGCCGCTGTACCTGCAACTGGCGCGCAACCTGGAAGCGGCGATCCATGCAGGCCAGTGGAAAGCCGAACAGGCAATGCCCTCGGAGCGCAATCTGAGCGAGATGCTGGGGATTTCCCGGGTCACCGCCCGCAAGGCGCTGGAAGTCCTGCTCGATCAGGGTTTGATCCGACGCCTGCAAGGCTCCGGCACCTTCATCACCCCGCGCCTTGAACAACCGCTGTCGCGCCTGTCGGGCTTCAGCGAGATGCTGCGTCTCAAGGGCTTCGTACCCAGCTCGCAATGGCTCGAGCGGGAAATCACCCTGCCCACCCACGAAGAACTGATCCGCCTCGGTCTGTCGCCGAACGACAAGGTCGCGCGCATGAAACGCCTGCGCAAAGCCGACGACACGGTGATGGCCATCGAGATGAGCACCCTGCCCGCCTCGATCATGCCCAAGCCACAGGTGGTGGGCGATTCCCTCTACGAACACCTCGACAGCATCGGCAAACCGATCGTGCGCGCGTTGCAGCACATCCAGGCGATCAACGCCTCGGACGAGTTCGCCGCACTCGTCGGCATCGCCCCCGGCACCGCGATGCTGCTGATGACCCGGGTCGGCTACCTGGAAGACAACACGCCGATCGAAGTCACCGACACCTATTGCCGCAACGACTACTACGACTTTGTTGCAGAGCTTCGCCGCTGATCAGCAGGCAAGCCAAACGAGAGAAGCGAAATGTCTGAAGACAACATCCTCACCGCTGACGGCTGGGTTCGCGGCCGGCTGATCCACGAACACGGCAGAGTCGTGTCGATCGAAGGCGAACCTTGCGATCCGGCGACCAATGACTTGCCGTATCTGCTGCCGGGTTTCATCGATCTGCACGTCCACGGCGGTGGCGGCAAGGACATCATGGAAGGTGCCGGCGCGTTCGAAACCATCACCAGGACCCACGTGCGCTTCGGTACCACCTCGCTGTTGGCCACTACCATGACCGCGCCGAGTGTCGAGATTGCCAGCGTGCTCAAGGAAGTCGGCGAATTCTGCGAGCAGCGTCCGACAGGTGCCGCACGGGTGCTCGGCGTTCACCTCGAAGGGCCGTACATCAATCCCGGCAAACTCGGCGCCCAACCGAACTTCGCCCACACCGCGTTGATGGCCGAAGTTGAAGAGTATCTGGCACTCGCGCCGATTCGGGTGATCACTATCGCCCCGGAAATCGCCGGCCATGACGGTTTGATTCGTGAGTTGAGCAGCCGTGGCATCCGCATGCAGATCGGCCACACCCTCGGCAGTTACGAGGAAGGCGTCGCCGCGCTCGAAGCCGGCGCCACCAGCTTCACGCATTTGTACAACGCCATGAGCCCGCTGCACCACCGCGAGCCGGGCATCGTCGGCGCGGCACTGGCCCACGCCAAATTCGCCGAACTGATTCCGGACTTGCTGCACGTACACCCCGGCGCGATCCGCGTCGCCCTGCGCTCGATTCCGTGCCTGTACTGCGTGACCGATTCGACCGCCGCCGCCGGCATGCCCGACGGCGAGTACAAGCTCGGCAGCCACACCGTCACCAAATGCCTGGGCGGCGTGCGCCTGCCCGACGGCACCTTGGCCGGCAGCACCCTGACCATGGATCAGGCCCTGCGCAATCTGGTGAAGATCGGTCTGCCGATCGCCGAGGCCTCGCAACGTCTTTCGCAATTCCCCGCCGACTACCTCGGCATTACCGAACGCGGACGCCTGCAACCCGGCGCCTGGGCCGACTGCGTGCGGCTGGATCGCTCACTCACACTGACCGCCGTCATGGTCGAAGGAGAAGACATTGACTTCAAAAATGCTTGAGGAGGCGCTGTCCTCGTTCGAGGCCGTGCAAGCCCAACTGCAACAACTCGATCCGCACATGATCGAGATCGCCGGGCGCCTGCGTCGTCAGCCGCCGCAAGTGGCGATGACCGTTGCCCGTGGCAGCTCCGACCATGCAGCGAGCTACTTCGCCTACCTGACCATGCAGCAACTGGGGATTCCGGTGGCGTCGCTGCCGATGTCGGTGGTGACCATGCAGCAGGCGCCGCTGAAGGTCAGCGGTCAGGTCGCGTTCGCGTTTTCCCAGTCGGGCCAGAGCCCGGACCTGGTCAACAGCCTGCGCCTGCTGCGCAAGCGCGGTGCCCTGAGCGTGTCGATGGTCAACGCCGCCGATTCGCCGCTGGAAGCTGCCTGTGAATTCAGCCTGCCGTTACTGGCCGGCACCGAAAGCAGCGTCGCCGCGACCAAGAGCTTCATCGCTACCCTCAGCGCCAGCGCCCGTCTGATCGCGCACTGGAAAGAAGACAGCGAATTGCTGGAAGCACACAACGCCCTGCCCGAAGGCCTGCGCGAAGCCGCGCAACAGGACTGGAGCCTGGCCATCGACGCCCTGCGCGATTGCGAGCGGTTGATGGTGATCGGCCGTGGCGCCGGTTTCGCCATCGCTCAGGAAGCCGCACTGAAATTCAAGGAAACCTCGGCGATCCAGGCCGAAGCCTTCAGCAGCGCCGAAGTCCGTCACGGCCCGATGGCCCTGATCGACGAACATTACCCGCTGCTGGTGTTCGCCCCCGCGGTGCCGAACAGGCCGGCCTGCTGAGCCTGGCGGCCGAAATGCGCCAGCGCGGTGCCCGCGTGCTGCTGGCCGCGCCGGATGATGTCAGCGAACGCGACCTGACCTTGAGCCGTGCCGAGCACCCGGCGCTCGATCCGATCCTGGCGATCCAGAGTTTCTACGTGATGGCGGCCGGTCTGGCCGTGGCCCGTGGCATGGACCCGGATCAGCCGCGACACCTGAGCAAAGTCACCCGCACGCACTGAGTCCGAACCGAACGTTTTCCTGATGAGACCGAGCCATGCACAACAACAATAAAGAGCTGACTTTAAGCGCCCCGCTCAGCGGCCCGGTGCTCACGCTCGCCAAAGTCCCGGACGCGGTGTTCGCCAGCGGCGCGATGGGCGACGGCATTGCCATCGATCCGCTGAACGATACCTTGTATTCGCCCTGCGCCGGCGTGGTGATCCACGTCGCCCGCACCGGCCACGCACTGACCGTGCGCGCTGACAACGGCGCCGAGCTGTTGTTGCACCTCGGCCTGGACACGGTGGAGTTGCAGGGCGAAGGGTTCTCGATGCTGGTCAAGGAAGGCGCGCGGGTCAGCAGTGGCCAGCCGTTGTTGCGCTATGACCTGGACAAGGTCGGCCGCCAGTGCAAAAGCCTGGTCAGCCTGTTGATCCTGACCAACAGCCAGGATTTCCAGGCGCGCCCCATTACGCTGAAAACGGTGAAGGTCGGTGAACCTCTGCTGCACATCGTCGCTCGTCGCAGCGTTGCGGCGAACATCGAAGAACCTGGCGGTCCGGTAGTTCACGGTCACGTGCGGATCGCCCATCGCGGTGGTCTGCATGCACGCCCGGCGGCGTTGATCCGCCAGACAGCGCAAGGTTTCAAGAGCCAGTCGCAGCTGCATTTCGCCGGCAAATCGGCGCCGTGCAACAGCCTCATCGGTTTGATGGGCCTGGCGATTGGCGAGCAGGACGAAGTGCAGGTCAGTTGCCAGGGCCCCGACGCACAGGCGGCGTTGCAAGCCTTGCTTACCGCATTGGCCACCGCCCTGCCCGAAGATCATCATGCCGCCGCGCCGGTTGCCTCCGCCCCACGTAATCGTCCGGCCGAGGCTGGCGTGTTGCACGGTGTTTGCGCCGCACCGGGCCTGGTCGGCGGGTCGCTGTTTCGCTTGAACGCAATCAGCCTGCCAGCCGACAGTGGCAATCATCAGCCCGAGCAACAGTTGCAGATTCTCGACACCGCGCTGAATCAGGTTCGCAGCGAAATCAACAGCACCCTCGCCCAGGCGAAAAAACAGCGTAATGCCGACGAAGAAGCGATTTTCGCCGCGCACCTGGCCTTGCTGGAAGACCCGGCCCTGCTCGACGCTGCCCAGCAATCAATTGAAACCGGCACGGCGGCGACCCACGCCTGGAGCCAATCCATCGATGCGCAATGCGAGGTACTGCAAAACACCGGCAGCCCGCTGCTGGCCGAGCGCGCCAACGATCTGCGCGACCTCAGGCAACGGGTGCTGCGCGCGCTGCTTGGCGAAGCCTGGCACTACGACGTGCCGGCCGGCGCCATTGTCGCCGCCCACGAACTGACGCCGTCGGACTTGCTGCAACTGAGCGCGCAAGGTGTAGCGGGCTTGTGCATGGCTGAAGGTGGTGCGACTTCCCACGTGGCGATTCTGGCCCGAGGCAAAGGCCTGCCGTGCATGGTTGCACTGGGCTCGGCGCTGCTCGACCAAGCACAAGGCCAATCGGTGGTCCTCGACGCCGACGGCGGTCGCCTCGAACTGACGCCGAATGCCGAGCGTCTGGCCGAGGTCCAACAAGCGCAAATCGACCGACAGCAACGGCGCAATGCCCAGCAAGCCAAAGCCCATCTGCCCGCCGAAACCCGCAACGGCGTCGCTATCGAAGTGGTCGCCAACGTCGCCTCCAGCCATGAAGCGGCGGATGCATTTGCCAACGGCGCCGATGGCGTCGGCCTGCTGCGTACCGAGTTCCTGTTCGTCGACCGCCACACCGCACCGGATGTAGAAGAGCAACGCGCCGCCTATCAAGCCGTGATCGATGCCATGGGCGACAAGTCGGTAATCATCCGCACCATCGACGTCGGCGGCGACAAACAACTCGACTACCTGCCACTGCCGGTCGAAGCCAACCCGGTGCTCGGTCTGCGCGGTATTCGTCTGGCCCAGGCCCGCCCGGAAATCCTCGATCAGCAACTGCGCGCCCTGCTGCAAGTCAGCCCGTTGCAGCGCTGCCGGATCCTGTTGCCGATGGTGACCGAAGTCGACGAACTGCTGCACATCCGCCAGCGGGTCGATGCGCTGTGTCTGGAGCTGGGCATCAATCAACGTCCGGAAATCGGCGTGATGATCGAAGTTCCGGCCGCTGCGCTGCAGGCTGAACAACTGGCCGAGCACGCGGACTTCCTGTCCATCGGCACCAACGACCTGTCGCAATACACCCTGGCCATGGACCGCGACCACGCCGGCCTCGCCGCACGGGTCGATGCCTTGCACCCGGCGCTGCTGCGCCTGATCGCCATGACCTGCGACGGCGCGGCGCTGCATAAACGCTGGGTCGGCGTGTGCGGCGCCCTCGCCTCGGATCCGCTGGCGACGCCGGTGTTGATCGGCCTGGGCGTGACCGAACTGTCGGTGAGCCCGGTCCAGATCGGCGAAATCAAGGACCGCGTGCGCCAGCTGCACGAAGCCGAATGCCAACGCCTCGCCCGGGACTTGCTCAAGCTGAGCAGCGCCGCCGCGGTGCGGCATGCCTGTCATCAACACTGGCCTCTGCGCTAACAAAAACAACAAGGACAAACGCCATGTACCAACTCTTCATCGAAGGCCTGCAACGCCTCGGCCGAGCGCTGATGCTGCCGATCGCGATCCTGCCGATTGCCGGCCTGCTGCTGCGCCTGGGCGACACCGACCTCCTGAACATCGCGATCATCCACGACGCCGGTCAGGTGATCTTCGCCAACCTGGCGATGATCTTCGCCATCGGCATCGCGGTCGGGTTTGCCAAGGACAACAACGGCACCGCCGGCCTCGCCGGGGTGATCGGTTACTTGGTGATGATCTCCACCCTCAAGGTGCTCGACGCGAGCATCAACATGGGCATGCTCGCCGGGATCGTCAGCGGCCTGATGGCCGGCGCGCTGTACAACCGTTTCAAGGACATCAAGCTGCCGGAGTACCTGGCGTTCTTCGGCGGCCGGCGCTTCGTCCCCATCGTCACCGGTTTCAGCGCGGTCGGCCTGGGCGTGCTGTTCGGCTACATCTGGCCGCCGATCCAGCACGGCATCAACAGCTTCGGCACCCTGCTGATGGAAAGCGGCAGCTTCGGCGCCTTCGTCTTTGGCGTGTTCAACCGCCTGCTGATCGTCACCGGCCTGCACCATATCCTCAACAACATGGCGTGGTTCGTGTTCGGCAACTTTACCGACCCGACCACCGGCGCACTGGTCACCGGTGACTTGTCCCGCTATTTCGCCGGCGACCCGAAAGGCGGCCAGTTCATGACCGGCATGTTCCCGGTCATGATCTTCGGCCTCCCCGCCGCCTGCCTGGCGATGTACCGCAACGCCCTGCCGGAGCGGCGCAAAGTCATGGGCGGGATCTTCCTGTCGATGGCCCTGACCGCGTTCCTCACCGGCGTCACCGAACCCATCGAATTCGCCTTCATGTTCCTCGCACCACTGCTGTTTCTGCTGCATGCGCTGCTGACCGGCCTGTCGATGGCAATCACCAATGCGCTGAACATCCACTTGGGCTTCACCTTCTCCGGCGGTTTCATCGACATGGTGCTGGGCTGGGGACGCTCGACCAACGGCTGGCTGGTGGTGCCGGTGGGCCTGGTTTATGCGGTCATGTACTACGCGGTGTTCGACGTCTGCATTCGCCGCTTCAACCTGAAAACCCCGGGACGCGAAGACGTCGCCACCGCAGACAAAGCGGTCCTGACCGAAAACGAACGCGCCGGCGCTTACATCAAGGCACTCGGTGGCGCGGAGAATCTGGTGACTGTCGGCGCATGCACCACGCGGCTGCGCCTGGAAATGGTGGATCGCAACAAAGCCTCGGACGCCGATCTGAAAGCGCTGGGCGCGATGGCCGTTGTGCGTCCGGGCAAGGGCGGGAGCTTGCAGGTGGTTGTCGGGCCGATGGCCGACAGCATTGCCGACGAAATCCGCCTGGCAATGCCCGCATTGGGCCGAACCGTAATGGCTGCCCCTGTCGACGTCGTTGAAACCAGCGAGCCCGTCACAGTCTCCACACCCCAGGCCCAGCAATGGCTGACTGCTCTGGGCGGCAGCGACAACGTGCTGCAACTGGACTGCATCGCCATGAGCCGGATTCGCCTGCAACTGGCCGATGGCAAGGCGCTGTCGGAAAGCCGATTGAAAGAGCTTGGATGTCTGGGTGTGAGCGCACTGGAAGATGGCGTATGGCACTTGCTGGTGGGCGAGCGGGCGCAGAGTTTGAGTGCGGCGCTGGAGGGGTTGGTTAATCGGAGTGAGGTGAGTGCGAAGGTTTAGGTCCACCACTCAACACGATGAGCGTTAGCTCGAGTAAGGCTCTTGATCTTTTGGCCCCATCGGCAGGCTGAGTGGAGGGATTTATCCGGGGGTGGGAGCGCAGCGACCGTGCGGCGCAGCCGCATGCATCGAGAGGAGGTGCAGCGAAGCAAACCGTAGGCGATGCCCCCGGATGAATCCCGGAACGAAGGAACGCCGAGCCACAGCGAGGCGCCGAACGCAGGGGCCCAGCGTTTTTGGTTACTTTTTTGGCGTTTGAAAAAAGTGACTCGCCGTAAGGGCGAAACCGCCAGCAGCAACACCCGAAGAAACGGATATTCACTCAATCCCCCCAAAAAAACCAAAAAACCCGCTGAAATCACTCTCAGCGGGTTTCCCGTTTCAGCAGCCAAGGAGGATCAAAAATCCTCCAGTCGCCACACTTCATAAGCCGGCGTCTCGTAGGGATGGCTCAACTTAAGAGCCGCCACTACCGAGTGAATCAACTCATCGCCAACAACAAGCTCAACCTTCCACTCCTCGACCCGCTCAACCTGCCCCGCCTCGCCAATGAACGGCTGACTGCCGTCCAGAGGCCGAAACTGACCAGATCCAAGCACCTGCCAGGCACAGTGGTCATAGTCACCGATCCGCCCGCCACCGGCCGCGAATACGGCGTCCTTGACCACCTCGACATGGCTGTCGGGAACAAAAAACGCAAGCTTGTACACAGCGCTTAGTTCACCCACACACGAGCGTTACGGAACATGCGCATCCAAGGAGCGTCTTCGTTCCAGTCTTCCGAACGCCACGAGTTCTGCACGGCGCGGAACACACGCTCCGGGTGCGGCATCATGATCGTCACGCGACCGTCGCGGCTGGTGAGGCCGGTGATCCCGCGCGGCGAACCGTTCGGGTTGGCCGGGTAGGCTTCGGTGACCTTGCCGTGGTTGTCGACGAAACGCATCGCCACGCAACCGGACAGATCGGCTTCAAGCAGTGCCTCTTCGCTTTCGAATTCGGCATGGCCTTCACCGTGAGCGATAGCGATCGGCATGCGCGAACCGGCCATGCCCTGCAGGAAGATCGAGTTCGATTCCTGAACCTGAACCATCGCCACGCGCGCTTCGAACTGCTCGGAGCGGTTGCGCACGAAGTGCGGCCAGAACTCGCTGCCCGGAATCAGCTCGTGCAGGTTGGACATCATCTGGCAACCGTTGCACACGCCGAGGGTGAAGCTGTCGTTACGTTCGAAGAAGCCCTGGAACGCATCGCGGGCACGGCTGTTGAACAGCGCGGATTTGGCCCAGCCTTCACCGGCGCCGAGAACATCGCCGTAGGAGAAGCCACCGCAGGCCACCAGACCTTTGAACTCGTTCAGGTCGACGCGGCCGGCCAGAATGTCGCTCATGTGCACGTCGATCGCGTTGAAACCGGCGCGGTCGAACGCGGCTGCCATTTCCACCTGACCGTTGACGCCCTGCTCACGCAGTACGGCGACCTGTGGGCGGATGCCTTTCTTGATGTAAGGCGCGGCGATGTCTTGGTTGACGTCGTAGCTCAGCTTGACGCTCAGGCCCGGGTTGTCTTCTTCCAGCAACGCATCGAACTCTTGCTCGGCGCAGTCGGCGTTGTCGCGCAGACGCTGGATCTGGTAGCTGGTCTCGGCCCACTGACGTTGCAGCAGACGACGCTGGCCTTCGAACACGGTGTCACCGTTGAAGGTGATGTTGATCTGGCCGTTGTTGATCGGTTGACCGATCACGGAAACGCATTCGCCCAGACCGGCAGCGCTGAATTGCGCAAGGATGCCCGGAGTGGCGTCCTGGCGAACCTGGATCACGGCACCCAGTTCTTCGTTGAACAGGATGGCGGCGATTTCTGCCGAGGATTCAGCAACGCTGTCGAGGTTCAGGCTCAGACCGCAGTGGCCGGCGAAGGCCATTTCCACCACGGAGGTCAGCAGACCACCGTCGGAACGGTCGTGGTATGCCAGCAGGTGACCGTCGGCATTGAGGCCCTGGATCACCGCGAAGAAGGCTTTCAGGTCTTCGGCGTCGTCGACGTCCGGGGCCTGCTTGCCGAGCTTGCCGTGAACCTGAGCGAGGATCGAGGCGCCCATGCGGTTCTGGCCGCGACCGAGGTCGATCAGGATCAGGTCGGTGGTGCCCTTGTCCATGCGCAGTTCCGGAGTCAGGGTCTGACGGATGTCAGCCACTGGCGCAAAACCGGTCACGATCAGGGACATCGGCGAGGTGACGGTCTTGTCTTCGCCGTTGTCGTTCCAGCGGGTGGCCATGGACATCGAGTCCTTGCCCACCGGAATGGTCAGCCCCAGCTCAGGGCACAGCTCCATGCCGACCGCTTTCACGGTGTCATACAGACGCGCGTCTTCACCCGGGTGGCCGGCAGCGGACATCCAGTTCGCCGACAGTTTGATGTCGGAGAGCTTGTTGATGCGCGAGGCGGCAATGTTGGTCAGGGTTTCGCCGATGGCCATGCGACCCGACGCCGGAGCGTCCAGCAGCGCCAGCGGAGTGCGCTCGCCCATCGCCATCGCTTCACCGGTGTAGAAGTCGAAACTGGTGGCGGTAACGGCAACGTCAGCCACCGGAACCTGCCATGGGCCGACCATCTGGTCACGGGCCACGAGGCCGGTGATGGTGCGGTCGCCGATGGTGATCAGGAAGCTTTTGCTCGCCACGGCCGGGTGATGCAGGACGCGCTCGATGGAATCGGCGATGTCGAGGTTCGACGGATCGAAGTCATCGCCCAGCTCGGCTTCGCGAACCACCGAACGGTGCATGCGCGGCGCCTTGCCCAGCAACACTTCCAGTGGCATGTCCACCGGGTTGTTGCCGAAGTGGCTGTCGGTCACGGTCAGTTGCGGCTCGGCGGTGGCTTCACCGACGACGGCAAACGGGCAACGCTCGCGTTCGCAGATCGCCTTGAAGCGCTCGAAGTCGGCCGGGCCGACTGCCAGAACGTAACGTTCCTGGGATTCGTTGGACCAGATTTCGTGCGGGGCCATGCCCGGCTCGTCGTTTGGAATGTTGCGCAGTTCGAAACGGCCACCGCGGTCGCCGTCGTTGACCAGCTCCGGGAAGGCGTTGGACAGTCCGCCCGCACCCACGTCGTGGATGAAGCTGATCGGGTTCTTGTCGCCCAGCTGCCAGCAACGGTCGATGACTTCCTGGCAGCGACGTTCCATTTCAGGGTTTTCACGCTGAACCGAAGCGAAATCCAGATCCGCCGAGCTGGTGCCGGTGGCCATGGAGGAGGCAGCGCCGCCGCCCAGACCGATCAGCATCGCCGGGCCGCCGAGCACGATCAGCTTGGATCCGACGACGATCTCGCCTTTCTTGACGTGCTCTTCACGGATGTTGCCCATGCCGCCAGCGAGCATGATCGGCTTGTGGTAACCGCGCACTTCGTCACCGTGCGGGGTAGTGATCGATTGTTCGAAGGTACGGAAGTAGCCGGTCAGGGCCGGACGACCGAATTCGTTGTTGAACGCAGCACCGCCCAGCGGGCCTTCGATCATGATGTCCAGCGCGTTGACGATGCGCTCAGGCTTGCCGTACGGCACTTCCCACGGCTGTTCGAAGCCCGGGATCTGCAGGTTCGACACGGTGAAGCCGGTCAGGCCGGCCTTCGGCTTGGCGCCACGACCGGTTGCACCTTCGTCGCGGATCTCGCCGCCGGAACCGGTGGACGCGCCCGGGAACGGAGCGATAGCGGTCGGGTGGTTGTGGGTTTCGACCTTCATCAGGATGTGCACCGGCTCCTGCACCGCGCCGTACTGGCGGGTTTCCGGATCCGGGAAGAAGCGGCCGGCGACGTTGCCGACGATCACCGAAGCGTTGTCCTTGTAAGCGGACAGCACGCCTTCGCTGTGCATCTGATAGGTGTTCTTGATCATGCCGAACAGGCTTTTTTCCTGGCTCTCGCCGTCAATATCCCAACTGGCGTTGAAGATCTTGTGGCGGCAGTGCTCGGAGTTGGCCTGGGCGAACATCATCAGTTCGATGTCGTGGGGGTTGCGCTTGAGACCGTTGAAGGCGTTGACCAGGTAGTCGATCTCGTCTTCGGCCAGGGCCAGACCCAGTTCGACGTTGGCTTTTTCCAGCGCGGCGCGACCACCGCCGAGGATATCGATGGCGGTCAGCGGCTTCGGTTCGGCGTGGCTGAACAGACCGGCAGCCTGTTCGAGGTTGCCCAGAACGATCTGGGTCATGCGGTCATGCAGTACGTCGGCGATCTGCTGCGCGTCGGTTTCGCTGAACTGACCGGCCACGTAGAACGCAATGCCGCGCTCCAGGCGCTGGATCTTGTTCAGGCCGCAGTTGCGGGCGATGTCGCTGGCCTTGCTCGACCATGGCGAGATGGTGCCGAAACGCGGCAACACCAGGAACAGACGACCGGTCGGCTCTTGAACCGGAACGCTTGGACCGTACTTCAGAAGGCGCGCAAGCACCTGCTGTTCGTCGCCGGTCAGGACGCCGGTGACTTCGGCGAAGTGAGCGAATTCAGCATACAAGCCACTGACAGCCGGAACCTTCTGGCTCAGTTGCTCAAGGAGTTTGCTGTGGCGAAAGGCAGAAAGGGCAGGAGCGCCGCGCAGGATCAACATCTTCGGGACAGCCTCGGGAAGGGGTGTGCTTTGAGGCCGTGCATTCTAGCCTAAACCGCCCTCAACATCACCCGAAACGCTACGCACGGTTGCACCCGGATGTCGAGTGGTGTTCCTGCCTTGAGGGTCAAATTTAACGGCTGCAGGAACGCCGGTTATTTTTTCTGTCACAAAATGCCTTTCGGGCCCGTTCCTGCGGGGTTTCGAGCGGTTTTGTGATCCCTAGCAGACAACCCCGCAACTGTCGAGATATGGCGCCCGTTGTCCTTTGCGTATACTGCGCACATGTTTTCCCCAACGGCTTTGCGTCCGCGGTACGCCAGATGGCTGATCGCTACCGGACTCTTCCTGATGCTCAGTGGCTGTGTTGATAAACCCAACACACTCGAGCGCGTAAAGGAGGATGGCGTGCTGCGGGTGGTCACCCGAAACAGCCCCGCCACCTACTTTCAGGATCGCAGCGGTGAAACCGGCTTCGAATACGAGCTGGTGAAGCGCTTCGCCGACGATTTGGGGGTAGAGCTTAAAATCGAAACCGCCGACAACCTCGACGACCTGTTCAACCAGATCGGCAAGCCGAACGGCCCGGTGCTGGCGGCCGCCGGTCTGGTCAGCAGCGAACAGCGCAAGAAACAGGTGCGTTTCTCCCGCTCCTACCTCGAAGTCACTCCGCAGATCATCTACCGCAACGGCCAGTCGCGCCCCACCGACGCCAGCGATCTGGTAGGCAAGAAGATCATGGTGCTCAAGGGCAGCACCCACGCCGAACAACTGGCGGAGCTGAAACAGAAATATCCTGCCATTCAATACGAAGAATCCGACGCCGTTGAAGTGGTCGACCTGCTGCGCATGGTCGATGAAGGTCAGATCGACCTGACCCTGGTCGATTCCAACGAAGTGGCGATGAACCAGGTGTACTTCACCAATATCCGCGTGGCCTTCGACCTCGGCGACGCCCGCAGCCAGAGCTGGGCCGTGGCTGCTGGTGAAGACAACAGCCTGCTCAACGAGATCAACAGTTATCTGGACAAGGTGCAGAAGAACGGCACCCTGCAACGTCTGAAAGACCGTTATTACGGGCACGTCGACGTCCTCGGCTACATGGGTGCCACCACCTTCGCCCAACATTTGCAGCAGCGGCTGCCCAAATACGAACAGCACTTCAAGGCCTACGCCAAGAAAGAAAAAGTCGACTGGCGCCTGCTCGCGGCCATCGGTTACCAGGAATCGCTGTGGCAACCGGCGGTCACGTCGAAGACCGGCGTGCGCGGCCTGATGATGCTGACCCAGAACACCGCCCAGGCCATGGGCGTATCCAACCGCCTCGATCCGAAGCAGAGCATCATGGGTGGCGCCAAGTACCTGGCCTACATGAAGGATCAGCTCGACGAGTCGATCCAGGAGCCGGATCGCACCTGGTTTGCCCTCGCGGCCTACAACGTTGGCAGCGGTCATCTGGATGACGCGCGCAAACTGGCGGCCAAGGAAGGGTTGAACCCGGACAAGTGGCTGGATGTGAAAAAGATCCTGCCGCGTCTGTCGCAGAAACAGTGGTACAGCAAGACCCGCTACGGCTACGCCCGGGGCGGCGAACCGGTACATTTCGTGGCGAACATCCGACGCTACTACGACATCCTCACCTGGGTGACCCAGCCGCAGCTTGAAGGCGATCAAGTGGCCGAAGGCAACCTGCATGTGCCGGGGATCGACAAGTCGAAGCCCGCTCAAGAGCCCGCTCCGCTTTAACCCATCCCCAAAACAAATGTGGGAGCAAGTTTGCTCCCACAGGATGTTGATACTTAGTGTTTGGCAGCCGCCACAATCAGCGCTTTCATCTCCGACACCGCCGACTTGAAGCCGACGAACAACGCGTGTGCCACCAACGCATGGCCGATGTTCAGCTCGTTGATGCCCTTGATCGCGGCCACGGCCTCGACGTTGTGATAGTGCAGGCCATGGCCGGCATTGACGATCAGGCCCTGGGCCAGACCGAACGCCACGCCATCCGCCACACGCTTGAGTTCTTGCGCCACCTCGCTTGGCGTTTCAGCATCGGCATACCGCCCGGTGTGCAGTTCGATGGCCGGTGCGCCGACACGCTTCGACGCCGCGATCTGCCGCTCGTCGGCGTCGATGAACAGCGACACTTCGCTGCCGATCTTCGACAGACGCTCGACCGCCGCTCTGATTCGCTCCTCCTGCCCCGCCACATCCAGACCACCTTCGGTGGTCAGTTCCTGACGAGTTTCCGGCACCAGGCAGATGTGCGCCGGACGAATGCGTTCGGCGAACGCCATCATTTCTTCGGTGACGCCCATTTCGAAGTTCATGCGGGTTTGCAGCACGTCCTTGAGCAGCAGGACGTCGCGCTCCTGAATGTGTCGACGGTCTTCGCGCAGGTGCACGGTGATGCCGTCGGCGCCCGCCTCTTCCGCGTCCAGCGCAGCCTTGACCGGATCCGGGTAGCGCGTACCACGGGCCTGACGCAGGGTGGCGACGTGGTCGATGTTCACGCCAAGAAGAATGCGATTGCTGGTGGTCACGGATGCGCTCCTGAATGGAAAGATTCGGCGCACAGCATATCAGGGCTTGCGAAACAGCTCGCGACTGACGAGAGGACGACCGCCCAGATGCACGGCCAGCGCTTGTCGCATCAAGCGTTTGGCGGCGGACAACGCGCCGGGGGCCGACCAGTCGGCCTCGGCCATGGCCAGCAGTTCAGTGCCGTTGAACAGGCCGGGTTGCAGCAGATAGACCCGTTCGAGTCCGGCATCCACCTGCAAACGGTAGAGACCATCCGCAGCGATGGGTTGGTCGTTGATGTCGGTGTTCAGGGAAAAACCGTAACCAAGGTCGTCGAGCAGCCGCCATTCGAAGGATCGCAGCAGTGGCTCCAGTGGCCGGCCTTCAGCTAAAGCCAGCAAGGTAGCAGCGTAATGATCGAACACCGCCGGGTGCGGGTCTTCGGCGGGCAGCAGGCGAATCAACAATTCGTTGAGATACAGGCCGCTGAATAACGCCTCGCCGACCATCCACGTTGCGTTGCCGACACTTTCCATCCGCCCGACGTTCTTCAACTCACCCTTGCCGCGAAACTCCACTTCCAGCGGCACGAACGGCCGCGCCAGTGTTCCGGCCTTGCCCCGCGCACTGCGCAATACCGCCCGCAGCCGACCTTGCGGCGTGAGGAAGTCCACCAAGGCGCTGGTTTCGCGGTAGGCGCGGGAGTGCAGGACGTAGGCGGGTTGGGCGGGAGGCGCTTGAGACATGGACTTCTCGTTGAGGGAAACGCGGTTTACTCATCACCCAAAACCAGTGTGGGAGCGAGCTTGCTCGCGAAAGCGGTGCAACAGTCAACATCTATGCCGAATGTTACATCGTCTTCGCGAGCAAGCTCGCTCCCACAATGGATCGATGTATTGCTTTACAGGTCGCCGTAACCCAGCGAACGCAGCGCACGCTCGTCGTCGGACCAGCCGCCCTTCACCTTGACCCACAGGTTGAGCATGATCTTGGAGTCGAACAGCAACTCCATGTCCTTGCGCGCCTCGGTGCCGATGCGCTTGATACGCTCGCCCTTGTCGCCAATGATGATTTTCTTCTGGCCGTCACGCTCGACGAGAATCAACGCATGGATGTGCAGCGTCGCGCCCTGCTGCTTGAACTCTTCGATTTCCACGGTGATCTGGTACGGCAGCTCGGCACCGAGCTGGCGCATGATCTTCTCGCGCACCAGTTCGGCGGCGAGGAAGCGGCTGCTGCGGTCGGTGATCTGGTCTTCCGGGAAGAAGTGATCGTTCTCCGGCAGATGGTCGGCGATGACCTTTTCCAGCGCATCGAGGTTATGCCCTTGTTGCGCCGAAATCGGAATGATCTGCGCGTTCGGCAGCTGTTCCTGCAACCACGACAGATGCGGCATCAGCTCGGCCTTGTCTTCGATGCGGTCGGTCTTGTTCAGCGCGACGATCAACGGGCCGGTCACGTACTGCACGCGCTCCAGAACCATCTGGTCTTCTTCGGTCCACTTGGTGCGATCGACTACGAAGATCACCACGTCGACGTCTTTCAACGCCGCCGAAGCGGTCTTGTTCATGTAGCGGTTCAGGGCCTTTTCGCCACCCTTGTGCATGCCGGGGGTGTCGACGTAGATCGCCTGCACGTCGCCCTCGGTCTTGATCCCGAGCATGTTGTGGCGAGTGGTCTGCGGCTTGCGCGAGGTGATTGCCAGCTTCTGGCCGAGGATGTGGTTCAGCAGCGTGGACTTGCCCACGTTGGGACGGCCGACGATGGCAACATAGCCACAGCGCGTTGCGTTTGTATCAGTCATTGCCATTCTCCACACCCAGGGCAATCAGTGCTGCGGCGGCCGCTACCTGTTCGGCAATACGACGGCTCACACCCTGACCTCGGCTTTTTTCATTCAATAGGACAACTTCGCACTCGACGAAGAAGGTACGGCAGTGCGGCTCGCCCTGTATATCCACCACTTCATAGCGCGGCAGTTCACAGCCGCGCGATTGCAGGAATTCCTGCAGGCGAGTCTTCGGATCCTTGTTGGTATCGACCAGCGTCAGGCCTTCGAACTCACCGGCCAGCCAGGCCAGTACGCGCTCGCGGGCGACTTCCATGCCGGCGTCGAGGTAGATTGCACCGATCAGTGCTTCCAGGGCGTCGGCCAGAATCGACTCGCGACGGAAACCGCCACTCTTCAACTCGCCGGAACCCAGACGCAGGTAATCGCCCAGATCGAAACCGCGGGCCAGCACCGCCAGCGTCTCACCTTTTACCAGCCGTGCGCGCAAACGCGACAACTGGCCTTCGCGAGCCAGCGGGAAACGGTCGAACAGGGCTTCGCCGGCAACAAAGTTGAGGATCGCATCGCCGAGGAATTCCAGACGCTCGTTGTTGCGTCCGGCAAAGCTGCGGTGCGTGAGGGCCAGGACCATCAGTTCCTGGTCCTTGAAGGTGTAACCGAGCTGGCGCTCGAGACGGCTTAGAGAAACGCTCACGGTTTACCCACGCTGAGTTCGTGGCTGGATTCCACCGCCATCGCCGGGATACGGCGCAGGCCTGGGACAATTAACGCTGTGTTCAAAAATGACGTCCTGAATATCGTGGCTTCATGCCCTGGAGCCGGTTGTGCCGACGCCAGAAATGCATTCGGCGCTGTGGTCAACAGCGCCGTGTTTGTTTACTTGATCAGGCCGACCCGCGAGAAGTTCGGCAGGTGGCTGAGTTTCGGTTCCGGCCAGCTCATCCAGACCGCGAAGGCTTTGCCGACGATGTTCTGGTCGGGAACCATGCCCAGCAGATCCTTGGGAATGTTTGGATCATCCCAGTAGCGACTGTCGTTCGAGTTGTCGCGGTTGTCGCCCATCATGAAGTAGTGTCCGGCCGGCACGGTCCAGCTATGGTCCGGCGTAGCGCGGTAGCGGCTCATTTCCTTGCGGATCAGGTGCTCGGCGGCGCCGAGTTTTTCCTTGTAGAGTTCCGCACTGCCGAGGGTGCCCGGCTCGGAGCCGACCATTTGCTCGGCAATCGACTCGCCATTGACGAACAGACGCTTGTCGGCGGTGTACCGCACGGTGTCGCCCGGCAGGCCGACGACACGCTTGATGTAGTTGACGTTCGGATCGCTCGGGTAGCGGAATACCATCACATCGCCGCGCTGCGGATCACCGACTTCGATGATCTTCTTGTCGATCACCGGCAAACGGATCCCGTAGGAAAACTTGTTCACCAGAATGAAGTCGCCGACGTCCAGGGTCGGTTTCATCGAGCCGGACGGAATCTGGAACGGCTCCACCAGAAACGAACGCAGCACCAGCACGATGAACAGCACCGGGAAGAACGACTTGCCGTACTCGACCAGCAGCGGTTCCTTGTTCAGCTTCTCGACCACCATCACATCAGGCTGGCTGACGCTGCCCTGATAGGAGGCGATGGCAGCACGCCGACGCGGTGCCAGGATCAACAGATCGAGCAACGCCAACAGACCGCAGACGAACACGGCAATGACCAGCAACAGCGGGAAATTTAGTGACATAGGACCTGACTATTCCAACCTGAGCACGGCGAGGAAGGCTTCTTGTGGGATTTCCACGTTGCCGACCTGTTTCATGCGTTTCTTACCGGCCTTCTGCTTCTCAAGCAGTTTTTTCTTACGGCTGACGTCGCCGCCGTAGCACTTGGCCAATACGTTCTTTCTGAGCGCCTTGACGGTTGTCCGGGCGACGATCTGACCGCCAATGGCAGCCTGGATGGCCACGTCGAACATCTGACGAGGAATCAGTTCTTTCATCTTCTCGGTCAACTGGCGACCTTTGAAGTGCGAATTGTCACGGTGCACGATCAGCGCCAGAGCGTCGACCTTGTCGCCGTTGATCAGCACGTCCAGTTTCACCAGATTAGCCGATTGGTAGCGATCGAAATGGTAGTCCAGCGAAGCATAGCCGCGGCTGGTGGATTTCAGACGATCGAAGAAGTCCAGGACCACTTCGTTCATCGGCAGGTCGTAGGTCACCTGCACCTGATTGCCGAGGAACAGCATATCCACCTGCACGCCGCGTTTTTCGATGCACAGGGTGATGACGTTGCCCAGGTGCTCCTGCGGTACCAGGATGTTGGCGCGCACGATCGGCTCGCGCATGTCTTCGATCGACGAGACATCCGGCAGCTTTGACGGGTTGTCGACGTAAATCGTTTCACCGGTTTTCAGCACCAGCTCGAAGATTACGGTTGGCGCCGTGGTGATCAGGTCCAGGTCGTATTCGCGCTCCAGGCGCTCCTGGATGATCTCCATGTGCAGCATGCCGAGGAAGCCGCAACGGAAGCCGAAGCCCAGTGCGTCGGAGCTTTCCGGGGTGTATTGCAGCGACGAGTCGTTCAGGGTCAGTTTCTGCAGCGCTTCGCGGAAGTCCTCGAAGTCGTCGGAGCTGACCGGGAACAGACCGGCGTAAACCTGCGGCTGGATGCGTTTGAAGCCTGGCAGCACCGGAACGTCCGGAGTGGAGCTCAGGGTCAGGGTGTCACCGACCGGCGCACCGTGAATGTCCTTGATGCTGGCGATGATGAAGCCCACTTCGCCGGCTTTCAGGTCAGCGGTGGCGGTGTGCTTCGGGTTGAACACGCCAACGCTGTCGACCAGATGCACCTTGCCGGTGGACTTGACGAGGATCTTGTCGCCCTTCTTCACGCGGCCGTGACGCACGCGTACCAGGGAGACAACGCCCAGGTAGTTGTCGAACCAGGAGTCGATGATCAACGCTTGCAGCGGATCTTCGATGTTGCCGGTCGGCGCAGGAATGGTGGTAACCAGACGCTCCAGAACCTCGTCGACACCCAGGCCGGTCTTGGCGCTGCAGGTGACGGCGTCGGTGGCGTCGATGCCGATGATCTTCTCGATCTCGTCCTTGACGCGGTCGGGCTCGGCCTGTGGCAGGTCGATCTTGTTCAGCACCGGCATAACCTCGAGGCCCTGCTCGATGGCGGTGTAGCAGTTGGCCACGGACTGGGCTTCAACACCCTGCCCCGCATCGACCACCAGCAACGCGCCTTCACACGCGGCCAGGGAACGGCTGACTTCGTAGGTGAAGTCGACGTGACCCGGGGTGTCAATGAAGTTCAGCTGGTAGGTGATGCCGTCTTTGGCCTTGTAATAGAGGGTGACGCTGTGGGCCTTGATGGTGATCCCGCGCTCACGCTCCAGTTCCATGGAGTCCAGGACCTGGGCTTCCATTTCACGCTCGGCCAGGCCGCCGCACATCTGGATGAAACGGTCAGCCAGCGTCGACTTGCCATGGTCAATGTGGGCGATGATGGAGAAATTGCGGATATGACTCAAATCACTCACGGATCAACACTCAAAAAGGCTGCAGGCTTGGCCCGCCGAAAAATAGCCGGGAATTGTACCTGATACACGGCGCAAGCGTCACGTTCGCCTGTCACCCGGATTGCATGCAAAAACGCCCCGATCTGACGACCGAGGCGTTTCCAAGGCTAAAGCGTGGGTGAAACCTTGTTCATCAACCGGCTCGACGCAACAGCCAGACACCCGCCAGCGCACATACGCCAGCCGGCACCAGCACCGCGAACAGCGGCGAGAACCCGAACACCAGACTGGATGGACCCAGCAGATCCTGAACGATGCGGAAGGTGAAACCCACCAGCACACCGGTGAATACCCGCTGACCGAGGGTCACCGAACGCAACGGACCGAAGATGAAGGAGATCGCCATCAGTACCAGGGCAGCGGTCACCAGCGGCTGCAACACCTTGACCCAAAATGCCAGCCAGTAACGACCGTTGCTCAGGCCCTGATCGGCCAGGTAGTGGATATAACCCCACAGGCCGGTGATCGACAGCGATTCCGGCGCCATCACCACAGTGCTCAGCAATTGCGGGCTCAGCGAGACATCCCAACGCTCGACCGGTGTATTGACCACTTCGGTACTGCGCTCGTGGAATCTGGTGGTCGTTACGTCGGTCAGCTGCCAGTGATCGGTATCGAACTCGGCGCGCTTGGCGAAGCTGGAGCTCAGCAGATGACGCTCTTTGTCAAAGTGATAGCGAGTCACGCCATACAGGCGACCGTTGGGCTGTACGGAGTTGATGTGAATGAACTCCTCGCCCTGGCGGTGCCACATGCCGTGCTTGGCGCTTTGCGCGTCGCCGCTGCCTTGCGCCAGCGAACGGTTGGCCTGGGCCATGCTTTCGGTGACCGGCGCCACGTACTCGCCGATCAGCACACCGGCCAGCATCAGCACCAGCATCGGTTTCATTACCGCCCAGACGATGCGCCCGATGGACACACCGGCAGCGCGCATTACCGTCAGTTCGCTGCTGCTCGCCAGACTGCCGAGGCCGATCAGACAGCCGATCAGCGCCGCCATCGGCAGCATGTCGTACATGCGGCGTGGCGCGGTCAGGAGCACGAAACTCAGGACATCGACCAGGGTGTAGGTGTCACTGACGTCGCCCATCTCGTCGATGAACGCGAACAAGGTCGCCAGGCCGAGAATGATCGCCAGCACTGCGATGATCGCAATGAATACGCTGCTGCCGATGTAGCGGTCGAGTTTAACCACGGGCCACCTCCAGCGCAGCGCTGCGACGGCTGGCCAGCTTCAGGCGCAGAGGTTCCCAGTACAACAGGCCCAGGCCGATGAACAGGAAGATCGCGTGCACCCACCACAAACCGAGCGACGGTGGAATCTTGCCTTTTTCAAGGGCGCCGCGGGCGGCAATCAGGATGGTCAGGTAAGCCATATAAAGAAGAATCGCCGGCAGCAGCTTGAGGAAACGCCCCTGACGCGGGTTGACCCGCGACAGCGGCACCGCCATCAGGGTCACGATGAACACCAGCAACGGCAGCGACAGGCGCCATTGCAATTCGGTTTTCGAGCGGATGTCGTCGCTGCCCAGCAAAGACGAGGTCGGCATGGCGTCACGGTCGGTGACTTCCTCGCTGACATCCGGCTTGGGCAGCAGCACGCCGTAGGTTTCGTAGTGGATGGCGCGATAGTTGGCCTGACCCGGGCTGCCGTCGTAGCGGTAGCCGTTGTCGAGGATCAGGTAGCGGTTGCCGTCGGGACGCACTTCCTGACGGCCCTTTTCTGCCACCAGCACGGAAATGCCGCGATCCTTCTGGTTGGCGCCGAGGTTCTTCTGCGAGATGAACACGCTGCCGAGGTTGACCCGATCGTCGCTCAGGGTTTCGGTGTAGGTCACCCGCGTACCGTCGCGCAGGGCCTGGAAACGGCCGGGCTCGAGGGTGTCGAACTCGGTCAGGGCGTCCTGCTTGTTCAGCAGCAGCTGGAACTGGTTGGCGCCTTGCGGGGCCAGGCTCAGGCTCAGCCATGCCACCACCAGCGCCACCAGGGTGGCCGGGAACAGGGTCATGCGAAACAGACGCTGCTGACTCATGCCGGTGGCCGAGAGCACGGTCATTTCGCTTTCCAGGTACAACCGGCCGTACGCCAGCAGGATCCCGAGAAACAGGCCCAGCGGCAGGATCAGTTGCAGGAAGCCCGGCAGACGGTAGCCCATGATCAGGAACAGCGATCCCGGATCGAGCTGGCCCGCAGCGGCCTGGGCGAGGTATTTGATGAAGCGACCGCTCATGATGATGACCAGCAGCACGGCGCTTACCGCACTCAGGGTCAACAGGACTTCGCGGGACAGATAACGGAAGACGATCAAACCAGACACTCCAGGGTTGTCAGGCTAAGGCGGCCAAACAAGCAAACGTATCGACGGGCCCGCAAGGCAGAGCCGTCGAAAAAAGATGCGGCATTATCCTGTGATTGAGGGCGCCTGTCACTGCACACACTCACGCAAGCATGCAATCCGTTGAAGATCGTACAACCGAGGGTTGTCAGGCGCGGTGAGCGAGGTTCAAACTGCCGCCTCTGTCGCGGGCACTGGCCTGCGCCTCTTCTCTCTATAAGCAGGCGACGGCGGACACGTCGAACGCCTGCGTGTTGACCATTCATTCAGGGATCCGGACATGGAACTGGTTGTAAAAAGCGTTAGCCCAGAAACGTTGAAAACCGCCACCCTGGTGGTTGCTATCGGCGAAGGCCGCAAACTCGGTGTTGCCGCCAGGCAGGTCGACGAACTGAGCGGCGGCGCCATCAGCGCCGTGCTCAAGCGTGGCGACCTGGCCGGCAAGGTCGGTCAGAGCCTGTTGCTGCACAGCCTGCCGAACCTGAAAGCCGAACGCGTGCTGCTGGTCGGCGTGGGCAAGGATGAAGAACTGGGCGACCGTCCGTTCCGCAAGATCGTCGCCGGCATCCTCAACACGCTTAAAGGCCTGGGTGGCAGCGACGCCGTGCTGGCGCTCGATGAAATCATCGTCAAGAACCGCGACAGCTACGGCAAGACCCGACTGCTGGCCGAAACCCTGATCGACGGCGAATACACCTTCGACCAGTTCAAGAGCCAGAAAGCCGAACCGCGCGCCCTGAAGAAGATCACTCTGCTGACCATCAAGGCCGCTCAGGCCGAAGTGCAGCGCGCCGTGAACCACGCCACTGCGATCGCCAACGGCATGGCGTTCACCCGCAACCTGGGCAACCTGCCGCCGAACATCTGCCACCCGACTTTCCTGGGCGAACAGGCCAAGAACCTCGGCAAAGAGTTCAAGGATCTGAAAGTCGAAGTCCTCGACGAGAAGAAGATCAAGTCGCTGGGCATGGGTTCGTTCTACGCCGTCGGCCAGGGCAGCGCCCAGCCGCCGCGTCTGATCGTCATGCAATACAACGGCGGCAAGAAATCCGAGAAGCCGTACGCGCTGGTCGGTAAAGGCATCACCTTCGACACCGGCGGCATCAGCCTGAAGCCGGGCGCCGGCATGGACGAGATGAAGTACGACATGGGCGGCGCCGCCAGCGTGTTCGGTACCCTGCGCGCCGTGCTGGAACTGAAACTGCCGATCAACCTGGTGTGCATCCTCGCCTGCGCCGAGAACATGCCGAGCGGCACGGCTTCGCGTCCGGGCGACATCGTCACCACCATGAGCGGCCAGACCGTGGAAATCCTCAACACCGACGCCGAAGGCCGTCTGGTGCTGTGCGACGCCCTGACCTACTCCGAGCGCTTCAAGCCGCAAGCGGTAATCGACATCGCCACCCTGACCGGTGCCTGCGTCGTTGCTCTGGGCGCCCACACGTCAGGCCTGCTGGGCAACAACGACGAGCTGATCGAGCAACTGCTGAGCGCCGGCAAGGCTGCCGACGACCGCGCCTGGCAACTGCCGCTGTTCGATGAGTACCAGGAGCAACTGGACAGCCCGTTCGCCGACATCGCCAACATCGGCGGTCCGAAAGCCGGCACCATCACCGCCGCCTGCTTCCTGTCGCGCTTCACCAAAAAACTGAACTGGGCACACCTGGACATTGCAGGCACCGCCTGGACCAGCGGCGGCAAGGACAAGGGCGCCACTGGCCGTCCGGTTCCACTGCTGACCCAATACCTGCTGGACCGCGCCAAAGCCTGAAACCGATGACTGCGGGCGGCGCCTTTCTTGAGAGGCGCCGCTTTCAGCTCAGGAACCGCAATGACCAAAGTCGACTTTTATATCCTGCCCAGCGCCGATCCTTCGGCTCGCCTGGACTTTGCCTGCAAGCTCACCGAGAAAGCGTGGCGCATGGGCCACCGCATCTACCTGCATTGCAGCGATGCCGCCCAGCGTGATGATCTCGATGCGCGGCTGTGGGCGTTCAAGGGCGAAACCTTCGTGCCTCACGGCCCGGCTGAAAGCGAACCGGAAGGTTTGATCGTGTTGGGATTGGGCGATGACTGCGGCCAGCACGCGGACTTGCTGGTCAACCTCGACCTGAAAGTCCCGGCTTTCGCCAACAAATTCGCCCGGGTGGCGGAGGTTGTGGTGGAAGATCCGACGATTCGCACTGCGGCGCGGGAGAGTTTCCGTTTCTACCGCGAACAGGGCTATCCTCTGCAAGACCACCGTTTACAGCGACTCTGAGTACGCCGATGGACACTCCAAAACCGCTGCAAAAACCCGCGCACCTGCTGGATGATCTCGAGTCGATCCGCCAGTTGCTCGGTGATGACAACCTGCAACCGCCGCTGCTGACCGACACGGTCGATGATGGCGAACAGGAACAGATTCCGATGTTGTTCGATTCGATCGACAACACACCGCAAGCCGCCGAAGCTGCACCCCCGCCGACGCCTGCCCCGCAGCCTGCCGCTGCACCTGTGGATAAAGGTCCCGACGCGCTCCTGCACCTGGACAGCGAACTGCGCGCCGCCGCGCAACTGATCATGCAGGACGTGATCGACGATTTCGCACCACACATCGAAACCGAAATCAAACGTCGCCTCGAGGCGCGGATGGAACGGCTTCTCGGCCAGTATGAATAATCCCCCCGATCTCCTGTAGGAGCTGACTGGCCAGCGACAGCATCACGGCGGCTTTCCTGAAAAACCGCGCCGCCGCCATCGCTGGTCAGCCAGCTCCCACATTTAGCCCTCCACCCGGCCCGCCCCGCTCGCCCTGCGCCCCATGCCCCGCTATACTTCCCGGCTTTTCCTGAATAAATGCCAATAGGGTCCCGCCGCGCATGGATAAGACCTACCAGCCGCACGCCATTGAAACTTCCTGGTACAACACCTGGGAGTCCGAGAACTACTTCGCCCCGCAAGGCGCGGGCGACTCCTACACCATCATGATCCCGCCGCCGAACGTCACCGGCAGCCTGCACATGGGTCACGGTTTCAACAACGCGATCATGGACGCCCTGATCCGTTTCCGCCGCATGCAGGGTCGCAATACCCTGTGGCAGCCGGGCACCGACCACGCCGGTATCGCCACGCAGATGCTGGTGGAGCGTCAACTCGAAGCTCAGGGCCAGAATCGCCACGATCTGGGCCGCGAGAAATTCCTCGAAAAAGTCTGGGAGTGGAAGGATCAGTCCGGCGGCAACATCAGCCGTCAGATCCGCCGCCTCGGCTCGTCCGTGGACTGGAGCCGCGAGCGCTTCACCATGGATGACGGCCTCTCCGAAGCCGTTAAAGAAGCGTTCGTGCGCCTGCACGAAGACGGTCTGATCTACCGCGGCAAGCGCCTGGTCAACTGGGACACCAAGCTGCACACGGCGATTTCCGACCTCGAAGTGGAAAACCATGACGAGAAAGGTTTCCTGTGGAACCTGAAGTACCCGCTGGCCGACGGCGCGAAAACCGCTGAAGGCAACGACTTCCTGATCGTCGCGACCACCCGTCCGGAAACCATGCTCGGCGACTCCGCCGTCGCGGTGAACCCGAACGACGAGCGCTACAAAGCCCTGATCGGCAAGTTTGTCGAGCTGCCGCTGGTCGGCCGCCGCATTCCGATCATCGCCGACGATTACTGCGATCCTGAGTTCGGCACCGGCTGCGTGAAAATCACCCCGGCCCACGATTTCAACGACTATGAAGTCGGCAAGCGCCACAACCTCCCGCTGCTGAACATCTTCGACAAGAACGCCAACGTGCTGCCGGCAGCGCAAGTGTTCAACCTCGACGGCACGCTGAACGACAGCATCGACGGCAAGATTCCGGCCGAGTACGCCGGCCTCGAACGTTTCGAGGCACGCAAGCAGATCGTGGCCGCGTTCGACGCGGCCGGCCTGCTGGTCAGCGTCGACGATCACAACCTGAAAGTGCCGAAAGGCGACCGCTCCGGCACCGTCATCGAACCGTGGCTGACCGACCAGTGGTACGTGTCCACCAAACCGCTGGCCGAGCCTGCGATTGCTGCCGTTGAAGACGGCCGTATCCAGTTCGTGCCGAAGCAGTACGAAAACATGTACTTCTCGTGGATGCGCGACATCCAGGACTGGTGCATCAGCCGTCAGCTGTGGTGGGGCCACCGGATTCCGGCCTGGTACGACGAGTCGGGCAAGGTCTACGTGGGTCGCGACGAAGCCGAAGTGCGCACCAAGCACAACCTCGGCCCGGACGTTGCGCTGCAACAGGACAACGACGTGCTCGACACCTGGTTCAGTTCGGGCCTGTGGACCTTCTCTACCCTGGGCTGGCCGGAAAAGACCGAGTTCCTGAAGAAATTCCACTCCACCGACGTGCTGGTCACCGGTTTCGACATCATTTTCTTCTGGGTCGCCCGGATGATCATGCTGACGATGCACCTGATCAAGAACGAGGACGGCACGCCGCAGGTTCCGTTCAAGACCGTTTACGTACACGGTCTGGTGCGTGATGGCCAGGGCCAGAAGATGTCCAAGTCCAAGGGCAACGTCCTGGACCCGCTGGACATCATCGACGGCATCGAGCTGGAAACCCTGGTGCAGAAGCGCACGTCCGGCCTGATGCAGCCGAAGCTGGCGAAGAAGATCGAGAAGCAGACCCGCGAAGAGTTCGCCGACGGCATCGCCAGCTACGGCACCGACGCCCTGCGCTTCACCTTCTGCTCGCTGGCCTCCACCGGTCGCGACATCAAGTTCGATATGGGCCGCGTCGAAGGCTATCGCAACTTCTGCAACAAGATCTGGAACGCCGCGCGTTATGTTCTGGACAAGGGCGAAGACTGCGGCCAGAACGGCGAAGCCTACGAGCTGTCGCTGGCAGACCGCTGGATCATCTCGCAGTTGCAACGCACCGAAGCCGAAGTGACCCGTCAACTGGATCAGTTCCGTTTCGACCTGGCGGCGCAAGCGCTGTACGAGTTCATCTGGAACCAGTACTGCGACTGGTACCTGGAACTGTCCAAGCCTGTGCTGTGGGACGAAAACGCGCCGGTCGAGCGTCAGCGCGGTACCCGCCGCACGCTGGTTCGCGTACTGGAAGTGGCGCTGCGTCTGGCGCATCCGTTCATGCCGTTCATCACTGAAGAAATCTGGCAGCGCATCGCGCCGCTGGCCGGCATTCAGGGCAAGACGATCATGCTGCAACCCTGGCCGGTGGCCAACGAAGAGCGCATCGATCCGGCGGCCGAAGACGACATCGAATGGCTCAAGGGCCTGATGCTCGGCACGCGCAACATCCGTGGCGAAATGAACATCGGCCCGGGCAAACCGCTGCCGATCTACCTGAAAAACGTCACCGCCGAAGATCAGCGCCGCCTGACCGAAAACGAAGCGCTGCTGAAGAAGCTGGCGCGTCTGGAATCGATCACCGTGCTGGCGGCCGGCGAAGAAGCGCCGCTGTCTGCCACCGCGCTGGTTGGCGAGATGGAAGTGCTGGTGCCGATGGCCGGCCTGATCGACAAGAACGCCGAGCTTGCACGTCTGGACAAGGAAATCCTGCGCCTGCAGGGCGAAGTCCAGCGCGTTGGCGGCAAGCTGTCCAACGCCGGTTTCGTTGACAAGGCCCCGGCCGAAGTCATCGAGAAGGAACGCGCCAAACTGGCCGAAGCCGAACAGGCTCTGGCCAAGCTGGCCGAGCAGCACGCGCGGATTGCCAGCCTGTAACGGCAAATCGCACTGAAAAAGGGAGGCCCGCAACGGCCTCCCTTTTTTGTGCCCGGCACTTTTCCGGCCAACAACGCAGCGCCCTGTGGGACAATAGCCGCCACTTTCAGCCCTACCCGAATCGACCACGCCCATGAACGCCCCACGTACACCGAAACCTGCGCGCAAGAAGCCTGACTCCGCCACCCCGGCCAAGCCCGTGGAACCGCGTAAAGAAGCCAGCCTGCACCCGCGCAATCGCCATCAGGGTCGTTACGACTTCCCGGCGCTGATCAAGACCACGCCGGAACTGGCGAAGTTCGTGATCACCAACCCGTACGGCAAGGAAAGCATCGACTTCGCCAGTCCCGATGCGGTGCGTGTGTTCAACCGGGCGCTGCTCAAATCGTTCTACGGCATCCAGCATTGGGACATCCCGGCCGATTATCTGTGCCCGCCGGTGCCGGGCCGTGCCGACTACATCCACTTTTTGGCGGACCTGCTGGCCAGCAACAACGATGGCGTGGTTCCGCGCGGTGCCATCGTCAATGTGCTGGATATCGGCATGGGCGCCAACTGCGTGTATCCGCTGATCGGTCATAGCGAATACCGCTGGCACTTCCTCGGCTCGGAGATTGATCCGACCGCCGTGGCCGCCGCCAGGGCCATCGTCCAGTCCAACAACCTGAACAAGGTCATCCAGCTGCGCCAGCAGGAAAACCGCAAGCACATCCTGATCGGCCTGCTGGAGCCCGGCGAGCGCTTTGACCTGACCATGTGCAACCCGCCATTCCACGCGTCGATGGAAGAAGCCACCAAGGGCAGCGAGCGTAAGTGGCGGGCCCTGGGCAAGGCCGATCCGAAGCGCAAATTACCGGTGCTGAACTTCGGCGGTCAGTCGGCCGAGCTGTGGTGTGAAGGTGGCGAGGCGCGCTTCGTGACGCAACTGATCGCCGAAAGTGCGAACTTTGCGCACAAGGTGTTGTGGTTCAGCACCCTGGTCTCGAAAGCCTCGAACCTGCCTGCCATCGAAACCGCGCTGAAAAAGGCCGGCGCGCTGGAAAGCCAGGTGGTGGAAATGTCCCAGGGGCAGAAGCAGAGCCGCTTCGTCGCCTGGACCTTCCAGACCAAGTCCGAACAGCAGATCTGGCGGCGCGAGCGCTGGGTTCGCAAGTAATACGCTTCAACCAGGGCGGCGCTTGAGCGCAAAGCAGCCGCCGCTACTGCTGAAACACAAACAGCAGGCGCAAAAAAACCGTGCCCGGATCGCTCCGGTGCACGGTTTTTTTTATCGCTGCGTCTTACTTGTTCACAGCGTCGGTCAGGCCTTTGGCCACAACCATCTTGACCACTTTCTTGGCAGGGATTTCGATGGCAGCGCCAGTCGACGGGTTACGGCCAGTGCGGGCAGGACGCTCGGTCACTTTCAGCTTGCCGATACCTGGCAAAGTGATTTCGGCACCGTTTTCCAGCTGATCGGCAACGATTTGACCCAGTTGGTCCAGAGCGGCACGCGCGGTGGCTTTCGGCGCGTCGATAGCTTCAGCGATGTCGGCGATCAGTTGGTCTTTAGTAAGAGCCATGTAGTGTTCCTTCCCTATCAAATTCATATGGATTGCAGAGTGCAGTGTCAGCCATCGAGCCCGATCTTCTGGATCTGGCACCCTCGGCGATAACCACGACGAGTCGGGGTTATAGATGCCGAAATCAAGGTTTGGTTCGACCTGACAAAAGCTGAATGCATGCTTGTCGCGGTGACTTCGCACAAGACCGGGCAAAACTAGCACAGAGACAAGGAAATATCCGCCTCTAGCTAGCCAAATGGTCAGGTTTATTGCGCTAAATCGGTAAATAAATGCATAAGGGCCGTCGGGTGACCCGGATTTGCCCTTCACCCCGCGCCAAATCCAGTGGTTGCGGTACACTGAGCGCTTTTTCGGGGGAGCCCGCCCTCCCCCCTTCCACCAGCCGAGAAGCCTATGCCGATCCGTCATTGCATCGTCCATTTGATCGACAAAAAACCCGACGGCACACCCGCAGTCCTGCACGCCCGTGACTCCGAACTGGCTGAGTCCGCTGCCATCGAGAACATGCTCGCCGATCTCAATGAGAGCTATAACGCCAAACAGGGCAAAGCCTGGGGGTTGTTCCATCCGGAGTCCGGTGCGTTCCCGTTCAGCGGCTGGCTGAAGGAGTACATGGAAGGCGGCAAAGACTTCACCGCGTTCAGCAAAGTCGCGGTCGAGCACCTGCAAAAGCTGATGGAAGAATCGAACCTGTCGGTCGGTGGCCACGTGCTGTTCGCCCACTACCAGCAAGGCATGACCGATTACCTGGCCATCGCCCTGCTGCACCACAGTGAAGGCGTGGCAGTGACCGAACAACTGGATGTGACACCGTCGCGCCACCTCGACCTCGGCCAACTGCACCTGGCGGCGCGGATCAACGTTTCCGAGTGGCAGAACAACAAGCAGTCCAAGCAGTACATCTCGTTCATCAAGGGCAAGAACGGCAAAAAGGTCTCGGAGTACTTCCGCGACTTCATCGGCTGCCAGGAAGGCGTCGACGGCCCGGGCGAGACCCGCACCCTGCTCAAGGCCTTCAGCGACTTCGTCGAGAGCGAAGACCTGCCGGAAGATTCCGCCCGCGAAAAGACCAAGACCCTGGTCGACTACGCCAGCAGCCAGGCCAAGCTCGGCGAGCCCATGGGCCTGGAAGAACTCTCGGAGCTGATCGACGAAGAGCGCCCAAAGGCCTTCTACGATCACATCCGCAACAAGGATTACGGCCTGTCGCCGGAGATTCCGGCGGATAAACGCACGCTCAACCAGTTCCGCCGCTTCACCGGCCGCGCCGAAGGCCTGTCGATCAGCTTCGAAGCACACCTGCTGGGCTCGAAGATCGAATACGACGAAGAGGCCGGCACCCTGGTCATCAAAGGCCTGCCGACCTCGCTCACCGATCAGTTGAAGCGTCGCAACTGATGCTCGGCAATGTGCTGAAAAAAGTTCTGCTGGTTCTGCTGGTGGTCGTGGTCTATCAGAACTGGGGCAAGATCGAGCGGGTATTCAACCCATCGCAGATGGCGTCCGAGCAGGTCCGCGCCAACGCCCATGTCGTGTTGTACGCCACGGACTGGTGCGGTTACTGCAAGCAGACCAAGCGCTTTCTCGATCAGAAAGGCATTCCGTTCAAGGAATTCGATATCGAGAAGGATGCCGAGGCACGCAAGGCTTACGAGGCTTTGGGCGGGCGCGGGATTCCGCTGATCGACGTCAATGGCACGTTGATTCGCGGGTTTGATCCGGACGAGATTCTCGCTGCACTGAAATGAACGAGGGAGCCAATCGGCTCCCTCGGTTGTTTCAGCGTTTCTCGATTCGGAAACCGAAACGCGGGAAGTGCACATGCACCACGCCGCCACGTTCGTCTTCACGGCGCAGGATCAACTCCTCGCGACCGGCAAACACCAGCTCACCGGCCACCGGATCAACGCCGTAGTCAGTGGCCGCGATCACGACTTGCTGGCCCGTTTCGAATCCGTTCGGATCGACAAACTGCTCATCGGGCAATGCCGCCGGCTTCGAACTGCGTGCAACCTCCAGCGCCTCTTCGGAACTCATCGCACTGGCCGCACCGTGACCGAAGCCCAGCACCCGCCCGAGCCACGCGGACACTGCCGGATAGTCGTCCACCAGCGGCGCGGTGACGTGGGTCGCCTTGAGGAACCACAGCGGATGGGCCATGGCGAAGTCGGCAATCGACGGCTCGCCGAACAGGAAGTCCCCGTCTTCACGCTGCAGCTGCTGCTCCAGACGCGCCATGATGGTTGGCCATTGATGTTTGGCCTGTTCGGCTGACAGTTTGGTCGCGCTGCCACCGCTGAACAGTCCGGCACGATCGGCGAGGAAGGCCTTGATCGCTTCCGGCGGTAACTTGCCGAAACGCACCGCCACCGATTCGGGCTGAAACACCAGGCTCACCGCATGCTGGAACACCACCGAATCGGCCCAGGCAGCGAAACTGGCGGCGATCATTTCCTGACCATCCGGGAAGAACGAAGGCTGGGCCTTTACCTGCTCGAGGCGACGGGCGATCAGCGCGGTGTCGCAATAGATGTCGGCGCCGATCTGCAGCACCGGGGTCTTGCGGTAGCCACCGGTCAGGGCGGTCAGGTCAGGCTTGGGCATCACTGGCGAGATATGCACCGAACGCCAGGACAAGCCCTTGAACCCCAGCAGCAGCCGGGCCTTTTCAGCAAAGGGAGAGGTCGGGTAATGATGAAGGATCAACTCGGACATGCTCGGCTCCGCCGCACAGAAAGTGAGCCAGCAGCTTAGCGCGCAATTTGTTCGCAGCCTACGGATCCGGCTGATGGGAACCGATCAGTCAGGTTGATAAGGCACTGGAGAGTTCTCGAAAAAAACCGCCTCAGCCGAAACCGAGACGGTTTTCCCACTTGCTCGATGGCATAAAGCCGAATAATCTTCGTCCACGCTAGTGTGTCCATTGTGATGCAGTAAACCCGGCCGCAAACCGGCGTTTACAGAAAAACCGCCCCGCAAAGGCGGTTTTTTTTCGCCCGCCGTTTGCCTCAGGCAGCGCCTTCGACATGCAGAGACTTCTACCGCTTACACCCGATCAATCAGGCCGATAAGACGCCACCAGACACTCCTTCGCACTCTTCCTGAGTTTTTTGATCAACCGCTCCTGGCGCAACGCATCACTCTTGTCGCGGCACAGCTCGGTATAGACCAGCGCCATCGCCGGGCTTGAAAGAAAGAAGCGCGCGCCCTTGCCACTCTGGTGCTTGGCAAAGCGGCGCACGGGATCATCGCTGATCCCGCAGTACAGCGAACCGTTGGCGGCGCGTACGAGGTAGACGAACCAGGACTTGCTCACTGGTACGTCGGCATCGAGAGGATTTTCGCTGAGGCTGGTCACGGGACAATTCAGGCGTAAGGAAAACAGGCCGCGATCTTATCAGCGACTCGCCTGAAATGCCTTCAGCCCTTTCAGGGCCTGGGCACGGACGGCGTTGCGCACCAGCGGCGTCCAGCCCAGCATCAGGCCCTTGAAGCCCAACGCCTGACGCGACCAGCGCCACAAATCGAAGTGGTCGTGGTGTTCGCAGATCTTGCCGTCACGGAAGACGAAGCGTGCCTGGATGTCGTTGATCACGATATTGCCGGTCTGGCTGAACAGGTAGGTCGCCACCCAGTGGGCGCCGCCGCTGCGCTCATCGGCGCGGACGTTGTCGAAGGTCAGTGAGAAGTCTTTGGCGCGGGTGGTGAGCATGCGCCACATATCACCGGCATCGCGGCCGCGCAGTTCGCCGAACGCCGGATCGCTGAATACCACGTCGTCGGTGTAGCAGGCGGCCATGGCCTCGGCGTCGAGGCGCTGGAAAGCCTGGTAGAAACGGGTGATCAGGGCGCTGTGGGCTTCTTCACTCATGGGCAATCTCCAGGAAAGGTACAGATTGCCAGCACGATAATCCGCAAACGCCCGAAACACTATCGGCATTCGCACTCCGAATACCGACAGTGTGCGCGCGTCAGACCTTTTCGCTGACTACCTGCACATACAGCGCACGTCCGGCACCGAGGCCGGCGAGGATTGCACCCGCACCGATGATGCCGAAGATCCAGCCCACGGCGTTCCAGCCACCGGTCCAGTCGTGCACCACACCGACCGCGAACGGCCCCATGGACGCGAGGGTGTAGCCGAAGCCCTGGGACATGCTCGACAGGTTGGCCGCAACATGGGAATCCCGCGAACGCAGCACGATCAGGGTCAGCGCCAGGCTGAACGTACCGCCCTGCCCCAGCCCCAGCAGGATCGCCCAGCCCCACAGTCCTTCGATTGGTGCGTAGAGGCAACCGAACAGGCCGCCGAGCGTCAGCGCCATGACCACCACGATCGCCAGACGCTGATCCTTGCCGCGCGTGGCCAGCCACGGTGCCGCCAGGGAGCTGGCGAGCTGGATGATCACCGATCCGGACAGCACCAGGCCGGCCTGGGTCGGGGTCAGCCCGCGACCGATGAGGATCGACGGCAACCAGCCGAACACGATGTAGGCCAGTGAAGATTGCAGGCCCATGTACAAGGTCACTTGCCACGCCAGCGGATCACGCAGCAGACCGCGGACCCGATAGGCAACGTTGTGCGCGCCGTGCTTCTGGCCGATTTGCGGCAGCCAGAACACTGCCGCCACCAGCGCCGGAATCACCCAGAAACCCAGACCCATGGCCCAGCTGTGGTCGAAGTGTTCGCTCAGCGGCACGCTGGAACCTGCCGCCATTGCCGCGCCCAGGCACAGGGCCATGGTGTAGACGCCGGTCATGGTGCCGGCATGTTTGGCGAAGTCGCGCTTGACGATGCCCGGCAGCAACACGCCGATGATGCCGATGCTCGCACCGCCCAGCACGCTGCCGACGAACAGACCGATTTCGCCGAAGTTGCTGCGCAGGATGATGCCGCCGGCCAGTGTCAGAAGAATCCCCAAGACCACCCGCTCGGCACCGAAACGTCGCGCCAGCACGGGTGCCAGCGGAGCAAACAGACCGAGGCAGAGTACCGGCAACGTCGTCAGCAACCCCGCTTGAGCGGCCGACAAACCAAGGCTTTTCGACACATCACTGAGCAGCGGCGCCATGCTCGACAGCGCCGGTCGCAGGTTCAACGCCACCAGAATCAACCCCAGCAGCAACAGCCAGGGGCGCCGCACCAACGGATGACTTTGCTGCACTTGTTCGTCATCGGCTTCGGCGTCGATCAACAATTCTTCGAGCTCGGCCTTGCGAACGGGTGCCGGGGAGACTTCTGGGCTGGACATGGTTTTCTCGGTTTCAAGGTTCATTGATCAACTGCCTCGACAAGGCTTTGGCCCGCTCCGGATCGCGCTGCTCGACGGCCTCAAGCAAGGCGACGTGCAAATCGAAGACTTCCTGGCGACGGGGGACGATGTTCAGGGTCTGGCGCAATTGCGCGCCGACGATGCTGGAAAAATAGCGATACAGCTCGCTGAGGGTCGGATTGTGTGCGGCATCCACCAGACGCCGGTGGAACACCAGATCGCAGCGGATGTAACTGTCGAGGTCGCCGTGATAGTGGCTGCCGGCGACACCCAGCGCTTCGCGCAACGCGACGAGGTCTTCATCGGTACGGCGCAAGGCCGCCAGGCCGATGGCCTCGACTTCAAGGATGTGCCGGGTTTCCCGAGCCTGATCCAGCGAGCATCTGGACAGCGCCTTGAGCGTGTCCATCGGATCGACCACCGCCCGCAGGTAACTGCCGTCACCCTGACGGATCTCGATCAACCCGGAAAACGCCAACACCCGCATCGCTTCGCGCACGGTATTGCGGCTGATGCCAAGTTCGGCGCACAACTCGGGCTCGGTGGGAAGCCGCTGACCGACCTGCCAGCTGCCATCGGTGATGCGCTGACGCAGTTGATCCAGCGCCTGATCGACCAGGGATCGTTTGATCAATAAAGAGTTTTCAGACATGGAATTCGCCCTGTCATCCAATCATGGGATGAATTTGCTGACAGGGTAGTCAGATTTTCCAATCAGGGCAACCGGCAAAACCCGGACAAAAATAAACCCGGAACTGAGTCCGGGTTTATTTCAACGCCTGAATCGGATCAATGCAGGATCTGACTCAGGAACAGCTTCGTACGATCATTCTGCGGATTGTCGAAGAAGTCGTTCGGTGCCGCCTGCTCGACGATTTCGCCCTTGTCCATGAAGATCACACGGTTGGCCACGGTGCGGGCGAAGCCCATTTCGTGGGTTACGCAGAGCATGGTCATGCCGTCTTCGGCCAGGCCGATCATGGTATCGAGTACTTCTTTCACCATCTCCGGGTCGAGTGCCGAGGTCGGTTCGTCGAACAGCATGATTTTCGGTTTCATGCACAGCGCGCGGGCGATCGCCACACGCTGCTGCTGGCCGCCGGACAGTTGCCCCGGATACTTGTGCGCCTGCTCCGGAATGCGTACGCGTTCCAGGTAATGCATGGCGATTTCCTCGGCCTTGCGCTTGGGCATCTTGCGTACCCACATCGGCGCCAGGGTGCAGTTCTGCAGGATGGTCAGGTGCGGGAACAGGTTGAAGTGCTGGAACACCATGCCGACTTCACGGCGGATCGCTTCGATCTGCTTGAGGTCGTTGGTCAGTTCCACGCCATCGACCACGATGCGGCCCTGCTGGTGTTCTTCCAGACGGTTGAGGCAGCGGATGGTGGTGGACTTGCCGGAACCCGACGGGCCGCACAGCACGATACGCTCGCCCTGACGCACGTTCAGGTTGATGTCTTTCAGCACATGGAACTGGCCGTACCACTTGTTCACGCCCTGCATCTGAATGATGCCTTCAGGGCCCGCTGGCTTTTTGATTGCTTCGCTCATCGAAAAAACTCCTAACGCTTGTGGCCAGTGTCGAGCTTGCGTTCCAGGTGCATGGAATAGCGCGACATGCCAAAACAGAAAATCCAGAACACCAGGGCGGCGAACACGTAGCCTTCGGTGGCCATGCCCAGCCATTTCGGATCGGCAGCGGCTTGCTTGACGCTGTTGAGCAGGTCAAAGAGGCCGATGATGATCACAAGGCTGGTGTCCTTGAACAGCGCGATGAAGGTGTTGACGATGCCGGGAATCACCAGCTTCAGGGCTTGCGGCAGAATCACCAGGCCCATGGCGCGCCAGTAACCGAGGCCCATCGCGGCCGCGGCTTCGTACTGGCCTTTGGGGATCGCTTGCAGACCGCCGCGCACCACCTCGGCGACGTACGCCGACTGGAACAGGATCACGCCGATCAGCGCCCGCAGCAGCTTGTCGAAGTTCATGCCTTCAGGCAGAAACAGCGGCAGCATCACCGAGGACATGAACAGCACCGTGATCAACGGCACGCCGCGCCAGAACTCGATGAAGGTCACGCAGACCACACGGATCGCCGGCATGTTCGAGCGTCGGCCCAGCGCCAGGACAATTCCCAGCGGCAACGCACCGGCGATGCCGACAGTGGCGATCACCAGGGTCAGCATCAGACCGCCCCACTGGCTGGTCGCCACGGTGTCGAGGCCGAAGACGCCGCCATGCAGCAGGCACCAGGCAACGATCGGGTAGATCACCAGGAAGCTCAGGCCGTACACCGCCTTGTGCGCCACGCGCTTGATGAACAAGGGCGCCACGCCGATGACCGCCAGCCACACGGTCAGGTCCACACGCCAGCGCAGTTCCGGCGGGTAGTAGCCATACATGAACTGGCCGAAACGCTGCTGGATGAAGACCCAGCAGGCGCCGTCCTTGGTGCAGTCGGCGCGGGTGGTGCCGACCCAGTTGGCATCGAGGATCGCCCAACTGAGGATCGGCGGTACCACCAGGTAGATCAGATAGAACGCAAACAGCGTCAGCAGGGTGTTGAGCCAGCTGGAGAACATGTTCGCGCGGATCCACGCCATCGGGCCGAAGACCTTGGCCGGCGGTGGCATGTCGGGTTTGAAAGTATGAGTACTCATGCGCTATTCCTTACCGCTCGATCAGCGCGATGCGCTTGTTGTACCAGTTCATCAGCAGGGAAATGCTGATACTGATCGCCAGGTACACGCTCATGGTGATGGCAATGACTTCGATCGCCTGACCGGTCTGGTTCAGCACGGTGCCGGCGAACAGCGAAACCATTTCCGGATAACCGATACCGGCCGCCAGCGAGGAGTTTTTCGCCAGGTTCAGGTATTGGCTGGTCAGCGGCGGGATGATGACCCGCAGCGCTTGCGGAATGATCACCTTGCGCAGGGTCGGGCCGTTGCGCAGGCCGAGCGAATGCGCCGCCTCGGTCTGGCCGTGGCTGACCGACTTGATGCCCGAACGCACGATCTCGGCGATGAACGCCGCGGTGTACACCGTCAGCGCCAGGGTCAAGGCCAACAGTTCCGGAATCAGCACCCAGCCACCGACGAAGTTGAAGCCTTGCAGCTTCGGCATTTCCCAGTGCACAGGTGCACCGAAGATCAGCGCACACAGCGCCGGGATCACCAGGAACAACGCCAGGCCAGCCCAGAACTTGTGGAACGGCTCGCCGGTCGCTTCAAAGCGCTTGTTGGCCCAGCGGCTCATCAGCACGATGGCGACGATGGCCACCACGATGCTGACCACGAACGCCCAGAAGCCGTCGGCCATTTGCGCGGCCGGCATGTTCAGGCCACGGCTGCTGACGAAGAAGGTATCGCCGAAGTTGTGGCTGTTGCGCGGCCCCGGCATGGTCAGGAACACCGCGAAGTACCAGAACAGGATCTGCAGCAGTGGCGGGATGTTACGGAAAACCTCCACGTACACGGTTGCCAGTTTGGAAATGATCCAGTTCTTCGACAGGCGCGCGACGCCGATGATGAAGCCGAGAATTGTGGCCAGGATCACACCGATGAAGGTCACCAGCAGCGTGTTGAGCAGGCCGATGACAAACACCCGGGCATAACTGTCCGCTTCGGTGTAGGAGATCAGGTGTTGAGCGATGCCGAACCCGGCACTGCGCTCGAGAAAGTCGAACCCCGAAGTGATACCCCGGTGTTGCAGGTTGGTCTGGGTGTTATCGAACAGATACCAGCCCAGGGAGACCACCGCCACGATGGTGATGATCTGAAATACCCACGCACGCACTCGTGGATCGCTGAGGCTGAGCCTCTGCTTTGGTGCGCCGATTGAATTTTGCATGAAGTGCCCCGGAAATAATGGAACAGAACGTCACCCGGCAGTTGGCCTGCCGGGTGACAGAACCATCAGCGCACTGGTGGTGCGTATTGAATGCCGCCGTTGTTCCACAGCGCGTTCAGGCCGCGGTCGATTTCCAGCGGAGTGCTCTTGCCGAGGTTTTTCTCGAAGATTTCACCGTAGTTGCCGACTTGCTTGACGATCTGTACGACCCAGTCCTTCGGCAGTTTCAGGTCTTTGCCGTATTCGCCGTCTGCGCCGAGCATACGAGCGACATCCGGGTTCTTGGTCGCTTTGGCTTCAGCTTCGACGTTCTTCGAAGTGATGCCTGCTTCTTCGGCGTTCAGCAGCGCGTAGCCAACCCAACGCACGATGGCCAGCCACTCGTCATCGCCGTTACGCACGACCGGGCCCAGTGGTTCCTTGGAAATGGTTTCCGGCAGAACGACATAATCCTTCGGCGAAGCCAGCTTGCTGCGCTGGGCGAACAGCTGGGACTTGTCGGAGGTCAGCACGTCGCAACGACCGGATTCCAGCGACTTGGCGCTTTCATCGGAGGTGTCGAAAGTGATCGGGGTGTATTTCAGACCGTTGCCGCGGAAGTAGTCGGAAACGTTCAGCTCGGTGGTGGTACCGGCCTGGATGCAGATGGTTGCACCGTCCAGCTCTTTGGCACTCTTGACGCCCAGCTTGTTGTTAACCAGGAAGCCGATGCCGTCGTAGTAGGTAATGAAGCCCGGGAATTTCAAGCCCATGCCCGCGTCACGGGAGCTGGTCATGGTGGTGTTGCGCGACAGGATGTCGATCTCGCCCGACTGCAGAGCGGTGAAACGCTCCTTGGCGTTCAACTGACTGAACTTGACCTTGGTCGCGTCGCCGAACACGGCAGCGGCCACGGCGCGGCAGACGTCAGCATCGATGCCCACGATCTTGCCGGTGGAATCCGGAACCGAGAAGCCTGGCAAGCCATCGCTGACGCCGCACTGCACGAATCCTTTCTTCTTCACTGCATCCAGGGTTGCACCCGCCTGAGCGAACCCGCTGACACCCAGTACTGCAGCAGCAGTCACGATCGCCAGAGTGGATTTCAACATCTTCATTCAAACCTCCAGTTTTGCTCTTGTTGTGTCGGAGCTTGAGTCCAGTCGCACCCTTTTGAGGCGTTGTTGACCCGTGTTGGCTTTTTTTGGGGTCAACCGACGCAGGACCTTCGCTATGAGTCTAGTAGGAGAAAATCCACATCATGGACAACTCACTTCTCACCATTCGGCCGAACGGGCGGTAGCCCTTTCACGTTCGCTAAGCCCGTTGCGGCCATTGGCGAACATCCATCACCGGATTCTTTGCTATCCCGTCACCCGGCGTTCACTGATAGTGTTACCGCCAGGCGCGAAATTGATTGCACGACTACCTCATAGCAAAGCCCGTACCACACCGGCTGCTGAAGCGATTGAGTGACAGGTCAATAGCAAAACTTGCACCCTTGCGACATCTTCTTAACGGATCAACCGGGCGCGCACGCAAATCACGCACTCAATGAGAGCGCCCGCACACAATTGGAGCAGCCATGACCGAGCCCTTGATTCTTCAGCCTGTTAAGCCCGCAGACGCCTGCGTGATCTGGCTGCACGGCCTCGGCGCCGACCGCTACGACTTTCTGCCGGTGGCCGAAGCGCTTCAGGAAAGCCTGCTGAGCACACGTTTCGTGCTGCCTCAGGCGCCGACGCGCCCGGTGACGATAAATGGCGGATATGCCATGCCAAGCTGGTACGACATCAAAGCCATGAGCCCGGCACGGTCGATCGACCACGATGAGCTGGAAGCGTCCGCCGATCGCATCATCGAATTGATCGAAGAACAGCGAAGCAGCGGAATAGACGCATCGCGGATTTTCCTCGCCGGTTTTTCCCAGGGCGGCGCCGTGGTCTATCACACCGCGTTTCTGAAATGGCAGGGGCCGCTGGGCGGGGTACTGGCATTATCGACATACGCGCCGACGTTCAGCGATGAACTGGAGTTATCCGCCAGCCAGCAACGGATTCCGGCACTGGCGCTGCACGGCCAGTTCGACAACGTGGTGCAGAACTCGATGGGTCGCACGGCTTATGAGTATCTCAAGGCCCATGGTGTCACCGTGACATGGCAGGAATACCCAATGGAGCACGAAGTGTTACCCGAAGAAATTCGCGACATCGGCGTGTGGCTCAGCGAACGCTTGCGCTGACAATTGCGACAGGGGTCGCCCTTTGATCATCCCACTACGCCGCGCCCGTTTCTTGCATTACACTGGCCGGCGTACATTCCTTAACCAATTGATGAGATGACCGTGCTCAAAGCACTCAAGAAAATGTTCGGTAAAAGCGAGGCTGAGCAGCTCGCGCCAGTCCCCACTGCGCCGTCGCACGCCCCCGGTCATCGCAACGATGCCAGCCAGGCCGGCCGCCAGACGCCCGCCACGCCCCCAAAGCACGAACCGAAACCCGCTCCGGCTGCCACGCCCGCCACTGAGCCTGCGCGCAGCGAAGCCCCGAAACCGGCCAGACCACGTCGCGAACCCAAGCCCAAGGCGCCGGTGATTCCCTGGAAGCTCGAAGACTTCGTCGTCGAGCCACAGGAAGGCAAGACCCGCTTCCACGATTTCAAGCTCGCCCCGGAACTGATGCATGCCATCCACGACCTGGGCTTCCCGTATTGCACGCCGATCCAGGCTCAGGTGCTGGGTTATACCCTCGCCGGCAAAGACGCCATCGGCCGCGCCCAGACTGGCACCGGCAAGACCGCCGCGTTCCTGATCTCGATCATCACCCAGCTGTTGCAGACCCCGCCGCCGAAAGAGCGCTACATGGGCGAGCCACGGGCGCTGATCATCGCGCCGACCCGTGAACTGGTGGTGCAGATCGCCAAGGACGCCGCCGACCTGACCAAGTACACCGGCCTCAACGTCATGACATTCGTCGGCGGCATGGACTTCGACAAGCAGCTCAAGCACCTCGAAGCGCGCCATTGCGACATCCTCGTCGCAACGCCTGGCCGCCTGCTCGACTTCAACCAGCGCGGCGACGTGCACCTGGACATGGTTGAAGTGATGGTGCTGGACGAAGCCGACCGCATGCTCGACATGGGCTTCATCCCGCAAGTGCGTCAGATCATTCGCCAGACTCCGCCGAAAAGCGAACGCCAGACCCTGCTGTTCTCCGCGACCTTCACCGATGACGTGATGAACCTCGCCAAGCAGTGGACCACCGATCCTGCGATCGTCGAAATCGAGGTCACCAACGTGGCCAACGAAAATGTCGAACAGCACATCTATGCGGTGGCCGGTGCCGACAAATACAAACTGCTCTTCAACCTGGTCAACGACAACGGCTGGGAGCGAGTGATCGTGTTCGCCAACCGCAAGGACGAAGTGCGGCGCATCGAGGAACGCCTGGTGCGCGACGGCATCAACGCCGCGCAATTGTCCGGCGACGTGCCGCAGCACAAGCGGATCAAGACGCTTGAAGGCTTCCGCGAAGGCAGGATCCGCGTCCTGGTCGCCACCGACGTGGCCGGTCGCGGTATCCACATCGACGGCATCAGCCACGTGATCAACTTCACCCTGCCGGAAGTCCCGGACGACTATGTGCACCGCATCGGTCGTACCGGTCGTGCTGGCGCCGACGGTGTGTCGATCAGCTTCGCCGGTGAAGACGACTCCTATCAGTTGCCGTCCATCGAAGAAAAACTCGGTCGCAAGATCAGCTGTGAAACGCCGCCGACCCATCTGTTGCGGGCGGTTGAGCGCAAGCGTCCACAGTAAGCGGCACCATAAAGAGAAGCGCAGCCGGCAACGGACTGCGCTTTTTTTTCGCCCGGATATTGTTCAACAAAACTAAAAGTCCATAATAGACAAATTAGTTTAAAAACAGTCTCCGGAGTCTGCCATGTCCAGTACGCCCTACGTGATCGACCAAACCCAGGCCCGCGAGCTGTTGGCCCGGATCGATGTGCCGCAGATCCTGCGCAAGCTGTTCCGCGATCTGGCGGCCGGGCATGCGGTGCAACCGGCGCAGCAACTGGTGGAATTTCCCCAGGGCGCCGGGGACTTCATCAACTATCTGGGCGTGCTGGCAGAAGATGGCGTGTACGGAGTCAAGACCTCGCCGTACATCGTTCGCGAACAAGGCCCGCTGGTGACGGCATGGACGCTGTTGATGTCGATGCAGACCGGTCAACCGTTGCTGCTCTGCGATGCTGGCGAACTGACCACCGCCCGCACGGCGGCAACCACAGCTGTCGCCGTCGACGCCCTGGCCCCTTCGAACGCAAAACGTCTGGCAATCATCGGCAGCGGCAAGGTCGCCCAGGCGCACCTGCATTACGTCAAAACGTTGCGCGACTGGCAGAGCATCAGTGTGTATTCACCTACCTTGAGCGAAGACCCGGCAACCATCCGACAACTGCAAGCCCTCGATCCACGGGTGAGCATCGCCGGAAGCCGCGAAGCCGCCATCGCCGAGGCCGACGTAGTCATGCTCTGCACTTCGTCCGCAGGACCTGTGATCGACCCGGCGACCTTGAACAAACCAGCGCTGATCACCTCGATCAGCACCAACGCACCGCGCGCCCACGAAGTGCCGCCGCAAAGCCTCAACGACATGCAGGTGTTCTGCGACTATCGCCTGACCACCCCGGGCTCGGCCGGCGAGATGCTGATCGCCCGCGAACAACATGGCTGGGACAATAGCGCGATCCTCGGCGACCTGGCGGATCTGCTCAGCGAAAAAGTGCAGCGCCCCGATTACCAGCGTCACGTGTTTTTCCGCTCCATCGGTCTGGGTCTGGAAGACATCGCCCTGGCCAATGCCATCTATCAATTGCAGCGCTGACACCGGAGATTTTCATGAGTCATGCAGATTTCATCATCATCGGCGGCGGGATCGCCGGCGCTTCCACCGGTTTCTGGCTGTCGCAGCACGGCAAGGTCGCGGTGCTGGAGCGCGAGTCGCATCCGGCCTATCACTCCACCGGGCGCTCGGCGGCGCTGTTCACCGCCGCTTACGGCACACCGCAGGTCCGGGCGCTGACCCAGGCCAGCCGTGAATTCTTCGACCATCCGCCCAGCGGTTTCTGCGAGCACCCGCTGCTGACCCCGCGCGGGGAAATGACCGTGGATTTCACCGGGGACGCCGCCGAGCTGAACAATCAATACCTGAGCGCCAAAGCCACAGTGCCGGAGATGCAGTTGCTCAGCGCGGATGAAGCCTGCGCGAGGCTGCCGATCCTGCGCCGGGAAAAAGTCCATGGCGCGATCTACGACCCGACCGCCAGCGACATCGACACCGACGCCCTGCATCAGGGTTATCTGCGCGGCATCCGTCGCAACAACGGCCAGGTGCAGACCGATTGCGAAGTGCTCGGGCTGAGCCGCGATGCCGACGGAATCTGGCACGTGCAGACCAATGACCAAACCTTCAGCGCGCCCATCGTGATCAACGCGGCTGGCGCCTGGGCCGACAAGATCGGTGCCCTGGCCGGCGCCCGGCCGTTGGGCCTGCAACCAAAACGTCGCGCCGCGTTCATCTTCGCCGGCCCCGAAGGCGTGGACATTCATCACTGGCCGATGCTGGTCAGCCTCGACGAATCCTTTTACATGAAGCCCGATGCCGGGATGTTCCTCGGCTCACCGGCCAACGCCGACCCGGTCGAGCCGCACGACGTGCAACCGGAAGAACTGGACATTGCCATGGGCATTTACCAGATCGAGGAGGCGACGACCCTGACCATCCGCCGCCCGACCCGCACCTGGGCCGGTCTGCGCAGTTTCGTCGCCGACGGTGATTTGCTCTCCGGGTTCGACCCACAAGTGCCGGGGCTGTTCTGGGTCGCGGCCCAGGGCGGTTACGGTATCCAGACCTCACCGGCCATGGGCATGGCCAGCGCAGCGCTGGTGCGTGGCGAATCGCTGCCCCGACACCTCGAGCAATTCGGCCTGACCGCCGCCATGCTCGCCCCTTCCCGCCTGGCCTGACCGTCCGCCCGGATGACGCGCCCGACGGATTGCGGCACACTCGCAACGCCCCCGGATCACGGGGGCGCTGACGTTGCCTGGAGCTCCACAGTTATGACCGCCCCCGAACACACGCCCGAGCTGCATGACGCCGCGCTGGATAACTACCACGCCATCGCCGACGCCATCGCCACGCTGTTCTTTCCCCATGCCGAAGTGGTGCTGCATGACCTGCGCACGCAGAAGGTCGACTACATCGCCAACAACCTGTCGAAACGGGTGATCGGCGATGAATCGTCGCTGGAAGACATGCTCAGCGACGACGTCAGCGAACGGAACATCGGCCCGTACGAAAAGCTCAACTGGGACGGCCAGAAGATTCGCAGCCTGAGCACCGTGCTGCGTGACAGCGAAGGTCATCCGCTGGCGGTGCTGTGCATCAACCTGAATATTTCGCTGTTCGAGAATGCCAAGGCTGCGCTGGACCTGTTCCTCTCGCCGAGCAAGCTGATCCCGCAACCGGACTCGCTGTTTCGCGATGACTGGCAGGAGCGGATCAACACTTTCCTGCACGCCTGGCTGCGCGAACGGCAACTGAGCCTGAACCTGCTGACCCGTGATCACAAACGCGAACTCGTGCTGGCGCTGCACGCCGAGGGGGCGTTCAAGGGCAAGAGCGCCTCGAACTATGTGGCCAATGTCCTGAACATGGGACGGGCGACGGTGTACAAGCATTTGAAGGAATTGAAGGGCTGAAGATTTTGCGGTGAATCTGACGGCCTCATCGCTGGCAAGCCAGCTCCCACAGGTTTTGTGTACACCGAAAATCTCTGTGGGAGCTGGCGTGCCAGCTATGGCGGACTGTCAGTCGCCGTAGATGTCCGACTTGAAGTACTTCTCGGAAATCTTCTGATACTCACCACTGGCGCGAATGCCGTCGATGGCGGTGTTCAACTGGCTGACCAGCTCGGTGTTGCCCTTGCGCACCGCAATCCCCGCGCCCTCGCCCACGTATTTCGGGTCCTTCAACTCGGGCCCGACAAAGGCGTAACCCTTGCCCCGAGGCATCGACAGGAAGTCGGTCAGCGGAATGGTGTCGGCGAAAATCGCGTCGAGACGCCCGGCCGCCAGGTCCATGTAGATTTCTTCGTTGTTGCCGTAACGCTTGACGTTGATGCCCTTGGGCTCGAACACCTCGGTGGCGTAGCGGTCGGTAGTGGTCGCACGCTGCACGCCAACGGTCTTGCCCTTGAGGCTGGCGTACTGGTCATCGACGCTCGCGCCTTCCTTCATCACCAGCCGCGACGAGGTGAAATAGTACTTGTGGGTGAAGTCCACCGACTTCTTGCGATCTTCGTTGATGGTCATGGACGACAGCGCCATATCGATTTTCTTCACTTTCAGGGAAGGAATCAGACCGTCGAACTCGCCCTCGACCCACACGCACTTGACCTGCATCTGCGCGCACAGGGCGTTGCCGATGTCGTAGTCGAAACCGACGATTTCACCCTTGTCGGTTTTCGAGGCGAAGGGCGGATACGCCGCCTCGATACCGATGCGCAGGGTTTTCTCGGCGGCGAACGCGCTGCTGCACGCCAACAGGCTCAGTGCCAGACCGGTGATGAGGGGGAATTTCTTCATGTTCGTTCTCTCGCGGGTTGTTGTTGGTTTGGCAAGACAGAAGAAAAAAGCTGAAACGGGGAAAGACCTTTTTTGTACTTGTAAATCCATACTGGACTTTTACGTACAAATCGTCAATTGGGCGAGACCGATCATTTCTGGCCGATGGTCGGGGAGGTGAACTTGAGGGAATTGGTGATTCGGATGGCCTCTTCGCGAGCAAGCTCGCTCCCACGAGGATTATCTAAAACCTGTGGGAGCGAGCTTGCTCGCGAAGACTGACTCTAAGTCGACAGAGGAATTACTGCTTCCAGCGATCCGCCGCCGCATGATCGCTGTCACGGCCTTCAACCCAGCGCGGGCCGTCGCTGGTGTTCTCTTTCTTCCAGAACGGCGCGCGGGTTTTCAGGTAATCCATGACAAAGGCGCAGGCGTCGAACGCCGCCTGGCGGTGGGCACTGGCGGAGGCGACAAACACGATCGGTTCGCCCGGTTCCAGCGCGCCGATGCGGTGCAGCACTTCCAGCTTCAACAGCGGCCAGCGTTGCTCGGCCTCTACGGCGATCTTGCCGAGGGCCTTTTCGGTCATGCCCGGATAGTGTTCGAGGAACATTCCGGCGACATCGAGGCCATCGTTGAAGTCACGCACGTAGCCGACGAAACTCACCACCGCGCCAACGCCGACATTGGCCGCGTGCATCGCGTTGACTTCGGCGCCCGGATCGAACGGTTCGGACTGCACTCGAATGCGCATGGCTCAGCCTCCGGTCACGGTGGGGAAAAATGCCACTTCGTCGCCATCCGCCACCGGCTCGTCGAGCTGGCAGAGGTCTTCGTTGCGCGCGCACATCAGATTCTGCTCGCTCAGCACCTCGGCGCCGTCACGCTGCACCAGCAACGCACGAACGTCATCGACGGTGGCGAAGTCACCCTCGACCTTCACCGAGTCCACGCCCAGCGCCTCGCGGTAACGGGCAAAAAATTTCACGGTCAGGTTCATGGCTGCTCCGCCTGGAAATGCCCGCTCTTGCCGCCGACCTTTTCCAGCAGACGCACGCTTTCGATGGTCATGCCACGATCCACGGCCTTGCACATGTCGTAGATGGTCAGGGCGGCGACGCTGGCGGCGGTCAGCGCTTCCATCTCGACGCCGGTCTGCCCGGACAGTTTGCAGCGGGCGACGATGCGCACCGCGTCATCGCCTTCGGCACTGAGCTCGACCTTGACGCCGGTCAGCATCAACGGATGGCACAGGGGAATCAGGTCACTGGTTTTCTTCGCCGCCTGAATGCCGGCAATGCGCGCCACGGCGAACACGTCGCCCTTGGGATGGCCGCCGCTGACGATCATCTGCAGGGTGTCGGGCAGCATGCGCACCAGCGCTTGGGCCGTCGCTTCACGGAACGTCACGGCTTTTTCGGTGACGTCGACCATGTTGGCGCGACCTTGGGAATCGAGATGAGTCAGCACGGGATTACTCCTGATCAGGAGCGTCGATTGTAAACCTGGGGGTCAGAATTGCGCACATAAAAAACCGGGCGACTTTGCAGTCGCCCGGTTGCGTTTGACGGTTACAGATGCGATTCGGCGTATTCGGCCAGGATCGAGCGAGGCACCCCTTGCAGGGTGATGTGCACACCGTTGGGGAAATCCTTGAAGCGTTCGGTCAGGTAGGTCAGCCCGGAGCTGGTCGCGGACAGGTAAGGGGTGTCGATCTGTGCCAGGTTGCCCAGGCACACCACTTTGGAACCGGCGCCGGCCCGGGTGATGATGGTTTTCATCTGGTGCGGCGTGAGGTTCTGGCATTCGTCGATCAGGATCAGGCTCTGCTGGAAGCTGCGACCGCGAATGTAATTGAGCGATTTGAACTGCAACGGCACTTTGCTGAGGATGTAGTCGACGCTGCCATGGGTGTTTTCGTCATCCATGTGCAAGGCTTCGAGGTTGTCGGTGATGGCGCCCAGCCAAGGCTCCATTTTTTCCGCTTCGGTGCCGGGCAGGAAGCCGATTTCCTGGTCCAGGCCCTGCACGCTGCGGGTGGCGATGATGCGACGATAGCGCTTGCTGACCATGGTCTGCTCGATCGCAGCGGCCAGCGCCAGAATGGTTTTACCCGAGCCGGCGGCGCCGGACAGATTGACCAGGTGAATGTCCGGATCCAGCAGCGCATACAGCGCCAGACTCTGATAGATGTCCCGTGGCTTGAGGCCCCAGGCTTCCTGGTGCAGCAGCGGTTCCTGATGCAGGTCGAGGATCAGCAGACGGTCCTCCTCAATCTCCTTGATCCAGCCGACAAACCCTTGCTCATCAATGATGAATTCGTTGATGTGCACGGCCGGCAGGTTATCGGTCAATTGCACCTGATGCCAGGTGCGGCCATGGTCCTGACGGGTTTCGACCTTGCTCACACGGTCCCAGAAGGAGCCGGTCATGTTGTGATAGCCGTTGGGCAGCAGGGACACGTCGTCGACCAGTTGGTCGGTGCTGTAGTCCTCGGCGTCAATCCCGCAGGCGCGCGCCTTGAGGCGCATGTTGATGTCTTTGGTGACCAGCACCACCGGTTTTTTCGGGTCGCGGGTGTGCAGGTCGATCAGCTGGTTGATGATTTTGTTGTCGTTCAGATGCTCGGGCAGAATCAGGTTCGATTCGGCCTGCTTGCTCATCAGAATTGACAGCAAGCCCTTCGGACCGCCCTTGCCGCGCTGGATCGGCACCCCCAGCTCGACATCTTCCGGGGAAGCATCGCCCAGGGTCTTGTCGATCAGGCGGATCGCCTGACGGCATTCGGCGGCCACGCTGTGATGCCCGCTCTTGAGCTTGTCCAGCTCTTCAAGCACGGTCATCGGGATCGCGACGTGGTGTTCTTCGAAATTCAGCAGGGCGTTCGGATCGTGAATCAGTACGTTGGTATCGAGTACATAAAGGATTGGCTGGTTGGAGGAGGGGCTACGTCCGTGATCATCCATACTCGGTCACCTTTGTGGGAGCCATTCGACGCAATACCTCGGCGGTGCTGCGCCTCGAAGTGACTGCCGAATCCACCTGCACAGCTTTTGTCGGGATAGCAGGTGAACCGCACACAAAATGGGTCTTGGAAGACGCCACCTGTGTTGCAGGTTTCGGCGGTCTGACTTCGTAATACTCCAAAACCCGTGACAGAAAAAAGCACTTTGACGCTTTTTTGAAGTTTATTTTGCAAAGTGACGAAAAGCCCTTGGCGGACCGCCCTGCCCCCGTTAGAGTCGGAAGTCCGCCTGCATCGAATCCTGCAAAAAATTCACCCCAAGCCCCATATTTCCGGGCTCTTGCCGTTTTTCAGCGAAACGCGTTCTGACAGTCTTCCCAGCCGATGCCGCTTTGCGCAGTCTGTGTGATCAGCCACGGCAACGCGGTCTTCACCGCATCCTGCTTCATGTTGAAATTGATCACTCCGTGTCGCCACAACAGCATCAGGGTCAGCACGCGCTGCGCGCTCGGAGCCCCCTTGAGCTTGCCGGCGCCGTCCTGGGCATCGATGTCCCACAGCGCCACTTGCAAGCCCTGACTGTTGAAGAACCCCCCAGCATCGCTGCGACGCTGGCCTTCCGGCGGACGGAACAGCGGCACGTAATTTTCCGGCAGCTTGTTGCGCACCAGGTCGGCACTGCGTCGCACCGAATCCTGCCAGTCCTGCCAGTGGCTGTGAGAGCGGAATTCCCAGCCCTGAACGCCGACGCACTGCTGCGAAAACGTCGCTTGCAGACTGCTCACCGAACGATCGGCCAGCCGCGCCTGAACATCCTTGCCCAACATGAAAAAGGTGCCGCTCAGGTTCGACTTGCGCAGGTACTCGGTGAGCCAGTCGGTATTGTCCGGTTGCAGGTTGGCGGCGCTGTCGAAACTCAGCAGAAACAGGCGATCGTGCATGTCGTCGCCGTTGCGCTCGTAGTCTGCGAAATGATCGAGTTCGCTGCTGGTCTGCGGCGACAGCGCAGCCTTGCGCATCAGCTCATCAAGGTACTGCAGATGGAAGATCCGGCTCGGTTCGGCCCATTTGGTGTAGTAGCTCTCGTCACTGACCACGAATTTGGCCGCCTGCTCGCGCAGGGTCGGCAAGTCTTCGACGAGGAAGCAAAACGAGGCGTCCTGATCGCAGCTTTGCTGGGCGAAGTTGTAGTTGGCCAGCAGGCGCTGCCACAGGCGCTCGCGCAGGCTGTTGATCGCATCCAGATTGACCGTGCGCAGTCCCAGACGCTGGGCCAGCGCCGCTTCGTCCAGTGCTTCGGTGCCGAGCAGGCCTCGGGCGAACATCAGGATTTCCGCCCGTGAGGCGACGTCGAACAGGGTCGGGTTGTCGAGCTTCTCCGGCCAGGTGCTGCGATCCAGCGTCGCGATATCGCCCGGCGCCGCAACGGCACCGACGCTCAACAGCCACGCGGCGAAAAAAAGAACAATGCGCAAAGGGTGTCTCCATAACAAAACCCGCGCGGCACTATAGCCGATCCGACAGTAATTCCCGCAGGCACACAGATGATCGTTCCCACGCTCTGCGTGGTAACGCCTCCCCGGACGCTCCGCGTCCGCTGCCGGGGTGACGCAGAGCGTCACTGGCTGCATTCCCACGCAGAGCGTGGGAACGATCAGGGTTGGGTGGCACACCACCGATCACCTATGGACCTGATAGCTGGAGTCATCCGCCCCAACCCCCTAGAATCGCCCCCACGATTAAAGGAGACGACTTCATGCTGATGGTGATTTCCCCCGCCAAGACCCTCGATTACGAAACACCGCCGGCGACCCAGCGCTTCACCCAGCCGCAATACCTCGACCATTCCCAGGAACTGATCCAGCAACTGCGCGAACTGAGCCCGGCGCAGATCAGCGAGCTGATGCACGTGTCCGACAAGATCGGCGGCCTCAACGCCGCGCGCTTCGGCAGCTGGACACCGGCGTTCACACCGGAAAACGCCAAACAGGCATTGCTGGCCTTCAAGGGCGACGTCTACACCGGACTCGACGCCCAGAGTTTCAGCGAAGCCGACTTCGATTATGCACAACGGCACCTGCGCATGCTCTCCGGCCTCTACGGCCTGCTGCGCCCGCTCGACCTGATGCAGCCGTATCGCCTGGAAATGGGCACCAAACTGGCCAACGCCCGAGGCAAGGACTTGTACGCCTTCTGGGGCACGCGCATCAGCGAATGGCTGAACGAAGCGCTGGCCGATCAGGGCGATGACGTGCTGCTGAACCTGGCGTCCAACGAATACTTCTCGGCCGTCAAACGCACGGCCCTGAACGCACGCATCATCAATACCGAGTTCAAGGACCTGAAGAACGGCCAGTACAAGATCATCAGCTTCTACGCCAAGAAGGCCCGGGGCCTGATGAGCCGCTTCGTGATCCAGGAAAAAATCAACGATCCGGCCCTCCTCAAGCAGTTCGATGTACAGGGTTATCGCTACAGCGCCGAGCAATCGAAACCCGACAATCTGGTGTTTCTGCGCGACCACGCACCGGAATAAAGCATGCACTTCTGCACGACTCTTGATTAAGAGAGTCGTGCAGGTCGCACGACGTCAAAAATCCCCCGCCTGTTTACGCCGACTTATTGGCGCCATAAAAACATCACCCTCTTTCCTATCTTTAGTTTCACTCGACAGTTGTCATTTTTTTCAGTAGTGGCACCTAAATTTTTTCACAGTAGTGGCACAAAACCATCTAACGCGATTATCCCCCGATTAACAAAGGGCGAAATCGAAAGTGCTATCAATTTGAAAGCAGTGCCATCTTTCTCAATATTTCAAAAAATTTCTGCTTCCGCGATGAGCGGACAGGAACTATGTCCAAATGCATAGCTCATACCACCGGTAACGATTCTCGCCGAGTTTGTACGAGATAACTTACGCAGAGAACCCAACCATGTAACCAAGTTGTCACAACAACTTGCACCCATGGATAACAACTCTGGACAACTATCGAAGGACAGGAGATACGCACCATTAATATCCCCTGCAAGGCCATGGTCGCGCCCCTATAAACGTGCTCGCCTGAGCACCCAAGCGCTTGATCTACAGGTATTTATCCTGGCATCGAGCGTGTAACACGATTGCACAAGAGCCCTCTGACCAGAGGATCGGCTGCATAACAGGGCACGTCATAACAACAAGGCCTGGTTAGCGCACATCTTGAGTGCACTTATTTAGACACTCGGAACTTAAGTATGCCTGCACACGGCATTGTGACGCCTGTAAGTCACACTTTCGAGTGCACTAAGAACGCTGAAAACCATTAACTCCGGCCCTCTAAGGCCTGATATATACAGAGGTAATTGCGATGCGCATCAGCATATTTGGTTTGGGTTACGTCGGTGCAGTATGTGCCGGTTGCCTGTCTGCACGGGGCCATGACGTCGTTGGCGTCGATGTTGCCAAAGACAAGATCGACATGATCAACGCTGGCAAATCTCCCATTGTCGAACCGGGCCTGGGCGAGTTGCTGGCACAAGGTATCCAGACCGGTCGTCTGCGCGGCACAACCAACTTCGCCGAGGCAATTCGCGACACCGATCTGTCGATGATCTGCGTCGGCACGCCGAGCAAGAAGAACGGCGACCTGGAACTGAACTACATCGAAGCGGTGTGCCGCGAGATCGGTTTTGTTCTGCGCGAAAAGACCACCCGTCACACCATCGTCGTGCGCAGCACCGTGCTGCCGGGCACCGTGGCAAACGTTGTCATCCCGATCCTCGAAGACTGCTCCGGCAAGAAAGCCGGCGTTGATTTCGGTGTCGCCGTAAACCCTGAGTTCCTGCGTGAATCTACCGCGATCGCCGACTACGACTTGCCACCGATGACCGTCATCGGCGAGTTCGACAAGGCCTCGGGCGACGTTCTGCAATCGCTGTACGAAGAACTCGACGCGCCGATCATCCGCAAGGACATCGCCCTCGCCGAGATGATCAAGTACACCTGCAACGTCTGGCATGCCACCAAAGTGACCTTCGCCAACGAGATCGGCAACATCGCCAAAGCGGTGGGCGTCGATGGCCGCGAAGTGATGGAGGTCGTCTGCCAGGACAAGACCCTCAACCTGTCCCAGTACTACATGCGCCCGGGCTTCGCGTTCGGCGGTTCGTGCCTGCCGAAAGACGTGCGCGCCCTGACCTACCGCGCCGGCTCCCTGGACGTCGAAGCGCCGCTGCTCAACTCGCTGATGCGCAGCAACGAATCGCAAGTGCAAAACGCCTTCGACATCGTTGAAAGCCACGACAAACGCAAAGTCGCCCTGCTCGGCCTGAGCTTCAAGGCCGGCACCGACGACCTGCGCGAAAGCCCGCTGGTGGAACTGGCCGAGATGCTGATCGGCAAGGGTTACGACCTGAGCATCTACGACAGCAACGTCCAGTACGCCCGTGTCCACGGCGCGAACAAGGACTACATCGAGTCGAAGATCCCGCACGTGTCGTCCCTGCTCAACGCGGACTTCGATTCGGTGATCGACAACTCCGACGTGATCATCCTCGGCAACCGCGACGAGAAGTTCCGTGCGCTGGCCGAAGAAGCGCCGCACGGCAAACAGGTGATCGACCTGGTGGGCTTCATGTCCAAGGCCACCAGCGCCGGTAGCCGCACCGAAGGCATCTGCTGGTAACGCAGCGGCAAGCCCCGAGTTTCAAACCGCCCGCCATGAATCGGCGGGCGGCTTGAAGCCCCCATCACCTTCGGATGACGGTCATGTCCAAGCTCAAACATTTTTTTCTGCAATCCGCCGGCTGGCTTTTGTTTCTGAGCCTGCTGATGGGCCTGGCCCTGATGCTGCCCACGTCCACGTTCGACTCCGAGTCGAAGGACTTCATTTTCCTGATTGGCGCCGTGGGTATCTGGCGCTATTCGATGGGTGCCACGCACTTTGTGCGCGGCATGATCTTTCTCTACATCGTCTACCCGCACCTGCGCCGCAAGGTTCGCAAGCTGGGTAAAGCGGCGGACCCGTCGCATGTGTTTCTGATGGTCACCAGTTTCCGCATCGACGCGTTGACCACCGCGCAGGTTTACAGCTCGGTGATCCGCGAAGCCATCGACTGCGAACTGCCGACCACCGTGGTCTGCTCGATCGTCGAAATGTCCGATGAGCTGCTGGTCAAGGCGCTGTGGGCGCGGATGAATCCACCGGACCGCGTGAAACTCGACTTCGTGCGCATTCCCGGCACCGGTAAACGTGATGGCCTGGCGTTTGGTTTCCGCGCGATCTCCCGTCACCTGCCGGACGACCGCGCCGTGGTGGCCGTGATCGATGGCGACACCGTGCTCGGCGAAGGCGTTGTGAGCAAAACCGTGCCGTGGTTCCAGATGTTCGGCAACGTCGGCGGCCTGACCACCAACGAATTCTGCGAAGTGCGTGGCGGCTACATCATGAGCGAGTGGCACAAGCTGCGCTTCGCCCAGCGCCACATCAACATGTGCTCGATGGCCCTGTCCAAACGCGTGCTGACCATGACCGGACGCATGTCGGTGTTCCGCGCCACCGTGGTCACCAACCCGGAATTCATCGCCGACGTTGAAAGCGACTCGCTGCAACACTGGCGCCTGGGCCGTTTCAAGTTCCTGACCGGCGACGACAAGTCGAGCTGGTTCAGCCTGATGCGTCTGGGCTACGACACCTTCTACGTGCCGGACGCGGCGATCAACACCGTTGAACACCCGCCGGAAAAGAGCTTCATCAAGGCCAGCCGCAAACTGATGTTCCGCTGGTACGGCAACAACCTGCGGCAGAACTCCCGAGCGCTGGGCCTGGGTGTAAAACGCCTCGGTGCCTTCACCTCGGTGGTGCTGTTCGACCAGCGCGTATCGATGTGGACATCGCTGCTCGGCCTGACCGTGGCAATCATCGCCAGCTTCAAATACGGCACCGCGTTCATTCTGGTTTACCTGCTGTGGATCGGCATCACCCGACTGATTCTGACGCTGTTGCTGTCCTGCTCGGGCCACCGGATCGGTCCGGCTTACCCGGCAATTCTCTATTACAACCAGATCGTCGGCGCGCTGGTGAAGATCTACGTGTTCTTCCGCCTCGACCAACAATCCTGGACTCGCCAACCCACTTCCCTGACCCGTGATCTCGCCAGCTTTCAACGTTGGTTCAACACCTGGTCGTCTCGGACCATGACCTTCTCCGCCGGCAGCATCTTCGTCGCCGTGCTGCTGATGATGGTCTGACCTGCCCCTATTGAATTAACAAGGAAATCGCCCCCATGAATACCGCCGTCAACGTCAACGTAGTGCATGAATCCGAAGCCCAGCGCCAGCACGCCCGGGTAAAAATCCCGGCCAAGCTGCGATTCTTCGGCCCTGACCGGACCCCGGTTGAAGCACGGGTCCTCGACCTGTCCGCCGGTGGTCTGGCGTTCAATGCCGGACAACTGCCGCTGACCGTCGGCGAGGTGTACAAGGCGCGTCTGCAGTTCGTCATCGACAACCTCGGCCTGGCCATGGACGTTGAACTGCAAGTGCGCTCCTACGACCGGCAGACGGGCCGTGTCGGCTGCCAGTTCCAGAACCTCGAGCCGCAGGACATTTCGACCCTGCGCCACCTGATCACTTCGCACCTGGCCGGCGACATCGTCAGCATCGGCGAAGTGCTGGCAACCCTGCAGCGCGACAACTTCACCAAGGCCCGCAAGGTCAAGGACGGCGACTCCGGCATGACCCCGTTCGGGCGTCTGAAAGCGGTGACGTTCAGCGCCGGTATCTTCGCGGTCGGCCTGGTGGCGGCGGGTTTCATTTTCAAATCGGTGTACAGCATGTACTTCGTCAGCCATGCACAGGCCGGTCTGGTCAGCGTGCCGGGCATGAACATCACCATGCCGCGCGACGGCACTGTGCAGAGCCTGGTCAAATCCGACGGCGTTGCCGCCAAAGGTGCACCGCTGGCGACTTTCAGCACCAGCATGCTCGACGTGCTCAAGGGCCATCTGGACGAAGATCAACTGCAGCCGGCCAAGGTTGAAGAACTGTTCGGCAAGCAGATGACCGGCACTCTGACCTCGCCGTGCGATTGCACCGTGGCCCAGCAACTGGTGGCCGACGGTCAATACGCGAGCAAGGGCGACGTGATCTTCCAGCTGGTACCGCGCAATACCCAGGCCACCGTCGATGCACGCTTCTCCTATCGCCAGTTCGGCGACGTACGTCCGGGCACCCCGGTGAGCTTCCAGATCGCCGGCGAAGACAAGACCCGCACCGGCAAGATCGCCAGCAGCACCAGCCTGAAAAGCGCTGACCTGTCCTCCGACATCCGCGTGCAGATCCAGCCGGACGAACCGCTGGACAGCCGCTTCGCCGGCCGCCCGGTGGAAGTGAACAGCGACCGTGGTCCGAACCTGAACTGGCTGATCGACAAAGCCATGGCTGCCGGTCTTTAAGTCGAGGACATGCCTGTGACTACTGCACCCATCTCGAGCACACCACAAACCCTGTGGGAGCGAGCTTGCTCGCGAATGCATTCTGACATTCAGCCTCAGTGCCGACTGACACACCGCTTTCGCGAGCAAGCTCGCTCCCACATGGGTTCAGTGTGCGCATTGGCCTTGGCAGTCAGTCTGGCCGGTTGCGCCGGCCTGCCTGACCAGCGTCTGGCCAACGAAGCGCTCAAGCGCGGTGACACCGCGACCGCCGCGCAGAACTACCGTGCGCTGGCCGATCTGGGTTACAGCGAAGCCCAGGTGGGCCTCGCCGATATTCAGGTCGACAGTCGCGATCCGGAACAAATGAAACAGGCCGAAGCCACCTACCGCGCCGCCGCCAGTGTTTCGCCGCGCGCCCAGGCCCGACTCGGCCGCTTGCTGGTGGCCAAGCCCGGTTCCACCGAGGCCGAACATCACGAAGCCGAAACCCTGCTGAAGAAAGCCGCCGCCAGTGGCGAAGGCAACACGCTGATTCCGCTCGCGATGCTGTACCTGCAATACCCGCACAGCTTCCCGAACATCAACGCTCAGCAGCAGATCGACCAATGGCGCAAATCCGGTTACCCGGAAGCCGGTCTCGCTCAAGTGCTGCTGTATCGCACCCAGGGCACTTACGACCAGCACTTGGATGACGTGGAAAAGATCTGCAAGGCCGCACTCAACACCACCGACATCTGCTACGTCGAACTGGCCACGGTCTATCAGAAACGTGGCGCGCCGGAGCAACAGGCCGAGCTGATCAAACAACTGCAGGCCGGTTACAGCCGCGGCACCGTCAGCGCTCAGCGGGTGGATTCCGTAGCCCGTGTGCTGGCTGATTCGACCCTGGGCAAGACCGACGAAAAAACCGCGCAGTCGCTGCTCGAGCCGATCGCGCCGGGCTACCCGGCGTCTTGGGTAACGCTGGCACAACTGCTCTACGACTTCCCGGAACTGGGCGATGTCGATCAGATGATGAAGTACCTGGACAACGGCCGCGCCGCCGACCAGTCGCGCGCCGAACTGTTGCTGGGCAAGCTCTACTACGAAGGCAAACTGGTCCCGGCCGACGCGAAAGTCGCCGAGGAACATTTCCAGAAAGCCGTCGGCCGCGAAGTCGCCGCCGATTACTACCTCGGCCAGATCTACCGCCGTGGCTACCTGGGCAAGGTCTATCCGCAGAAGGCCCTCGACCATCTGCTGACCGCTGCGCGCAACGGCCAGAACAGCGCCGACTTCGCCATCGCCCAGCTGTTTTCCCAAGGCAAGGGCACCAAGCCCGACCCGCTCAACGCCTATGTGTTCAGCCAATTGGCCAAGGCGCAAAACACCCCACAAGCCGACGAGCTGGCGACCACCCTCGCCGCCCAGCTGCCGCCCGAGCGCCTGGCCGAAGCCCGGCGCCTGCTGCAACAGGAACAGGCGGCCCGTGGCGCCCTGAACCAGAACACGCTGCAACTGCACGCCCTGCAAGAAGAAGACGGCGAGGAAAAACTATGAAATTGAATCCCTTTGTGAAGGCCGGCATTGGCCTCACGTTCGCGTTGATCTGGTCTTGTCCGACCCTGGCCGCGATCACTGAATCGAAGAACTTCGGCCTCGAAGTGAAAATCACCGGCCAGTCCGAAGACGACCGCGACCTCGGCACCGCCAGCGGCGGCGACGTCAACGGCGTCGGCCTCGATCTGCGTCCGTGGGTCTACGGCGAAAGCGGCGCGTGGAGCGCCTACGCCATGGGCCAGGCCGTGACCTCGACCGACATCATCGAGACCGACACGCTGCAGCAGTCCGACAGCGAAGGCACCCAGACCACCGACAACGGCGACCGCAAGACCAAGAAAAACTACCTGGCAATGCGCGAGTTCTGGGTCGGTTACAGCGGTCTGACGCCCTACCCCGGCGAGATCCTCAAGTTCGGTCGCCAGCGTTTGCGCAACGACGACGGTCAGTGGCGCGACACCAACATCGAAGCGCTGAACTGGACCTTCGACACCACCCTGCTGCGCGCCAACGCCGGTGTCGCCGAACGCTTCAGCGAATACCGCACCGACCTCAAGGAACTGGCGCCGAAAGACAAGGATCGCCTGCACGCCTACGCCGATGCCGCTTACCAGTGGACGCCGGGCCAGTGGGTCGGGATTCGCGGTCACCACACCCACGACGACGGCAAACTCGATTACGCCGAACCGGGTGTGCCCCGCGACACCCTCGACAAAACCCAGAACGGCGACATCAGCTGGCTCGGCCTGACCGCCGACAGCGACGCCTACAACTGGCGCAACACCAACACCGTCAACTACTGGGGCAGCATCACCGGCATGAGCGGCGACCGCGACACGGTCAACCCGCTGAACGCCGATGGCACCCGCCCGGCGCAGGCCAAACGCAGCGAAGACATCAACGGCTGGGCCACCGACGTCGGTGTGCGTCTGCGCCTCGATCCGCAGTGGCAGGTCGGTGCGGCCTATGCCCGTGCCAGCGCCGATTACCAACAGAATGGCCTGGAAAGCAACCGCTCGAACTACACCGGTACCCGCTCGCGGGTTCACCGTTTCGGCGAGGCTTTCCGTGGCGAAATGAACAACATGCAGACCGCCACCCTGTTCGGTTCGTGGATGCTCAACGACCAGTACGACGCCAGCCTGATCTACCACAAGTTCTGGCGCGTGGACGGCAACAAACCGGTGGGCAGCAACGGCATCAACGCTGTGGAAAACAACACCGACGACGTGACCGGCGCAATCCTCTCCAGCACCTCGCTGCCACTGCAGGACGGCAACAAGGATCTGGGCCAGGAAATGGATCTGGTGGTCACCAAGTACTTCAAGCAAGGCTTGCTGCCGGCAGCGCTGAGCCAGTCGATCGACGAGCCGTCGGCGCTGGTACGTTTCCGTGGCGGTGTGTTCAAGCCGGGTGATGCCTACGGCAGCCAGGTTGATTCGTACATGCACCGCGCGTTCATCGACGTGATCTGGCGCTTCTGATGCTGACCGCCAAGGGAGTGCCCGACATGAACAGTGCCCGCAAAGGCTCACTCAGCCTGCTGGCCGGCGCGATGCTGCTGGCCTCGGCCGGCGCCTTCGCCAGTGTGGAACCGGCCAAGCCGGTGACCACTGCCAAGGAGCTGCAACAGGCCAAGACCTACACCGTCAGCAGCGCGCCGACCGACGCGCTGGAACTGGCCAAGCCGAAACTGCCCGACCTCTCCGGCTACACCGCCGAAGCCGCCGCCGCGAAAATCGTGCGCAGCAAACCGGGCAAGATCAGCGTGCGCCGGATGATGCAGGAAGACGCCCTGAAGGACTTCATCGGCGGCGACAACAAGATGGCCGAATGGGTGGTGCGTCAGCACGGCATCCCGCAGGCGATCTTCGTCGACGACGGCTACATGAATCTGAAAGAGCTGGCGCAGAAACTGCCCAAGCAGTACTTCAGCGAAACCTCGCCGGGCGTCTATCTGGCCAAGCTGCCGATCGTGGTCGGCCGCAAAGGCATCCTCGAAATCGACGGCCAGACCCAGGAACTGCGCCTGTCCCAGGAAGCCGGATCGTTCCTGGTCAACGACGGTCAGTTGTTCGTGCGTGACACCAAGGTCACCGGCTGGCGCGAGAAGGACAACGGCCCGGCGACCTTCCGTTCGCCGAAGGAATTCCGCCCGTTCCTGCTGGCCTGGGGTGGCACCGAGACCTACATCGTCAACAGCAAGATGGCCAGTTTCGGCTACGCCAACAGTAAGTCCTACGGTGTGAGTATTTCCCAGTACACGCCGAACATGGCCAAGGTGCTCAAGCGTCCCGAGCCGACCGGCTGGATCGTCGGTTCCGAGTTCTCGGACATGTGGTACGGCTTCTACTGCTACGAGACCCGCGACTTCGTGGTCAAGGGCAACACCTACAAGGACAACATCGTCTACGGCATCGACCCGCACGACCGTTCCCACGGTCTGATCATTGCCGAGAACACGGTGTACGGCACGAAGAAGAAGCACGGGATCATCATTTCCCGTGAGGTCAACGACAGCTTCATCTTCAACAACAAAAGCTACGACAACCACCTCTCGGGCCTGGTGATCGACCGTAACAGTGTGAACAACCTGATCGCCTACAACGAGATCTACAAGAACCACACCGACGGCATCACGCTCTACGAGTCCGCCGACAACCTGCTGTGGGGCAACAAGGTCATCAGCAATAAACGCCACGGCATTCGCATTCGTAACAGCGTGAACATCCGCCTTTACGAAAACGTCGCCATGGCCAACGGCCTGACCGGCGTCTACGGGCACATCAAGGACCTGACCGACACCGACCGTGACATCGAGCTCGACCCGTTCGACGCCCAGGTCTCGCTGATCGTGGTCGGCGGTGAACTGGCGGCCAACGGCAGCGGTCCGCTGTCGATCGATTCGCCGTTGAGTGTCGAGCTGTATCGCGTGTCGATGCTGGCGCCGACCAAATCCAGCGGCATCAGCTTCAACGGCATCCTCGGCGAGCGCCAGGATGAAATTCTCGACCTGCTGGTGCGCCAGCAGAAAGCCGTGCTGATCGACCCTGTCGAACGCCAGACCGAATTGCAGGACTGAGGATAATTTTATGCACCCACACCTGATCAAATTACTCAGCCTGTCGGCCCTGACCGTGGGCATTCTGGCGGCCGGCAACGGCGCCCGCGCAGATGAAGTCCAGCCGCCTGAATTCACGGCCGAACCTTGCTGCAGCCTGTGCCCGGCCGCCCACGATGCGAAGAACTACACCACCCGCTACCAGCAGAACTTCACCACCCTGGTGCAGGCGCAGGGCGACTGGCTGTTCCGGACCCAGGAAGATTTGCGCACCGAGTTCAACACCACCCCGGCCGGCTACAAACGCCTGCAACAGCTGCACGATGCGTTCAAGGCCAAAGGCGTCGAACTGGTGATCGTCTACCAGCCGACCCGAGGTCTGGTGAACCGCAACAAGCTCAACCCGGCAGAAAAAGCCGCGTTCGATTACGAAAAAGCGCTGGGCAACTACAAGACCATGCTCGGCCGTTTCGCGAAGATGGGTTACGTGGTGCCGGACCTGTCGCCGCTGACCAACGAATCGCTGCCGGACACCCTGCCGGCCCACGATTTCTATTTCCGCGGCGACCAGCACTGGACGCCATACGGTGCCCAGCGCACGGCAAAAATCGTCGCCGAGAAGGTCAAGCAGATCCCGGCCTTCGCCGACATTCCCAAGCGTGAGTTCGAAACCAAACGCTCCGGACGCATGGGCAAGACCGGCACCCTGCACAACATGGCCGGACAACTGTGCGGCACCAGTTACGCAATCCAGTACATGGATCAGTTCACCACCGAGCCGAAAGGCGAAGCCGGTGACGGCGACCTGTTCGGTGATTCCGGCAACCCGCAAATCACTCTCGTGGGTACTTCGCACAGCGGCAAGAACTACAACTTCGCAGGCTTCCTCGAAGAAGCCATCGGCGCCGACATCCTCAACGTCGCCTTCCCCGGCGGTGGCCTGGAAGGTTCGATGCTGCAGTACCTGGGCAGCGACGAATTCCAGAAATCTCCGCCGAAAATCCTCATCTGGGAATTCTCGCCGCTGTACCGCCTCGACCAGGAAACCATCTATCGCCAGATGATGGCGCTGCTCGACAACGGCTGCGAAGGCAAAGAGGCACAGATGTCCGCGAGCACCACGCTCAAGCCGGGCGGCAAACAAGAACTGCTGGTCAACAGCAAGAACCTGAACCTGCAGAACAGCAGCCATCAGGTCGACATCCGCTTCGCCGACACCTCGGTGAAAACCCTGCAAGCCACCCTCTGGTACATGAACGGTCGCCACGAGGACATCAAGATCGAGAAACCGGAAACCTCCGACACCGACGGTCGTTTCGCCTTTGAGCTGCGCACGGACGAAGACTGGGCCTCGCAAAACCTGCTGGCGGTCGAAGTCCAGGGCCCGGAAGCGGGCACCGCGCCACAGAAAGTCGAAGCGAAAATCTGCAAACGCAACGTATTCCCGGGCGCTGGGCAACAAACCGCTCAGGTCGGGCAATGAGGTCTGCTATGCGAAATCCGAAACTGAAAACTCTGTTGGCGCCAACGCTGCTCGGGCTGGCGATCTTCGCCGGCACCGCGCAGGCCGCCGCGCCGCTGCGTCCTCCTCAGGGCTACTTTGCGCCTGTGGATAAATTCAAGACCGGCGACAAGAGCGAAGGCTGCGACGCGATGCCGACGCCGTACACCGGACCGCTGCAATTTCGCAGCAAATACGAAGGCTCGGACAAGGCCCGCGCGACACTGAACGTGCAGTCGGAAAAAGCCTTCCGCGACACCACCAAAGACATCACCACCCTGGAGCGCGGCACCGCCAAGCGCGTCATGCAGTTCATGCGCGACGGTCGCCCGGAACAGCTCGACTGCACACTGAACTGGCTGGTTAATTGGGCCCGGGCGGATGCATTGATGTCCAAAGACTTCAACCACACCGGCAAGTCGATGCGCAAATGGGCGCTGGGCAGCATGGCCTCGTCGTACATTCGCCTGAAGTTCTCCGACTCCCATCCGCTGGCCCAGCACCAGCAGGAAGCCCATGTGATCGAGGCCTGGTTCAGCAAATTGGCCGATCAGGTGGTCAGCGACTGGGACAACCTGCCGCTGGAAAAAACCAACAACCACTCGTACTGGGCCGCCTGGTCGGTGATGGCGACATCGGTCGCGACCAACCGCCGCGACCTGTTCGATTGGGCGGTCAAGGAATACAAGGTCGGCGTCAACCAGGTCGATGCCGACGGCTACCTGCCCAACGAACTCAAGCGCCAGCAACGCGCCCTCGCCTATCACAACTACGCCCTGCCGCCACTGGCGATGATCGCCAGTTTTGCGCAGGTCAACGGTGTGGATCTGCGTCAGGAAAACAACGGCGCGCTGAAACGTCTGGGTGATCGGGTGCTGGCCGGGGTGAAAGACCCCGATCAGTTCGAGAAGAAGAACGGCAAAGAGCAGGACATGACCGACCTGAAACAGGACATGAAATTCGCCTGGCTCGAGCCGTTTTGCACGCTCTACACCTGTTCGCCGGATGTGCTGGAGAAGAAGCACGGGATGCAGCCGTTCAAGACGTTCCGACTCGGCGGCGACCTGACCAAGGTCTACGACCCGTCCCATGAAAAGGGCAACAAGGGTTCCTGAGGACACTGATAAACCCTGTGGGAGCGAGCTTGCTCGCGAAGAGGATCCGACATTCAAAAATGATGTCGTCTGGCACACCGCTTTCGCGAGCAAGCTCGCTCCCACAGGTTAAGTGTCAGGTTTGAGATGTGTGAGTTAGCTCTCCAGTTTTCAGCGGGGGGTTTGGGGGGCTTTGGCCCTTGACTGTTGGTTCAAACATGGAGAGATCGGGATGGTATTTTCATCCAACGTGTTCCTGTTTCTGTTCTTGCCGATCTTTCTCGGCTTGTACTACCTGAGCGGGCAACGCTATCGCAACCTGCTGCTGCTGATTGCCAGCTACGTGTTCTACGCGTGGTGGCGGGTGGACTTCCTGGCGCTGTTCGCCGGCGTCACCCTGTGGAACTACTGGATCGGCCTGAGAGTCGGCGCCGCCGGCGTGCGCACCAAACCGGCCCAGCGCTGGCTGCTGCTCGGCGTGGCGGTGGACCTGTGCATCCTCGGCTACTTCAAGTACGCCAACTTCGGCGTCGAAAGCATCAACGCGATGATGACGTCGGTCGGTCTCGAGCCGTTCATCCTGACCCACGTGCTGCTGCCGATCGGTATCTCGTTCTACATCTTCGAGTCGATCAGCTACATCATCGACGTCTACCGCGGCGACACCCCGGCCACCCGCAACCTGATCGACTTCGCAGCGTTCGTGGCGATCTTCCCGCACCTGATCGCCGGTCCCGTGCTGCGTTTCCGTGACCTGGCCGACCAGTTCAACAACCGCACCCACACCCTCGACAAATTCTCCGAGGGCTGCACACGGTTCATGCAGGGCTTCATCAAGAAGGTGTTCATCGCCGACACCCTCGCCGTGGTCGCCGACCACTGCTTCGCCCTGCAAAACCCGACCACGGGTGATGCCTGGCTTGGCGCACTGGCCTACACCGCGCAGCTGTACTTTGACTTCTCCGGTTACAGCGACATGGCCATCGGCCTGGGCTTGATGATGGGTTTCCGCTTCATGGAAAACTTCAAGCAGCCGTACATCAGCCAGTCGATCACCGAGTTCTGGCGCCGCTGGCACATCAGCCTGTCGACCTGGCTGCGTGACTACCTCTACATCACCCTCGGCGGCAACCGCAAAGGCACGCTGATGACCTATCGCAACCTGTTCCTGACCATGCTGCTCGGTGGTCTGTGGCACGGCGCGAACATCACCTACATCGTCTGGGGTGCGTGGCACGGCATGTGGCTGGCGATCGAGAAAATGCTCGGTCTCAACACTTCGCCGCGCAGCCTCAACCCGATCCGCTGGGCGCTGACCTTCCTGCTGGTGGTCATGGGCTGGGTGATCTTCCGCGCCGAGAACCTGCACGTTGCCGGTCGCATGTACGGCGCGATGTTCAGCTTCGGCGACTGGTCGCTGTCGGAACTCAATCAGGCCAGCCTGACCGGCCTGCAAGTGGCGACTCTGGTGGTGGCCTACGTGACCCTGGCGTTCTTCGGCCTGCGTGATCTGTACACAAACCAGCCGCCGGTCAAGAGCAAACCTGAGGTCAACGTCGAGGCCAACGGCCCTGCCACGGCGACTCCAGGCCTGATCAAAGCGGCTCCGGGCGAAAATCCGGCGAGCATCCACGAGCCTGGCTACACCGTCGGCGTCGACGCCCAGGTGCAACCGGCGTACTGGACGGCGGACTGGTCGCGCTACGTGATGCGCGGGCTGATCCTGCTGCTGTTCATCGCCTCGATTCTCAAACTCTCGGCGCAAAGCTTCTCGCCGTTCCTTTACTTCCAGTTCTGAGGGATCTGACATGACCCGCTCATTACGCATCTTCTACATCGCGCTGTTTCTGCTGACCCTGCTGGTGCTCGGTCTGTGGTCGGTGCGCAGCTTCTTCGGCTTCAGCACCAACGCCGATGCGACGGTGCTCAACGGCCGCTGGACCAAAGCCGTGGAAACCCACTACGACGATGAATTCCCGATCAAGCGCCTGGGCACCAACCTCTGGGCCGCGCTGGATTTCAAACTGTTCAACGAAGGTCGTCCGGGCGTGGTGCTCGGTCGCGATCAGTGGTTGTACAGCGATGAGGAATTCAACCCGATCGTCAACGAAGAGCTGAACCTGCAAGGCAACTATGCGCTGGTCGAAGGCGTGCGCCAGACCCTGAAAGAGAAAGGCGTGAAACTGGTGATGGCGATCGTGCCGGCCAAGGTTCGCCTGTACCCGGAACACCTGGGTGAAGTGAAACCGGCGAGCATTCACGCCAACCTTTATCAGGACTTCCACGCCCGCGTCGCGGCCGACAAGATCCTCGCCCCCGACCTGCTCGGCCCGCTCCAAGCGGCCAAGCAGAACGGTCAGCAAGTGTTCCTGCGCACCGACACCCACTGGACCCCGGAAGGCGCGGAAATCGCCGCCAACACCCTGGCCAAAACCATCGCTGACAAGTTCCCGCTCAGCGGCGAGCCGCAGCGCTTCGTCACCACCCCGGCGGAAAAGGTCACGCACAAGGGCGATCTGCGTCTGTTCCTGCCGCTGGATCCACTGTTCGAAAACCTGATGCCGGCCAAAGAGCCGCTGCAAAAGCGCAACACTGTGGCCGCCGAACAACCTGCCGGTGACGACGCCCTGTTCGCCAACAGTGAAGTGCCGGTGGCACTGATCGGTACCAGCTACAGCGCCAACCCCAACTGGAATTTCGTCGGTGCGCTCAAGCAAGCGCTGCACAGCGACGTCGTCAACTACGCCGAGGACGGCCACGGCCCGATCCTGCCGATGCTCAGCTACCTGAAAAGCGATGACTTCAAGAACAGCCCGCCACAGGTGCTGATCTGGGAGTTTCCTGAACGATATCTGCCTGTGAACAACGAAATCGGCGACGCCGACCCGCAGTGGGTCGCAGAGCTTAAACAAGCCGGCGCGCGCCAACAAAACGTAGCTGTAAACACTAAATCCGAGACGCCCGATCGGGCGCAAAACTGAAAGAGAGGTACACCATGACTTTCACTACAACTCCTCGTCGTCTCGCTAAACGCATTGCTCTGGTCGCCGGCCTGAGTGTGTTGTCGGTCCAGGCCTTTGCCGGTGGCGACGCTGCGCTGTACGGTCCGACTGCACCGAAAGGCTCGACCTTCGTCCGTGTCTACAACGCCAGCAATGCTGAAGTCAGCGCCACTGTCGGCAGCACCAATCTGAGCGACGTCGCGCCGCTGGCCAGCAGCGACTTCAGCTTCATGCCGGGCGGCGACTACAGCGCCAAGGTCGGCAGCCAGACCCTGCCGGTGAAACTCGCCGGTGATCACTACTACACCCTGGTCAACAACGCCTCCGGCGCGCCGCAACTGATTGAAGAACCACCGTTCAAGAACAAGCAGAAATCCCTGGTGCGCGTGCAGAACCTCAGCGACAAGTCGCTGACCCTGAAGACCGCCGACGGCAAGACCGAAGTTGTGCCGAACGTGGCCGCCAAGGGCCGTGGCGAACGTGAAATCAACCCGGTGAAAGTCAGCCTGGCGCTGTACGAGGGCGACAAGAAAGTCGGCGACGTGAAACCGGTCGCCCTGGAGCGTGGTGAGGCAGCGGTGCTGTACGTCACCGGCAACGGCAGCAACCTGTCGCCAGTCTGGGTGAAACGCCCGGTGTCGACCCGCTAACCATTTCCCGACCTGACGCATATCCCCTGTGGGAGCGAGCTTGCTCGCGAAAGCGGTCTGACATTCAACAGATGTGTCGACTGATACGCCGCCTTCGCGAGCAAGCTCGCTCCCACAATGAATCGGGTTGTCAGTTCGGGTACGCAACAAAAACAAGAGTGAAACGACACAGGTTCGTGGCTCTAACCCAATCGATTTTATGGAGTAAACAATATGATTCCGGTGATCTTGTCAGGTGGTAGCGGTTCACGTCTTTGGCCGCTTTCGCGCAAGCAGTTTCCCAAGCAGTTCCTCGCCCTGACCGGCGAACACACGCTGTTCCAGCAAACCCTCGAGCGCCTGGTGTTCGAAGGCATGGACACCCCGATCGTGGTCTGCAACAAGGATCACCGCTTCATCGTCAACGAGCAGTTGGCCAACCGCAATCTGGAATGCCAACGCATCCTGATGGAACCGTTCGGTCGCAACACCGCGCCGGCCGTGGCGCTGACCGCGATGATGCTGGTCAATGAAGGTCGCGACGAACTGATGCTGGTGCTGCCGGCCGACCACGTCCTCGAAGACCAGAAAGCCCTGCAACGCGCCCTCGCCCTGGCCACCGTCGCCGCCGAAAACGGCGAGATGGTGCTGTTCGGCGTGCCGGCCACCAAACCGGAAACCGGCTACGGCTACATCAAGTCCACCGGCGATTCGCTGCTGCCGGAAGGCGTCAGCCGCGTCTCGCACTTCGTGGAAAAACCCGACGTCAAACGCGCCACCGAATACGTCGAGTCCGGTGGTTACTACTGGAACAGCGGCATGTTCCTGTTCCGCGCCAGCCGCTTCCTCGAAGAGCTGAAAAAGCACGATCCGGACATCTACGACACCTGCCTGCTGACCCTCGAGCGCAGCCAGCAGGATGCCGACACCGTCACACTGGACGAAGCCACCTTCGCCTGCTGCCCGGACAACTCCATCGACTACTCCGTGATGGAAAAAACCCAGCGCGCCTGCGTGGTGCCGCTGACTGCCGGCTGGAGCGATGTCGGCTGCTGGTCGTCGCTGTGGGAAGTCAACGAGAAGGACGCCAACGGCAACGTCAGCAAGGGCGATGTGGTGATCCAGGACAGCAAGAACTGCATGATCCACGGCAACGGCAAACTGGTGTCGGTGATCGGTCTGGAAAACATCGTCGTGGTCGAAACCAAGGACGCCATGATGATCGCCCACAAGGACAAGGTCCAGGGCGTCAAGCAGATGGTCAACACCCTCAACGAGCAGGGCCGCAGCGAAACCCAGAACCACTGCGAGGTCTATCGTCCGTGGGGTTCCTACGACTCGGTGGACATGGGCGGTCGCTTCCAGGTCAAGCACATTTCGGTCAAGCCGGGCGCGTGCCTGTCGCTGCAGATGCACCACCACCGTGCCGAACACTGGATCGTGGTCAGCGGCACCGCCGAAGTGACCTGCGACGAGAACGTGTTCCTGCTGACCGAAAACCAGTCGACCTACATCCCGATCGCGTCGGTGCATCGCCTGCGCAACCCGGGCAAGATCCCGCTGGAAATCATCGAAGTGCAGTCCGGTTCGTACCTGGGTGAAGACGATATCGAGCGCTTCGAAGATATCTACGGTCGCTCCACCCCGATCGAACGCGGCGTGTCGGTGAAAACCATCGCGCAGTGATCGCTCCGTAACAGGAAGCCCCCGTCCAGCCCGCTGCGTCCCCTATCCGCAACGGGTTGGGCGGGGGCTTTTTTTTTCGCCAACCTCGTCCAGGCTTAGGTAGGATGAACCTTCCCTGCCCACGAGGTTTCGCGACATGTTCATCGGCGTCTTGCTGGTCATCACCTGGCTGATCCTGCTGTTGCGTTATCCGGCCAAAGCCTTGCCGGTGTCCATGGCCGCCGCCGTGGGCCTCGGGTTGGTGGCGATGTGGGTGGTGTGGCTGGACAACCGTGAGATCAAGCAACTGGCGCGGCTTGAACTGCGCATCGTTTATGCCCCCGAACACTGCCCCGCCGACCGTCCGCTGTTGCTCAAGTTGAACAATGGCAACGACGTGCCGCTGACCGAACTGCGCTGGCGCATTGCCGCGTACGCGCCGGGCGATACCGTGAACCTGGCCGACAATCAATACGCCGCCCCACGCTATCGCGGCCCAGGCGAATTGCAGGCCGGTGGCAACTGGGAAGACTGTTTGCCGATGCCGCCACTGCGTCCCGGTTATCGCCCGCAAACCCTGGAGTTTCGCGCCGAGCGATTGCAGGGTAGTTTCTCCGACTGATCCCCTCTCCCACTGTTTTGCACAAGGAATGCGCCATGCCCGTTGCGTTGATTACCGGTTGTTCCAGCGGCATCGGCCGCGCCCTCGCCGAGGCCTTCAAAAGCGCCGGCTACGAGGTCTGGGCCAGTGCGCGCAAGACCGAAGATGTCGCGGCTCTCAGTGCCGCCGGGTTCACAGCGGTGCAGCTCGACGTCAATGACAACGCAGCGCTGGAACAACTTGCTGAACGAATCAACCAGCAACACGGCGGCCTCGATGTGCTGATCAACAACGCCGGCTACGGCGCCATGGGCCCATTGCTCGATGGCGGTGTGACGGCCATGCAGCGCCAGTTCGAAACCAATGTGTTTTCGATTGTCGGCGTGACCCGTGCGCTGTTCCCGGTACTGCGCCGGGCCAAAGGCCTGGTGGTGAATATCGGCAGTGTTTCCGGGGTGCTGGTCACGCCATTTGCCGGCGCCTATTGCGCGTCGAAAGCGGCGGTGCATGCACTGAGCGATGCGTTGCGCATGGAACTGGCGCCGTTCGGGATTCGCGTGATGGAAGTGCAGCCGGGGGCGATTGCATCCAGCTTCGCCAAAAATGCCGGGCACGAGGCCGAACAACTGATCAACGAACAATCGCCGTGGTTTCCGTTGCGCGAAGGCATTCGGGCGCGGGCCAAGGCCTCGCAAGACAAACCAACGCCGGCCAGCGAATTTGCCGCCGAGTTGCTCAAGGCTGTGCAGCAGAGCAAACCGCCACGGCTGATCCGCATCGGCAATGGCAGCCGGGCGTTGCCGTTGCTGGCGACGTTGTTGCCAAAAGGGTTGCTGGAGTCGACGTTGATGAAGCGCTTCGGGTTGCGGGGGCAGCTTTGAAATACAGGACGTGACGCAGAGCGTCACAGGATGCATTCCCACGCAGAGCGTGGGAACGATCAATGAAGGCGTTGCGGTCTGTCAGTTATCCACAGCGCCCTGCTTCACCACCACAGTGCAGGTAATCCCTGCCGCCAGCAGCACACCTTCCGGCACTTCATCGATGTGAATCCGCACCGGCACCCGTTGCGCCAGACGCACCCAGTTGAAGGTCGGGTTCACATCGGCGATCAGCTCGCGGCTTTCCGGGTTGTCGCGGTCGTAGATGCCGCGAGAAATGCTCTCCACGTGGCCCTTGAGGACTTCGCCGCTCATCAGTTGCATGTCGGCTTTGTCGCCGACCCGTACGTGAGGCAGTTTGGTTTCTTCGAAGAAGCCATAGACCCAGAACGAGTTCATGTCGACCACGGCCATTTTCGCCTCGCCGATGCGCGCGTAGTCACCGCGATGGACGTTGAGGTTGGTCACGTAGCCGTCCACCGCCGCGCGCACTTCGGTGCGTTTCAGATTGAGTTCGGCGGCTTCCAGCTGCGCCTGGGCCTGTTGGTAATCGGCCAGTGCGGAGTCTGCGATGTTGCTGGCGTCGTCGCGGTTTTCCTTGGAGATCACCAGGTTGTCCAGGTCGGCGCGGCGATGGGCGTTGACCTTGCGCATCTCCCACGTGGCCTTGCGCGAAGCGACCAGCGACTGCGCCTGCTTAACCGCCAGGCGATAGTGCTCGGGGTCGATCTGCATCAGCAGATCACCTTTCTTCACCAACTGGTTGTCGCGCACCGGCACGTCAACCACTTCACCAGTGACGTCGGCGGCGACGTTGATGATGTCGGCGCGGACCCGACCGTCGCGGGTCCACGGGGTGTTCATGTAGTGCTCCCACAACGTGCGGCCGATCCACAACGCCAGGGCCAGCACCAGCAGGGTCGCGAGCAGGCTGAAAAACTTTTTCATCGGGACAATTCTCAGACTCAACGGTAGACAGTCAGCGCCATCGCGCCGAACAGACAGGAAAACAGGCTCAGGCGCAGCAGCGCCGGGTGCCAGAAGAAGCGGTACAGATCGAACCCGGACAAGAACCGGTCCAGCGCCCAGGCCAGTGCCGCGGCGATGAAGAACATCAGGGTCATGGTCGGCATGTACACGCCGTGGAAGGCGATTTCACGAAGCATGGGCAAGTCCTTCGGGCTTGGCGATGGCGTAGGCAGCAAGGGGCGACTGCGGATCGAGCAACGAGGTGCGGATGAAGTGCAGGTAGCTTTTCACCCGCCGCAGGGCCGAGGTATCGAAGTGCGGCGCGAACGGTTCGTCAGTGGCGGCGACCCGGCTGATCGCGTGATCGACCGCCACCAGCGCACGTTCCAGATTGTTCGAGTTCGGTTGCAGGAACAGGCGCACCAGCGAGCGCCCCATGACCCGGATTGCCTGGCGCCATGGCTGCGATTCGGCATAGGCCGGATGCACCGGCAGGATCGCCTGTTCCTTGCGCAGCTCGATGATCGCGTGGCCGACTTCCAGCACCACGAACATCCAGCGCAAGAGGTTTTTCTGCACCAGCGGCTGACCGGCCGCCAGACCGTAAGCCTGATGCATCAAGTCGCGTGTACGGCTTTCGAAACTCGACGCCAGACCCTTGAGTTTGCCGCTGATCGCGTACACCACTTGCCCGCGCAAATCCTGTTCCAGACGCTGCCACAGCCAGCGGCTGTTCGGCGGCAGAATGATCGCCCCCGCCGCCGCGCAGACCAGCATGCCCATGACCATGGCGATGTAGTCGTTGATGAAGGTGTAGGGGTTGTAGATGGTCAGGTTGTCCGGCACCGAACCGGTGCTGAAAAAGATCAGCAAGCCAAGACCGACACCGGCGTATTGCGGCCGCGAAGTGAGGAACGAGCCGAGCACGATCACCGGCGCAAGCATCACGCACAGCAGCGGGAAACCATCGATCCACGGGAAGATGAAAAACATTTCGACGAAGCCGATCAGCGCCCCCAGAAACGTGCCGCACGCCATTTGAAACGCCATGCGTTTCGGGTTCGGTGTCGCCGCCGACAGGCCCACGGTGGCGGCAGCGATCAGGGTCATGGTCGCGCCGCTCGGCCACGCGGTGGCAACCCAGTAACTGCCGAGCACGACCAGGATGAACGCAGCACGAATCCCCGAAGCTGCTGCGGCCCACCAACTGGTCTGCGGGGTGAACGGCTCGTCCCAGCGCTCGCGTTCGTGGCTGTGGTCGGCCAGCGAGGCGTGGGTCTGTGCATAACTGTGCAGGTCATCGACGAAGCGATAGAGCAGCTCGTACGCGGTGTGGAAATCCAGTTGCTCGGCATCGCTCGGGTCGCTCTCCTGAAAGATCGCCCGCAGGCTGCGCACCCGCGCCGGCAAGCCTTCCTTGTACGCCGCGAGCGCGAGCGCCAGACGCGCCGCGTCCGGGCTGGTCAGGGCGCGGCCGCTGAACCCGTCGAGCACTTCGGCCAGATCCTGCAGGCCCGGTTTGATCGCCGCCACGACATGCGCTTCGTCATTGACGCGCAGACGCTCGAGCAACTGATGCAAGGCGTTGAACCGGGTGGTGATGCCCATGAACTCGCTGTTCAGGCGACTGAGACGACCGTTGCGCCGACGCATGTGCGGGTCTTCGAACACGGTCACGCTGCGCAGCCCTTCCAGCCCCACCGCTTCGGCGATGAAGCGCACGTTGCTGGCCTCGAACGACTCCGGCTTGCTGCGCCCGCGCAAGCCGTCGGTGACAAACAGGGCGAACACGCCAAAGCGCTGATACAAGGCGTTGCGCATCGCCGCGCTGGCGGTTTGCGGCAGGATCGCGGCGCTGACCAGCGTCGAGCAGAGAATCCCCAGTGAAATCTCCAGCACCCGCCACACCGCCGCCATGAACGCGCCATCGGGATGGGCGAGCGCCGGCAGGCCGACCATCGCCGCCGTATACCCGGCCAACACAAAACCGTAGGCGCGGAAGTTGCGGCAACGGGCGGCGCCGGCCGAGCAGATGCCGACCCAGATCGCCAGCGAACCGAGGAACAATTCAGTGTTCTGGGCGAACAGGGAAATCAGCGTGACCATCATCGCCGACCCGGCCAGGGTGCCGAGGAAGCGATAGAAACTCTTGGCGAACACCTGGCCGCTCTGCGGCTGCATGACGATGAACACCGTGATCATCGCCGTGCGCGGTTGCGGCAGTTCCAGGCGCATCGCCAGCCACAGGGTCAGGAATGCGGCGATCAACACCTTGAAGATGTAGACCCAGGTCACGCCGTCGCTGCGTGCCCATTCGAAGAAACCCCGGCGCCATTCCAGGGAGTAGAGCCAGCGCAAGGGTGCGGGCAAGGGAGTCATTCAATTATGCTCAATGAGTTTCAGGTCGGACCCATACCCTGTGGGAGCGAGCTCGCTCGCGAATGCGGTGTATCAGCCGACATGTGTGCTGGCTGACACTCCCGCTTCGCGAGCAAGCTCGCTCCCACAGATTGTGTTTTCAACGCAGGAGAACCGGGGTTTTCGGTGCGGCGGTCTGTTCGGCGGTCGGCACGTCCTTACCCGCGCCAAGACCGCCGCCCAATGCCGTCACCAGTTCCGCATGGGCGCTCAAGCGCGCCGCCTGCACCTGCTGCTGAACCTGTTGCTGTTTGAACAGCAGGGTCTGGGCGTTGAGCACGTTGAGGTAATCGGTGAGGCCGCGCTGGTAGGCGATCATCGCGATGTCGTAAGTCTTCTGCGCGGTGGCCACAGATTCGGCGGCGAACGTCTGCTGCTTGTCCATCGACTCGCGGCGAATCAACTGGTCGGAGATGTTCTTCAGCGCATTGACCAGCGTCTGGTTGTAATGCGCCACGGCGATGTCATAACCCGCCGAGGCTTCACCCAATTCGGCGCGCAGTCGCCCACCGTCGAAGATCGGCAGCGAGATCGCCGGCCCGACGTTGTAGTTGAGCTTCTTGCCGGTCAGAAACTCCAGCGCCCCGCCGCCGGTGGCCATGTAGCCGAGGCTGCCGACCAGATCGACGTTGGGATAAAACCCGGCATGCGCCACATCGATCCCGCGCGCCTGCGCCGCCACTTGCCAGCGACTGGCAACCACGTCCGGGCGCTGGCCGAGCAGTTCGGCGGGCAATGCCGACGGCAGTTTCAGCGCCGCGCCGAGGGACAGGGTCGGACGCTGCAACTGCGCGCCGGCGCCCGGCCCTTTACCGGCCAGTGCCGCAATCTGGTTGCGGCTCAGGGCGATTTCTTCATCCAGCGCATCCAGTTGCCGATGGGTTTCCGGCAGCGGGGTTTCAGCCTGACTGACTTCGAAGTGCGTACCGATCCCGCCGTTCAGGCGTTTCTGCGCCAAATCGAGAATCTGCTGTTGCTGCTTGAGCGTCGCCGCGACGATGTCGCGCTGGGCGTAATGCAGCGACAGCTCGATGTAGGCGCGCACGATGTTGTTCTGCAATTCGAGTTGCGCCTGCCGCGCCTCGGCAGCGCTCATGTGCGCCAGATCGACGGCCCGCTCGGTGCTGTTGCTTTCACGGCCCCAGAGGTCGAGGGCGTAACTGAAACCCAGCGCGGCGTTGTTGTCCCAAGTCGTGGTATTGGCCAGCTCACCGGGGCCATAGAACTGGTCGGTCGGCCAGTTGTGACGTTTGAGGGTCGACTCGCCATTGATCTGCAACGACTCGGCGGCTTCGGCGACACCGGCCATGGACCGTGCCTGACGCACTCGCGCAGCGGCCATCGCCAGGGTCGGGCTGCCTTGCACGGCCAGGTCGATCCAGCGGTTGAGTTGCGGGTCGCCGTAGGCTTGCCACCATTGGGCGGTGGGCCAGTTTGCGTCACGGGCGGCGTGGGCGATGGCCTCGTCGGTGGCCAGTTCAGTGGCCTCCAGAGCCTTGCCCTGCGGGGCAATCCCTCCGGTTCCGATGCAGCCGCCAAGACCTAACGAAAAAGCCAGAACACTGAGCGGCAAAAGCGCTCTGTTGATGCGACGCGGCACTGCTGCGAATTCCTGAGGTGGGAGATGTTTCGAGGTGGGCGCAATTCTAGGGGGCGCCCTGAACGGCGATAAGCTGGGTTTTCTGCGAATCTTTGTTACGGTTAACGAGATAATCCCTTGGTCGGGGGTCTCAGCCCCTGAAACTTCGTGTCACAATTTGCCATCTCCCTTGAGAGCACCCCATGGACACATTGCAAAACATGCGCGCCTTCAGTTGCGTGGCCGAAGCGGGCAGCTTCACCGCCGCCGCCGTGCAACTCGACACCACCACCGCCAACGTCTCGCGCGCGGTCTCCAACCTTGAGGCCCACCTGCAAACCCGCCTGCTGAACCGCACGACGCGGCGCATCGCACTCACCGAAGCCGGCAAGCGCTACCTGCTGCGCTGCGAGCAGATCCTGGCCTACGTCGAAGAGGCCGAAGCCGAAGCCAGCGAAGCCCACGCGCGCCCGGCCGGTCAGTTGAAAGTGCACACCATGACCGGCATCGGCCAGCACTTCGTGATCGACGCAATCGCCCGCTACCGCAAGACCCACCCGGACGTGACCTTCGACCTGACCATGGCCAACCGCGTGCCGGACCTGCTCGACGAAGGCTACGACGTGTCCATCGTCCTCGCTCGCGAGCTGCCGGACTCGGGCTTCGTCTCGCAACGCCTGGGCATCACCTACAGCATCGTCTGCGCCTCCCCGGCCTATGTGAAAGCCAACGGCTGCGCACAAAAACCCAGCGACCTGCTGAACCACGCCTGCCTGCGCCTGGTGAGCCCGGTGATTCCCCTGGAAAAATGGGCCTTCGACGGCCCGGACGGCCAGGAAATGGTCACCATCAACAGCTCGCCGTTCCTGGTCAACTCCGCCGACGCGATGAAAACCGCGATCACCAGCGGGATGGGCGTCGGCGTGTTGCCGGTGTACGCCGCCATTGAAGGCCTGCGCAATGGCTCGTTGGTACGGGTCATGCCCAACTACCGCTCGCAGGAACTGAACCTGTATGCGATCTACCCGTCGCGGCAGTATCTGGATGCGAAGATCAAGACCTGGGTCGAGTACCTGCGTGGCTCGTTACCGGAGATATTGGCGGGGCATCAGGCGGAACTGGCGGCTTATGAAATGAGTGGAAGTCTGGCGGGGGCTCGGGTGGCGAATTGACTTGGCCGTCCTACAGACGGGCTGGTTTTTGGCGGATGTTTCCGACAAGTCGTGTCGGTTGTCCCTCGGAAACGAGGTGGATAGGCTTTTGGGGTCGCTGACGCATCGGCGGCCGGGTCTGGAAAACCCGAAGTTCAGGATCACAGCCCATGACATAATGCGGCGTTTTTTCGCGACGTTATGGTAGCTGTACGTGGGAGACCTCCGGGTCTGCCGGGTTTGATCCTTTCCGGTTTTTCCAGTCCGCGTACAGCTGCCACCTCTTTCGCCTGGAAAACGAAGAATGGCAGCTCCTCCAAGACTTAAGGATCTATGCCATGAAAAAACTTACTCCGAATCCCCCTGAAACCAACGACACCTCGCCCTACGAGTCCGCCGATTCAAAAAAACTCCACGAGGCTGCCGAACGCGCCCTCGACCATCACCTCAACCCCTTCCCGAAAAAATGCTCCAGTCGCCGACCAAGCAAGATGTTCCAAGTCGCCCCGGACATGGACGACGAAAGCCTGCTGGCCCACGCCTGCGAATCCCTGGCCACCGCCAGTGCCATGGCCAGTGATGTAGCGGCTTTTTTCGACACACCGCAGCGGCACCGCATCCTGGGTATTCAGCAAGTAATCATGCTGGCGGAACTGGCGGTGAATCGGGTGCTGGACAACGTCGAAGTTCAGCGTTGCCCAACACACAGCTAAGCCGTTCCGACAAAACCGACCTGCCAGCGCCGACTGCATTCGCTGGCAGATCGATTGGGACGCAGAGCGTCCCGGGCTGCATTCCCACGCGGAGCGTGGGAACGATCAAAGCAAAAGCAGTCCGCTTTCTGCTTTCTGCTTTCTGCTTTCTGCTTCTGCTTTCTGCTTTCTGCTTCTGCTTTCCGCTTCCCACCACTCAACACAATGAGCGTTAGCTCGAGTACCGCTCTTGACGTACCGGCCCCATCGGAAGGCTGAGTGTAGGGATTGATCCGGGGGTGGGAGCGAAGCGACTGTTTGGCGAAGCCAAATACATCGAGAGGAGGTGCAGCGAAGCAAACCGTAGGCGATGCCCCCGGATCAATCCCGGAACGAAGGAACACCGAGCCACAGCGAGGTGCCGAACGCAGGGGCCAAGCCTTTTTGGTTACTTTTGAGGCGTTTGTCAAAAGTGACCCGCCGTAAGGGCGGAACCATAATCCGCAACACCCGAAAAAACGGATATAAACCCAAAACCCCAAAAGTCTGGTCGGCCCAGAGGCCGCCAAGACAACCCAAAACAGAAATGTTAGCTTGCTTGGCAACCCAGAACAGCCGAGCCCAATGCCAATGAAAAAAACAGTCCTGGCCTTCAGCCGAATCACCCCACCCATGATCGAACGCCTGCAACAGGACTTCGACGTCATCGTCCCCAACCCGAAAAACGGCGACATCAACGCCCAGTTCAACGAAGCCCTGCCCCACGCCCACGGCCTGATCGGCGTCGGACGCAAACTCGGCAAGGCCCAACTGGAAAACGCCGCAAAACTCGAAGTGGTCTCCAGCGTGTCCGTCGGCTACGACAACTACGACCTCGCCTACTTCAACGAACGCGGGATCATGCTCACCAACACCCCGGACGTCCTCACCGAAAGCACCGCTGACCTGGCCTTCGCCCTGATCATGAGCAGCGCCCGCCGCGTCGCCGAACTGGACGCCTGGACCAAGGCCGGCCAATGGCAGGCCAGCGTCGGCGCATCGCTGTTCGGCTGCGACGTATACGGCAAGACTCTGGGCATCGTCGGCATGGGCAACATCGGCGCCGCCGTCGCCCGTCGCGGCCGCTTCGGCTTCAACATGCCGATTCTCTACAGCGGCAACAGCCGCAAGACCGGACTGGAACAGGAACTCGGCGCGCAGTTCCGCAGCCTTGACCAACTGCTGGCCGAAGCCGATTTCGTCTGCCTTGTCGTGCCACTGAGCGACAAAACCCGCCACTTGATCAGTCATCGCGAACTGGCGCTGATGAAGCCGGACGCGATTCTGGTGAACATCTCCCGCGGCCCCGTGGTCGACGAGCCGGCACTGATCGAAGCGTTGCAGAACAACCGCATTCGCGGCGCCGGCCTCGACGTCTACGAAAAAGAACCGCTGGCCGAATCGCCGCTGTTCCAGCTGAAAAACGCTGTCACCCTGCCGCACATCGGCTCGGCCACCAATGAAACCCGTGAAGCCATGGCCAACCGTGCGCTGGCCAATCTGCGCAGCGCCCTGCTCGGCGAACGGCCGCAGGATCTGGTTAATCCGCAAGTCTGGAAGGACTGATGACCCACGGGGCTGGAGTAAAAGTTTCCCGGCCCCGTCTGTTTTAAACCTGTTTCCCAAATGGCCTGAAGTTATTAACCCCCTTTAACTACACAACTTGAAAACGACTCCTCACCCAACTTCTTTATACTCGCTATAGAATCCCGAGAGTCATCTGCCAACGGACAGACACTACTCACGGAGAATCAATAATGACTTATCTTAAAACCTCCCAACTTATTCGAAGAAGTAAAGTTGCAATCGTTTTCATGGTAGGTATTCTGGGCGCCCTGATTGTTTTCAGCAACGCCACCGATTACAACTCAAACTACATTTACCTTGGTCATATCCTGAGCATGGATACGACAGGCAGCCATTTGATGTACCGGTCGATCAACTCGGAAATGATGCATCACCGGATCTACTGGATGATCATGACACTGGAGACCATATTTACTTCAGCCTGCCTGTTGGGAGGCTATCAACTTGCAAAGAATATAAATGCATCAGACGAGCAGTTTCATGAAGCCAAGAAATATGCCGTGCTGGGGTTTCTCGTGGCGTTGTTTATTTATTATTTTTGCCTGCAAGTCATTGGCATTGAATGGTTCGACATGGATCAATCAGAGGACTGGAATGCCATGAAGTGGGCACAAAGCATTGTCGACTTTCTATTACCGGCACTTATCTTTCTGGTAATGAAAGTCGACAGTTGAACATTCAATATTCAATGTGCAGGTTTGGCGACCATGGCAATGTCGGGTTTGGGTTTGCGAAACACCAACACATTGCCCAACATCACCAGCACCAAACCCACCAATGCCGGCGCCGTCCATTGATAGCCTTCGGCAAAGGCCGAAACGTTCAGCGCCACCACCGGGAACAGCACGGTGCAATAAGCTGCGCGTTCCGGCCCCATGCGACCGACCAGCGTCAGGTACGCGGTGAAACCGATCACCGAACCGGGGATGACCAGGTACAGCAGAGCGCCGATGTAGCGCGACGTCCATTCCATCTCGAACGGAATGCCTTTGACCAGACACCACACCGACAGCATCGCTGCACCGTAAGCCATGCCCCACGCATTGGTAGTCAGCGGCTTGAGACCGGCCTTCTGTTGCAGGCTCGACAACATGTTGCCCGCCGAAAAACACAAGGTGCCGCAGAGTGCCAGGCCAAGGCCGAGCAGGGTTTGCGGACTGGCGTGATGCCCGGCCAGTTCAGGCCAGAACAACAGGCCCAGACCACACAGCCCCAGCGCCCCACCCATCAGCACATTGCGCGCGATACGCTGGCCGAAGAACACCCGCGCATTCAGCGCGTTCCACAAGGTCGCGGTGGAAAACACCACCGCCACCAGACCGCTGGGAATCCACTGACTGGCGGTCAGGAAACACATGAAGTTGACGCAGAACAGGCACAAGCCCTGCGCCACACAGATCAAATGCCCGCGCCGGTTCATCGGTTGCAGGCGACGGCTGAGCAGCAACAGCGCAAACAGCACCAGCGCGGCGAGACCGAAGCGATAGACGATCGACACCGGAATCGCCACCACGCCCAGTTGCCACTTCAGGGCGATCCAGGTGGTGCCCCAGATCAGCACGGTCAACAGATACAACGACAGGTTCATGGCAGACACTCCTTGATTGGCTTTCAGTGTCCGCCTGTGCCCTCGCCCCTCGCTTGCATAAACTTGCGCTTTTGTCGGTGCGCAGGCTGCCAGCGCGAAATCCAGGGAGTAGGATGCAAGGCGTTGAAGAGAACCGATCATGGCCGCCATCGATACCCTGCAAGTCTTTCAAGCGCTCAACAATTCGCCCAATGCACGCCTTGTGCACAGCGCCGAACTGGGTGACGGCTTGTCTGCAGCTTTGTGGACCAATCACCACGACGCCCAGGAATATGAAGCGCCAAGCCATCACACCCTCTCCTGCTACATCGCTGGCGGCACCGGTACCTTCCGCCGTGGCGAACCCGCTATCAAGGGTGGCCCGGACAAGTTGTGCATCCTGCCGGCCGACCATGAATCGGGTTGGGTCATCAACGGTGATATTCGTCTGGCCCACCTGTATTTCAGCGCCGAACAATTTGCCCTCGGTTGCGTGACGCTGCTGGACCGCGAGCCACGGGAAATGCAGTTGCGCGAACAGACTTTTCTGGAGGATCCGCAACAGGCCCGACGGTTTCGCCAGTTGCTGACGCTGAACTGGGACGAACCCGGCGAGCGTTTACTGACCAGTAGCCTGGCCCACGAATTGATCAGCCATACCTTGCTGAGTCAGGTCGGCGTACGTCAGGGCTTGCGCCTCAAGGGTGGGCTGGCGCCGCATCAACGCCGGCAACTGGCGGAATTCATCGACAGCCAATTGGCCGAACCGATCAGCCTCGGGCAACTGGCGGGGTTGTGTGCGTTGTCGGAATACCACTTTGCGCGGATGTTCCGGGTGAGTTTTGGCTTGCCGCCACATCAGTACGTGCTGGCGCGGCGCTTGAGCCGGGCGCGGGAGTTGTTGCGCGCAACGGCGTTGCCGCTGGGGGAGATTGCTCTGGCGTGCGGATTTGCCAGCGCCAGCCACTTCACCAACCGCTTTCGCCAGGTGCTGGGTGGAACGCCCGGCGAGTATCGCCAGGCGTTTTTGCGCTGATCAGAACTCCAGGGTGCTCGACAACGAAATCTGCCGCGAATCGCCCATCGACACGAAGAACCGGCTCGCCGCCGAGGTGTAGTAAGTGCGGTCGAACAGGTTCTTCACGTTGAGCTGGAACTTGACCTTCTGCCCCTCAACCCGGGTGTCGTAAGTGGCGAACGCATCGGCCACGGTGTAGCTCGGAAGATCGAAATCATTCACCGCGTTACCCGCTCGTTCACCGACATAGCGCGCACCGGCACCGACCCGAAGCTGATCGCCACCGATCACGCTGCCGAAGTCATAGACCGCCGACAACGAGCCGCTATTCTTCGCCACGTTTTGCAGCCGGTTGCCTTTGTAGTCCGGATCTTCCGTGACCTCGGCGTCGGTGTAGGCGTAGCTGCCGATCATGCTCCAGCGGTCGCTGAGCTGGCCGGTCAGATCGACTTCCAGACCACGGGAGCGTACTTCACCGGCGGCGCTGTAGATCGTGGTCGGGCCTTCGGCGTTGGCCACCAGCACGTTGCGTTTCTTGATGTCGAACAGCGCGACGTTGCCGGTGATGCGTCCCGGTATATCCAGACGTGCGCCCAGCTCCCAGGATTTGGCTTCTTCCGGCGCGATGCTGCCGTCGAGCACGGTACTGCTGCCGCTCAGCGGGGCGATGGTCGAGTTGGGTTTGAACGATTCGGTGTAGCTGCCGTAGAACGACAGTTCGTCGGTGTAGCGATACACCAGACCTGCGCGCGGCACCCACTTCTGGCCGTTGCTGTCGGTGTTGGCCTTGAACGGCACGCCTTTGCCGGCGTACTGGTCGTACTCCTGGAAGCGCCCGCCAGCTACCAGGATCCACTGGTCGTTGAGGTGGATCGAGTCCTGCAGGAACACCGAATCGCTGCGCAGCAGATCGGTCTGTGCGCTGTCCGCCGGGCTGACGGTGGTGCCTTCGACTTCACGGCCGTAGACCGGGTTGACGTAACTGAAGGTACTCAGGCTTTTCTGGCGGATCAGGTCGGCGCGATAGATCTTGCGGTATTCGTCGTCGACGCCGAACACCAGGTCATGTTGCATGCCCAGCACGTTGACCTTGCCTTCGAGGCTGGCGGTGGTGAAACGGTCGGTGCTGATCGCGCCTCGGGTGCCATCCATGCTGCGGGTCAGCGTGCCTTTTTTGGTGTCGATCGCGGTGACGCGAACCTGGCTGGCATCGTAGGTTTCGCGGTTCCAGCTGTAGCCGAAATGGGCTTTCCAGTCGTCGTTGAGTTCGTGGTCGGCCTCAAAGTGATAGAGATCCGAGCGCCCTTCCATGTCGTTGAATTTTTCGTCGAGGCGCTCGTTGCGCGAGATGTCCAGCGGATGGTTGGTGCGTGGGTCGATCAGGGTTCCGCGATCAAATGGCGTCAGAAATTCTCGATGCTCGTAGGCGAACAACAGCTTGGTGCGCTCGCCATACCAGGCCAGCGACGGCGCGATCAGGGTTTCGCGATGCGTGCCGAAGTTGCGCCAGTAATCTTCGTCTTCGTGATCGAGCACCATGCGATACGCGAGGCCGGAATCCCCCAGTGCGCCAGTGCTGTCGAAGGAGCCGCCGCTGCCATTCTTGCCGTCGCCGTAGGTCGAGCCGCGCAGGGTCAGCGCGTTGTACTGGGTCAGTTCGGGCTTCTTGCTGACCATGTTGACCACGCCGCCCGGATCCTGAATCCCGTAGAGCAGCGAGGCCGGTCCCTTGAGCACTTCGACGCGATCCACGGTCGCGTTCATGCCACGGCCCTGCACCACCGGCATGCCGTCGCGCATGATTGAGCCGTTGCGGTTATCGCCGAAGCCACGGGTCATCACCGAATCCTGGGTACTGCCCAAAGTGTTGCCCTGGGTAATGCCGCTGACGTTGGCCAGGGCATCATCGAGATTGCGGGGTGCCTGATCGCGAATGACCTGGGCCGGGATCACGTTGACGGTCTGCGGAATTTCCTGGAGCGAAGCGGAAGAACGCATCACCGAACTGGTTTCCGGTGGCTGATAACTCATCGGCTGGTTGGCCACCGAGGTGATGGTGGTCGCGCCGAGGTTCAATGCGCCTGCGGTCGGTTGCGGTTCGAGCGCCAGGGTATGGCTGTCGGTGCGACGGAAGGTCAGGCCGGAGCCTGTGAGCAGACGTTGCAGCGCCTGTTCGACACTCATCTGGCCGTTGATCGCTGGAGCGGTCAGACCGTAAGGCGCCTCATCGGTGTAGACCACGCTCTGTCCGGTGACGCGGCTGAAATCACTCAGGGCCTGAGGCAGCGGCTTGGCTGCCAGAGAAAAACTGAATTGCTTTTGCGGCTGACTGCTGACTGTTTCAGCGGCCAGCGCCACGCTCATCGGCAACAGGGCCAATGCCGAAAAACCCAAGGCCGAAACGCCTAACCACTGTTTGACCGAACCCGATTTTGCCCTGGACTTCATTGCTCATGACCTGTGTAGAACCGCAACGGATGCGAATGACTCGCAGTTTCAGTCACTACACGGATGGCGTCCGGGTTTACCTCACCACAAAGTTGAAAATATTTTCGTTGTCGCTGCCGACGCCTTCGCGAGCAAGCTCGCTCCCACCTTGGAATGCACTACCTGTGGGAGCGAGCTTGCTCGCGAAAGGGCCAGTGGGGTTAGCGAAGAATTATCAGATGTTCTAGCACTTGATGCTGCTCGAATCCCAATACCCCTTGCAGCGAGGTCAACACGGCTTGCGGATCCTTGCTCGGAAAGCTGCCGCTGACCTTTCGTGCGCCCAGTTCGTCGTTGAGCAACACGATCCGTCCGGGGTAATAGCGGCGAAGATCCTGCACCACATCGGCCAGTGTCGACTTGTAGTAAGTCAGCCAGCCCTGACGCCACGCCAACTGCGTTTCGCTGTCTACGGCATGCAGTTTTTCCGCAGTGCCTGCGCCGTACGCCACTTGCTGGCCGGCGGTGAGAATCTGCTGCCCGGCATCACGCGTCGCCGTCACACCGACGCGTCCTGACAGCACGGTGACCTGCGCGCCATGAGGTTGCAGGCGCACTTCGAACTGCGTGCCGAGCACCCGCGCCCGGCCCTTCTCGGCCTCGACCACAAAAGGATCACCGGTGTGGGTCACGCTGAAAAATCCGGCGCCGCGGCGCAATTGCACATGCCGCTCGCCGTGATTGAAATTCACCGCGATGGCGCTATCCGCGTCCAGCGTCACCTGCGATTGATCGGCCAGGGTCACGGTGCGGATCTCGCCCGGTGCCGACACGTAATCGGCGCCCAGATCATCGATCCAGCGTTGCGGCTGCCAACCTGTCCCGAGGCTGATCATCAACAGCAGACAGGCCGCCATCGCCAGCGCGCCAGTCCAGCGTCGAAGCGGTACACGGCGCGGCCGGTCCATCGCATCAAGCAAACCCTGCAATGCCAGCGCATCTTCATCGGCCAAGGTGCGCGCCGGCCCTTCGCTCAACTCCCACACCACTTGCGCCTGAGCATAGGCCTCGGCGTGGGCCGGGTCAGCGTGCAGCCACTGGCTGAAGGTCAATTGATCACCGGTGCTCGGGTGATCGTGCAGCAGGCTCAGCCAGGCGAAAGCGGCCTGTTCCTGAGCGGGCGTCGGGATGACGCGGTCGGTGTTGTTCACGGTGCTTTCCCTGGCAGGCGTGGCGCGGGTTCGCGCAGGCTGGCCTTGCAGGCCTCAAGGGCGCGCATCATATGTTTTTCCACAGCGCTTTGGGACAGGCCCATGGCCCTAGCGATCTCGGCGTACTTGCGCCCGTGGATGCGATTGAGCAAAAAGATCTGCCGCGTGCGTTCGGGCAACGCACGCAACGCCGCTTCGACGTGGCGCAAATCGTTGCCCGCTTCGAGCGCCGCCTGCGGTTCGCTGGCGCTGCTGTCGGGCTCATCCGGTTGCCAGCCTTCGTTGACCCGCACCCGCGCGCCTTCACTGCGCAAATGATCGATGGCGATATTGCCGGCACAACGCAACAGATAAGTGCTGAGCTCTTCGACCTGCACCAACGGCCGACGCCAGAAACGCAGGAACAGGTCCTGCACCAAATCCGCCGCCGTCGCCCGGCAACCGACGCGCCGGTTCACCAGCGCTTCCATCTGCGAACGCTGGGACAGGAACACCTGAAGAAAATGCGCACGGGCGCCATGGGGTTCGTCGTCGCGGTGTTCGGGAGGATGGCCGATCAGCATGTCAGTTCAAGACCCACGCAGCGACCGGGCTGGCGAGCAGGCTCAGTCCGGCCATGGTCAATGCCAGACGCGGGCGATAGGGCAACAACAGCACCAGCGTCAACGCACTGAGCATCAATACCGCGCACCAGTCGACCAGGCCGAAGCTCCAGCCTTTCATGGAAACCGCCGCCCAGAGCGACAACCCCAACAACAACCAGCCCGCCAGTTTCAGACCTTGACCAAGGCGAGCTGAAGGTTTGTGGCCCAGCAGTTCTTCGTGATGCCGGGGCATCGCCAGGCACAGCGCGGTGAATGCGCAATAGCAAAGCAACAGCGCCAGCAACATTCAATTCGCCCCTTGCTCAAGGGTGATCGGCCGGGTCTTTTCGCGGACCGGTTTTATCACGCTGACGGAGTGCCCGGCGCGCCGCATTTTCCGGGCGGCCCAGGCCAGGAAGAGTCCGCTGCCCAGACACGTCAGGTCAAAACCGGCCAAGACCCAGTCGCCTTCGGGCACTGTCACGCCGAGGTGATAAGGCGTGGTCAGGCCATTGAGAACCGGCACCGCGACAAACAACGCGGCCCCCAGCGACAGCTGTTCGACCCAGGCCTTGCGCCCCGGCCGCAACATCGCATGGGCCACGCTCAGCCCCCAGGTGATAAAGAACGCGTTCACTTCCCAATCGGCACGCCCGGCCAGACTCACCGGCAGCAGACGATTGGCCCAGAAGAACACGGCAATCGCTGCCACCAGCCCGGCCATGCTGGCGATGTTCAACACTTCAACCAGCCGCAATTCGAAAGGCATCACACCGGTTTTGGCGTGTTTAAGCTGACGCTTGCCGAGCCAGATCACCAGCCCGGTACCAATCATCGCCGTGCCCGCCAGACCGCAGATGAAATACAGCCAACGCAACACCGGCCCGGCAAAGTGGCCCATGTGCAACCCGTAGAAACTGCCGGCAATCGCCATCGCCATTGGCTGCTCAGGCACGCTGCCAATGATTTGTCCGCTGACACCGTTGAAGGTTACGGCGCTACCGGAGTCGTTCACCACACGGTCGGAGCTCGCGCGGGACATCACCACCGAGGCATTGGCGTCGCCCGGATTGTTGACGCTGATACGTCCGACATGCCCGCCCGACCATTGCTCGCTGGCCGCCAGCACAAGGGACGCCAGCGGTGCCAGTGTCGCCGGTTGATTGGCTCGCTCGGGAATATTGGAGGCGGGAAATACCTCGTCGTAAAACGCCCGGACGTTGTCGCCGTACGAAGCCAGAATGCTTGCCGGCATCACCATCGACATAAAAATCACCAGGCTGCTGTAGGTGATCATCAGATGAAACGGCAGCACCAGCACGCCCACCGCATTGTGTCCGTCGAGCCACGAACGCTGGCCCTTGCGTGGGCGGAAGGTGAAGAAGTCCTTGAAGATTTTCTTGTGGGTGATGATCCCGGTGATCAGCGCGACGAACATCACCATGGCGGCGATGGTCGAGAGCCAGCGGCCCCACGGGTAAGGCATTTGCAGCTGGAAATGGAAGCGATAGAAGAACTCGCCGCCCATGCTTTCCCGGGCCTGTATTTCGGCACCGGTCTCTGCGTCGAGGGTCTTGCGGATGAATGCGCCGCGTTCGCCGGGCCTGGCGGGCGACTGCTGCCAGCCCACGCTCAGGCCGGGATCGCGGGCGTCGGGCAAACCGATGATCCAGCGTGCGGCGTCGGGGGCTTGTTGTTGCAGATACTGCTGGGCCAGCGTCAGGCTTTTTTCGGCATCCAATGGATGGGCGACGATCTCCGGCCGCATCCAGTGACTGGTTTCATCCTTGAAATAGGCCAGGGTTCCGGTCAGGAAAATCGCGAACAATAGCCAGCCAAAGACCAGCCCGGTCCAGGTGTGCAGCCAGGCCATCGCCTGCCGAAAGCCTTCTTTCATGCCAGCCCCAGACCGCGCGCAGCCCCGGACACGGTCGCCAGGATCACGCTCGGCACCAGCAGACCGACCCACGCCGACCACGCCGTACGACAGGCAAAACACCAGAGCACCGCCACCAGATAGACCAGAAACGAAACGGTCATGCCGGTGACAACCGCTTCGGCGCGGTTCAGCGGCAACCACAGTGTCAGCGTGACACTGGCCAGCGCCGCGACCAGATAGCCGCCAAACACCGCCGCGAGCACCCGCGAAGTGACGGCCAGACGATAGGACATGGGGAGAGTGGCGAGTTTGGCTTTCATGTTTCGACCCTGAAACGGTTAACGCCCGGTCAACAGACCGGGACGGCAGGCATGCGATATTAATGATAAATATTCTCATACGCAAAAGAGTCTGATTGCCGGGCATCACTGACAGCCCTACAATGCGAACCATTCTTTCGGCAGCGTGCAATACAGCCAGATGCCCAACCGCGTGAGCAGCGGCGAAGTGAAACTGGAAAAGGCCCGCACATGGGAAGTCGGCACCCGTTACGACAACGGTGCGCTGCGAGCGGAGATCGGCGCATTCCTGATCAACTTCGACAACCAGTACGAAAGCAACCAGACCAACGACTCGGTCATCACCCGTGGTGAAACCCGGCATCAGGGCATCGAGACCAGCGTCAATTACGCTCTCGACGACTTGAGCCCGGCGCTGGCCGGCTTCGATGTCTACGCCACTTACGCCACTTACGCCAAGACTTCGGCCCGCAGTTGTCGGACCTGAACGTGGCGGTGGGGGTGAAGAACATCTTCAACACCCAGTACTTCACCCGTTCGTTCGATGACAACAAAGGCAAGTATGTCGGTGAGCCGCGCACGGTGTACCTGCATACTTCCGTTGCTTTTTGATCCCTGCCGAAAACAGAAAGGGCCTGCAATTGCAGGCCCTTTCTCATTGGGTGGCTTGGAAAATCAGCGCATCAACTGTTGATCGCTGCCTGTTCGTTTTCGTCAAACTCTTCCGCCAACAGCTTGTCATTGGCTTTGCTTGTGAATGGCACCACAGCGGCCCGCGGTTTGCCGCGCAGTTTGCCAAACAGGTGCTCCAGCGCGTGCTCCAGTTTTTCGGCTGCACCATCGATCGCCTGTTCCAGCGAATCGGCTTTGTGGGTGACGGAAATCGGTTGATGGCCTTTCGGCCGCGCTTCCAGTTGGCAGCGCAAGTCATGGGGACCCGGCTTGTCACCGTTCTCGTCGCTCAGATGGACTTCGACACGGGTCAGGTCTTCCTCATAACGGTCGAGCGTGCTCTCAATTGTGGTGCGTACCCACTCCTCCAGTCGTTTGCTGCTTTGAATATGGTTGTCGCTGTTGACTTGGATTTGCATAGTTCATCCCTTATTTCAGCTAGCTCGCAAGAGGCCTGGAACAGGATTTCGTGACCTCTTGATTACAACAATCGGCCCGCCGGACGAACATTTCAACCCCTTAAAAAGATAAATATTCATACGCAAAAAAAGCCGGACAACCGAGCAAAGCGCTGGTAAGGTCGGGAGTTGCATCGCCCCGCCACCCCGAAAAATCTGCTCACAATTGGCCATCACCCAACGGGTGCAGGCTGCGAAAAATCCCCGCCTCTTCCACCAGCCAGTCATGCACCGCCCGCACACCCGGATGGCTCAACGCCCCCGGCGAGTAGAGCAAGACATAGCGCTTGTGATTGGGTACCGAAATCCCGAACGGCACAATCAGCGTTCCCCGCTCCAACTCGTCGTTGAGCAGCGTGCGCCGGGCAATCGCCACGCCCATACCGGCAATCGCCGCTTCGATGGTCAGGTGGTTGCGATTGAATGTGTGCCCGCGCCGCACATCGGCGCCCTCGAAACCGATGGCATTGAGATAAAACTCCCACTCCGCGTATTCGTAGCTGCCGCGCCAGGCAGTGATGTCGTGCAACAGCGGGAAATGCACCAGATCCGCCGGCCCATGCAGCGGTGGTCGCCCACGCAGAAGGCCCGGCGCGCACACCGGAAAAATCTGCTCATCGAGCAAGGCTGTGGATAACAGTCCCGGATAGCTGCCATCGTTCAGGTCGATGGCCAGGTCGAAATCCCCTTCATGTAACGGCACGCTGCTGTCCTCGGCCACCAGCCGCAGCTGTATGTCGGGATAACGCTGTTGCAGACGCGGCAGGCGCGGGGTCAGCCATTTGCTGAGGAACGACGGAATCGAGCGCAGCCGCAGAATCCCGCTGATCATCCCTGCATCAAGACGACGCAATTCCGCATCGATGCTGCCGTAAGCCTCGTTGACCGTAATCGCCAGTCGCTGCCCTTCCGCACTCAGCTCCACACCCCGCGCACGACGGTGAAACAGACGAAAGCCCAGGCGCTCTTCCAACTGTCGTATTTGCTGACTCACCGCTCCCGGCGTGATGTGCAGTTCTTCGGCACATCGGGTGAATGACAGGTGCCGCGCGGCACAGGAAAACACCTGCAGCCAGACGTAAGTCTGGGCATGCAATTGACGACTCATGGTTTAGTCCTGCTAAAGGCTTACTTAGGAAGTTTCGTTAGTCACGCTGAAGCGAGACAGGCAGTATCGCCGACATTGCGCTTGTCCTACAAAAAATGGCAGCGATTCCTACTCCATTGCTTGTAAGGGTTTAGCATGGCTATCAGCGTTTTCGATCTATTCAAAGTCGGCATCGGCCCGTCCAGCTCCCACACCGTCGGCCCTATGCGCGCCGCCGCGACCTTCGCCCAGGCCCTGATCGACCAGCGTTTGCTGAATGATGTGCAGCGAGTGGAAATCCGCTTGTACGGCTCGCTTTCGGCCACCGGTGTCGGCCATGCCACAGACCGCGCGACGGTCATGGGCTTGATGGGCGAATGGCCGGACAGCATCGATCCGTCGACCATCGAACCGCGCATCCAGCAACTGCGCGAAACCGGCCAACTGTCTCTGGCCGGTGAACGTTCGATCGCCTTCAACTGGCAGCACGATCTCCTGCTGCTGGACGAGAGCCTGCCCTACCACCCGAACGCCATGTCGCTGACAGCCTTCGGTGCATCCGGGCAACTGTTCGAGCAAACGTACTACTCGGTCGGCGGCGGTTTCATCATCGAAGCGGCCGAAGCCGAATCCGGCGTAGTGCCGGCCGGCGACGTCGAGTTGCCATACGAATTCTCCAGCGCCGTCGAACTGCTGGCGCTGTGCAAGCAGCACAACCTGCGGGTTTCCGAACTGATGATGGCCAACGAACGGGCCTGGCGCAGCGACGCCGAAATCCGTCAGGGCCTGCTGCACATCTGGTCGGTAATGCGCGAATGCGTCGAGCAGGGCCTGCGTCACGAAGGCGTCCTGCCTGGCGGTCTGAATGTGCCGCGTCGTGCCGCGAAATTGCACCGCAGCCTGCTGGAAATCGGCAAGCCGAACGTGATCAGTTCGACCCTGTCGGCGATGGAATGGGTCAATCTGTTCGCCCTCGCCGTCAACGAAGAGAACGCCGCCGGCGGGCGCATGGTCACCGCGCCGACCAACGGCGCCGCCGGGATCATCCCGGCCGTTCTGCACTACTACATGAAATTCAATCCGGATGCGTCCGACGATGACGTGGTTGCGTTCTTTCTGGGCGCGGCAGCGGTCGGCATCCTGTGCAAGAAAAACGCTTCGATCTCCGGCGCCGAAGTCGGCTGCCAGGGCGAAGTCGGCTCTGCCTGTGCGATGGCTGCTGCGGGGCTCGCCGATGTGCTCGGCGCCACCCCGGAACAACTGGAAAACGCCGCCGAAATCGGCCTCGAACACAACCTCGGCCTGACCTGCGACCCGGTCGGCGGGCTCGTGCAGGTGCCATGCATCGAGCGCAACGCCATCGCTGCGGTGAAGGCGATCAACGCCACGCAAATGGCCCTGCGCGGCGACGGCAAACACTTCATTTCCCTCGACCGGGTGATCCGCACCATGCGCGATACCGGCGCCGACATGCATGACAAATACAAAGAGACTTCACGGGGCGGCTTGGCCGTGAGCTGGGTGGAGTGCTGAGGAGCGCTCCCTGACCGCCCGTAACACGTGAGCCCGAGCAAGAATAATAACGAGGCAAAAACGATGACCGATGTACGCACACCTGCTGCCGAAAATCCCGCTGTAGACCGCATATGCAACAACGAAATCGCCCACAAGGGCTGGAGCAAATTCGACACCACCTGGATGCTCGGCCTGTACGGCACGGCCATCGGTGCCGGCACCTTGTTCCTGCCGATCAACGCCGGTGTCGGCGGCTTCTGGCCGTTGCTGATCCTGGCGGTGCTGGCATTCCCGATGACTTTTTTCGCGCACCGGGGCCTGACCCGCTTCGTGCTGTCGGGCCGCTCCGGCGACATCACCGAAGTGGTGGAAGAACACTTCGGCATCGGCGCCGGCAAGCTGATCACGCTGCTGTATTTCTTTGCGATTTTCCCGATCCTGCTGGTGTACAGCGTGGCGCTGACCAACACCCTGGGCAGCTTCCTTGAACATCAATTGCACATCGCCCCGCCGCCGCGCGCGGTGCTGTCGCTGGCGCTGATCCTCGGTCTGATGGCCATCGTCCGCTGCGGTCAGAGCGTGATCGTCAAAGCCATGAGCGTGCTGGTCTATCCGTTCGTCGCCGCGCTGCTGTTGCTCGGCATCAGCCTGATTCCAAACTGGAACGGCGCATTCTTCGCCAGCGCCCGGGAACCGATGGAAATGTCGGTGTTCCTCAAGACCCTGTGGCTGGCGATCCCGGTGATGGTGTTCTCGTTCAACCATTCGCCGATCATTTCCGCCTTCGCCGTCAACCAGAAACAGCGCTATGGCGATCAGGCCGAGCGCAAGAGCAGCGGCATTCTCGCCATGGCTCACGGCATGATGGTTGTCACGGTGATGTTCTTTTGCTTCAGCTGCGTGCTGGCGCTGTCGCCGGCGGATCTGGCAGCGGCCAAGGCGCAAAACATCTCGATCCTGTCGTACCTGGCCAACCACTTCCAGACCCCGGTCATCGCTTACGCTGCGCCGCTGATCGCGCTGGTGGCGATCACCAAATCCTTCCTCGGCCACTACATCGGCGCCAGCGAAGGCTTCCAGGGCATGATCGTCAAAAGTCTGCGCAGCCGTGGCCGGGTGATGTCGGCGAGCTGGCTGAACCGTGCAACCGCGCTGTTCATGATCCTCAGCTGTTGGGCCGTGGCGACCTTCAACCCGAGCATCCTCGGCATGATCGAAACCCTCGGCGGCCCGGTGATTGCCTGCCTGTTGTTCCTGATGCCGATGTACGCCATCCGCCGCGTGCCAGCCTTGCGCCAGTATTCGGGCCAGGCGTCCAACGTGTTCGTGGTGCTGATCGGTCTGATTGCACTGTCAGCGATCATCTACTCGGTTCTGCCCTGAAACGGGCCGCAAACGAAGAAGGCGAGCCATGGACTCGCCTTCTTTTTGACCGGTTTCATTGTTCGACAATATTCCCGGCATGTCCCTTGCTACATCGCTGAAGGAGACGGGACCACGGAAGGGCCGATGGTCAGGTTTGGCGAACCAACCCGATCAAGGCCGGTCAACAACTGCACGTTCAATCAGGCGGTGACGCATCATGGACAATCCTTTTCAGATCATTACCGATGCCTTCGCGCCGGACTATCAGATCAACCTGAGCATTCAGGGGCTCGACGGCAGCATCATGCTGACCCTTTCCAACGGCGGCCGGATCGTCGCCAAACGGATGATCAGCGCCGAACAGCGCAACGACCCCAAGCGCCTCAAGCGCCTGGTGCAAAGCATTCAGTTCGGCATCGCCATCGAGCAGGGCCATAGCGCCATGGCGATCCTCGACGCCATGACCCGCGGCGACGGAATCACTCCGCCACCGCGTCAGGCCAGACATCATCCCCGGCCAGCTGCCGGCCTCTAGAGTTCGCCCTTCTCCACTTCCGGATGTTCACTGGAACCCGTGCCGATCTTGCGGTGCGGGTTCTCGATTTTCACCGAAGGGAATTGCGATGAGGCGTAACGCACCACCAGGATCGAAAACGCCAGCAGCAGAATCCCGCCGCACAGGTAGATGATGCCCATGTCTGGCGGATTGTGGTGGGAGACGTTGGAGATCAGCAGGCGCGTCAGCGCCGTGATTGCCACGTAAATCAGGAATCGCACCGGCATGTGGTTAGTCTTGAAATAAATCCCGACCATCGCCCCCAGTTCCAGATAGATGAACAGCAACAGAATGTCATCGATCTTGATGTGCCCTTCCTCGAGCATCCCGAGAAATTCCATCACCGCCGCCCACGCGGTCACCGCACCAATGGCGAACAGCGCCAGGTAGTGGAAAGTCTCGACGAACAGGTTGCCCAGGGACTCGGCTAGTTGATGCACGTTTTGCCGCAGTTTCTCGGCCCAGTTGATTTTCACGATGAAGGTTCCTTAGCCCGGTTCGAGCGGATGTTGCGTGCTGGACGTGACGGTTATTGCACACGTACGCAGATGCATGCAGAAAAGAGGCCACGCCATGATGGCGAGGTGACGCAAAACCCGCGCCGTGGCGTTTGGTCGCACCTGCGCGCAGGCGCAGGGCTGACAAAATCCGAATCCGGTCTACATTGAAAAGCCACTACCCAAAGCGCAGGGATTCGCTTATCCTTTTCGCTGTATATAGATACAGTAGTCGCGAAGACAACTTAATGTGAAGGCATGTGAGGTGGTGAATGGCCGTCGAAGTGGTATACCGCAGCAGCCGAGATCTGGAGCGCTTGTTCATGGATAAAGCCGAAGCTGACCGTCATGACAAAATGCTCGAACTGGCCGAACTGTTGGCCGAAGTGCTGGAAAAAGCCGTTCCTTCGTTGAGCGAGCAGCAAGTGGAAGAAGTCGGGATCTTCATGGCGAAGAACCGCGATGTGTTCGCCCGGGCGTTCAAGAGCCAGCCTGACGCATTGTCGGAGTTGATCAACGCACCAGCGGCACCGGTTGTGGCAACCGAGCCTGCAGAGGTGGCTGAACCGGCAGAAGCGCCGGCCAAACCTGCCAAGGCGGCAAAGGCTGCGAAGTAATCGGCATCTGAATTGACGCCTTTGAATTGAATAGCCTCGGAATTGAATAGCCCCTGAGTTGAAAGACTCAGGGGCTTTTTCATGCCCGGACAAACCTCAGCGGTACAACACCTTTTCCGCCAGTTCGTCCGCCACCCGCGCCGGTGAACGTTTTTCCGCCTGGGCATGGGCAAAAACTTCAGTCAGCCGCGAACTGATTTTCGACAGATGCGCAGTGATGGTCGTCAGTTCTTCGCCCCGGTGCTTGAGGGAAACGTAGATCAGCCCGCCGGCATTGATCACGTAATCGGGTGCATACAGGATGCCGCGCCGTTCCAGTTGATCGGCGACGTCCAGATGCGTCAGCTGATTGTTGGCCGAGCCCGCCACCGCCGAGCAGCGCAACTGGGTGACCGTGTGGCTGTTAAGCACACCGCCAAGGCCGCACGGTGCGAGGATGTCGCACGGCGTGCTGAGCAATGCGTCGTTGGCAATCGGATGGGCGTTGAGCTGTTCCATCGCCAGTTGCACCTTGCCGTGGTCGATGTCGCTGACCAGCAGTTCGGCGCCCGCTGCGTGCAACTGCTCCGCGAGCGCAAACCCGACATTGCCCAACCCCTGAATTGCCACGCGCAAGCCTTCAAGATTGTCGCTCCCCAGCCGTGCCATGGCCGTGGCGCGAATCCCGGTGAACACGCCCATCGCGGCATGCGGCGCCGGGTCGCCGGCTGAAGTAGTGCTGGTGACATGCTGAGTCTGCTGGGCGATGCAATCCATGTCCGCCACCGAGGTGCCGCTGTCGATGGCGGTGATGTAGCGCCCGTCGAGCTGATCGATGCAACGGCCGAAGGCTTCAAACAATGCAGCGCGGTTTTCCACGTGGACCGGCCGCACGATCACGGCCACCCCGCCGCCCTGAGCAAGACCGGCCAGCGCGGCCTTGTAGCTCATGCCCTGGGCCAGGCGTATGGCGTCCTCGACTGCAGATTCGTCGTTCGGGTAGGCAAGATAACGACAACCGCCCAGGGCTGGCCCGAGGCGACTGTTATGGATGGCAATGACCGCCTTCAATCCGGACACCGGATCAACGCTAAGGTGCAGCGATTCCAGGCGAGTGCTTTGCATGAGAGCAAACATCGGCAGGCTCCCGAATCACTTCTGGTAGACGCCAGTATAGGCTTGCGCCCAAAAATTGCTGAAGCGCACGGGAATAAGGCCCGACAGCGACCAATACGTTGCGGCATAACCCGATGGCAGAGCAGCCCCGACACTGGACGAATGGCAAAGACGGGGCTAAAACGAGGCATGCTCCGGAGATTGAGATGAGTCCGCGCCAACGTTTCTTCGATTGTCTGCACCGTTCACCGCCCGCGCTGTTCGAAGCCGCGTTGTGGATGGCCGCCGAACACGACAAACAAGCCGATCCCGAAGCGCTGTTGCAGGAATTCAAGGAACTGCAGCAGCGAGTCAGTTATGGCTTGCCGTTGCTTCCGGTCAGCGAACTGGCGCAACCGTTGCTGCGGCGCATGACTGACCTCGGTTTTGCCCAGGATGATTTCGTACCGCTGCGTCCGCAGGCCGCGATGGTGCACAAAGTCATGCAGACCAAACGCGGCCAGCCGCTGGCGCTGGCACTGATCGCCCTGGAACTGGCCCGAGGTCTGGAGATCCCGCTGGTTGGCGTGAACTTCCCGGGCACTTCCTGCTGAAGGTGCCCGGAGCCGATCACCTGCTCGATCCGTGCGGCGGACGGCGCCTGTATCCGAACGATTGCCGCGAACTGCTGCATCGCCAGTACGGCCATCAGATGAAACTCAACGCCGACCACCTGCTGACTGCCGAGCCGGTGCAGATGCTACAGCGTCTGTCACGCAACCTGCGCCAGTTGCACCTGACCCACGACGATTTCATCGCGGCGCTGATTGATGCCGAGCGCGTGCTCGAACTGGGCAACGCCAGCGCCGCCGATTACCTGGCCCGGGCCAGTCTGTACCAGCGCCTCGATTGTCCGAACGCCGAGCGTTTCGATCTGGAGCACGCGCTGTTGCTCAGTGACGACCCGATTCAGCGACTTCGCCTGACGGAACGGCTGGGGCATCTGCCACCCAACTCAGTCGTCCACTGATCCCTTGTGGGAGCGAGCTTGCTCGCGAATCAGGCGACGCGGTCGATCAGTCAAACCGCGTTATCGTTCTTCGCGAGCAAGCTCGCTCCCACAGGATCTTGCGCAACCTGCGAAGGCGAACGCACCTGAATGATCAGCAACGCCGCGATCACCGCCGGAATCGCGCAGAAGAAGAAAATCTGCTCCACCGGAATGTGCATCGCCAGCAACAGGCTGCCGAACAGCGGCCCGAGAATCGAGCCGAATCGCCCGACTCCCAATGCCCAGCCAGTGCCGGTGGCGCGAACCTGGGCCGGATAGAAATTGCTGGCGAACGCATTGAGCGTCAGTTGCCCGCCGATGATGCAGAACCCTGCCGCGAACACACAGGCCACCAGATAACGCGGGTTGTCGTGATTCAGGCCCAGCAGAATCGTGCACACCGCCGCGCCAGCCAGCACGCCGGACAACAGTCGCACCTTGCTTTTCAATCGATCGGCGAACCACGCCATGCAGATCGCGCCGAGCGTGCCGGCGAACAGGAACATCGACGTCACCAGGTTCGCTTCGTTGAGTTTCAGGCCACTTTCCAGCAGCAGCGACGGCAGCCAACTGATCATGAAATACAGCAGGATCAGGCTGACGAAAAAGGTTGCCCAGATCAGCAAGGTCGGACGCGCATAACCGTTGCGGAACAATTCCACCACGGTCAGCTTGCTGCCCTGCTCGCGTTCGTTCTGCTCGACCGATGCGGCGGGCGGTTGCCACTCCGGCAGCATGCGTGCGGTGACCTTGCGCAGGCGCGCATAGGGCGGCGCGTCACGTAGAAGACGCGGCAAGGATTCCGGCAGCATCCACCAGAGAAACGGAAACAGCAGCAACGGCGTGACACCACCGGCGAGGAACACCGCTTGCCAGCCGAAACGGTCGATGAAGCCGGCCGCCACAAAACCACCGGCCGCACCGCCGAACGAGAAGCCGCAAGCCGCCAGCGTCACCATCAGCGTACGCAGGCGTGGCGGTGAATATTCCGACATCAACGCCATGGCGCTGGGCATCGCGCCGCCCATGCCGATACCGCAGATGAAGCGCGCGATCATCAGGGTATTCAGGGAATCGGCGAACACCATCAGCACGGTGAGGCTGGCGTAGATCAGCACGCAGGCGAGCAGAATCCGTCGAACGCCGAAGCGGTCGGCCAGAGGCGTCACCGCGAGGGAGCCAAGCGTCAGACCCAGCAGGTTGGCGCTGAACACCGGGCCGAACGCGGACTTTTCCAGGCCCCAGTCCTGCGCCAGTGCCGGCACCACGTAACCGAGCACCTGGGCGTCATAGCCGTCGGTGACCAGCAGCAAGGCGAGAAGAATCAGGAGCAACCACTGAAAGCGGGACACAGGACGGGCGTCGAGTGCCGCCCGGAAGCTGGCAATCTGGTTGTGCATCGCAAGGTACCTGTTTTGTTTTTATGATTTTTTGGTCACAGCGCAGATCTATTGTGGGAGCGAGCTTGCTCGCGAAAGCGGTCAGTCAGGCGACATTGCTGGCGGCCCCCCCCCTCTTCGCGAGCAAGCTCGCTCCCACAAGGGTTACGGTGTGTCCGGCTGATTCGCCGGATGCGCCGCAATGAACGCCGGATGTTCAGCGGCCAACGCGGCGACCCGGCGAATCCGTGGATAGGCCTCCAGCGAAACGTTGAACCGCTCGGCCGCGTACAACTGCGCAATCAGGTAAACGTCAGCCACACACGGCCACTCGCCAAAACAGAAACCGCTGTCGCCGATCAATTGCTCCACCGTCGCCAGCCCCTGACTGATCCAGTGGCCGATCCACTCGTTGACCTGCGGCTCGTCATGCCCCAACCCGCGCAGGCGATTAAGCACGCTGACGTTGTGCAGCGGATGCACGTCGCAGCCGATCACCGCCGCCACACCGCGCACCTGGGCACGGGCAACGAGGTCCTCGGGGAGCAACGGCACCTGTGGATAACGCTCTTCCAGGTATTCGATGATTGCCGGCGACTGGATCAGCAACTTGCCTTCGTCCGTGCGCAGCGCCGGCACCCGGCCCTGGGGATTGATCGCCAGATACGCCGGTTGCCGATGCTCGCCGCCAGGCGCTGCGATCAGATTGACCGGCAGCGCCTGATAGTCGAGGCCCTTGAGTGCCAGCGCGATCCGCACCCGGTACGACGAGGTGGAACGGTAATAGGTGTAAAGATCCATGACCCGCTCCTGTCAGCGTGCCGCCAGCACGGTGCCACGGCACTCGCCGAAACCGATCGAGGCAAAACCTTCGCGGGCGCAGCGAGCGCGCAAGATGATTTCGTCGCCGTCTTCAAGGAATTTGCGCACTTCGCCGGACGCCAGCTCGATCGGTTTTTTGCCGCCCTCGGTGATTTCCAGCAGGCTGCCGAACTGACCGTTTTCAGGGCCGGACAAGGTGCCCGAACCGAACAGGTCACCGGCCTGCAACTGGCAACCGTTGACGCTGTGGTGCGCGACCATTTGCGCAACGGTCCAGTACATGTAGCGCGTGTTGCTCAGGGTCAGGCGATGGGCCGGCAGATTCTGCTCGCGCATTTTCTCGGTAAGCAGCAGCACTTCCAGCTCGATGTCGAAACCACCGCCCTCCTGATCGCGTTTGTCGAGCAGGTACGGCAGCGGCTGCGGATCACCTTGCGGACGCGCCGGTTGTGCGGTGCGGAATGGCGCCAGCGCTTCGGCAGTCACCACCCATGGCGAGACGCTGGTGATGAAGCTCTTGGACAGGAACGGGCCGAGCGGCTGGTATTCCCAGGCCTGGATGTCACGGGCCGACCAGTCGTTGAGCAGGCAGAAACCGGCAATGTGTTCAGCGGCATCGCCAATGGCAATCGGCTCGCCCATCTCGTTGCCCTGACCGATCCAGATTCCCAGCTCCAGCTCATAGTCCAGACGCGCACACGGGCCGAAAGTCGGCTCGGTCGCGCCGGCCGGCAAGGTCTGGCCTTTCGGACGCCTCACGTCGGCACCGGAAGCACGCACGGTGGACGCACGACCGTGGTAGCCGATCGGCACGTGTTTGTAGTTCGGCAGCAGCGGGTTGTCCGGGCGGAACAGTTTGCCGACGTTCTGCGCGTGTTCGATGCCAACGTAGAAGTCGGTGTAGTCACTGATGCGCGCCGGCAGGTGCAACTGGCAATCGGCAGCCAGCGGCAGCAGTTTTGCGCCCTGGGCTTCAATGTTGCCGCGATGGGTGCTGCCTTCGCTGAACAGCTCCAGCAGACGTTCGCGCAATGCAACGCGGGCGTCGCGGCCGAGTTCGAAGAAGGCGTTCAACTGCCCGCCGCGCATGGCTTCGACAGCACGGCGCGCGACGCCGTCGAACAGCCCGGCCTCCAGCGCTACTTGCAGATCGAATATGTGTTCACCAATCGCCACGCCCGCGCGCGGCGCCGAGCCGTTGAGGCTGAACACACCCAGCGGCAGGTTCTGCAGCGGGAAATCGCTGTGGCCATTGGCGGAAGCGACCCAACTGCGGGTGATGGAATTCTGAGTCATGGGTTATCTCCGGGTCGGGTCGAACGTGGCGGGCAGCGAGGCCCAGCAGGCGTCGTAAGTGGATTGCAGTTGCGGACAGTCGAGGGCGAAGCGGCTTGGGCGCAGCACCTGGCTGGTCTCGAACATGAAGGCCATGGTGTTGTCGATCTTGGCCGGTTTGAGGTCCGCGTTGATGGCTTTGGTGCAGGTCTCGCCGTCCGGGCCGTGGGCGCTCATGCAGCTGTGCAGAGATGCGCCGCCGGGCACAAAACCTTCGGCCTTGGCGTCGTACTCGCCCTGGATCAGGCCCATGAATTCGTTCATCAGGTTGCGGTGGAACCACGGCGGACGGAAGGTGTTCTCGGCCACCATCCAGCGCGGCGGGAAGATCACAAAGTCGAGGTTGGCCAGGCCGTGGACGCTGGTCGGCGAGGTCAGCACGGTGAAGATCGACGGGTCCGGGTGATCGAAACTGACGGTGCCGATAGTGTTGAAGCGGCGCAGGTCATATTTGTACGGCACGTTGTTGCCGTGCCAGGCGACCACGTTCAGCGGTGAGTGATTGAGTTTGGTGCCCCACAACTGACCGAGGAATTTCTGCACCAGGGTGGTCGGTTGTTGCAGGTTTTCGTAGGCGGCGACCGGGGTCAGGAAGTCCCGCGGATTGGCCAGACCGTTGCTGCCGATCGGTCCCAGATCCGGCAGGCGCAGCGGCGCGCCATGGTTCTCGGCGACGTAGCCGCGCGCTTGCGGATCGAGCAGTTCGACGCGGAATTTCAAACCCCGTGGCAGCACGGCGATTTCCAGCGGCGCCACTTCCAGCACACCCAGTTCGGTGGCGATGCGCAGGCGACCCAGTTGCGGCACCAGCAGCAGCTCGCCGTCGGCGTTGAAGAAAACGCGTTCCATCGAACGGTTGGCGCAATAGTGATAGATGCTGATGCCGGCCGGTTTTTCGGCAGCGGAGTTGGCCGCCATGCTCACCAGACCATCGATGAAATCGGTGGGTTCGGCCGGGATGTCCAGTGGGTTCCAGCGCAGGCGATTGGGGGTCACTTCACCCAACGGACCACCTGCCAGTTGCCGCTCCAGTTTGACGAAAGCCGGGTGATTGGCCGATGGCTGGATCCGGTACATCCATGTACGCCGCGCTTCGCTGCGGGTCATGGTGAACGCGGTGCCGGAGAACAGTTCGGTGTACAGACCGTAAGGGGCTTTTTGCGGAGAGTTCTGGCCGACGGGCAGCGCGCCGGGCAACGCTTCGGAGCTGAATTCGTTGCCGAAACCGGACTGGTAAGCCAGGGCTGAATCGAGGTTCATGGAGCCTCCTGAACTGGGAGTCGGCATGGCCGGACGCTCTGGATCGGAGGTCTTGGCACGCCGGGGTTATTTTTATCGTAATTCAATTACGCATAACGTAATTTGCTCGCTATCCAGCGTCAAGCTATAAAGACGCCCATTCGTTCCGGGACACGGCAGCACCATGGAAAAAACCAGCGACAGCAACGGCAAACAGAAAGTCCGCTCCGCCGAGGTCGGCACCGACATCCTCAAGGCCCTGGCCGAGTTGTCGCCGTCCACTTCGCTGTCGCGTCTGGCCGAACATGTGCAGATGCCGGCGAGCAAGGTTCATCGTTATCTGCAGGCATTGATCGCCAGCGGCTTCGCCGAGCAGAACACCGCCACCAACCATTACGGCCTCGGTCGTGAAGCGCTGCGCGTGGGCCTGGCGGCACTCAACAGTATGGACGTGCTGAAAGTCGCCGCCCTGCCCCTGGCCGAGCTGCGCGACGAACTCAACGAAACCTGTTTCCTGGCGGTATGGGGCAATCAGGGCGCGACCGTGGTGCACATCGAACCGGCGGTGCGCGCGGTAACCGTGGTGACGCAACTGGGCTCGGTGTTGCCGCTGCTCAGTTCATCCACTGGTCTGGTCTTCGGCGCGTACCTGCCGCATCGTGAAACCGATGAATTGCGCGAGCAGGAAATCGCCGTCGGCGGCCATCCGCTGGCGGACGAAAAAGCCTATGCGGCGTTGTGCGGACAGATTCGCGAACGCGGTCTGCATCATGTCCACGGCTTGCTGATGCCTGGCGTCGATGCTCTCTCGGCACCGGTGTTCAACGCCCTCGGGCAGGTCGCGGCGGTATTGACCATCGTCGGCCCGACCTCGTTGTTCCACGCCGACGAAAACGGCCCGGCGGCGCAGCGATTGCTGGCGGCGACGCGGGCCGTGAGTTGGCGGATGGGGTTTCAGCCAGCTTGAAAGATTGAATGATCAGCCGACGATATGGGTCTTGCTGTCCGCAATCACATGGGGAGAAACCGCTGCGGTGATGTAACCGATCCCGACCGGCACGCCGGTCGCGGTAGATACGATGTCCGCAATATCCTTGACCCGTGTCAACGCGCCCACCGCCGAAACCGATCCGCCAACACCGGCGATCACGCCGACGTACAAGAGGATGGAGCTTCTCCAGGCCGAGGCCAGATGGTTCCTGCCTGCGTCGTCATCCCCCAGGCTGTAGGCAACGATGCCCTGAACGATCGACCTTGTGATCCGTACGATACTGGCGACCAGTCCCACCGGCGGTACAAACAGCGAGACGATATCCACCGCCAGCTCCGTGACCACCAGCACCGTGTTCCAGAAACGCTCGGCAGGCGTGGTCGTTTGATGATCGACATCGCTGAGCACCCGCGAAACCATGCTGTCGAACTCGAACTTGAAATGAGTCACGGCGTAACTGTTGATCAATGCAGGTGCAGGGAGGGTGTTTGCAGCTTTCTGACAACGAATGACGAAATTCTGCACGACAGCTCGGTGCTCCAGCCTTGCCAGTGCAATGACGTGATTGCCCAGGCTGCCGCCCTTGAGTCCCAGTGTCAGCGACGCGAGCGGACGAAAGCTCAAACCGTCCGGTGCCTTGGGAATGTAGACCAGCAGTTGCAACTTCCCCGCCACACGGCGTCCGAACGTGTAGGCACCCTCGATGCGTCGCCCCTCAAGGGTCAGCGTATAAATACCTTCCTGCGGGGTGGTTCCGGGTTTGAACGGTTCCAGCTCATGAGGGCGGTCATGATCCAGCCCCTCGACCAGTCCCGCCAACCAATTGAATTGCTCGGAGGACAGGGAGCCCTGCATCTTTTGGGTCACTGCAGCCTTGAGCATTTCGTTTTGCTTGACCTTGCAGAAGAGCTTCGCCTTCAGGCTCTGCTTCGGGGAATTGGCGAAATGGTCAACCAGATGCCACTCATACGCCATGGCCGGTTTCAGGCTGATCAAGGCCCTCACAACGCTCGCATTCAGATTTCCCAGCGAAGCACCATTTCTGGAGGCAAATGCCACCTGACCATCGCTCGGCCAGAGTTGCCATTGAATGAACAGTTGAGTAAGCGTCATCCACTCCTGCCCACGCACCTTGACGTTCACTTGATCAGGATCGATCAATGGGTGTTTCGGGTCAGCCCCTCGCAGATGACGGTTCAGCCTTTCCATCACCAGGTCTCGCGAAAACGACACCATTGTGGGGATATTCAGCTCATCTTTTGACACTTCGTAGATCGCCTTGAACTCCGTATTCAGCCGGGTGAGCAGCTCACGATCCTGCGCCGCCGCGTTCCGGTACCAGACGGGGGTAGCCACTTTTTCCTCAGCGACTTCCCAGTCGATGATCCCGTGGATGGCCCCCATCAGCGGGCCATCATCCAGCCCTTGAGTCCATTGCACCAGTGTCACGTCCCCCCACCACCATGGCTGGAATACCGGGCCCGGTTCGCTGAAGGAAAGGTAGTCCTTCTCGAATTCCGCACGATTTTCGCTGAATGCCTGACCGGTCAGGAAGTCACGGTCACGCGGCTCGAATCCCCAGGCAATGAACTGTCGCTTCAATGCCGTCAGATCGGTGAACTCGAACCACTGCTGCCCTGTCGGTGCGCCGGGAGCATAAAGGACATGCCTTGAATGATCAGGCGCCGCGCCTTTCGCGCGAAACGCAAGCATGTCCCTGAACGGTTTGTAGTAAGGCCGGAAAGCAACACCCGTTGCCTCCATTTCCGGTTTCCCGAGCAGATACCGCTGTACCATATCCTGGGCCTGCGGGCTGATGTGTTTTTGCAGGATCGCGGCGAAGTTACTGACGGCAATCTGCTGTGCCAGCACTTTACACATGGCTTCTCTGACCGACGCCCGTCCAAAGCGGTCATTGCGTTCATTGGCGTATTGCACCCGCAGATCAAGCTGGCGGATGGTGCGTTCGATATTGGACGCGGTCAGTCGCGGGTTGTTGTGAAACGCCTCGAACTTGATCGAGTACGCAGCCCCCTTGTCATGCACGCCGTACATGAACAGCTGGGTCAGGGTTTTACGCTCGATATGCTCGATACGCCGGCTGCCCATCGGCAGTGAATGTTGCACCGTCACCCAGACCGTATCAGGATCCACACGTTGGGTATCGTCTGCGGAAATATGAGTTTCGACGACACCGCGCACATATTCCTGGAATGAAGACACCCCGCCCATCGACTCATGCAATGCCACCTGACTTCTCAACAATCCGTTTTCCATCGAGGCGAAAACTTCCTGATGGGCGGCGGGAGCGTCCTTGAGCCATTGCGGCCGATTTTTTTGTTCATCAGGATCAGGAGGTGGGCAATGCGTCCCTTTGCGGTATCGCTCACTGTCTGCTGACGATGCACCGATTCGATGGACTGAATGACGGCCTGCAGATCCGCGCCGTTTTTTTCCAGTTGGCGAAGATGCCAGGTCACGTCTCTCTGCTGCTGTTCTAGCAACCCGGCCGTGAGGGTGTGGAAGAGTTCTCCCTGAATGTTCAGGTAACGGATGTCCGGAACCTGCCTGACCTGAGCGGCGTCTTCCAGGGCAATGCCCTTGAGCAGTTGCAGCCGGCTGTCCGGGTTGCTCAGGCGCTGCTCCAGAACACGCTGCATCATGGCCGATGTGCGGAATGTTTCCAGGCCGTTCACGTGAGTGAAAAGAACGACCCATTCGTTCTCGCCCGGTATCAGTTCAGAGACCGAGCGGCCAGAGAGGTAAGTGACAAAGCAACCGGCCAGCGTCGCGAATCGGCCGTTTTCCAGTTGCAGAGAAACACTGTAGGCCGGCGTCATGGATGCGTTCCTTATGAAGACGGCAAAACTTTCCTCTACTTCCGGTAGCACACCTTGCAACTGCACTGTCGCACTCAATTCCTGCCAGAACAGCGCGGCATAGGCATCCTGTAGTTGACGGCTGCGCGACGGCAGCTTGCGCCCCTTGTCATCCTTGCCCGAAGATGCGGCCCAATATTGCGCCAGCAAGGGCGAGTATTTTTGTGCCAGCGAGCCCAACACATTGGCGATCACCGAGCCGACGGCAGCCACATCCAGACCCTGGATTCGATCCTCGTCATCCGTGGAGTCAGGCCAGTCGTAGACGCCGTATTGGCTGGCGTCATACACGGGTGCCCGGCCCCGCGCCAGGCACTGCATGAATACGTTCATGACCAGCCCGGTCGGTTGCGGATTGACGATTTCCCGACTTCGGGCAGTGATGTAAGTCTTGCTGATGTAAATATCCGGCAGCAATTTCTGAAGTTCGTTTAACACTAGCTCCTGCAAATACGACTTGAACGAAGGCAACCCTCCCAGCATACGTTCAAACTCTACAAAACCCTGATCAACTTTACCCAGACTTGTTTCAATCGAAATTTTTTCCATGGCACTCATAAACAAACTCCGGCAATACACATTACTACCAGGCAATACAACATCACCCGAAACGTGTAATTAACTTAGCTTGAGAAGCACCCACACAGACACCCACCACACTTTACAAAGTTTTGAAAATTTCCGGCCGCCAACCTGACCTACAATTTCATTAACTGACAATTAACTGCACAACCCCAGCATTCTTGCCCGCGCCACGGCATGCGTCCGACGTTCCACGCCCAACTTGGCGTGAATTCTTCGGACATGAGTTTTAACCGTATGCAATGAGATGAACAACTTGTCCGCTATTTGTTGATTGGAGTTTCCCGAAGCAATCAATTCCAGGACCTGAGACTCTCGCAAACTCAATGAATTTTCATCGCCACTTTTATCTGAAAGTTTCTTTTGCTGTACCAAATCAACCCAGGCATCCGGCACTTGCTCTTCAAACTTCAACAATAATCGTGACAACTTGAAATGGCTTGCCAATGCCCGGCCTCTTTCAAAGTAAAGCCGGGCAGATTCGCCTTCATCGAGCAACGAGGCCACCTCCCCCATCGCCAGCAACAGTTCGGCTTCAAGAAGGATCATCCGACGGGATCTGGCCTGTTCGAACAGTCGCTGCAAACGTGCCATTGGTTGAGGTGCCTGATGCAACCGGGTCTCGGCCAGAATCAGCAAACACTCGATGCGCGGGACAAGCTCCAGCGTCGCCGGCGGTGCCTGCCGTGCGTTGGGGCCACGAAAGTGCCGAATTACCCGAGTCAAGGCCTCCCGGGCCAGTTCTGGCCGCCCCTGTTGCAGCCAGAACTCGCTGCTGACCTGCAACAGGATGCTGCGATAGACCGTGTCCGGAATCTGCCGCTGCTGCATCAACCGTTCCGCATCGCGCAGACGCATGAAGGCTTGTGGGAAATCCCCCTGATCGGCAGCCAGTTGAGCCAGCCCCAGAAAGCCGTAAAGCACACGCTTGTCAAAGCTGCGCAGACAGTCGTCGAGCCCCTGTTGAAAGAACTCGGCTGCCCGTTCCTGCTGTCCCAGGCTTAGCGCCAGTCGCCCGCGTCGCAGGGCGATACGGCCCAGCAGCGGCGTCGGCCGCTCAATGGACAATCCGAGCATTTCGCAGAGATTGGCCAGCAGCTCTTCGGCCCGGGCGGCCCCACCACGCTGTTCGAGCACCTGGGCATGATCAAGCTCCAGCAACGCCTCGAACAGCAATGAACCTTCAGCCCGGGCCAGGCAAAGTGCTTCACGATTGATCGAATGCGCCAGTTCCAGATCGCCACACAGCAGCGCCTGCTGTGTACGTCCCGACAGGCACAGCAGGCGCGCTGTCCAGGCCTTCGGCGACAGATCGCTCAAGGCTTGTTCAAAGTGATCACGCGCCTCTTCCATCCGTCCTTGCAGGTGCAACAGCCAGCCTTGCTGAGCCTGCCAGCGGGCAATCAATTGCCGTTGCTGGCCAGCCGACGGTGGCGGCAAAAAACGCGACAGCTGCCCGATGCAATCCGCCGCCTGGACAAAGCGACCGGCGAACAACAATGCAGCCGTGATCAACCCGACCAGTTGCGCCGAACCCAGCAACAGTTCCTCGCCGCGCTGTTCATATAGACGCAGCAACAGCACGACCGTCTGTTCCTCGAACAGATGCTCGAAACTGAAATGCTGTAACAGACTCACAGCGACCTCGTACTCCTCGGCCAGCAGCGCCTGCTCGAAAGCACATTTCCAATGTTGCCCGGCAGCAAACCACTGACAGGCCCGGCGATGCCAGGAACGCCCGGCAGGCCACGGTTCGTCACGCATCAGGCGTGACAGTGGCGCACACACCTGCAACCAGTCCGGAGATCCTCGCCAGGGTTCGATAAAACATCCCAGCGTCTGCAGGTTGCGCATCCATTGCGCCCCGTCTCCGGCACCAAACAGGTGATCGCAAAGGCTGGCATTGAAACGCGGCAAATGCGCCAGCACCCGCCAGGCTTCGGCCAGTTCCGGGCTCAAGCCGCTGAACAGTTCGTGTTGCAGGTAGTCCAGCAAGGTATCCATGCGCTGCTGGGGCAAGGTCTTTTGCGACCAGTCGCATTTTTGCATCATCAGCATCCGTACTCCGGCACACCAGCCACCGCTGCGCTGATGAATACGAGCCGCCACGCTGTCGGCCTGGTCTGGCGGCAAGTGGCGCAGTAGTTGTGCGATTTCGTCCCGGGTCAGCGCCAGCATCGCCCCTTCACAATCGTACAGGGCATCATCGAGCAGTAGACGCGGCCAGTTGCAGGGTGGCCGCCGCCGCGTACCGATCCACCATGTCACGGCCGGACTGCTGATCGCCAGCATCCGGTCGAGCAATGCGTCCAGCGCCGGCTGTGGATTGCGGCAGTAATCGTCGATCAACACCCAGGTTTCCGAGGACCTTCGCGCCAGTTCATAAAGCAACGAAGCCTCGTCCGAGACCGTCAGTCCCATCGCACATGCAAGCCGTTCGCAAAATTCGCCGACACCCAAGGCAGCCCCTGCCAGCGGCAACCAGCAGACGGTGCAATTGGCCGGCGCTTGCAGCAGGCACTCGGTGAGTAGCGCGGTTTTACCGCTGCCGGCCGGCGCACAGATCAGTTTGACCCGGGCCGTCGAATCGAAGAGTGCCTCGCAAAGGCGCGGGCGCGGCAGATGATGGGGAGACAGTCTCGGGAGAAAATCCGGTCGGTCCAAACTGGGTGTCATGGCGGTCATCGGGTGCGCCTTCTTATCGTTGTACGCTCACCCTAGACCTCTCTCCGGCGCTTGTTGACGAGTATTCAGCAAGCTGATTGGCGCCCATAAAAAAGGCGACCGTACGGTCGCCTTTCGCCTTGCCGATGTATCAAAACCCTTACCGTACGCCCTCGGCGCGCAGGGCTGACGGCGTGTAGTCGGCAGCCTTGGCTTCGAAGCCGAATTCGAAGCTGTGCTTCTCTTCGTTCTTCATCCCCAGAGCAATGTAGCGGCCGGCGATGATGTCGTAGAGCGCTTCAAGGGTGTAGGCCTGGGTCTGGTGATCGTAGTAATACTGCGCGTGTCCCTCGGCCACCCGCCACAGTTGCCCGCGACCGTCGTAATGATCGGCCAGCGCCACTTGCCAGCTGTCCTCGTCGATGTACATGTGGCGCTTGGCGTAGATGTGCCGCTCGTTCGGTTTCACCGTGCCGATCACTTCCCAGACCCGGTGCAGTTCATAGCGGGTCAGGTCCTGATTGATGTGCCCGGCCTTGACGATGTCGTCGTACTTGAGACTCGGCGAGTCGAGCTTGTAGCTGTTGTACGGAATGTACATTTCCTTTTTGCCGATCAGTTTCCAGTCGTAGCGATCCGGCGCACCGGAGAACATGTCGAAGTTGTCCGAGGTGCGCAGGCCATCGGCAGCGGTGCCCGGCCCGTCATAGGCAACTTGCGGCGCACGACGCACCCGCCGTTGGCCGGCGTTGTAGATCCACGCCAGACGCGGTTCCTTCACCTGATCGAGGGTCTCGTGCACCAGCAGCACGTTACCGGCCAGACGCGCCGGGGCGGTCACCGACTGCTTGAAGAAGGTCAGGACGTTGGCGGCTTTTTCCGGATCGAGATCCTTCATCAATTGCGGCACGGCGATCTCTTCTTCGAAGCGGATCGGTGTGTAGCTGCCATTGGTCTGCGGGGTCACCTGAGTGATGATCCGTCGCAGATTGCCGCCGTGATACCGGGTGATGTGATTCCACAACACTTCAACACCGTTCTTCGGAATCGGAAATGCGTAGTAACGGTTGCCGGTGAAGTTGGCCAGGCCGTTGCCGTCGTTGATGCTAGTGACGTTGAGCGCACTGCGCTTGGCCGATTCGTAGATTTCCGGCGGTACGGCCACGGTGCGATGGGTCGGGTAGACCGGGATCCTGTAGGTTTCGGGGTAGCGCTTGAACATCGCCACCTGGCCGTCGGACAGCTTGTCCTTGTACTTGTCGACGTTGGCAGCAGTGATGGTGAACAGCGGTTTTTCGCTGGCGAACGGGTCCGCCAGAAAGCCTTTGCTGTCGACCGCACCGGCGTTTTTCGCAATACCGCCGGTCCAGGCCGGAATCGAGCCGTCGGCGTTGCCGGCCTTTTCGGCGCCCAGCGGCGTCAGGCTGGTGCCGAGCTTGCTGGCCTCTTCCGGCGAGACCGCCGCGATCACGTTGGCGGCCAGCAGGCTCAGGGCCAGGACACCGCATTGCAGAATCATCTTGCGCATTGCATTCATCCTTCTCGGGCAGATCAGAAGTTCACACCGAAACTCAGGGCCACGAAGTCACGGTCTTCGAGGGTGTTGTAGTCACCACCGAAAAAGTCGGTGTAACTCAGGCTGGCGGTATAGGTATTGCGGTAATCGGCATCCACCCCGACGCTGATGGCCTTGGCGCCTTCGTTGAACAGACCGTTGGGGCCATAACCGGCAACGTCGTGGGACCAGGACAGGTTGGGTTTGAGGTTGATCCCGCCGATCACGTTGGCGTAATCGAGGATCGCCCGGGCGCGATAGCCCCAGGAGGTGGAGGTGACGAAACCGTCGGTGTCACCGCCGAAACCGTACTGACCGTAGACCGAGTCACGGCCATAACGCAGCTTGCTGCGCGACTCCAGCCCACCGACCCGCACCACCGCCGCTTCGCCGACCAGGGTCAGGCGTTCCGCACCCCAGACCTGATCGAAAAAGTGCGTCAGCGTGCTCTGGATCTGCGTCACTTCCTTGCGCCGGTAGCCCTTGTTGTCGGCGCCCGGCGAGGTCACCAGCGGCGACGCCGCACCGCCGGCAATCGGATTGAGCAGCGCCAGGGTCAAGTCATTGGTGTTGACCTGCACCGGCGCGTTGGGCCGGTAGCTGATCTCGCCGGTCCAGGCGGTGCCGGTCGGCAGCGTGGTGGAGAAACTCGCGCCGTACAGGCGGATGTCTTCCGGGTATTCGAGGTAGTACTGGCCGCGCCCGAGCATCACGCTTTGCGCCAGCCCCGAACCGCTGCCGGGTGCCAGACCGTTTGCGATCCCGACCATGCCCGGCAGCGCCGCGAGGGTCGAAAGCCCGGCGGTGCTGGTGCCGACGGTCGGCGTGCGGCTGTGGTAATTCATGAAGTAGAGGCCGTACTCGGTGTCATCGCCGAGCCAGCGCAGTGCCGTACCCCATTGTCCGGAATCCCGCGCATCGCGGTCGCCGCCACGGGGCACGATCACGCCTTCGCGGGTCACCTGGATCGGCTGACCGAAGGCTGCCGTCAGCGGTACAAACGGGGCGATCGCCGGACTGCCGACGGTGTAGCCGTTGTTACAGCCGTCCGCCGCCACGTCAACACCGAAGAAGGTGCCGCAGTTGTCGAGGACGGTCTGATCCCATTCCAGTTGATAGAAGCCCTCGACCGTCAGTTGATCGGTGAGCCCCTGAGAGGCGAACAGCATGTTTACCGGAATCAGCCCTTCCTTGATCTCCGCACCCGGCCGGCGAAACGCCGAGACGTCGATCGGGTTGATGCTGTTGATCGAGTTGCCGATGAAAGTACTTTCACCCCAGCTCACCACCTGTTTGCCGGCGCGCACGGTGCCCGGCAGATCGGCGATGGAATAGTTGTGATAGATGAACGCATCGAGAATCTGCGCGCCGGAGGACTTGGCGCCCTCCTTGCGGCCCTTGTCGCTGATCGGCTTGAACTCGCGGTCTTCGTCCTTGAGCTCGAAGTCGTACCAGTACTTGCCGCGCACGAACACACCGGTGTCGCCGTACTTGAGTTCGAGGTCGTGGATGCCTTTGAAGATCTTGGAAAAGGTCTCGCCTTTCTTGAAGTTCAAACGCCCGTCATCACCGGTGGACGACTGGCCGGTTCCGCCGTTGACCGTACCCACCAGCGACTTGTCGGCATCGCGCATGCCCCAGCTCGCGCCGACCGACAGCGAAGAATCAAAGGTGCCTTCGATTTCCCCGATATTGAAAGCGACCGCGTGCGCCTGGGCACAGCAGCCCAAGGCCACCGCAGCGGCGAGCGCCTGCGGTGTGAAGATGGCGCGCATTGTTGTTTTTGTCATGCGTCTTCCCCGGTGAGTGACAGAAGGCCCCACCCTACTGCCGCCACACGGGGACGATAAGCGCACCAAGGAGGTATTCGCGCCGTCGCTCGAAAGGATGAATACCCGCCTGCGGCAAGGCTCTGCGCCCGCCATGAACAGGCTGGATGCACCACCATCAACGTGACGGATGATGGCCCTTCGAATCACTGCACTGTTACATGCCCCGTAACAGTGCATGTCCGGTTTCGCTATTTTTACTTTGGTCTCGAGCGCTTATTCTGAGCGGGCTTTCACGGCGCACCGCCCGCAAGCACAAAGTCCGCGACCGAGTCGTCGGCAACCGATTTCTGATGGACCGAAGCATTTCCTCGATCCATCGCCCCGGTGTTCACTGACGTTGATTTGTAGCTCCTTGATCCAACGTCTTACCTTGGCCGCTGCGTTTGCAGCGGCCTTTTTTATGGGCGCGACCTGGCAAATGTCGCTGGCGCACCGACAGCTTCCTCTGCACTGGGCAATGCGATCTACAAGTGCCCGAACTACACAATTTCCCGAAATCGGCTACACGTCTCTGTAACTTCGCGATCGCGCTTCTCAATTAAGATCATTGCCAGACCAGCGAACACAAAGGGCTGGTTTTGACTTTATCCATTGGAAGGATTGCTCGTTGAAAACCATCAGCTATAACCAATACCGCTCCATCCACAGTTTCAACGGACGGATTCGGTTTCTTGTCTTTCACTACACCGCCGTCGACTTCGCCGGCTCGATTGCCGCCCTGACCGGCCCGAGTGTCAGTGCGCACTATCTGGTGCCGGACATCACTGATCCCAGCTATCAGCGGGCCGGTCACAGCACTCAGGAAGTTTTCGGTCTGGTGGATGAAACCCAGCGTGCCTGGCATGCCGGGATCAGTCAGTGGGGTAATCGCAGCAACCTCAACGACACGTCCATCGGCGTGGAAATCGTCAACATGGCGACATTCAAGGACGGCCTCTTCAACTTTCCGCCATACCATCCTGAACAGATCCGTGCGATCGAAGAATTGGCATTGAACATTCTTGCGCGCTATCCGGATATCGGGCCGACCCAGGTGCTCGGCCATTCGGACATTGCCATCGGCCGCAAGAGTGATCCCGGACCGAAGTTTCCGTGGTACGCGTTGTATTTGAAGGGCGTTGGCGCCTGGTATGACGAGGACACCCGGAACCGCTTTTTGCAGCAGTTCACCGAATCAGGCATTCCATCCCGGGCCAACCTGCTGCAACAGTTCAAGACCTATGGCTACGACACATCCAGGGCCACAGACGAGGCGGGCTATCGGCAACTCGTGCGTGCCTTTCAATTGCACTTTCGCCCGCAAGCCTGCGAAGGAGAAATGGACGCACAGACGGCGGCAAACCTGGCGGCACTCGTGGCCAAATACTTTCCTTGAACACTTGAAAGGCAAGGTCGTTTCTTGACCTTGCCGCTACGGTTTACAGCGAATATTTCTGCAGGTTCGCCATCATTTCCTTCAGCGCCTCGATGTTGTCTTTCGGATGCACCGCGCCTTCGAAATCACAGATCTGCTGCCAGTGCGCCGCGACGTCTTCCGGGGAAAAACCGACGCGGGGATCGAACCCGGCGCCCAGGCTGCGCTCCCAGCGCACTTTGCCCATCCAGCCGCCGCCGACTTCGAACAGGCCCGAGGTTTCCTGGCATTGCTCGCTGGCCAGGTACACCACCAGCGGGCTGACCAGTTCCGGTTTGAGTTGTTCGAACACTTGCGGCGGAATCAGGCCTTCGGTCATGCGAGTGCCGCCGGTGGGGGCGATGGCGTTGACCAGGATGTTGTTCTTGCGGCCTTCGATGGCCAGGGTGCGAGTCAGGCCGTAGAGGCCGAGTTTGGCCATGCCGTAGTTGGACTGGCCAAAGTTGCCGTAAATGCCCGAGGTCGATGCGGTGAAGATCACTCGCCCATAGTTCTGCTCGCGCAGGTGCGGCCACGCGGCGCGGGTCACCTTGTAGGCGCCTTCGACATGGACGCGATAGACCAGATCCCAGTCGGCGTCTTCCATTTTGTGGAAAGTCTTGTCGCGCAGGATCCCGGCGTTGTTGACCACCACGTCGACGCGGCCGAATACGTCGAGCGCGTTCTGCACCAGTTTTTCGCCGTCGGTGACCGAGTCATGGTTGGCTTCGGCGATGCCGCCGGCCTCGCGGATTTCCGCCACCACGCGGTCGGCCGCCGAAGCGTTGGCGCCTTCGCCCTGAGTCGAGCCGCCGAGGTCATTGACCAGCACCTTGGCGCCCTGTCTGGCGAACAGCAAGGCGTGCGCGCGTCCCAGGCCACCACCGGCTCCGGTGACGATCACGACTTTATCTTCGAAACGCACAGAATCATTCATCGGGGCAACTCCAGCAGGCCTGAGGGACAGTTTCCCGAGTGTCAGGCACGACGCGCTCGGTCACAACGAACACGGATGGGGCTGAATGGTGCGCGATAAGGCTGGGGGATGATGAAAACGTGCCGGGGCGCCAGGCGCCTCCGGCAAGAATTCAGGAGCACGCCGCCTTGCGCGGTGGCAACACGAAGTGATCGCGAAATGCGAGATAGTGTTTGAGCACCTGTACCGGCGCTTCGGTTTGCGGGTAGTGGCCGATACCCGCCAACAGCACGATGTCCGCGTCGGGGATAAGCTCGCGATAACGCTCGACCATGTGCGCCCCGGAAATCGGATCGACTTCGCCATCGATCACCCGCAGCGGCACCTCGCCACGCTGCATCGCCGCGACCCAGCGATCACGCTGAACCCGACGCTCGGGAATGTAGTGAATCAGCTTGTGCATGACGCGCTGCCCGCGATTGCACTCGATCAGGCTCCAGAAATCATCCATCTCGCTTTCGCTGGGCCGGGTGTCCGGGCCGAAAATCTGATGGAAACTTTTCACCAGCGCATCCCGGGTGAAGGCCCGGCCGATCATCCAGCCCAGTGGGCTGAGCAGCAGTTTTTGCGTCAGCAGTGGCCGGTGGGTTTCCGGAAACAGACCACCGTTGAGGAACACACAACTGGCGACTTCGATCAGGTCTTCGTAATGCCGGGCCAGCAATTCCTGGGCAACACTGTCGCCGTAGTCGTGGGCCAGAATGTGCACCGGTTGCTCGACCTGCAGATGCGCGAGCAAGGCCTGTTGCAGATCGGCCTGCTCCAGCAGGCTGTAGGTGTGATTGAGCGGTTTGGCCGAGTCACCGAAGCCGAGCATGTCGCAGGCAATCACCCGGTAGCGCTGGGACAGCGGTTGCCACAGGTAATGCCAGTCCCAACTGGCCGTGGGAAAGCCATGGATCAGCAGCAGCGGTTCACCCTGCCCGGCCGTCCAGTAGCGGATCGGCTGACCATGGAAGACAAATGTCTGGCTGCGTTTGCGCCAGGCACTCAGCGGAATCTCGGCAAGAGGCATTAGAGTTTATACCCCGGGTCTTGTTTATCGAGTTTGCGCAGCAGCGCCGGCCAGGCCAGCGCGCCACCCATGCCTTGAGCACTTTTGGTGACACCGGCGATCATCGCCTTGGCGCCTGCCAGAATCTGCGGTTCGATGGCGATCAGTTCGGCCCCGCCGGTCTGCGCCATGACCTGGATGTCGCAGGCGCGCTGAAAGGTGAACATCATCAGGAAGGTATCGGCGATGGTGCCGCCACAGGTCAGCAGACCGTGGTTGTGCAGCATCAGGAAATTGTTGTCGCCCAGATCCGCCTGCAACCGCGCTTTCTCTTCATGGTTAAGCGCCACCCCTTCATAGGCGTGAAAGGCCAGGCTCGACAGCACGAACAACGATTGCTGACTGATCGGCAGCACACCCTGCTTCTGCGCCGACACCGCGACACCGGAAGCGGTATGGGTGTGCAGCACGCAGGCCACGTCGTGGCGGACTTCATGCACGGCGCTGTGGATGGTGTAGCCAGCGGGATTGATTTCGTAAGGGCTGTCCATGAGTTTGTTGCCGGCCTGGTCGACCTTCACCAGGCTCGAGGCGGTGATCTCATGGAACATCAGGCCAAACGGGTTGATCAGGAAATCTTCGGTGCCGGGCACCTTGGCGGAAATGTGGGTGAAGATCAGATCATCCCAGCCATGCAGCGCGACCAGACGATAGCAGGCGGCCAGATCGACCCGGGTCTGCCATTCCGCGGCACTGACCTGGTCTTTGACGTTTATGGACGAAGGGACGGGGGCTACGCTCACTGTATGCACCTCTGCGTTCTTATTGTTTTTGCGTGTGTCAGCAGTCTAGTCAGCCCCGGACGGTCGCGTAGTTGCATTGGCAGCCAGCTTGATGACTGAACGAGTCAGCAACGCAAACAGCTTGGATCCATGTCAAAGCAACGACGCCAACAAAGGTGCGGCGAACAGATTGAGCAGCCCGGTGAGCACCATCACCAGGCCCGCGACCGAGCCTTCTTCGCCACCCACTTCATGGGCCCGGCTGACCCCGGCGCCGTGCGCACCGACGCCGAACAATGCACCGCGTGCCAAAACGCTGCGCAACGGCAACCACTTGAGCAGCACACCACCGAGCATCGCGCCGAACACCCCGGTGAACATCACGAACACCGCAGTCAGTTCCGGTACGCCACCGATGTCCTGGGCCAGCGGCATGGCAAACGGTGTGGTGATCGAGCGCGGCACCAGCGACAGCGCCACCGGACTGTCCAGCGCCAGTGCTTTCGCGAGACCGAACGAAGTGGCGATCGACGCCGCACTGCCGGCCAGCATGCCCAGCAGCAATGCCGACCAATGCCGCACCAGCAACTGGCGCTGCTGCCAGATCGGCACCGCAAATGCCACGGTGACCGGACCAAGCACCAGCATCAGCCAATGGGTATTGCTCGAGTATTCGGCGTAAGCGGTGTGCAGCGGCACGGCAAGCGCCAGCAGCAACGCGGGGACCAGAATCAGTGGCGACAACACGTAGCGCCCGGTCCGGCGATACAGCCAGCGACTGAACAGATAAGCCAGCAACGTGAACGCCAGCCAGAACATCGGCATCAGCTCAAGCTTCATGGGACCGCCTCAGGCGCACGGCCAACTCTACGGTGAACGCGGTCACCAGCATCACCATCAATGTGCTGGCCGCGATCACCAACAAGATCCGCCAGCCGTCATCGTGCAGCAACGCGCCGTAATCCAGCAGGCTCATCAACGCCGGAATGAAGAACAGCAGCATCTCGGCCATCAGCAATCCCGCGCCCATTTGCAGCGCCGCCGGTTTGACCCAGCCGAACGCAAAAGCCAGCAGCAGCAATGCCATGCCGATCACCCCGCCGGGAATCGGCCAGGGCAGCCACGCTGCGATCTGGCATCCGAGCAGGTAGAGACCGAGCAGCACGGCCAGTTCGGCCAGCAGGCGGGAAAAGTATTTAACGGTCGAGGATTTCATCGGGGGGCTCCTTTCACAGGTGCCTATTTTACGAACCCGACTTCCATCTCCGAAGCGAATTGTTAGACTCAAGGCCATTCCAATCTGGAATCAGGCCATGGAATTCAAACAGCTCAAAAGCTTTGTCGAAGTCATGCATCAGGGCGGTTTCACTCAAGCCGCAAAAAACCTGCACATCAGTCAGTCTGCGGTGAGCAAGCAGATTGCCCAGCTCGAACAAAGTCTCGGCACCCCGCTGCTTGAACGGCTGGGCTCGCAAATACGCCTGACCGCCGCCGGGAGCGTGGTGCTGCAACGGGCCGAAGGCATGCTGCGGTTGCGCAATGAATTGCTCAGCGAGCTGGATGATCTCAGTCATCTGGCACGCGGCGAGCTGCGTCTCGGGCTGCCATTACTGGGCAGCGACGCGTTGTTTGCCGGGCTATTTGCCGAATACCGACGGCGATATCCGAACATCAGCGTTCAACTGATAGAGGGTGGCAGTCGCAACATCGAACAGGCTGTGCTCAGCGGGGAGCTGGAGTTGGGTGGCAGCTTGCTGCCGAAAGATCCGCAGTTCGACGTTCAGCCGTTCTGCGATGAACCGCTCGATGCGCTGCTTCCGGTGGATCACCCACTGGCGGCAAAAGGCGAAATCGGCCTGGAGGAATTGGCCGATACGCCGTTCCTTTTGTATCAGCGCAGTTTCGTGCTCAACGATCGTTTGCTTCAGGCCTGCCAGCAGATGGGCTTCACCCCGAAGGAAGGCGGGCGCAGTGGGCAGGCGGATTTTCTCGCGGCGCTGGTCGCCGCCGGACAAGGCGTGGTGTTGCTGCCCAGCGTGGTGGCGCGCGGACTGGTGCGGCCAGGCGTGGTGCGCCTGACCTTGAACGCGCCGGATTACTTGCGCTGGGACATCGCTTTCATCTGGCGCCGGGGCGCCTATCTGTCGAAGGCTGCGCAGGCCTGGCTGGCGCTGCTGCGCGAACGTGAAATCAGCCCTTGAGCGTGGCGATCAACTGTTCCAGCCAAGGTTCGGCGTCGGTTTCAGGCGTGACGCTTTCGCTGGCGTCGATGCGCAGCATGTCCTGCACCTCGCGCACGCCCAGTTCGCCGAACAACTCGCGCAATTGCTCGCCGCCGCCGCAGAAGGTGTCGCCATAACTGGCATCGCCCAAGGCGATCACGGCACCAGGCAAGCCACGCCAGGCCGCCGGCAATTGGTCGCGAATGGCCGAGTACAACGGTTGCAGGTTGTCCGGCAGCTCGCCCATGCCGGTGGTCGAAGTTACGCCGAGCAAGACTTCAGGGCCAAAGGCCTGGAGATCAGCGAGGCTGGCGCGCGAGTTGTAGAAGGTTTCAAAACCGGCGGCGTTCAACAGGCTCTGAGCGTGGCGAGCGACTTCTTCGGCCGTGCCGTACACAGAGCCGGAGAGGATGGCGACTTTCATCAATCTGATCCTGAAACTGAAAAAAAGAGCGGCGATAGTAACAGCCAGCGGCGCCTTGTCGCGATTGGCTCTCGATAAGCGCTGGTGGCCGGTAGACAGCCCCGATCGATCTTCTAGAATGCCTGCCACCGAAATCCTTAAAGGCTTCATAGATGATCAGTGCCAGTTTGCTGCAAATGGTGATCAACGCGTCGAACGAAGGGATCGTGGTGGCAGAAAAAGAAGGTGATCAGGACAACATCCTGATCTACGTGAATCCGGCCTTCGAAAAAATGACCGGCTATACCAGTGAAGAGATTCTTTATCAGGACTGCCGCTTCCTGCAGGCCGGAGATCGTGACCAGGCCAGTTTGAAGTTGATTCGCGACGTATTGAGCGAAGGCGGCTCATGCCGGGAGATCCTGCGTAACTACCGCAAGGATGGCACGCCGTTCTGGAACGAACTGTCGCTGTCGACCGTGAAAAATGCCGACGACGGGCTGACCTATTTCGTCGGCGTGCAAAAGGACGTTACGGTTCAGGTCAAGGCCCAGCAGCGCGTTGTGCAACTGGAGGCCCGGGTCGCGGCCCTGGAAGCCGAGCTCGCTGAACTGAAAGCGACGAACGGCGCAAACAAAACAGCGAACTAATTGTCACTAACTACAATCACCAATGACTTTGTAATTATTCATTTCGAGTTAGCCATGCAGCGTGACGCCCTCCTGACCCAGGATGAGCTGGATTTCATCCAGACCATGCAACACAACCCGCAACTCAATGTGCGGGATGCGACGTCGAGCCTGCTGGTCAACGGTGGTTCGCAGATCCGTGACCTGCTCACGCGCCTGGCGGCCCATGAACAAGTCACCATCCAGGCCAACTTCGAAAATCAGCAGATGACCTTCCCGTTACATCTGGTGGAAGACGAGTTCCACGCCCTGCACCTGCGCCTGGGTGTACCGAGCATCTATGAAGACGGGCCGATGGTGCGTCCATGGCGCCTGACTCTGGAAGAGCCGGTGGCACTGGAAAATGCCAAGGGCCAGCCCGGTACGCTGTGGGTTCACGAGGTTTCGCACAAGGGTGTGCTGCTGGAAGTGCGCAACAAGACCAAACCACCTAAGCATTTTGCCTTGTGGTTCAGCCCGTCGGGCTATGAGCGGATTTCCCTGCGCGGGACGTTCGAGCGGGAAACCGAAAGCGGCTTTTATGCTTACGAGCTAAGCCAGAGCGATGCCGACGAAACCGAGCGTCTGCGCCAGTTCATCCTGCAACAGCATCGTCTGACCCACCCTGCCATGCACACCTGAGTCTCAGGTATCCAGCGTCCCCGCCAGAAACTGATTCATGCGTTGACGCATGGTCGATCCGTCATTGCCCAGGCAGCCAACCGCTGATCCGGCGAGGCTGTCCTGCGCCAGATCGGCGGCATCGCCCGCCAGCATCAACTGACAATCCAGGCTCAAGGCCAGACGATTCAGACGTCGTGGCAGCTCGGCAGTCGGCGCATGATTGGAAAACAGCACCAGCGCCTGAGGCCTGGTCTTTTCGCACACCAGCGTCAGTTCATCGAACGGCTGGCCGGTGGTGAGTACACGAACACCCGCTTCATTGCCGCTGAGAAACAGCGCCGCCACCAGTAGTTCAAGCTCACGACATTGACCGGCCAGTGCGCTGACGATCACCCTGCGCGGTTGAGAGCCGCGGAGCATGACGATGCGCTGCAGCACCTTCGCTCGCAGAAAACCATCAAAGAACAGCCACTCGCTGGTTTGTCCGAAAGCGTCCTGGCGCTGCAGCATTTGCAGCCATAACGGCATCAGGATGTCCTGAAACACGACAGGCAATGCGTAGGAGGAGAAAATCTGGCCGTAGAGTTGATCCAGCGCCTGATCGTCGAATGAACCGACCGCGTGCCGAACCTGTTCCTGCCACTGCAGGTAATCCGCCTGCATATTGTCATCGGATATGAACGGGGCCAGGACTTTCAGCGGCTCGGTCTTGGCCAGGATCCTGCCGATCTTGCTCACGGCAACACCCCGATCGATCCAGTCGACGATGCTGCGAACGCGCTCGATATCGGTCATCGAATACAACCGATGCCCACTTTCGGTGCGTGTCGGCTGGATCAAACCGTAGCGACGCTCCCAGGCGCGCAACGTAACCGGGTTCACGCCGGTGAGCCGCGCTACTTCGCGGATAGGGAAAAGCTCTTCGCGCTCCAGCGCAACAGAGGCCGGGAAAGCAGGACGAACGTCAGTCATGACAGGCATTTGCGCGGGTACGTCCTCGTTGGCGAGTGTGAGCGTAGTTGGATCCCATTCTACTCCGGATGCCATCGAGCGGTTCAAGCGGTGAAATGAGACGAAAGTCTCTGGTTTGTCACGAAGATGAGGAATAATCCTTGCTTGTCGAAAAACGCAGCCCTCTACCCGGCGCTGCGTCAGGCGAGACTCCTACCCGGAGCGACGCACATGCAATACGGAGATACACAATGTCTACTTCCCCCGTCACGCTGATGGTCGCGCGTCGCGTCACCCATGGTCGTTATCAGGATCTGATCGCCTGGTTGCGAGAAGGCGAACAACTGGCCACCGATTTCCCCGGTTACCTCGGCTCCGGCGTACTGGCCCCGCCTCCCGGCGACGATGAATTCCAGATCATATTCCGCTTCGTCGACGAACAGACCCTGCATGCCTGGGAACACTCGGCATCGCGCACCGCATGGCTGGCGCGTGGCAGCGATCTGTTTGCCCACCCGACGGAACATCGGGTCAGCGGCATTGAAGGCTGGTTCGGTGCTGCCGGTCATCGCCCCCCGCGCTGGAAACAGGCCGTGGCAATCTGGCTGGCGTTCTTCCCGGTGTCGCTGCTGTTCAATTTCGTGCTGGGACCGTTGCTCGCCGAAATGAGCCTGGTTCCCCGAGTCTTCGTCAGCACGCTGTGCCTGACCCCGTTGATGGTCTACTTCTTCATTCCGCTGTCGACCCGCCTGCTGGCCGGCTGGCTCAACCCGGCGCCTGCACGCTCACTGCCCGCCGCGCCCTCTACGCAAAATCGCTGAAGCCGTCGCTCGCGTCGCTGTTATAGTTTTTGCTCTGACTTCGACGCGAGCCGTACATGACTTTTCCCACAGCTCCCATCCTCATCACCGGCGCCGGCCAGCGGGTCGGCCTGCATTGTGCGCAGCGTCTGCTGGACGACGGCCATCGGGTGATCTTCACCTACCGCAGCGAACGACCGGGAGTGAAGGCTTTGCGGGATCTGGGCGCCCTCGGGCTGCACGCGGACTTTTCCAGCGAAGCCTCGATCCTCGCGTTCATCACCGAACTGAAGACCCACACCGACAGCCTGCGCGCCATCGTGCACAACGCCTCGCAGTGGCTGGCGGAAACCGACGACGGCGAAGCCGAAGCCTTCTGCCGCATGTTTAACGTCCACATGCTGGCGCCGTACCTGATCAACCTGCATTGCGCCGAATTGCTGCAACGTTCGAGTCCTGCCGACATCATCCACATCAGCGATGACGTCACCCGCAAGGGCAGCAGCAAACACATCGGCTATTGCGCCAGCAAGGCCGGGCTCGACAGTCTCACGCTGTCCTTCGCGGCGCGCTACGCGCCCTCAATCAAGGTCAACGGCATCGCGCCAGCCCTGCTATTGTTCAATCCCGACGACGACACAGCGTACCGCGCCAAAGCGCTGGCCAAGTCCGCGCTGGGCATCGAACCCGGCAGCGAAGTGATTTATCAGAGCCTGCGTTATCTGCTCGACAACCCTTACGTCACCGGCACGACCCTGACCGTCAATGGCGGGCGGCACGTCAAGTAATACGCCCCGCGAGGATGCTCCATGACCCGTTCCCTGCCCGAGAGTTACCGCGAGATCCTGATCGGTCTCGGTGAAGACCCTGACCGCGAAGGATTGCTCGACACACCGGTGCGGGCGGCCAAGGCCATGCAGTACCTGTGTCACGGCTACGAACAGAGCGTCGAGGAAATCGTCAATGGCGCGCTGTTTGCCTCCGACAGCGACGAGATGATCATCGTCGCCGACATCGAGCTCTATTCGTTGTGCGAACATCACCTGCTGCCCTTCATCGGCAAGGCCCATGTGGCTTATATTCCGACGGGCAAGGTGCTGGGGTTGTCGAAGATCGCGCGACTGGTGGACATGTTCGCCCGTCGCCTGCAGATCCAGGAAAACCTCACCCGCCAGATCGCCGAGGCGGTCCAGCAAGTCACCGATGCCGCCGGTGTCGCGGTGGTCATCGAAGCCCGACACATGTGCATGATGATGCGCGGTGTCGAGAAACAGAATTCGACCATGAACACCTCGGTCATGCTCGGCGCCTTCCGCGAGTCGAGCAACACCCGTCAGGAGTTCCTGCAATTGATTGGACGGAGCAAGTAAATGCCTCAACTTCAACCGGGAATGGCGCGCATCCGGGTCAAGGATCTGCGCCTGCGCACCTTTATCGGGATCAACGAGGACGAAATCCTCAACAAGCAGGATGTGCTGATCAACCTGACCATCCTGTACGCCGCGCAGGAAGCGGTGCGTGACAACGACATCGACCACGCGCTGAACTACCGCACGATCACCAAGGCGATCATCGCCCACGTGGAAGGCAACCGTTTCGCGCTGCTCGAACGCCTGACCCAGGAGCTGCTGGATCTCGTGATGGCCAACGAATCGGTGCTGTACGCCGAAGTCGAAGTCGACAAGCCGCATGCCTTGCGTTTTGCCGAATCGGTGTCGATCACCCTCGCCGCCAGCCGTTGAACGTGTCTGGCGCTCCGGGCGTCAGACTTTTATCATCCGCGCCACGATTTGACTGCACAGAGCCCATCATGACCGAGCAACAACGCCTCGAACTCGAAGCCGCCGCCTTCCGCCGGCTGGTCGCCCACCTGGACAGCCGCAAGGACGTGCAGAACATCGACCTGATGAACCTCGCCGGGTTCTGCCGCAACTGCCTGTCGAAGTGGTACAAGGCAGCCGCCGACGAGCGCCAGATCGAGGTCAGCCTCGACGATGCCCGTGAAGTGGTTTACGGCATGCCGTACGCCGACTGGAAAGCCCAATATCAGCAAGAAGCCAGCGCCGAACAGCAAGCGGCGTTCGCCAAAGGAAAACCCAATGAGTGATCTGAACACCCTGCGCGCCAGCCTCAAGAGCGGCGAACATGCTTTTGCCGACACCCTGGCCTTCATCGCCGCCGGTTACGACTACCAGCCTCAGGCGTTCAACAATGGTGGCGTGGAAAACGCGGCCGGGCAGAACGAAGGTTCGTGCAAGACTTTGGGTCTGGCACTGCTGGAAGGCTTGAGCGATGAAGAAGCGCTGCTGGCGTTCGGCGAACACTACCGCTCGGTCGTGGCAACGCCTGAAGGCAGCGATCACGGCAATATCCGTGCGTTGATCCAGCACGGTCTGGCGGGCGTGAAATTCGATGCGCAACCGCTGACCCGCCGCTGATTCCGAGCGAATCGCAGGCATGAAAAAATCGGCCAATTGGCCGATTTTTTTCGTCAGATCGTTCCCACGCTCTGCGAGGGAATGCAGCCGGGGACGCTCCGCGTCCAAATGAGGCATTCCCACGCTCTGCGTGGGAACGATCATGTCGAGTTGTCTGCGATCTTAGAACGAAGCGTTCTGCAGACCGTCCAGGTAACGTTCGGTGTCCAGTGCCGCCATGCAACCGGCGCCGGCCGAGGTGATGGCCTGACGGTAAACGTGGTCGGCCACGTCGCCGGCAGCGAAAATGCCTTCGACGCTGGTCGCGGTGGCGTTGCCTTCACGGCCACCCTGAACCACGAGGTAGCCGTCCTTCAATTCCAGCTGACCTTCGAACAGCGAGGTGTTCGGGGTGTGGCCGATCGCGATGAACACGCCGTCGACCTTGATTTCGTCGGAGCTGCCGTCGTTGTTCTTCAGACGCGCACCCGTCACGCCCATGTTGTCGCCCAGCACTTCGTCCAGGGTCGCGTTCAGCTTCAGCTCGATCTTGCCTTCGGCCACGCGGGCGTTGAGCTTGTCGATCAGGATCTTCTCGGCGCGGAAGGTTTCGCGACGGTGGATCAGGGTGACTTTGCTGGCGATGTTGGCCAGGTACAGGGCTTCTTCGACAGCAGTGTTGCCGCCACCGACCACGGCCACCGGCTTGTTGCGATAGAAGAAACCGTCGCAGGTCGCGCAGGCCGAAACGCCCTTGCCCATGAACGCTTCTTCCGACGGCAGGCCCAGGTAACGGGCGCTGGCGCCGGTAGCGATGATCAGCGCGTCGCAGGTGTAGGTGCCGCTGTCGCCGGTCAGGCTGTAGGGCTTGGAAGCGAAGTCCACGGCGTTAATGTGATCGAATACGATCTCGGTTTCAAAACGCTCGGCGTGCTCGCGCATGCGTTCCATCAGCACCGGGCCGGTCAGGCCGTGGACGTCGCCCGGCCAGTTGTCGACTTCGGTGGTGGTGGTCAATTGACCGCCGGCCTGCATGCCGGTGATCAGCAGCGGCTTGAGGTTGGCACGGGCAGCGTAGACGGCAGCGCTGTAACCGGCAGGGCCGGAACCGAGGATGATCACTCGCGAATGACGGACTTCAGACATGAACCTGCTCCTGTTGACCGGCCAAGACACCTGGCCGGACGCCGGACTGCCGGCGGGAATAAAAAAGGACTGTGGATAACCTTGGGGAAGGCGTGAGCTCGACAGTCCTGTAAAAAGTTGGGTGCAGCGTATCGAGGGGGGCAAGATTAAGGAAATACGGTTTAACAATCCAGCTCATAGGTGGTCTCTATGCCGACACACTGACGAGATGGATGTCTTTGTTACAGTGAATGTCGATCCCGCTACCGCGCTTTCACAGGTTCTGCAAAGTCGGTAAGGTCGGCGCGTTTTCCCTTGCTCGGAGCACCTTATGCCCGCCCCTGTTCTGTCCGGCCCGCAATACCTGCGCGAAGGCCTCAAACTGGTCTTGAGTCCCGGCCTGCGCCTGTTTGTGCTGCTGCCGCTGGCCATCAACCTGGTGCTGTTCGTCGGATTGATCTATCTGGCCGGTCACCAGTTCAGCCTGTGGGTCGACACGCTGATGCCGTCGCTGCCTGAATGGCTGAGTTTCCTCAGTTACATCCTGTGGCCGCTGTTCGTGGTGCTGGTGGCGTTGATGGTGTTCTTCACCTTTACGATGCTGGCCAACGTGATCGCCGCGCCGTTCAACGGTTTCCTCGCGGAAAAGGTTGAAGTGGTGGTGCGCGGCACCGACGACTTCCCGGCCTTCAGCTGGGGCGAACTGATCGCCATGATCCCGCGCACCCTGGCCCGGGAAATGCGCAAACTCGGTTATTTCCTGCCCCGGGCGATCGGCCTGTTCATCCTGTCGTTCATCCCGGTGGTGAACATCGTCGCCGCGCCGTTGTGGCTGCTGTTCGGGGTGTGGATGATGGCGATCCAGTACATCGACTACCCGGCGGATAACCACAAGCTGGGCTGGAACGAAATGCTCACCTGGCTGCGCCAGAAGCGCTGGCAGAGCATGAGCTTCGGCGGGATCGTTTATCTGGTGTTGCTGATTCCGCTGGTCAACATCCTGATGATGCCGGCCGCCGTGGCTGGCGCGACGCTGTTCTGGGTGCGTGAGCGCGGGGCCGAGAATCTGGTGATGCAACGCTGAGACCGCGTCACAAATCCATCATCGGAACGTCACAACCACGACATGGCCTCAGCCGACACTGAGGCCATGACGACAGCTCTACATATCACCCTCATCAGCGAAACCTTCCCACCGGAAATCAACGGCGTGGCCAATACCCTTGGCCGCTTGTGCGACGGTTTGCGCGCACGCGGGCATCGGGTGGAACTGGTGCGACCGCGTCAGGCTGACGATCCGCAGCGCAGTGAAGACGACGCCCTGCTGCTGTGCCGGGGCTGGCCGTTGCCGGGATATCCGGGGCTGCAATGGGGCCAGTCGTCGATGCACAAACTGTTGCGACGCTGGACGCGTCATCGCCCCGACGTGCTCTATATCGCCACCGAAGGCCCGCTCGGGCTGTCGGCGTTACGCGCGGCACGGCGCCTGGGGATTGCCGTGGTCAGTGGTTTTCATACCAACTTTCAGCAATACACCCACCAGTACGGGCTGGGCTTGCTGACGCGCTTGCTCACCCACTATCTGCGCTGGTTTCACAATCGTTCGGCCATGACCCTGGTGCCGAGCGTCAGCCAGCGCCTGGAGCTGGAGCGTCGGCACTTCGAGCGCCTGGCGCTGCTGTCCCGGGGTGTCGACAGTCAGTTGTTCCACCCGGCCAAACGCCTGAATGCCTTGCGTGAGCAATGGGGTCTTGGCGAGCGGGACATTGCTGTCATTCACGTAGGACGCCTGGCGCCGGAGAAAAATCTCGGCTTGCTCAAGCGCAGTTTCGAAAAGCTCGCCGGCACTTATCCACAGCGCAACCTGAAGCTGATCGTGGTCGGCGACGGACCGCAACGAATGGCACTGGAAAACGAACTGCCCGAGGCGATTTTCTGCGGCTCGCAACGGGGCGAAGCGCTGGCGGCGCACTATGCGTCGGGGGATGTGTTTCTGTTTCCGAGCCTGACCGAGACCTTTGGCAACGTCGTGCTGGAAGCGCTGGCCTCAGGCCTTGGGGTGGTGTCTTACGATCAGGCCGCGGCGGCCCAGCATATTCGCCATGGCTACAACGGCGTGCTGGCAATGCCCGGAGATGAAGAGGCGTTCTGCGAGGCAGCCGCATGGCTGCTGGAAGAAGACGAAAGGTTGCGCTGCGTACGCCTGAACGCACGCCAGCACGCCAGCCGCCAGGGTTGGGCGGCCATCGTCGAACAGTTTGAAAACCATTTGCTGGGGGCTTGCCGCGACCTGCACGACAAGCCTCCCACATCGATCAAACCAGCGTCATCAACGCCTCACGGCTGAACGGCAGAATGTCCTGCTCGCGGCCTTCGCGCACTTTCTGCGCCCAGTCCGGATCGACCAGCAGCGCACGCCCCACTGCCACCAGATCGAACTCGTCGTTGTTCAGACGCTCCAGCAGTTTCTCCAGACTGGCCGGTTGCGCGACCTTGTCGGTGTTGACCATGAACTGCAGGAACTCGCCATCGAGGCCGACGCTGCCGACGGTGATGGTTGGTTTGCCGGTCAGCTTGCGTGTCCAGCCGGCCAGGTTCAGGTCGGAGCCGTCAAACTCAGGCTCCCAGAAACGGCGCGTCGAGCAGTGGAAAATATCCACCCCGGCGTCGGACAACGGCTTGAGGAATTCACCCAGTGCCTCAGAGGTTTGCACCAGACGCGCGGTGTAGTCCTGCTGTTTCCACTGCGAGAAACGGAAGATGATCGGGAAGCCTTCGCCCACCGCCGCACGCACAGCCTGAATCAGCTCGATGGCGAAACGCGAACGGTTGGCCAAGCTGCCACCGTATTCGTCCGTGCGCTGGTTGCTGCCTTCCCAGAAGAACTGGTCGATCAGGTAACCGTGGGCGCCGTGGATTTCCACGCCGTCCATGCCGATGCTTTGGGCATCTTTCGCCGCTTGGGCGAAGGCTGCGATCACGTCCTGAATGTCCTGTCTGGTCATGCCGTGCACCACGACCTGACCGTCCTTGAGTTTTTCCGACGGGCCATAACCCGGCACGCTCGCGTCCGGCTCGGTGCCCAGACGGCGCACATTGCCGACGTGCCAGAGTTGCGGAACGATCTTGCCGCCTTCGGCGTGTACCGCATCCACGACTTTCTTCCAGCCGGCCAAGGCTGCTTCGCCGTAGAAGTGCGGCACGTTCGGGTAACCGTTGGATGCCTGATGGCCGACGGTGGTGCCTTCGGTAATGATCAGGCCGACACCGGCCGCCGCGCGACGACGGTAGTATTCGATCACTTTGGAATTGGGCACGCCGCCCGGAGAGAACGAACGGGTCATCGGCGCCATGACCACGCGGGTCGGCAGTTCGAGGGCACCGAGCTGGAACGGTTTGAACAGGGCTTGCACGGGCATGGGAAGCTCCACGAAAAATTGATCGACGGGCACGCAATTCATATGACGGCGATAATATGGGGAGTTTCAAACGCCCGATAGCACTATTGATCTGAATGATTAAGGGTCAAAAGGCAGGCGAAAAAAATCGCAGCTCAATGGCTGCGATTTTCGTGTTTCAACTCAAGGCTTTTTCAATCGCCGTAATCACCGAAGGATCATCCGGCGCCGTGCGCGGCGAGAAGCGGGCCAGTACCCGACCGTCCTTGCCGAGCAGGAATTTCTCGAAATTCCAGGTGATGTCACCGGGAAACTCCGCGCCCTCGCCCGCCAGCAGGCGGTACAGCTGATGACGGTCGTGACCGTTGACTTCGAGCTTTTTCGACAACGGAAAACTCACGCCATAGTTGAGGCTGCAGAATTCCTGGATCTCCTGCTCACTGCCCGGTTCCTGACCGGCAAACTGGTTGCACGGCAGGCCCAGCACACTGAAGCCTTTGCCTTTGTATTGCTGATAAAGGTTTTCCAGCGCCGCGTACTGTGGGGTCAAGCCGCATTTGGAGGCGACGTTGACCACCAGCACGACTTGGCCCTTGAAGGGTGCCAGCGGTAGCTCCTGACCATCCAGGGCTGTCAACTTAAGGTCGTGAAAAGCACTCATGACGAACTCCAGATTCCCGTGTTCTACTCGAAACAGCCACTTGGCGAGGGCACCAAGGACAGCCGCGGACTAAAAAGGCGCCCTCGGGCGCCTCTCCAGTTCTCTGAGCTTAGCGCAGAAAATCAGTGGTGATGGCCACCTTCGCCATGGACGTGACCATGAGCGATTTCTTCCTGGCTGGCGTCACGGATGGCAACGACCTTCACTTTGAAGTTCAGGCGCTGACCGGCCAGTGGGTGGTTGCCGTCGACGGTAACGTCGTCGCCGTCCAGGTCACGGATGGTGACGATCTGCATCTGACCGTCCGGCGCCGAAGCGTGGAACTGCATTCCGACTTCCAGCTCGTCAACGCCTTCGAACATGCTGCGGCTCAGGGTGCTGACCAGTTCAGCGGCGTATTCGCCGTAGGCATCTTCCGGCTCGACGGACACTTCTAGCTCGTTGCCGACTTCTTTACCTTCCAGGGCTTTTTCCAGGCCCGGGATGATGTTGCCTGCGCCATGCAGGTAGACCAGCGGAGCGCCGCCGGCGGAGCTGTCGATGACCTCACCAGCGTCGTTGGTCAGGGTATAGTCGATGGAGACAGCCTTATTGGCGGCGATCAGCATGGGGCGAGACCTTTTGCATAAGAATGAAGAACGGACAAGTCTAAACAAGGATTTGCCCGAAAGCGAACAGAACCCGGACAGACGGGATCGATTGGCGCCCGTGACCGTCACCGGATTCCATCAGGACGAGGACGGCCACTGGGTCGCCGAGCTGTCCTGCGGCCATACCCAGCACCTGCGCCACCTCCCGCCCTGGCAGTCCCGGGCGTGGGTTCTGGACGCCACGCAACGCATTGAAAAAATAGGCCAACCCTTTGCTTGCGGTTGGTGCGCTCAAGCCTCGGTTAGCGATAACCTTGGCGACTGAATCTCGGCAGATCGGCACACAGAGACGATCGCCATTGCCATGCACCCTTAGAGAATCCGCATGCAAACTTTTTTTATCGCGCCCACCGACTTTGGTGTGGGTCTGACCTCCATCAGCCTCGGGCTGGTGCGTACGCTGGAACGGGCCGGGCTGAAAGTCGGCTTCTTCAAACCGATCGCCCAGCCGCATCCGGGCGACACCGGCCCTGAGCGCTCCACCGAACTGGTGGCCCGCACCCACGGCCTGAAACCGCCACAGCCACTGGGTCTGGCCCATGTCGAGCGGATGCTCGGCGACGGTCAGCTCGACGAGCTGCTCGAAGAAATCATCACCCTCTACCAGCAGGCAGCCATCGGCAAAGACGTGCTGGTCGTCGAAGGCATGGTGCCGACCCGCAGCGCCAGCTACGCCGCGCGGGTCAACCTGCACCTGGCCAAGAGCCTGGATGCCGAGGTGATACTGGTCTCGGCCCCGGAAAACGAAGTGCTGACCGAACTGTCCGGCCGCGTCGAGTTGCAAGCGCAACTTTTCGGCGGGCCGAAGGACCCGAAAGTCCTCGGCGTGATCCTCAACAAGGTCAAGACCGACGAGAGCATGGACGCCTTCGCTGCGCGTCTGAAAGAGCATTCGCCCTTGCTGCGCACCGGTGATTTCCGTCTGCTCGGCTGCATTCCGTTCCAGCCGGAACTCAACGCCCCGCGCACCCGCGACGTCGCCGACCTGATGGGCGCCCAGGTGCTCAACGCCGGCGACTACGAAACCCGGCGCATGACCAAGACCATCATTTGCGCGCGCACCATGCGCAACACCGTGGATCTGCTAAAGCCCGGCGTGCTGGTGGTGACTCCCGGCGATCGCGACGACATCATCCTCGCCGTCAGCCTCGCCGCGATCAACGGCGTGCCGCTGGCCGGTCTGCTGCTGACCAGCGACACCCTGCCCGATCCGCGCATCATGGACCTGTGCCGTGGTGCGTTGCAGGCTGGCTTGCCGGTGCTGTCGGTGAGCACCGGCTCGTACGACACCGCGAACCTGCTCAACGGCCTGAACAAGGAAATTCCCGTCGATGACCGTGAACGCGCGGAGATCATCACCGACTTCGTCGCCAGTCACCTGGACGCCAACTGGCTGCACCAGCGCTGCGGTACACCGCGGGAAATGCGCCTGTCGCCGGCGGTGTTCCGCTATCAATTGATTCAACGCGCGCAGGCTGCCAACAAGCGCATTGTCCTGCCCGAAGGCAGCGAGCCGCTCACCGTGCAAGCGGCTGCGATCTGCCAGGAACGCGGGATTGCCCGTTGCGTGTTGTTGGCCAAACCGGCGGATGTCGAAGCCGTCGCCCGGGCTCAGGGCATCGTCCTGCCGCCGGGGCTGGAAATCCTCGATCCGGATCTGATCCGCGAGCGCTACGTCGAACCGATGGTCGCCCTGCGCAAGAGCAAAAGCCTCAACGCGCCGATGGCCGAACAGCAACTGGAAGACACCGTAGTGATCGGCACCATGATGCTGGCGCTGGATGAAGTCGACGGCCTGGTTTCGGGCATCATCAACACCACCGCCAACACCATCCGCCCGGCCTTGCAGCTGATTAAAACGGCGCCGGGCTGCACGCTGGTGTCGTCGGTGTTCTTCATGCTGTTTCCCGAAGAAGTGCTGGTCTACGGCGACTGCGTGATGAACCCGCACCCGAGCGCCAGCGAACTGGCCGAAATCGCCCTGCAAAGCGCCGACTCGGCCGCCGCGTTCGGCATCACGCCACGGGTGGCGATGATCAGTTACTCCAGCGGCGAATCCGCCACCGGCGAAGAAGTCGAGAAGGTTCGCGAAGCCACCCTGCTCGCCCACGAACAACAGCACTCGCTGCTGATCGACGGCCCGTTGCAGTACGACGCCGCCGCCAACGAAAACGTGGCCCGGCAACTGGCGCCGAACAGCCAGGTGGCCGGTCGCGCCACGGTGTTCGTGTTCCCCGACCTGAACACCGGCAACACCACCCACAAAGCCGTGCAGCGCAGCGCCGATTGCGTCAGCCTCGGCCCGATGCTGCAAGGCCTGCGCAAACCGGTGAACGACCTGCCGCGCGGCGCGCAGGTCGACGACATCGTCTACACCATTGCCCTGACCGCGATTCAGGCTGCCAATCGACCTCTGGATATCTGACCCGATGCTGGCTTTTCTCCCTGCCACCCTGCGCGGCGTAATCGCCGCGCTGCTGCTGGCGCTGAACACGATCCTGCTTTGCTCGTTCCTGTTTCTCGTGGCACTGATCAAAGTGCTGCCGTTCGACCTCGCACGCCGCGCATCGCGCTGGCTGATGAGCCACACTCACGAAGCCTGGATCAGTAACAACAAAGGCTGGATGAACCTGGTGCACCGCACCCGCTGGCACCTCAGCGGCCTGCAAGGTCTGGACTATCAACACTCGTACCTGATCACCAGCAATCACCAGAGCTGGGTCGACATCCTGGTGCTGCAATACGTGCTCAACCGACGCATCCAGCCGCTGAAGTTTTTCCTTAAACAGGAGCTGATCTGGGTCCCGGTGATCGGTCTGGCGTGGTGGACGCTGGGCTTTCCGTTCATGAAGCGCTACTCCAAGGCGTATCTGGAAAAACACCCGGAGAAGAAAGGCAAGGACCTGGAAACCACGCGCAAGACCTGCGCGAAATTCCGCGACAACCCGGTAGGCATCTTCAACTTCGTCGAGGGCACGCGCTTCACCGAAGGCAAACATGCACAGCAGCAATCGCCGTTCAAATACTTGCTCAAACCAAAAGCCGGCGGCATTGCGTTTGTACTGGATGCGATGGGCGAACAGCTGGAATCGATCGTCAACGTGACGATTCATTATCCAGCGGGGCGTCCAGGGTTCTGGGATTTGCTCTGCGGCAATGTGCGCGATGTGGTGGTGCATTTTGAGGAAATCAAAATCCCGCCGGCCTTCATCGGCAAGAACTACGACCAGGACGGCGAGTATCGATTGCAGTTTCAGGGCTGGATCAATCAGCTGTGGCTGGACAAGGATGCGTTGCTGGAGCAGATGCACCGCGAATATCCACCCAAACACTGACCCCTGTGGGAGCGAGCAGGCTCGCTCCCACAGTTGATCGTTTGATCATTCCCACGCTCCGCGTGGGAACGATCACCCGGCACAAAAAAAGCCCGCCGATGATTGCTCATCGACGGGCTTTTTCTTGCCGCTTGAAACTGGAAGCTTGTCGCTGCTTCAGTGCTTAAATCGCGCCGCGCTGCCGCAACAGCTCCAGCACTTGCTTGACGCTTTCTTCCAGACTCAGCGACTGCGTGTCGATCACCAGGTCGGCGTTGAGCGGCACGTCGTACGGGAAGGATTCGCCCGGGATGTTGTCGCCACCAGCGGCGTACAGCCCTTGCGGATCACGTTCGGCGCACACTGTCGGCGAGGCCTGCACGTAGACCGTGAGCAAGCGATCCTTGCCGATCAGTTCCTTGGCCTGCTCGCGACCTTCGGCACTTGGCGCAACGAACGCCGCCAGGGTCAGCAAACCGGCTTCGTTGAACTGACGCGCCACGTGCGCGGCACGACGCCAGTTCTCGGTACGCCCGGCGCGATCCTGCGGCAGACCTTTGTTCAGATCCTGACGCAGGTTCTGGCCATCGAGTACAAACACCGCGCGGCCCATGTCGAACAGCTTGCGTTCGACCGCATACGCCAAGGTGCTTTTGCCAGCGCCCGACAGGCCGCTGAACAGCACGGTAGCCGGTTGCTGACCGAAACGCTGAGCGCGCTCTTCGGTCGCTACATGGGCCATTTTGCCGTGGTGCGTGGCCGTACCGTGGGTCACTGGCTGAGCGACGATCATGCCGGCGCCGACGGTGCCGTTGGTCAAACGGTCGATAACGATGAACGCGCCGGTGGTGCGGTTGCTGTCGTAACCGTCGAGGGCGATCGGCGCGTCGAGCGCGATCTTCACCTTGCCGATTTCGTTGAGCTGCAACGCGCTCGCCGGGCCCTCTTCGAGGGTGTTGACGTCGACCTTGTTGACGATGCTGGCGATGGAGCCCGGCACGTAACTGGTAGCACGCTTGATGTCGTATTTCTTGCCCGGCAGCATCGGCTCTTCAGCCATCCACACCAGCATCGCTTCGAAGCTGTCGGTCACTGGCGGGACGTTGTCGGCGTGCACCAGCAGGTCGCCACGGGAAATGTCGATCTCGTCTTCCATGGTCAGCGTTACCGCTTGGCCGGGACCTGCGTGTTCCAGTTCACCTTCGAAGGTGACGATGGATTTCACGCGGCTGCTCTTGCCCGACGGCAGGACCACGACTTCGTCGCCCTTCTTGACGATGCCGCTGGCCAGGGTGCCGGCGAAACCGCGGAAGTTCAGGTTCGGACGGTTGACGTACTGCACCGGGAAACGCAGATCGGTGAAGTTGCGGTCGCCCGCCACTTCCACGGTCTCAAGGATTTCCATCAGCGACTGGCCGGTGTACCAAGGCGAGCGCTCGGACTTGTTCACCACGTTGTCGCCCTTCAGGGCGGACATCGGCACGAAGTGCATGCTCGTAGGCTTCATCTTCAAGCCTTCGGCGAACTTCAGGTAGTCGGCCTTGATCGACTCGAACACGCCCTGATCGAAGCCCTTGAGGTCCATCTTGTTGATGGCGACAACGATGTGCTTGATGCCCAGCAGTGAGGCGATAAAGCTGTGGCGACGGGTCTGGGTCTGCACGCCGTAACGGGCGTCGACCAGGATGATCGCCAGGTCACAGGTGGACGCACCGGTGGCCATGTTGCGGGTGTACTGCTCATGGCCGGGGGTGTCGGCGATGATGAATTTGCGCTTGGCGGTGGAGAAATAGCGGTACGCGACATCGATGGTGATGCCCTGCTCGCGCTCGGCCTGCAGGCCGTCGACCAGCAATGCCAGGTCGATGTCGTCACCAGTGGTGCCGACTTTCTTCGAATCGCGGGTGATGGCTTCCAGGTGATCTTCGTAGATCATTTTCGAGTCGTGCAGCAGGCGCCCGATCAGGGTGCTCTTGCCGTCATCGACGTTACCGCAGGTCAAAAAGCGCAGCAGCTCTTTACGTTCGTGCTGGCCCAGGTAGGCGAGGATGTCCTCGCTGATCAAATCAGATGCGTGCGACATGACAGCCCCTTAGAAATAGCCTTGACGTTTCTTGTCTTCCATCGAGCCTGCGCCATCGTGGTCGATGACCCGGCCCTGGCGCTCGGAAGTTCGCGTCAGGAGCATTTCCTGAATGATGTCCGTCAGGCTTTCGGCCTCGGACTCCACCGCGCCCGTCAACGGGTAGCAGCCAAGGGTACGGAAACGCACTTTCTTTTTGACGATGCGCGCCTTGTCCTCGTCGGACAGGTGCTCGAGGATGCGCTCGTCGTCGATCATGATCAGCGTGCCGTTCTTCTCGATCACTTCACGTTCGGCCGCGAAGTACAGCGGTACGATCGGGATGCCTTCGAGGTAGATGTACTGCCAGATATCCAGCTCGGTCCAGTTCGACAGCGGGAACACACGAATGGATTCGCCCTTGTTGACCTTGCCGTTGTAGACGTTCCACAGCTCGGGACGCTGGTTCTTCGGGTCCCAGCGGTGCTTGCTGTCACGGAACGAGTAGACGCGCTCCTTGGCGCGGGACTTCTCTTCATCGCGACGGGCACCGCCGAAGGCTGCGTCGAAACCATGCTTGTCGAGCGCCTGCTTCAGGCCCTCGGTCTTCATGATGTCGGTGTGCTTGGCGCTGCCGTGGGTGAACGGGTTGATGCCCTGCGCAACGCCATCCGGGTTGACGTGGGTGATCAGATCCAGGCCCAGCTCTTCGACCATCTTGTCGCGGAACTTGTACATCTCCTGGAATTTCCAGCGGGTGTCGACGTGCATCACCGGAAACGGCAGTTTGCCCGGGAAGAACGCCTTGCGTGCCAGATGCAGCATCACGGCGGAGTCTTTACCGATGGAGTACAGCATCACCGGGTTGTCGAACTCGGCGGCCACCTCGCGGATGATGTGGATGCTTTCCGCCTCCAGCTGTTTCAGATGCGTCAGTTTGTCGACCATGGCTACTCACGAAAGCTTTCTTATGAACGGCCAGCGGGCCGTGTTCGAGCGTCGAATCCTAGCACAGCGACCTCTTCTAATCAGGACGCCAACTAGATCGAAAGGGCATATGAATATGCCCGCCCGTTCGGGTGATGAAAGCCAATGTGGGAGCGAGCTTGCTCGCGAAAGCGGTCTGCCATTCAACAATGATGGCGACTGATACTGTCTCTTCGCGAGCAAGCTCGCTCCCACAGGATTTGGGTGAATTCAGATCGGGTTCGGGCAGTCGATGAAGATGTGCTCGAGGGCAAAACGCTTCGCCAGATAGTCGCCCAGCGCCTGCACGCCGTAGCGTTCGGTGGCGTGGTGGCCGGCGGCAATGAAGCTGATGTCGTTTTCCCGGGCGCTGTGGAATGTCTGCTCGGAGGCTTCGCCGCTGAGGAACAGATCGACGCCGGCGGCGATGGCATTGTCTATGTAGCCCTGACCGCCCCCGGTGCACCAGCCGACCCGACGAATCATCGCGCTGCCCTCGACCAGCAGCGGCTCGCGGCCCATGACTTCCTGCACTTTGCGGGCGAAGTCGCGCGGAGTCATGGGCTCGTTCAGCGAACCGACCAGACCGACGACCTTCAGGTTGTCCGGATCCAGCGGCCCCTCGACGGTGATGTCCAGCTGACGCGCAAGCTGCACGTTGTTGCCGACGTCCGGGTGCAGATCCAGCGGCAGGTGATAACCGAGCAGGCTGATATCGTGCTTGAGAAGCGTCTTCAGACGGCGCTGTTTCATGCCGGTGATGCACGGGTTCTCGCCCTTCCAGAAATAACCGTGATGCACCAGCACCAGATCGGCTTCGGCCTCGACGGCAGCATCGAGCAGCGCCTGACTGGCGGTGACGCCGCTGACGATGCGCATCACCTGCGGACGGCCTTCGACCTGCAGACCGTTGGGGCAATAATCGGCAATTTTCGCACTGCCGAGGTAACGGTCGGCTTCTTCGACCAGGGTACTGAGGGCAACGGCCATGAAAGACTCCTGAAAATCCCGTTCAGAGGCGCGCGCGGCCTCGTATAATGCGCGACATTATGGGCGGTCTGACCCCGCCTGCAACTTTTCCAGGACGTGCTTAATGCTCAAGGCGCTGCGTTTTTTCGGCTGGCCGCTGTTGGCCGGCGTACTTATCGCTCTGTTGATTATTCAGCGTTACCCGCAGTGGGTCGGGCTTCCAAGCCTTGACGTCAACCTGCAACAGGCCCCGCAGACCACCAGCGTGCAGCAGGGGCCGGTGTCCTATGCCGACGCGGTGACCATCGCCGCGCCGTCAGTGGTCAACCTCTACACCACCAAAGTCATCGCCAAACCGGCGCATCCGTTGTTCGAGGATCCGCAGTTTCGCCGCTTCTTCGGTGACAATTCGCCGAAGCAGAAACGCATGGAGTCCAGCCTCGGTTCCGGCGTGATCATGAGCCCGGAAGGCTACATTCTGACCAACAACCACGTTACCAGTGGCGCCGACCAGATCGTCGTGGCGCTCAAGGACGGTCGCGAAACCCTGGCCCGGGTGATCGGCAGCGATCCGGAAACCGACCTCGCCGTCCTGAAGATCGATCTCAAAAACCTGCCGTCGATCACCGTCGGCCGTTCCGACAACATCCGCATCGGCGACGTCGCACTGGCCATCGGCAACCCGTTCGGCGTCGGCCAGACCGTGACCATGGGCATCATCAGCGCCACCGGCCGCAATCAACTGGGCCTGAACAACTACGAAGACTTCATTCAGACCGACGCCGCGATCAACCCGGGCAACTCCGGCGGCGCGCTGGTAGACGCCAACGGTAACCTCACCGGCATCAACACCGCGATCTTCTCCAAGTCCGGCGGCTCGCAAGGCATCGGCTTCGCAATCCCGGTGAAACTGGCGATGGAAGTGATGAAATCGATCATCGAGCACGGTCAGGTGATTCGCGGCTGGCTCGGCATTGAAGTGCAGCCGCTGACCCAGGAACTGGCCGAGTCGTTTGGCCTGTCCGGGCGCCCGGGAATCGTGGTGGCGGGCATTTTCCGCGACGGCCCGGCACAGAAGGCCGGCTTGCAACTGGGTGATGTGATCCTGAGCATCGACGGCGAACCGGCCGGTGATGGCCGTAAGTCGATGAACCAGGTAGCGCGAATCAAACCGACCGACAAGGTCACGATTCAGGTGATGCGCAATGGCAAGGAGTTGAAGCTGACCGCTGAAATCGGCCTGCGTCCGCCGCCAGCGCCGGTGCAAGAGAAAGAAGAGTAAGACTTTGTTCGCGCCAATGGCGCGAATAACAGACATTCTCAACGGGCATGTTATATTGTTTCAATTAATACATTGGAACAACATAACATGTCGTCTCGAAAAAAGGCTTCTCTGCTCGGCCTGACCCTTGGCCTGCTTGGCGATCCCGTGTTTGCCGATGAACCGCAAACGCTTGAACTCGATACCATCAGCGTCACCTCCGATTACGAATCCCCTACCGGTCCGGTCAAAGGGTACCGCGCTACGCGCTCGTCCAGCGCCACCAAAACCGACACCGCAATCCGCGATATTCCACAGGCCATCAGCGTGGTGCCCGCCACCGTACTCAAGGATCTGGGTAGTACCAGCGTCGAACGTGCGCTGGAATTCGCCGGTGGCGTGTCGAAGCAAAACAACTTCGGCGGCCTGACGCTTTACGAATACAGTGTGCGCGGCTTCACTACTTCCGAGTTTTACCAGGACGGCTTCAGCGCCAACCGTGGCTACCCGAGCACACCCGACGCTGCCAACATCGAGCGCATCGAAGTGCTCAAAGGACCAGCCGCCAGCCTGTACGGCCGAGGCGATCCGGGTGGCACGGTAAACATCGTCACCAAAAAACCGCAGCCCGAAGCGTTTACTACCCTGCAAACCAGTGCCGGCAGTTGGGATCGTTATCGCACCGCGCTGGACGTCAACACGCCGCTGGATGATCAGGGAGATGTGCTGTCGCGGATCAACCTCGCGGTCGAGGACAACAACAGTTTTCGCGACCACGTCGACAGTAAACGTGTATTCGTCGCCCCCTCTTTCAGTTGGCAGTTGAACCCGGACACCAGCCTGCTGGTGGAGAGCGAATTCGTACGTCATAGCTCGACCTTCGACCGCGGCATTGTTGCGCCAAACAATAAATGGAGCGGCGTCTCGCGTTCGACATTCCTGGGTGAACCGAACGACGGCAACATCGACAACCACAACAACAGACTGCAAGCCACGCTTGAGCACCACCTCAACGATGCCTGGAAACTGCGCCTGGCCAGCCACTACAAGGAAGGCAAACTCTGGGGATTCGCCTCTGAAAGCCGTCCTTTGAATGCCGATGGCCACTCAGTCAACCGCCGCTATCGCGAACGCGATACCAACTGGCACGACAGCATCACCCAGTTGGAACTGCGCGGTCTGTTCGACCTTGGCACCTGGCAGCATGAACTGCTGATCGGCAGCGAGTACGAGAACTTCCGCAAGAACGAGCGCGTCACCAACATCGCCGGCAGGCCTTACGCCATCGATATCTATAACCCGGTATACGGCCAGCCCAAACCCAACGGTGCACGCTCCGGCACGGACTTCTTCGAACACGTCGAAAGCCGTGCGCTGAACCTGCAGGATCAAATCGTCTTCAGCGAAAAACTGCGTGGGATGATCGGGGCGCGATTGGAGCACTTTGAGCAAAACATCGATGACCACAGCCGCAACACCACCAGCCGCCAGACCCACGATGCGCTCACTCAACGTGCCGGCCTGCTCTATCAACTGACACCGGACATCGGCCTGTTCGCCAACGCCTCGACCTCATTCAAACCGAACAACGGCCTCGATGCGGCTGGCAAATCCTTCGATCCGGAAGAAGGTGTGGGTTACGAAGTCGGCATCAAGAACGAGCTGTTCGACGAACGGTTAAGCAGCACCCTCGCCTTCTTCCATATCGACAAGGAAAACGTCCTCGCCCTCGACCCGGGCACCGACACCAGCCGCGCCATGGGCAAGGCCCGCAGCCGGGGTTTCGATCTGCAAGTCACCGGGCAAGTCACCGACGCCGTGAGGGTGATCGGCGCCTTCGCCTGGATCGACGCTGAAGTCACCAAGGGAGATGCCGCGATCCCCGCCGGTAGCCGCATCCTCGGAGTGGCCAAACGCAGCGGCAGCCTGCTGGGTGTCTACGAGTTTCAGGACGGCCGCTTGCGCGGCTCGGATATCGGCGCGGCGTTCACCTATGTCGGTGACCGCTCGGGTGAATCCGGCAGCGATTTCGAGCTGCCGGCCTATCACACCGTTGACCTGCTGGCCCATTACAAGGCCAGCGACAACATCACCGTCGGCCTGAACCTGAACAACCTGTTCGACGAAAAGTATTACGAGCGCTCGTACAGCAACTACTGGGTCAACCCCGGCGAGCCGCGCAATTTCACGGTCAGCCTGACACTCAACCTGTAAAAGGACGTCTCCATGCAATACGGCAAATCCCTGCTGTTCATCGCCGCGCTCTTCGCCACTCACGCCTCGGCCCATGGTTTGTGGACCGAACAACGGCGCGGCAATATCGAAGTCGTCTACGGCCACGGTGCCGAGGACAATGCGTTCAAACCGCAGAAAGTCAGCGGAGCGTGGGCCTATGACGCAAGCGGCAAGATGATTCCCGTCAGCGTGCAGCGCCTGGCGGATCATGCCCGCCTGCAACCGTTGAAGCCGCCGGCTGTGTTGGCCGTGGCCCTGAACAATGGCATGTGGTCGAAAACCGCTGACAAAAAATGGATCAACGAGGGTCGCAGTAAAGTCCCGGGCGCCATTGAGTCGACCGAGACCCTCAAGTACAGCCTGGCGATTTATCAGCCGGGAGCGAAGCTGCCCAAACTGGATCAGATCAAATTGCTGATTCTGCCGGAGGTCGATCCGCTGACCGTCGGCCCGGGGAAATCATTGCCGGTGCGGGTGTTGCTGGATGGCAAACCGGCCGCGGGCGTGAAGTTGATCGGTGACTACCGCAGCGCGCCGAATACCTTGAGCACTGAAACCGACAAGGACGGCCGCGCTCAGGTGCTGGTGCGTAATGAGGGATTGAATGTGATTGCGGCGCAGGTGGAAGTGCCGGTGAAGGACAGTGCAGAGGTGAGCAGCAGAGGGTTGTTCAGTTCGTTGACGTTCCTTGGCGAGCCGCATCACGAATAAACCAGCGCTGATCCCTGCGGGACTGAACCCACAGGGATCAGCGTCGTTTCAGAGTTCGCCCAGACCGTCGATCAACGCCTGATTCTGTTCCGGAGTGCCGATCGAGATCCGCAGGAACTGGGCAATCCGCTCCTGCTTGAAGTGGCGCACGATCACGCCCTGCTCACGCAGTTTGGCCGCCAGCCCCGCCGCATCGTGTTGCGGATGCCGGGCGAAGATGAAGTTGGCCGCTGAAGGCAGCACTTCAAAACCTTTGGCCTGCAACTGCGCAACCACCCACTCGCGACTCTCTATGACCAGTGCGCAGGTCTTGTCGAAGTACTCGCGATCCTCGAACGCTGCCGCCGCGCCGACATTGGCCATGCGATCGATCGGGTAGGAGTTGAAGCTGTTCTTGATCCGTTCCAGCGCCTCGATCAGATCCGGATGGCCGACCGCCAGACCGACCCGCAGGCCCGCCAGCGAACGGGATTTGGACAGCGTCTGGGTGACCAGCAGGTTCGGATAACGCTCGACCAGACTGATCGCGGTTTCGCCGCCGAAGTCGATGTAGGCCTCGTCGACCACCACCACTGAATCCGGGCTGGCCTTGAGGATCTGCTCGACCGCTTCCAGCGCCAGCAGGCAACCGGTCGGCGCGTTCGGGTTGGGGAAGATGATCCCGCCGTTCGGTTTGGCGTAGTCGGCAGGGTTGATCCGGAACTGCGCATCCAGCGGCACCGCGTCGAACGTGATGCCGTAGAGACCGCAGTAGACCGGATAGAAGCTGTAGCTGATGTCCGGGAACAGGATCGGCTGATCGTGTTGCAACAGGCCGTGAAAGATGTGCGCCAGCACTTCATCCGAACCGTTGCCGAGGAACACCTGATTGCTCTGCACGCCGTAGTATTCGGCGACAGCGTTTTTCAGCCGGTCGCTGTTCGGATCCGGATACAGACGCAGGTTGTCGTTGAGTTCGGCCTGCATCGCCGCCAAGGCTTTTGGCGACGGGCCGTACGGGTTTTCGTTGGTGTTGAGCTTGACCAGACGGGTCAGCTTCGGCTGCTCGCCCGGCACGTAAGGCACCAGATCCTTGACGAACGGGCTCCAGAATTTGCTCATGTTCAGTTCCCCTTCACGTCGTCTTTGATGCGGTATTCGGCGCTGCGCGCGTGGGCGCTCAAGGATTCGCCACGGGCCAGGATCGATGCAGTCTTGCCCAGTTCCGAAGCACCGGCCTCGGAGCAGAAGATGATCGACGAACGTTTCTGGAAGTCATACACGCCCAGCGGCGAGGAGAAACGCGCAGTGCCGGAGGTCGGCAGCACGTGGTTCGGACCGGCGCAGTAGTCGCCCAGCGCTTCGGAGGTGTGACGCCCCATGAAGATCGCGCCGGCGTGGCGGATCTGCGGCAGCCAGGCCTGCGGGTCGGCGACCGACAGTTCAAGGTGTTCCGGGGCGATGCGGTTGGCGACTTCGATGGCCTGGGCCATGTCGCGCACGTGAATCAGGGCGCCACGGCCATTGATCGAGGTTTCAATGATGGTGGCGCGATCCATGGTCGGCAGCAGTTTGTCGATGCTGGCGGCAACCTTGTCGAGGAATTCGGCGTCCGGGCTGACCAGGATTGCCTGGGCGTCTTCATCGTGCTCGGCCTGGGAAAACAGGTCCATGGCGATCCAGTCCGGATCGGTCTGGCCGTCGCATACCACGAGGATTTCCGACGGGCCGGCGATCATGTCGATGCCGACCTGACCGAACACGTGACGCTTGGCAGTGGCGACGTAGATGTTGCCCGGGCCGACAACCTTGTCCACCTGCGGCACGCTTTCGGTGCCATAGGCCAACGCGGCAACGGCTTGCGCGCCACCGATGGTGAACACCCGGTCAACACCGGCAATGCACGCTGCTGCCAGCACCAGTTCGTTGACTTCACCGCGCGGGGTCGGCACCACCATGACCACTTCGGCCACGCCGGCAACCTTGGCCGGAATCGCGTTCATTAATACCGATGACGGATACGACGCCTTGCCGCCCGGCACGTACAGACCGGCGCGATCCAGTGGCGTGACTTTCTGGCCCAGCACCGTGCCGTCGGCTTCGGTGTAGCTCCAGGAATCCTGCTTCTGTTTTTCGTGATAGCTGCGCACGCGGGCCGCCGCTTTTTCCAGCGCTTCGCGTTGCGGGACAGTGATGCGGGTCAGGGCCAGTTCCAGGCGCTCGCGCGGCAGGATCAGGTCCGCCATCGAAGCGACTTCCAGGCCATCGAATTTCTGGGTGAACTCGACCAGCGCCGCGTCACCGCGCTCGCGCACAGCCTTGATGATGTCCAGCACCCGCTGATTGACCGAGTCGTCAGACACACTTTCCCAGCTCAGCAGATGATCCAGATGATGCGCGAAATCCGGGTCAGCAGCGTTGAGTCGGCGAATTGCAGTCGGTGCGGTCATAGCGAGAGCCTCATAGGAATGGCAAAAAACTCAGGCGCCCGAAATTACCATTCGATCCGCTTGGGCACCTGAGATTCTGGCTATGAGGCGGATAGACGGGCGCGACTTAACGTCGCGCAGGTACATCAGCCGCGGTGTCGAGACTCCACTGCCTTGCGCAGGGTGTCGATCAACGCCTGGATTCGGGCGTGTTGCATTTTCATCGAAGCTTTATTGACCACCAGACGCGAGCTGATCGTGGCGATCAGTTCCTGGGGCTCCAGGCCGTTGGCGCGCAGGGTGTTGCCGGTGTCGACCACGTCGATGATCTTGTCGGCCAGGCCGATCAGCGGTGCCAGCTCCATCGAGCCATAAAGCTTGATGATGTCGACCTGACGGCCCTGCTCGGCGTAGTAGCGCTTGGCGACATTGACGAATTTGGTGGCGACGCGCAGGCGGCCCTTGGGCTCGACGGCGCCGACCTTGCCGGCGGTCATCAGCTTGCACCGGGCAATCTGCAGATCCAGCGGCTCGTACAGACCCTGGCCGGTGTATTCCATCAGCACGTCTTTACCGGCAACGCCGAGGTCGGCCGCGCCATGCTCGACATAGGTCGGCACGTCGGTGGCCCGCACGATCAACAGGCGAACGTCTTCCTGGGTCGTGGGGATGATCAGCTTGCGGCTCTTGTCCGGATTCTCGGTCGGCACGATGCCCGCTTCGGCGAGAAGCGGCAGGGTGTCGTCAAGGATGCGGCCCTTGGACAGTGCGATGGTCAACATGGGAAACGTCAGTCCTTATCAAGGTACTCATGTCCGGTCGCAATCGGCGCCGGACATACATCGAGGGCGTTGCCACCCCCGATCAAAACGAATTCAACGGACACTTCCCTGTGTCCAGATGCAGCGACTAGCCCGGAACGCGACGGATCTTCGCGCCCAGCATCTGCAGTTTTTCCTCGATGCATTCGTAACCACGGTCGATGTGGTAGATGCGGTCGATCAGGGTATCGCCTTCGGCCATCAGGGCCGAGATCACCAGACTGGCCGAGGCCCGCAGGTCGGTTGCCATCACTGGCGCGCCCTTCAGGATTTCAGTACCGGTCACGATGGCCGTATTGCCTTCGACCTGGATCTTGGCGCCCATGCGGTGCAGTTCGTATACGTGCATGAAGCGGTTTTCGAAGATCGTCTCGATCACGGCACCGGTGCCTTCGGCAATGGCATTGAGCGAGATGAACTGCGCCTGCATGTCGGTCGGGAACGCCGGGTACGGCGCAGTGCGCACGTTGACCGCTTTCGGGCGCTTGCCGTGCATGTTCAGCTCGATCCAGTCTTCACCGGTGGTGACTTCTGCGCCGGACTCACGGAGTTTTTCCAGAACGGCTTCAAGGATGGTCGGATCAGTGTCCTTGACCTTCACGCGGCCACCGGTGACCGCAGCGGCCACCAGGTAGGTGCCGGTTTCGATACGGTCAGGCATGACCTTATAGAAAGCCGAACCCAGACGCTCGACGCCGTCGATGGTGATGGTGTCGGTACCGGCACCGGATACCTTGGCACCCATGGCGTTGAGGAAGTTCGCCAGGTCGACGACTTCCGGCTCGCGAGCGGCGTTCTGCAGCACGCTGCGGCCCTTGGCCAGAGCAGCGGCCATCATGATGTTCTCGGTACCGGTCACGCTGACGGTATCGAAGAAGAAGTGCGCGCCACGCAGGCCGCCTTCAGGCGCCTTGGCCTTGATGTAGCCGCCTTCGACGTCGATGACCGCGCCCATGGCTTCCAGGCCACGGATGTGCAGGTCGACCGGACGCGAACCGATGGCGCAGCCGCCAGGCAGTGCGACTTCGGCTTCACCGAAACGCGCAACCATCGGACCCAGTACCAGGATCGAGGCGCGCATGGTTTTCACCAGCTCGTACGGAGCGACCAGGGTCTTGATGGTGCGCGGGTCGATTTCGACGCTGAGCTTTTCGTCGATCACAGGCTCGATGCCCATGCGACCGAACAGCTCGATCATGGTGGTGATGTCGTGCAGGTGCGGCAGGTTGCCAACGGTAACCGGGCCATCGCACAGCAGGGTGGCGGCCAGGATCGGCAGGGCGGAGTTCTTCGCCCCGGAGATGCGGATCTCGCCATCAAGACGAGCGCCACCGGTAATTATCAATTTATCCATAAGAATCTCGACGCCCTAGGGCTCAGGTGCGCTCGGCCCAGGCCGCGCTGCTGAAAAATTTCATAGTGACCGCGTGGATGCTGCCATCGGCGATCCAAGGGTTCAAATGGGCATAGATGCTTTGCTGACGCTTGACCGGGCTCAACGCCGCCAGTTCATCACTAATCACGTTCAGCTGAAAGTTGCAGCCTTCGCCTTCAACTTCCACCAGCGTTCCTGGCAGCTTTCCTTCAAGGAAGCTCTTCACTTCTACGGCCTGCATGCTCAACCTCAATCGGCGCCCTGTGCGCACGGGTCGGACATCATACAAAAAAGCCCCGCGCCTGCGAACCCCGCTGCGCAGGACTCTGACGGGGGGCTTCTCTATTGATGCGGGTTCAGGGTTGCGCCAAAAGCTCGGTCAGCTCGCTGACCTGGGCAATTTCGCGCATGTCTTCGGGCATCCCGCGAATACTGACCGCCTTGCCGGCGGCCTTCGCATCGCGAATGAAGCACAGCAGCAGCGACAGACCGACGCTGCTGGACTTCTCCACCGCCGAGCAATCGATCACCAATGCCGGGGCATTGCACGACTTGATCAGCGCCCGGCCCTGCTCGCGCAGATCGGGCGCGGTGCGGTAATCCAGCACGCCACTGAGCTGCAGCTCACTGGCTTCATCCAGACGAATGGCCGACTCGGTCATTGGGCAGGCTTCTCGTTCTGCTCGGCCGACTGCTTGGCCTTGGCGACTTCCCCGGCCCAGCCGTTGATGGTCTTGTCCAGGTCGTTGCCATTGCGCTGCATCGCGTCGGCGAACTGGTCACGGAACAGCTTGCCGATGTTGATGCCGTTGATGATGACGTTGCGCAGTTTCCACTCGCCGTTGATCTTCTCCAGGGTGTACGACACCGGATAGATCGCGCCGTTGTTGCCCTTGACGGTCATGCCGACGCTGGTGCGGTCGCCAGACTCGTCCTTGGGCGCATCAACGGTAATGCCCTGATTGTTGTACTCGAGCAGCGCATTGCCGTAGAACTGGAACAGGCCGCGCTTGAAGTTTTCCTCGAAGGTCTTCATCTGCGCCGGGGTTGCCTTGCGCGAATACTTGACCGTCATGATGCTCTTGGAAATGCCTTCGGCATCTACCACAGGGCCGACGATGGTGTTCAGCGCCGTGTAGAAATCCTGTGGATCCTGCTTGTACTTCTCTTTATTGGCCGACAGATCGGCGAGCATCCGGTTTGTAGTGTCCTGAACCAGATCGTGCGCCGACTGTACCGCCACGGCGTTAGCCACCAGCGGCAGCGCCGCAAGCAACACCAACAGGCCACGTCGCAAGGTAGAGATCATTCAAAAGCTCCTCATTTGGCGTCTTTGCTAACGGTATTGAGCAGGAATTTACCGATCAGGTCTTCCAGTACCAGAGACGACTGCGTGTCGTGGATGGTTCCACCATCCTTGAGCAGGGTGTCTTCCCCGCCCACGCTGATACCGATGTATTTCTCGCCCAGCAGACCCGCAGTCAGGATAGATGCTGTGGAGTCGGTCGGCAGGTTGTCGACGCTTTTATCCACTTGCAGGGTCACCCGACCGGTGAAGCTGTCGCGGTCCAGATCGATCGCGGTGACCTTGCCGATCGTCACACCCGCCATGGTCACTTTGGCTCTGACCGTCAAACCGGCGATATTGTCGAAATACGCGTAAAGCTTGTAAGTATCGGTGGTCGAAGTCGGAGAAAGGCCACTGACCCGCAAAGCGAGCAGCAACAAAGCCAGGATCCCTGCCAGCAGGAACAGGCCGACACCGATTTCCAGGGTGCGGTTTTGCATCAGAAATCTCCAAACATCAAAGCGGTCAGAATAAAGTCCAGGCCGAGTACTGCCAGCGAGGCGTAAACCACGGTCTTGGTGGTGGCACGGCTGATTCCCTCGGAAGTGGGTTCGCAGTCATAGCCTTGAAATACGGCGATCCAGGTGACGACAAAAGCGAATACTGCACTTTTGATGATGCCGTTGAGCACATCGTCACCGAAGCTCACGCTGTTCTGCATGTTCGACCAGTAGGAACCTTCGTAGACGCCCAGCCAGTCGACGGCGACCCACGAACCGCCCCAGATACCGACCACGCTGAAAATCATCGCCAGCACCGGCAGGGAAATGAAGCCGGCCCACAGACGCGGGGCGATGATGTACTTGAGCGGGTCGACCCCGATCATTTCCAGGCTGGACAGCTGCTCGGTGGACTTCATGTTGCCGATTTCCGCCGTCAGCGCCGAACCGGCACGACCGGCGAACAACAGGGCGGTCACCACCGGCCCCAACTCACGCAGCAGGGTCAGCGCCACCATCTGCCCGACAGCCTGCTCCGAGCCATAGCTCGACAGGATGTTGAAGCCCTGCAGCGCCAGCACCATGCCGATGAAGATCCCGGACACCACGATGATCACCAGCGACATCACGCCGACGGAATGCAACTGCTTGACCAGCAGACCAAAACCGCCGCCGATGCCGCCCCGCCCGAGCAAGGCATGAAACAGGAACAGGGTCGAACGCCCGAACACTGCGACGCTGTCGATGCCGGCGAGGCCGAAACGACGCACACGCTCCATTAAAGTAATTCTGCGCATCAGCGGCGCTTCCCCAGAAGATCTGCGCGGTAATCCGGCGCTGGAAAGTGATACGGCACCGGGCCGTCGGGTTCACCGGTCATGAACTGGCGGATACGCGGATCGTCCGAGCTCATCAGTTCATCCGGCGTGCCCTGCCCCAATACCTGGCCATCACCGACCACATAGATGTAGTCGGCAATGCTCGCGGTTTCGGCGAGATCGTGCGACACCACGATACTGGTGATTCCCAGGGCATCATTGAGCAGCCGGATCAGGCGAACCAGAACACCCATGGCGATCGGGTCCTGGCCGACGAACGGTTCGTCGTACATCAGGATCTGCGGATCGAGGGCAATGGCCCGGGCCAGGGCGACACGACGTTTCATGCCGCCAGACAGCTCATCAGGCATCAGCTCGATCGCACCGCGCAGGCCCACGGCCTGCAACTTGAGCAGCACGATGTCGCGAATCATCTCGTCCGGCAGATCGGTATGAACCCGCAGCGGAAAGGCGACGTTCTCGAACACATCAAGATCGGTGAACAGCGCACCGCTCTGAAACAGCACGCCCATGTGTTTGCGCGCATCGAACAGATCGCTGCGCGACAGCTTCGGCAGGTTCTGGCCGTTGACCCAGACCTCGCCTTTGGATGGCCGCAACTGGGCGCCCATCAGGCGCAACAGTGTGGTCTTGCCACACCCGGAAGGTCCCATGATGCCGGTGACCTTGCCGCGCGGGATGCGGATATCGACGTTATTGAAAATGCTCCGCGCACCGCGCTTGAAGGAGACTCCCTTCAGCTCGACCGCGTAGGCGTTATCGGCACTCATCTAAACTCCTTGCGATGCAGCCTCTCACTCGGACACCTGGCTTTCTGGAGGAAAGCCCCTACATCCCGGGCAGGCCGAACTGGCGGCGAACTATATCACTGCAAAGGGCAAGCGCCCAAGGCCTGCACCGGCCTGCCTTCTGCGACTTGAAGGGCTTGAAGCCTTATTTACAGAGTTTTGGCAACAAGGAATGACAAAGCACGACGAACTTGCGTGAGGCTTTTCAACATAACCGCTATAATCGCCGCCTTTTCATCGGGCTATACGATTTCTGACATGAGCCAAACCAGCGACCTGATTCAATCGGCACAACGCACCGTCCGCCTCGAAGTGGAAGCCGTACAAGGCTTGTTGCCCCATATCGACGCCGATTTCGTACGCGCTTGCGAGATGATTCTGGCCAGCAAGGGCCGTGTTGTCGTGGTCGGCATGGGCAAGTCCGGACACATCGGCAACAAGATTGCCGCGACCCTGGCCAGCACCGGCACCCCGGCGTTTTTCGTGCACCCGGCCGAGGCCAGTCACGGCGACATGGGCATGATCACCCGTGACGACGTGATTCTGGCCCTGTCGAACTCCGGCTCCACCAACGAAATCGTTACCCTGCTGCCACTGATCAAACGCCTGGGCATCCAGCTGATCAGCGTCACCGGCAATCCGCAATCGCCGCTGGCCAAGGCTGCCGAGGTCAATCTCAACGTGCACGTCGAGCACGAAGCCTGCCCGCTGAACCTGGCGCCGACCTCCTCGACCACCGCCGCACTGGTCATGGGCGACGCCCTGGCCGTGGCGCTGCTGGAAGCGCGCGGCTTCACTGCCGAAGACTTCGCCTTTTCCCACCCGGGCGGCGCGCTGGGACGACGCCTGCTGCTTAAAGTGGAAAATGTCATGCACGCTGGTCAGGAACTGCCGCAGGTACAGCGCGGCACCCTGCTCAAGGATGCATTGATGGAAATGACCCGCAAGGGGCTGGGCATGACCGTCATTCTTGAAGCGGACGGCAAACTGGCCGGGATCTTCACTGACGGCGACCTGCGTCGCACCCTGGATCGCAGCATCGATATCCACAGCGCCACCATCGACCAGGTGATGACCGTGCACGGCAAGACCGCCCGCGCCGAGATGCTCGCCGCCGAGGCCCTGAAAATCATGGAAGACCACCGAATCAACGCACTGGTTGTCGTGGATGAAGAGGATCGCCCGATCGGCGCCTTCAACCTCTCCGATCTGCTGCGCGCAGGAGTGATGTAAATGAGCAACGATCTGCTGCAACGCGGCAAAGCCATCAAACTGGCGGTTTTCGACGTCGACGGCGTCCTCACCGACGGTCGCCTGTACTTCCTTGAAGACGGCAGCGAGTTCAAGACTTTCAATACGCTCGATGGCCAGGGCATCAAGATGCTGATGAACGCCGGCGTCCAGACCGCCATCATCAGCGGTCGCAAGACTCCGGTGGTCGAGCGCCGGGCAAAAAACCTCGGCATTGCGCACCTGTTTCAGGGCCGCGAAGACAAACTGGTCGTTCTCGACGGTCTTCTGGAGCAACTGGGCCTAAGCTATGAACAAGTGGCCTATCTCGGTGACGACCTGCCGGATCTGCCGGTGATCCGCCGCGTGGGGCTGGGCATGGCCGTAGCCAACGCCGCTGCATTCGTGCGCGAGCACGCCCATGGCGTGACCCAGGCCCGGGGCGGCGAAGGTGCCGCCCGCGAATTCTGCGAACTGATCCTGCGCGCCCAAGGCAGCCTCGACGCCGCCAACAACGCGTACCTGTGAGTCCAACCATGTTTAGCAAAAAGTTTCGCAACATCCTGCTGTTCGGTTGCATCGCAGCGATTTTCGGTGCGGTCGGCTACTGGAACATCAGCCCGGAGCGCTTCCTCGACAAACCGCCGGTTTCGGCAGAGGAAAGCCCGATCGACTGGTATGCGACCAATACACACACGATCCAGTACCTCGAAGACGGCAAAGTGCAGTACGAAATGACGTCCGACAAGGCTGAGCACGTCAAGGCGACCGACATTACACTGGTCACCAAGCCCGATCTGAACATGTTCCGTGGCACCGATTTTCCATGGCACGTGACCAGTGAACGCGGCGAAGTGAACTCCGGTGGCACCGAGGTCGAACTGATCGACTCGGTACGTGTCAAGCGCACCGACGAAAAGAACCGCGATACCCTGATCACCTCCACTCGCATGACGGTGTTCCCGCAGCAGCAATATGCGCAGACCCAGCAACCCGTTAGAATCGACGGCGCTGGCGGTGTATCGACTGGCGTAGGAATGAAAGCGTATTTGAAGGAAAGCAGGATACACCTGCTATCGAACGTAAGAGGACAGTATGAGGCTCGTTAAAACCCTCCCTATTTTGCTCAGTCTGGGCGCAGCACTGGGAAGCGTGAGCGCCTGGGCTCTGCCGAACGATCAAGAGCAGCCAATCCGCATTCAGGCCGACGATGCCCAGCTGGACGACAAGAACGGCGTTGCCACCTATAAAGGCGACGTGATCATCACCCAGGGTTCGATGGTCGTCAAAGGCAACACCGTGACCATGACCCGTGCGCCCAACGGCGACATCGACGTCGTGACTTCGGTGGGCAACCTCGCCTACTTCGAACAGTTGCAGACTGCCGGCGACACCAAACCCGTTCAGGGCTGGGGCGTGACCATTCAGTACCACGCACAGCAGAACCGCGTTGTACTGATCGACAAGGCCAAAGTCGTCGACAAGGACAACAACACCACTCAAGGCGAGAAAATCGTCTATGACACGGTGAAAAAACTGGCCAGCGCCGGTCGAGCCACTGGCAGCAAGGTCACCGAAGCGCGTCCGCGCATCGACATGGTGATTCAGCCGAAGAAGAAAACCGACGAGAAAACCCAGTAATGGCAACTCTGAAAGCTCAGCACCTGGCCAAGGCCTATAAAAGCCGCCAGGTCGTGCGCGACGTCAGCCTGTCGATCGACAGCGGTCAGATCGTCGGCCTGCTCGGCCCGAACGGCGCCGGCAAGACCACCTGTTTCTACATGATCGTCGGCCTGGTCCAGGCCGATCAGGGTCGCGTACTGATCGACGATCTGGACGTCAGCCACCAGCCGATGCACGGTCGCGCCAAGGCTGGTATCGGCTATCTGCCGCAGGAAGCGTCGATCTTCCGCAAACTGTCGGTCGCCGACAACATCATGGCCATCCTCGAGACCCGCCAGGAACTCGACAAGGCCGGTCGTCGCAAGGAGCTGGAAAGCCTGCTGCAGGAATTCCACATCAGCCACATCCGCGACAACCTTGGCATGAGCCTGTCCGGTGGTGAGCGCCGCCGGGTGGAAATCGCCCGCGCACTGGCCACGGCACCGAAGTTCATCCTGCTCGACGAACCGTTCGCGGGTGTCGACCCTATCTCGGTCGGCGACATCAAGCAGATCATCCACCACCTCAAGGCCAAGGGCATCGGTGTGCTGATCACCGACCACAACGTCCGCGAGACGCTGGATATCTGCGAAACCGCCTACATCGTAAACGACGGCCAGTTGATCGCTGAAGGCGACTCCGCGACCATCCTCGCCAACGATCTGGTGAAGGAAGTCTACCTGGGTCACGAGTTCCGCCTGTAAGCAAGACGGCATTCGATCAGCCGTTCGGGTGCTGTAACGTTGAAGCGCTTTTTTATACGCTTTTATTGTTACAGCGCTCTAGGCAAACACGACAGTTTCAGGCATATAATTTGCTTAAGTTTGGCGCCCCGGCGCCCTGTAGTGGATGGCGCATAGCGCCGGCGAATAAGGTGTTAAGCCCCTGCCATGAAACCATCGCTAGTCTTGAGAATGGGCCAGCAGCTGACGATGACACCGCAGCTGCAACAGGCCATCCGCCTGCTCCAATTGTCGACCCTGGATCTGCAGCAGGAAATCCAGGAGGCTCTGGAATCCAATCCGATGCTCGAACGCCAGGAAGACGGCGACGACTTCGACAACTCCGATCCCATGGCCGACAACGCCGAGCAGAAGCCCAACACCGAGATCCAGGAACCCTCCTATCAGGAGACCGCGCCGACAGTCGATAACCTCGAAGACGGCGAATGGAACGAGCGAATCCCCAACGATCTACCCGTCGACACCGCCTGGGAAGACGTCTATCAGACCAGTGCCAGCAGCCTGCCGAGCAGCGATGATGACGAGTGGGACTTCACCACCCGCACTTCCGCCGGCGAGAGCCTGCAAAGCCACCTGCTGTGGCAATTGAATCTGGCACCGATGTCCGACACCGATCGCCTGATCGCGGTCACCCTGATCGATTGCATCAACAATCAGGGCTACCTCGACGAAACCCTCGAAGAAATCCTCGACGCCTTTGATCCGGAACTCGATATCGAGCTGGACGAGATCGAAGCCGTCCTGCACCGCATCCAGCAGTTCGAACCGGCCGGCATCGGCGCGCGCAACCTGGGCGAATGCCTGCTATTGCAATTGCGCCAGCTGTCGGCCAAGACCCCTTGGCTGGCCGAAGCCAAGCGCCTGGTTACCGATTACATCGACCTGCTCGGCAGCCGCGACTACAGCCAACTGATGCGCCGCATGAAGCTCAAGGAAGACGAACTGCGCCAGGTCATCGAACTGGTGCAGAGCCTCAACCCGCGCCCCGGCTCGCAGATCGAGTCGACCGAAGCCGAATACGTGGTGCCTGACGTCATCGTACGCAAGGACAACGAACGCTGGCTGGTGGAGCTGAACCAGGAATCAGTGCCGCGTCTGCGGGTCAACGCCCAGTACGCCGGTTTCGTACGTCGTGCCGACACCAGTGCCGACAACACCTTCATGCGCAATCAGTTGCAGGAAGCCCGCTGGTTCATCAAGAGCCTGCAGAGCCGCAACGAAACCCTGATGAAAGTTGCCACCCAGATCGTCGAGCATCAGCGCGGCTTCCTGGAGTACGGCGACGAAGCCATGAAGCCGCTGGTCCTGCATGACATCGCTGAAGCAGTGGGCATGCACGAGTCGACAATTTCCCGAGTGACCACGCAAAAATTCATGCATACCCCGCGGGGCATATATGAGCTGAAATACTTTTTCTCCAGCCATGTAAGCACCTCCGAAGGCGGTGAATGCTCGTCCACGGCGATCCGCGCGATCATCAAGAAACTGGTTGCCGCGGAAAATCAGAAAAAGCCGTTGAGTGACAGCAAGATCGCTGGTTTACTGGAGGCACAAGGCATTCAGGTGGCTCGCCGCACCGTCGCCAAGTACCGCGAATCCCTCGGGATCGCGCCTTCGAGCGAACGCAAGCGGTTGATGTAAGCCACGTTACAGCGTTCCAGTGGCAGGCTCTTCGGCCTGCCGCTTTATGCACTGGCAACGAAGGAGAAGCTGTATGCAAGTCAACATCAGTGGACACCAACTGGAAGTTACCCAACCTCTCCGTGAGTACGTTGAGCAAAAGCTCAAGAGGCTTGAGGGACATTTCGACAAGATCACCAACGTGCAAGTCACGATGTGCGTCGAAAAGCTGAAGCAGAAAATCGAAGCCACGATGCATATTCCCGGCAATGAAGTCGTCGCTAACGCGGAACATACTGACATGTACGCTGCGATCGACGCGCTGACCGACAAGCTTGATAAACAACTCAAAAAGCATAAGGAAAAGACCCAGAGCCTGCTTCAGGGCGCTACCGGTCGATAACCCCCACCCCCATGATCCGACTTGAAAGTATCCTGACCCCCGGCCGTTCCCTGGTGAACGTGCCGGGCGGCAGTAAAAAGAAAGCCCTCGAACAAATTGCCAACCTGATCGCCCGGGAAGTCCCGGATCTGGAGATGCAAGATGTCTTCGAGGCATTGATTGCCCGTGAAAAACTGGGTTCCACCGGTTTTGGCAACGGCATCGCCATTCCCCACTGCCGCCTCAAGGGCTGCGAAGCGCCGATCAGTGCGCTGATGCACCTTGACGCCCCTATCGATTTTGACGCTATCGACGGCGCGCCTGTGGACCTTCTGTTCGTCCTGCTGGTGCCGGAAGCCGCCACCGATGCTCACCTGGAGCTTTTACGCCAGATCGCCAGCATGCTCGACCGCAAGGATGTACGCGACAGACTGCGTAGCGCACCAAGCAACGAAGCCTTGTACCAGGTTGTACTGGAAGAACAGAACAGGCCGTAATCATGCGCTTGATCATTGTCAGTGGCCGTTCCGGCTCGGGTAAGAGTACTGCCCTGGATGTCCTTGAGGACAATGGCTACTACTGCATTGACAACCTGCCTGCCGGCTTGCTTCCGGATCTCGCCGAGCGCGCGCTGGTGCATACCGAAATGCTCCAGCCGCTGGTGGCTGTCTCGATCGACGCCCGCAACCTGCCGAGCCATCTGTCACGTTTTCCAGAGCTGCTCGAGGAAGTTCGCAGCCGGCACATCCAGTGCGATGTCCTGTACCTGGATGCCGATGACGAAACATTGCTCAAACGTTTTTCGGAGACCCGTCGTCGTCACCCGCTCAGCAATGCCAACCGCTCGCTGGCCGAAGCCATCAACGACGAAACCGCCCTGCTGGGCCCGATCGCCGATCTGGCCGATCTAAAGGTCAACACCACTAACCTCAATCTCTATCAACTGCGCGACACCATCAAGCTGCGCCTGCTGAACCAGCCTGAGCCGGGCACTGCGTTTCTGGTGGAGTCGTTCGGTTTCAAACGCGGCATGCCGGTGGATGCGGATCTGGTGTTCGATGTACGCTGCCTGCCGAATCCGTACTGGAAACCGGAGCTGCGCGCGCAATCCGGTCTCGATCAGCCGGTCGCCGAGTATCTGGCGGCGCAGCCGGAGGTCGAGGAGATGTACCAGGACATTTACTCGTATCTGTACAAATGGTTGCCGCGCTTTGCGGCGAGCAACCGCGCTTATGTCACCATTGCCATCGGCTGCACCGGCGGGCATCACCGCTCCGTTTACCTGACCGAACGTCTTGGCCAGGCGCTGCAGAAGACCCTGAAGAACGTCCAGGTTCGCCACCGCGACCTCAGCTAAAGGATTCACACCGCGATGCCTGCTCGGGAAATAGAAATTATCAACAAGCTGGGCCTGCATGCCCGCGCATCGGCAAAATTCGTCGGGGTGGCGGGTAAGTTTCCCGATTGCACGATCAGAGTGGGCCGCACCCCGGAAACCACGGTTGACGGCAAAAGCATCATGGCGATGATGATGCTCGCTGCAGGCAAGGGCACCAAAATCTACCTGAGCACCGAAGGTCATCAGGAACAGGAAGCCATGGACGAGTTGGTAACGCTGATTAACAACTACTTCGACGAAGGTGGTTGAGAACGCTTGAGGCGAGGGAGTTCGCTCCCTCCTCCCGACTCATCCCAACGCCGTGTCCATCACCATCATCAGACAGAAGCCGATCAGCAATCCCAGACTTGCCAGCTTCTCATGGCCATTGCGTCGCGACTCCGGGATAACCTCGTGAGTCACCACCAGCAGCATGGCTCCCGCCGCCAACGCCAACCCCAAGGGCAGCAACAACTCGGCCAGACTGACCAGCCACGCACACAGAAGCGCGAACACCGGCTCGACCAGTCCTGACGCTGCGCCAATCAGAAACGCCTTCACCCGCGACATCCCGGCGCCAGCCAACACCAGTGCAATCACCAGCCCTTCCGGCACATCCTGCAAGGCAATGCCCATCGCCAGACTGTCTGCGTCCGGCATTCCACCGCCAGCCGAGACGCCGACGGCCATCCCTTCCGGGATGTTGTGGGCGATGATGGCGAACACAAACAACCAGATCCGCGGCGGAATCACCGGATGCTCGACAGTGCCGATGAGCATTTCCGGCGAAGCGCCCGACACCCGGCGATCAACCAGATACAGACCGAACGCTCCGAGCATGATGCCGAAGCAGATCAGGCCGCTGGCGCCCCACGAACTCAGTCCCAGACTTTCGGCGGCGGCGATTCCCGGCACGATCAGCGAAAACGCGGTCGCCGCCAGCATCACACCGGCGCCAAAACCCAGCAGCGTATCGCCCAGTGCCTGGGGCATGTTGCGGATCACCAACACTGGAACGGCTCCAAGTGCGGTGCCGAGGGCGCAAATCGCCCCGCCCTGCAACGCACGCGATAGCCTGGGCTCCAGATTCAGCCATTCCAGTCCGTGGGCGACCAGCAAGGTCATACCCGCCAACAGCAACAGCGATCCAATTGCGTAACGAAACATACGCCCACTTCCGATCGCCAGTGTTTCAGTGCCCATAGTCAGCCTTGGATTGTTTTTATAGAAGACTTAAACCAGCGCGGCCTGATAGCGCGCAGCGACTTCCGGCCAATTGATGACGTTGTAGAACGCGCTGATGTATTCCGGCCGACGGTTTTGATAACGCAGGTAGTACGCGTGCTCCCACACATCGAGCCCGAGAATCGGCGTATTGCCGCTCATCAGCGGGCTGTCCTGGTTACCGCTGCTTTCCACCACCAGTTTCTTGTCCGGCGTCACACTGAGCCAGGCCCAGCCACTGCCGAAACGGGTCAGCGCGGCTTTGGTGAAAGCGTCCTTGAAGCTGTCGAGGCCGCCCAATTGTTCATCGATCGCCCTGGCCAGCGCACCATCCGGTTTACCACCACCGTTGGGCACCATTACTTCCCAGAACAGCGAGTGGTTGGCGTGACCGCCGCCTTGGTTGATCACCGCCGCACGAAGTTTTTCCGGTAGTTGCTGGACGCTGGCGACCAGTTTTTCCACCGGCCATTCCGCGAATTCGGTGCCCTCGACTGCAGCGTTCAGATTGTTGATATAGGTCTGGTGATGTCTGGTGTAGTGGATCTCCATGGTTTGCGCATCGATGTGCGGTTCCAGAGCGTCGTAGGCGTAAGGCAAGGCTGGCAGGGTAAAAGCCATTTCAATGGACTCCATGGTGATGTGGGGCAGGCGCGCGGCGCGCATTGCCTGTATCCGGGTGCAGCAAACGCTGGGTGCGCGGGTATTCGCCGTGTTCGCTGATGAAATTGAGCAGCTCTACGTAGGTCTTGCTGCTCTGGCGCAATGCCGCTTCACGCAGCGCCGGGCGCAGTCGCTCGTCCTGCATGGTCTGCAACAGGCGCTGGTGGATAGCGCAGAGGTACTCGGCGCTCTCCTCCGGCTGATTCAGGCGCAGATGCAGATCCGCCAGGTTGTGATGGGAAATGACGCAGGCCGCCACTGCTTCGTCGGCATCGGCCCAGCGTTCGAACAACACTTGAGCCAGGGCCAAGGCTTGCAGATAAGCCTCGCGGGCGTCGATCAGATCGCCCAGCATGAAACAGCGATTGGCCCGTTCGATCGTGCGTTTCCAGTGCTCCATGGTGAACCTCCAAAGCGGTTGCGGTGCTTACACGCCGCCGGCGGTGAGTTTCTCGGGATTGAGCAACTCTTCCAGTTGGCTGCGCGACAGGTCGGTGTGTTCCAGCGCGACGTCGATCACCGGACGGCCCTGTTTGTAGGCCTGCTTGGCGATTTCGGCGGCTTTCTGGTAACCGATGATCGGGTTGAGCGCGGTCACCAGAATCGGGTTGTGCGACAGCGCTTCCTTGAGCCGCGACTCGTTGACCTTGAAGCTGGCGATGGCCTTGTCGGCCAGCAGACGGCTGGAGTTGGCCAGCAACTCGATGCTGCTCAACAGGTTCTGGGCGATGATCGGCAGCATCACGTTCAATTCGAAATTGCCCGACTGACCGGCGATGGTGATCACCGAATCGTTGCCGATCACTTGCGCGGCGACCATGGCGGTAGCTTCAGGAATTACTGGATTGACCTTGCCCGGCATGATCGACGACCCCGGTTGCAAACCCTCCAGCTCGATTTCACCGAGGCCGGCGAGCGGGCCGGAATTCATCCAGCGCAGGTCGTTGGCGATTTTCATCAGCGACACGGCAGTAGCCTTGAGCTGACCCGACACAGCTACGGCGGTGTCCTGCGAGCCGATCAGGGCGAACAGATCCTTGCCCGGCGTGAACTGGACGTTGGTCAACAGGCTCAACTGGCGGCTGAAACGCGCTGCGAACTCCGGATGCGCATTGATCCCGGTGCCGACCGCCGTGCCGCCCTGGGCCAGAGATTGCAGGCTTGGCAGCAAATCCTGCAGATGACCGATATTGGCCTTGAGCTGCTGTGCCCAACCGTTGAGTACCTGACTCATGCGCACCGGCATCGCGTCCATCAAGTGGGTGCGGCCAGTCTTGACGTGATGATGGACTTGCCCGGACTTGCGCTCGATCACTTGCACCAGATGAAGCAGCGCCGGCAGCAATTGTTCGTGCAGGGCTAACGCGGCGCTGACGTGGATGGTGGTCGGGATGATGTCGTTGCTGCTCTGCCCGCAGTTGACGTGATCGTTGGGGTTCACCGGTTCTTCGAGCAGGCGGCTGGCCAGGGTGGCGATCACTTCGTTGGCGTTCATGTTGGAGCTGGTGCCGGAGCCGGTCTGGAAGATATCCACCGGGAAATGCTGCATGAAGTCGCCTTCCAGCAGTGCTTGAGCGGCATCGCTGATGGCTTTGCCTTGCGCGGCGCTGATCTGGTTGAGTTCGACGTTGGCGCGGGCGGCGGCCGCTTTCGCCAGAATAAGGGAACGGATGAACTGGGTCGGCATCGGCTTGCCGCTGATCGGGAAGTTATCCACTGCACGCTGGGTCTGCGCGCCGTAGAGAGCGTCCACCGGCACCTGCAGTTCGCCCATGCTGTCGCGCTCAATACGTGTCTTGGTCATCGCTAAATCCTTGGACTAATTCAATGAGAGGAATCGAGGGTTGCAACTCGCAGGTGGCGAGCTGCCAGGTGTAGCTTTGCCAGCGTTTGAGCCGGCATTTGCACATTGAGAGGCGTTCCATTTCACGCAGCGGGCGCCAGGCTTGATCGAGACAGAAGCTGCGCCAATGCCACGGCAGCGCGATGTCGGTGGCCGTATCGAGCAGCAGACGGAAAGAGGTTTCAGCGACCGTCCAGGGTGAGGTCGCTGTGCAACAGGCCAGATATCGGCCTTCGGCCAGGTAGTGTTCGATCAGACGAGGTTCATCGGGATCCATCGCGCAACGGATCTGGCGACTCATCCAGCGCCAGCTTTCAAGGTACGGCTGCTCGTGCAAGGCAGAACTCATGATCCGGGGCTCATCCGATAATGAGATTTATTATTAGATGATAATAAGAACCAAAACAAGGGCAGCTTTTTTGTTCCCCTCATGAGCCCGGAAAAACTTGCGGACACAAAAAAGGCGCGCCGCCCGGTCGGGTGGCGCGCCTTTTGTGTACCTGTCTGGGGTTTAGCTACCCGCCACAGTCATCTTCTCGATCAACACCGAGCCGGTGCGAATATTGCTCCGCAGTTCCAGATCGTTACCAACGGCGACGATCTGCTTGAACATGTCGCGCATGTTGCCGGCGATGGTCACTTCCTGCACCGCAAACTGGATTTCACCGTTCTCGACCCAGAAACCCGCCGCACCGCGCGAGTAATCACCGGTCACCATGTTCAGACCATGGCCCATCAACTCGGTGACCAGCAACCCGCGCCCCATACGCAGCAGCAAGGCCGCCTGGTCTTCATCGCCATGAGTGACGAACAGGTTATGCACGCCGCCGGCGTTGGCGGTACTCGGCATGCCGAGTTTGCGACCCGAATAGGTGCCGAGGATGTACGAGACCAACTCACCCTTTTCGACGAACGGCTTGGCATAGGTCGCCAGACCGTCACCGTCGTACGATGCACTGCCCATGGCACGCATCAGGTGCGGGCGCTCGTCGATGGTCAGCCATTCCGGGAACAGCTTATGCCCCAGGGTGCCTTCAAGGAACGACGATTTGCGGTACAGACTGCCGCCGGAAATCGCCGACAGGAAGCTGCCGAACAATCCACCTGCCAGTTCCGCTGAAAACAAAACCGGCACTTCGCAGGTCGGTACCGGACGCGCGCCCAGACGGCTCGCCGCCCGTTGTGCCGCACGCTGGCCAATGCTCACCGGATCCGTCAGCAAACTGCCCTGACGGTTCACGTCATACCAGTAATCGCGCTGCATCTGGCCATCGGCCTCGGCGATCATCACACAGCTCAGGCTGTGTCGGGTCGAGGCATAACCACCGATGAAACCATGGCTGTTGCCGTACACGCGGCAGCCCTGATGAGTGCTCAACGTGGTGCCATCGGCATTCTTGATGCGGGCATCGGCATCGAACGCGGCGGCTTCGCAGAGCAGCGCTTTCTCGATGGCCTGCTCCGGGGTGATGTCCCATTCGTGGAACAGATCGAAATCCTGAATATCCCTGGCCATCAGCGCGGCATCGGCCAGCCCGGAGGCTTCGTCTTCGGAGGTGTGCTTGGCAATCGCCAGCGCTGCAGCGACGGTCTCGCGAATCGCATCCGGCCCGGTGGCGGAGGTGCTGGCCGAGCCTTTGCGCTGACCGACGTACAAGGTGATGCCAAAGCCCTGATCACGGTTGAACTCGACCGTCTCGACTTCACGTTGACGCACCGACGTGGACAGTCCCTGCTCCAGCGACACCGCCACTTCGCAGGCACTGGCGCCCTGACGCTTGGCTTCGGCGATGATCTGCTCGACCTGTTCCTGCAGTGCCGGCAATGCCTGTGGGCCGACGCTTTCAACTGCACTCATGCTCATCTCCACTCAAATTCTGCTTTCGGCTGGGGCCTTCGAGCGACCGGGCCGGACAAGCGGCCCCCGACTGGTTATCATGGCGGCGTTTCTTTGCGGACTGCCACCATGGTTGATTCTTACGACGACTCCCTCGATACGGGAGAAAAAAGCAAATCCCAGGTCAAACGCGAGCTGCATGCTCTGGTTGACCTTGGCGAGCGCCTTACGACACTCAAGCCGGACCGGCTGGCCAAACTGCCACTGACCGACGCCCTGCGCCGGGCTCTGGCCGATGCGCCCAAACACGTTGCGCACATTGCACGTAAACGGCATTTGCAGTTCATCGGCAAACTCATGCGCGATCAGGACACCACCGCGATCCTTGAGCTGCTCGATCAACTCGATGCCTCTACCCGTCAGTACAACGAGCGGTTCCACAACCTCGAACGCTGGCGTGACCGCCTGATCGCCGGTGACGATGCCGTGCTGGAGAAATTCGTCGTCGAGTACCCGGACGCCGACCGCCAGCAACTGCGCTCCCTGATCCGTCAGGCTCAGCACGAGGTAGCGCATAACAAGCCTCCTGCCTCGAGCCGTAAAATCTTCAAGTACATCCGTGAGCTGGACGAGACTCAACGCGGTCTGCGTTGATATTCGCCACCGGGTGGCCGCACTGCGCGCCACCCGAAGCTCCATCCCTTCTTACGCGCCCGTGCCACCCACGGTGATCGCATCGATCTTCAGCGTCGGCTGACCGACACCTACCGGCACCGACTGGCCGTCCTTGCCGCAAGTCCCCACACCGCTGTCCAGCGCCAGATCGTTACCGACCATCGACACCCGGCTCATCGCTTCCGGACCGTTGCCGATCAACGTTGCGCCTTTAACCGGTGCGGTGATCTTGCCATCCTCGATCAGGTAAGCCTCGCTGGTGGAGAACACGAACTTGCCGCTGGTGATGTCGACTTGACCGCCGCCGAGGTTGGCGCAGTAGATACCCTTCTTCACCGAGGCGATGATTTCCGCCGGATCGCTCTGGCCGCCGAGCATGTATGTGTTGGTCATCCGCGGCATCGGCAGGTGCGCGTAGGATTCACGGCGACCGTTACCGGTGCGGGCCACGCCCATCAGCCGCGCATTGAGCTTGTCCTGCATGTAGCCCTTGAGTACGCCGTTTTCGATCAGCGTGGTGCACTCGGTCGGGGTGCCTTCGTCGTCGACGCTCAGGGAACCGCGACGACCGGCCAACGTGCCGTCATCGACGATGGTGCAAAGTTTCGAGGCAACCATTTCACCCATGCGACCGCTGTAGGCCGAACTGCCCTTGCGGTTGAAGTCGCCTTCCAGACCGTGACCCACCGCTTCGTGCAGCAGCACGCCGGACCAGCCCGAGCCCAGAACAACCGGCAATGTGCCGGCGGGTGCCGGAATCGCTTCCAGATTCACCAGCGCCTGACGCAACGCTTCACGGGCATAGCCCATGGCGCGGTCTTCGGCGAGGAAATAACGGTAGTCGGTACGCCCACCGCCGCCGTGGCCGCCACGCTCGCGACGACCGTTCTGCTCGACGATCACGCTGACGTTGAAACGCACCAGCGGACGCACATCGGCAGCCAGGCCACCGTCGGTCGAAGCCACCAGAATACGTTCCCAGACCCCGGCCATGCTTACGCTCACCTGCTGGATACGCGGGTCTAGGGCGCGGGTCGCCACGTCGATGCGCTTGAGCAGGTCAACTTTTTCAGCGCGGCTGAGCACTTCCAGCGGATTATCCGGCGCATACAGCTGGGCGACGTCCTGGGCGCTGAACGCCTGCACCGTGCCGTTCTGCCCGGCGCGGGAAATCGAACGGGCCGCACGGGCCGCTGCGCCGAGGGCTTCGAGGGTGATCGCGTTACTGTAGGCGAAACCGGTTTTCTCACCGGACTGCGCACGCACGCCGACACCCTGGTCGAGGTTGAAACTGCCTTCCTTGACGATGCCGTCTTCCAGCGACCAGGACTCGGAAATCTGCCCCTGGAAATACAGGTCGGCCGCATCGATGCCTGGGCCCGCCAGATCACCGAGTACGCCTTGCAGACTCTCGATCGTCACGCCGCCGGGCGCCAACAGGTGATCACTGACTGAGGACAACAACTCGCTCATAGGTTTTACGCCTTAAATTCGTGTTCTGAAGCAGGTCGCTGTGCGCCCTGCGAAAAAAACCGCCGATGACCCGTCACCGGCATTCGCGCCCGGATGGACGCTTGTTCACTGCTGTCGCGCTCGGCCAACAGCACGGCTTCGCCTCGTTCCTGTTGCGCCAGCACGCGCCCCCACGGATCGACAATCGCCCCGTGGCCAAAGGTTTCACGCGGCCCCGGATGCGTTCCGCCCTGAGCGGCCGCCAGCACATAGCACTGGGTTTCAATGGCCCGCGCGCGGATCAGCACATCCCAGTGCGCCGCCCCCGTCACAGCGGTGAAAGCCGACGGTGCGGTAATCAGTTCAGCCCCGGCAGCGCGCAATTCGCTGTACAGCTCCGGGAAGCGCAGGTCGTAACACACCGTCAGACCCAATCGCCCGACCGGCGTATCCGCGACCACCACGCCACTGCCATAAGCATAGTCATCGGATTCGCGGTAACGGCCGCGATTGTCCGCTACGTCAACATCGAACAGGTGCAACTTGTCATAGCGGGCAACGATTTCACCCTGATCGTTCACCAGCAACGAGCAGGCATGGGACTTGGCCTCAGGCTGCCCCATTGGCGGCAACGGCAAGGTGCCGGCCACAATCCATAACCTGAGGTCGCGGGCGGTCTGTTTCAACCACGGCAGGATCGGGCCATCGCCAAGCGCTTCGGCCCGGCCGATATCGGCGATGTCGCGACGCCCCATGGCCGCGAAATTTTCCGGCAGCACGGCCAGCTTCGCGCCGGCACTGGCTGCTTGTTCGAGCAAACGTCGGGCATCGCGCAGATTGGCCAGCACATCGCTTTGGCTGACCATTTGAATCACCGCTAAAGACATGGCGCACTCCGCAAGAGATATGCGGCCATGCTACTCCATCGGTTCAGAGGGTGGCTGTTCAAAAAGGCTTGTCGAAGGTGATTTTCGGCTCTTTCCAAGGCCCTTTGACGGTGTATTTGACGCTGGCGAAGCGCGCCACGCGATCGCCGATCAGCTTGTCGATCAGGAACAAGGCACCGCCGACTGCCGGCGCGCCGACAATCAGCGCGGCAATCGGCAGGTTGTTGGTCACCGGCAACGTCACCAGCAATTTGGCATCCACTTTGTCGCCCACCAGATCCAGCGTGCCATCCAGTTCCAGGTTGCTCGAAGGGCCGGTCAACTTGATCGGCTCTTTCGTGACATAGACGCCGTTGGTCGCCTCCAACAATCCCTTCACCCGGTCATAGCTCAAGCCTTTGCCGAACAGATCGGAGAAGTCGAGACGCAAACGCCGGCCAATGGAGTTGAAGTTGAGCAGACCGAATACGCGCAATGCCTGAGCCCCGCCCTCCACTTCGACAAACTGACCTTTGTTCAACGACGCATCGAGGGTGCCGGAGAAACGTTTGGTCGCCAGCCACGCCGGCGAACCCGGCCATCGGCCATCGACATCCATGTGGAATTCTTCGCTGGTCACGCTCGGCGCAAAACCCCAGCCCTTGAGCACATCGGCGAGGTTCTTGCCGCCGATCCGCCCCTTGTACCAACTGGTCGTGGCACCGGGCGCACCTTCCCAGCCACCGCTGCCCTGCAAGAGAATGCCCTTGAGACCCAGATCAAGGCTGTTCAGGGCGATGCCCTTGGCGGTCGGCCGAACCTTGAGCGACCAGCCACCGACCAGGTCCTGGCCCAGGAACAATTGATTGATGGTGATATCCAGCGCCGGAATCTTGCTCGGATCGACCGAAGCCAGTGGATCGGGCGCGTTTTCGTCGGCCTGCACCGTCGGGTCCGGCGCCGGCAACCGCACGTATTGCAGGTTCACCGCAATCGGCGCGCCCTTGGCGTCGGGAATGCCGGCCGTGCCTTTGGCCTGTTGACTGTCGAGGGCCAGAGCCCAGGCGCCAGGCTTGCGATTCACTTGCACTGCCGCCTGATCCAGCGTGGTGCCGAAGGCCGTGAGTTTGCCGATCTTGAAGTCCGCGCTGCTGAGCAACTGCTTGGCATTGCCGCCTGGATCCTGACCAGCGTACTTGTCCAGCAGATCCTGCCAGGGTTTGACGTCCAGCTCGGACAACACGCCGCGTATCCGCAAACCTTTGTTACCCGGCAACACCGCTTCGCCGGCGCCGAGGAACAATTCGCCACGGCCATCGGCAAAATTGTCCGGTGGCGCAGCGAAGGTGAAGTTGGCCAGTTGATCGTAATTGACCCAGTAACGCCGCTCCTGTCCCTGCAACGTCATGCGGAACACCGTGTCACGCCCGACATCGGCGGCCATGCCGAACGGTGCCGGCAAATCCACCGCCACACCCTTCATGCTGGAACTGACCATCAATTGGCTGTCGGCACCGTCCAGATTCACCTGCAGCTGATATGGAAGGGTCCCGGACACCGGCAACGGCTGAGTCACGCCCAGCCAGTCGGTGAGTTTCTTGACCTCGACCTGCCCTGACGCTGCCACCCGGGTCTTGAGTTTGCCGGGTCCGCCGTCGGCGAAAATTTGCGCGGTGACCGGTTTGTCGAAGGCCCGGGCACTGATGTTCTGCCCGCTCAGGCCCTTGGCGCTGTCGAAGCGGAAATCACCCTTGAGCTGGCTCAGTTCGAGCTTCGGCTCCGCCAGTTTCAATTGCGCATTGGCAGTTTTGAAATCGACGAGGATTTTCGGCTGATCGCCCTTGGCCAACGGCACATCGAGCTTGAGCGTACCTTGCAGATCGCCCTCGCCTTCCCAGCCGGCGAAGGTGTCGGCGGTGCCGATCGGCGCTTCCTGAAGAATCTTCAAGCCATCGCCCAGCCCGCCGGCAAAGGTGCCGTCGAGGAACATATGGCTGTGCTCGCCGCTCGGCACATGGGGAATATTGACGAAGACATCGCTGACCTGAGTGTCGAGCAACTGGCCCTTGCTGGCGAGAATACGCACGCCGCTGTCTTCGATGAACACGTCACCGTCGACCTTGCTCACATGCGGCCAGCCCGGCTGGAACGCCAGTTCGGCGTCATGCACCTTGAAGAACAGACTGATGCTGCGATCAGCTTCCCCGGCGTTCTTGTTCAGCGAGCCCTGATACTGGAAGAACCCTTGATCCACTGCGCCCTTGAGAATCGCCGTACGCAGCCATTCGTCGAGTGCCGGGCTCAGGACTTGCGGCAGGTACTTGGCGGTATAACGACCGTCGCCGTCCACCAGACCGACCCGCAGGTCCATGTAGTCTTCCTGGCTGTGATCGAAATGCAGGCGGATCAGGAAGTCGCCAGCGATCTTGCCCTCCTCGCCGAGCACCTTCAGGTAGGGGGCGATCAGGGTGAAACCTTCTTTATCGAGCTTCCAGGTCAATCGGGCGTTGGCCTGAATGTATTGCCACGGCTTGGCAAAAATCGGATCGAGGTGCAGGACGAAATCCTTGCTGTCCATGCGCAGCTCGCCGCCGCCGAGGTTGCCGCTGAGACTGCCGCTGACGTTCCGGGCCGCCGGGGCGCCGTGATAGGCGTCGAAACCGACCTGATCAAGGTTGGCGGCGAAGCTGAATTTGCTGTCGTCGGTGGCGTTCGGCCGGAAATCCAGCAGCACGTTGCGCAGACCGCCGGTCACTTTCAGGCGCTCGACCACGGTGGCGAAGCCTTCGGGCAACGGGCCGAGGGCATTGAGCAAGGGCGTGATCGGCGTCAGGTCGAGCCGGTCGGCCTGCAAATGCCAGAGCTCTTCAGTCTTGTCCGTGGCAGCGGTCTGTTTGATCTGGACATGCGATTCCCAACGGGTTTCGCCGAAATTCATCGCCAGCGAATCAAGCGTGACAGTGGCTCCCTCCGGACCGCGCTGGAAGTAGCCGTTGAGCGCCAGATTGTTGATCTGGATCGGCTTGCGTTCGGCATAGGCGCCGGTCAGTTGCGGCGAATTGAGACGGATCGCAGCACTCTGCAACGCCCCTTCGCGCCAGTTAACCCACAGCTCCCCGCCGGCCTTGATCTCGGAGAAATTCCATTGTTGGGTCAGGCGCTCGGGCAGCCATTTCGACCAGTCGCTCTGCGGCAGGCTGACATAACCTTCCACTTCGCTGTTCTGCCAGTTGTTCGCACGAATCCGCGTGCGCAGGCTCAGCGCCACGGGCTGGCCGTCCGGCAGGGTCAACCGCGCATCGAGGCGCTGGCGGCTGGTGCCAGTTTTTAGATTGAGGCCGACATACGTGAAGGTCAGCGGTGCCTGTTCCCGCGGCTGCAAGGTCACCTGGCTGTCGAGCACCGACAGTTGCTGAATCATTTGCATGCGGTTGAACAGTTGCTCGGGATCCATGGGCTGATCCTGCTGCACCGGCAGGCCTTCCAGCGCCCACTTTCCGTCTTCGCCTTCCTTGAGGCTGATCTTCAGGCCATTGAGTTCAAGGTGGGCGATTCGCACTTCGCGAGCCAGCAGACTGGCCCACAGATCCGGCACCGCACGCACCCGATCCAGGCGCAAGGCGTTGGCGCCGCTGCCGACCATCACGTCATGAGCCAGCAGGATCGGCGCAAATCCGCTCCAGTTGCCTTCCAGCTCGCCGATCTGCAGCGGCATGCCCAGGGCAGCACTGGCCTTGTCTTCGATATCCGCGCGGTATTCGGCCACCAGCGGCGTGAGTTCCCGGCCGAGACTGACGTACAACGCCATCAATACCAGAACCAACGCGCACAGGCCCAGACCCCAGCGGGTCAGTGCGGCCAAAATGCGTGTCAGACGTTCCATGTCAGTTGGCTCCCATGGCAAAAATACTGCAAAAAGCTGAGGCCAGCCGTTTCAGGAAAAGGGTGACGCAGGGATTCAGAGCAGCACCACGTCATATTGTTCCTGGGAATACATGGTTTCCACCTGAAAGCGTATGGTGCGCCCGATGAAACCTTCAAGCTCGGCCACGTTACCGGACTCTTCATCGAGCAGGCGATCCACCACTTTCTGGTTCGCCAGCACCCGATAACCCTCGGCCTGATAGGCCCGGGCTTCACGCAGGATCTCGCGGAAAATCTCGTAGCAAATGGTTTCCGGGGTTTTCAGCTTGCCCCGGCCCTGACAGCTGCTGCACGGTTCGCACAGCACTTGCTCGAGACTTTCGCGGGTGCGCTTGCGCGTCATCTGCACCAAACCCAACTCGGTGATACCGATGATGTTGGTCTTGGCGTGATCGCGCTCCAGCTGTTTCTCCAGAGTACGCAGCACCTGACGCTGATGCTCTTCATCTTCCATGTCGATGAAGTCGATGATGATGATCCCGCCCAGGTTGCGCAGGCGCATCTGCCGGGCGATCGCGGTCGCGGCTTCGAGGTTGGTCTTGAAGATGGTCTCTTCGAGGTTGCGATGACCGACAAACGCCCCGGTGTTCACATCGATGGTGGTCATGGCTTCCGCCGGGTCGATCACCAGATAGCCACCGGACTTCAGCGGCACCTTGCGCTCCAGGGCTTTCTGGATTTCATCCTCGACGCCATAAAGATCGAAGATCGGCCGTTCACCCGGGTAGTGCTCCAGACGATCGGCGATTTCCGGCATCAGTTCGGCAACGAACTGCGTGGTCTTCTGGAAGGTTTCCCGGGAGTCGATGCGGATCTTCTCGATCTTCGGGCTGACCAGATCGCGCAGGGTGCGCAGCGCCAGGCCGAGGTCTTCGTAGATGACGCTCGGTGCGCCGATGGTCTTGATCTGTTCGTTGATCTGATCCCAGAGGCGGCGCAGGTAGCGGATGTCCATCAGGATCTCATCGGCCCCGGCACCTTCGGCGGCAGTGCGCAGAATGAAGCCGCCGGCCTCCTTGATGCCTTCTTTGGCCACGCAATCGCTGACCACCTGTTTGAGACGTTCGCGCTCGGCTTCGTCTTCAATTTTCAGGGAAATGCCGACGTGGGCGGTGCGCGGCATGTACACCAGATAGCGCGACGGAATCGACAGTTGCGTGGTCAGCCGCGCGCCTTTGGAACCGATCGGATCCTTGGTGACTTGAACCACCAGGCTCTGGCCTTCGTGCACAAGGGCGCTGATGCTTTCCACCGCCGGGCCTTCGCGCAGGGAAATTTCCGAGGCGTGAATGAAAGCTGCGCGATCCAGACCGATGTCGACGAATGCCGCCTGCATGCCCGGCAGGACGCGCACCACCTTGCCTTTATAGATGTTGCCAACGATCCCGCGTTTTTGCGTACGCTCGACGTGCACTTCTTGCAGCACACCGTTTTCGACCACCGCCACGCGCGATTCCATCGGCGTGATGTTGATCAGAATCTCTTCACTCATGGCAGGGTCTCGTTCAGGCATGTTCACGATTATGGCCGCATCTTTTCCGTTCGACGCTCATTGCGCGTTCAGGGTTTGCCAACAGGGTATGCCGAAATGGCCGAGCAGTTCTGCGCTTTCGCACACCGGCAAGCCGACGACCGCCGAGTAACTGCCATTGAGGCCGGCAACGAACACCGCGCCGAGCCCCTGAATGCCGTAGCCACCCGCCTTGTCCCGAGGCTCGCCGCTGGCCCAGTAGGCGGCGGCTTCTTCGCGGCTGATCGACCGGAACCGCACCAGACTGCGCACCACACGCGACTCGCAGCGCTCGCCGTCGAGCACGGCAATCGCCGTCAGCACCTCGTGCTCCTTTCCGGACAGCATCATCAGCATGGCGCATGCATCGGCTTCGTCCACCGGTTTGCCAAGAATTTTGCCGTCCAGCACCACGGCGGTGTCGGCGCCCAGTACGCAAAACGCCACATCGGAAACGACCGTGCGCCGCCCGGCTTCGGCCTTGCCGCGCGCCAGGCGCTCGACGTAGGCCGATGGGGATTCATGGGCTAGAGGGGTTTCATCGATATCCGCGCTGATGGCGGTAAACGGGATGCCGATCTGCGTGAGCAATTCACGCCGACGCGGCGATCCTGAGGCGAGGTAAAGCGGCTTCATCAAGACATCTCCCTGTTTGGTGCCCGGCCTCGCAAATGCTGTTCCCTTTGGTCGGCGTCTGGTGTTGCCTACTGCGTTGCCGCTCCTCGCCATAGCACGCTATGACTCGTCACGGCGCCTTGTCTGGCAACAACAGCCACTCGCTCAAAAAGCTCTTCATTTGCGAGGCAAGCACTGGTACGGGCAAATGCCTGAGCGATCAGTTGATTTTGTAGCGACGGCGCAATCCACGCAGAGCGAAGCTGACCCATGGCCAGAGCAAGGCACTGACCAGTGCCGGCAGGACCAGCGCGAGAGTCGGCTGACGGTTGCCGGTCAAGGCACTGAGCCAAAGCTGTACCAGCTGGGCAAGGCCGAAGATCACCAGAATCACCAGGCTTTGCTGCCACATCGGGAACATTCGCAGACGTTGCTGCAATGAAAGCACCAGGAATGTGATCAGGGTCAGGATCAAGGCATTCTGACCGAGCAGGTCGCCCTGCAGCACGTCCTCGGCCAGTCCCAGGCAGAAAGCCGTGACCATGCCGACGGTGTGCGGCAGATACAAAGCCCAGAAAGTCAGGAGCAAGGCCAGCCACAGCGGGCGCAGGATTTCCATGAAAATGGGCAGTGGCGACACACTGAGCAGTATGCCGACAATAAACGTCAGCCAGACAATCCAGCCGTTCCGCGATGCGGTAGCCCCGACCATTATTCTTGCCTCCCGGTGGTAGCCGGCGCAGTGACTGGCGGTTTGGCCGCGGGTCGAGCCGCCGGTTGACTTGCCGGTGGTTTGCTGGCCGCTGGTGTAGCTGCAGGCGGTTTGCTTGCAGCGGGTTTGACCGGCGTGGTGCTGGCGGCAGGCGCAGCCGGTGTCGCCGTGGCAGGGGTTGCTGCTGCGGCTGCGGCAGGCGGTGTGACGATTTTCGGCACTGTGGCTGGAATCACCGGACCGCCACCGAAGGCATCAAGGTTTTCCTGCGCCTGCGCGGCATCATTGGCACGTTCTTCGGCGGTGCGGTTGTCACTGAATACCAGCAGCAGGTAACGGCTGCGGTTCAGTGCGGCGGTCGGCACAGCGCGAACAATGGCGAAAGGCTGGCCGGAGTCGTGGATGACTTCCTTGACCGTTGCCACCGGATAACCGGCCGGAAAACGCTGACCCAGGCCGGAGCTGACCAACAGATCCCCTTCCTTGATATCGGCAGTATCGGCAACATGGCGCAACTCAAGGCGCTCCGGGTTGCCCGTCCCACTGGCGATCGCCCGCAGACCATTACGGTTCACCTGCACAGGAATGCTATGAGTCGAGTCGGTCAGCAACAATACGCGGGAGGTGTACGGCATCAGCTCGACCACCTGCCCCATCAGACCGCGAGCATCGAGCACCGGCTGACCGAGCACCACGCCATCACGCTCACCTTTATTGATGATGATGCGATGGGTGAAAGGGTTGGGGTCCATGCCGATCAGCTCGGCCACTTCGACCTTCTCGTTGACCAGCGCGGAGGAATTGAGCAACTCGCGCAGACGGACGTTCTGCTCGGTGAGGGCGGCAAGCTTCTGCATGCGCCCCTGCAACAGCAGGTTCTCCGACTTGAGTTTTTCGTTTTCGGCGACGAGCTCGGTGCGACTGCCAAACTGGCTGGCGATACCTTCCCACAACCGTCCGGGCAGGTCAGTAATCCAGTAGGCGTCCATCAGCACCAGCGAGGCCTGGCTGCGTACGGGTTTAAGCAGGCTGAAACGCGCGTCAACGACCATCAGCGCGACCGATAGCACGGCCAGCACCAACAAGCGCACGCCCAGTGAGGGGCCCTTGGCGAAAAGCGGTTTAATAAGCCGCTCCTCCCAGGCAAATGTTCTGTTTATTCATACGGCATCAAACCGGCCTGGATGAAGACTGACAGAAGATAAACGCCAACAGGCAGCACTGCAAAGTGCTGCCTGCGCGCTCACCCACGTATTGCACCCGGCGATTATTCGCTGGAGAGCAGGTCCATGGTGTGCTTGTCCATCATTTCCAATGCACGGCCACCGCCGCGAGCGACGCAGGTCAGCGGATCTTCGGCAACGATCACCGGCAGACCGGTTTCCTGGGCCAGCAGCTTGTCGAGGTCACGCAGCAGCGCGCCACCACCGGTCAGCACCAGGCCACGCTCGGCGATGTCGGAAGCCAGTTCCGGCGGCGATTGCTCAAGAGCACTTTTCACGGCCTGAACGATAGTTGCCAGGGACTCTTGCAGAGCTTCCAGCACTTCGTTGGAGTTCAGGGTGAATGCGCGTGGAACGCCTTCGGCCAGGTTGCGACCGCGAACGTCGACTTCGCGAACTTCGCCGCCCGGGTAGGCTGTGCCGATTTCCTGCTTGATGCGCTCGGCGGTGGATTCGCCGATCAGGCTGCCGTAGTTGCGGCGCACGTAGGTGATGATCGCTTCGTCGAAGCGGTCTCCGCCAACGCGTACGGATTCGGCATAGACCACACCGTTCAGGGAGATCAGCGCGATTTCGGTAGTACCACCACCGATATCCACGACCATCGAACCGCGAGCTTCTTCAACCGGCAGGCCGGCACCGATTGCAGCGGCCATTGGTTCTTCGATCAGGAACACTTCACGGGCACCGGCGCCAAGGGCCGATTCGCGGATGGCACGACGCTCAACCTGGGTGGACTTGCATGGAACGCAGATCAGCACACGAGGGCTGGGCTGCAGAAAGCTGTTTTCGTGAACCTTGTTGATAAAGTATTGCAGCATCTTTTCGCAGACGCTGAAGTCGGCGATCACGCCGTCCTTCATCGGACGAATGGCAGCAATGTTGCCCGGCGTACGACCGAGCATGCGCTTGGCCTCGGTGCCGACAGCGACGACACTTTTCTGGTTACCGTGTGTCCGAATGGCCACAACCGATGGCTCATTCAGGACGATGCCGCGCTCGCGCACGTAAATAAGGGTGTTGGCAGTGCCCAGGTCAATGGAAAGATCGCTGGAAAACATGCCACGCAGTTTCTTGAACATGGGAAAGGGACCCTAGGCAACGCGTGGGTAAAAAAGTGCGGCAAACTCTAACAACGACAGGGATTTTGGGCAAGGCGCCAATATGTTAAATTGGCCGCTTTTCTGTGCACCAAGCCCCACAATCGCGGCCTTATGACCGTAGAAGTGCGGTAGTGTTCCGACAATCTAACACACGGACGCCGTCCGTCCTGTTTTCCACTGGAGAAACCCGATGGCGCTAGAACGCTCCGACGTGGAAAAAATCGCTCATCTGGCCAGCCTTGGCCTTAATGACGCCGATCTTCCACATATCACTTCGGCCCTCAACAGCATTCTCGGGCTGGTCGACGAAATGCAGGCGGTCGATACCGACGGTATCGAGCCGCTGGCCCACCCGCTGGAAGCCAGTCAGCGCCTGCGCGCCGACGTCGTGACCGAAAGCAATAACCGCGAGGCTTATCAGTCCATCGCACCAGCGGTCGAAAACGGCCTGTACCTGGTTCCGAAAGTCATCGACTAAAGGGAAAGAGCCTGCAATGCATCAATTGACTCTGGCCGAGATCGCCCGCGGTCTCGCCGATAAAAAGTTTTCTTCCGAAGAACTGACCAAAGTCCTGCTGGCGCGCATTACCCAGCTCGATCCGCAGCTCAACAGTTTCATCAGCCTCACCGAAGAGCTGGCCCTCGAGCAGGCCAAAGCCGCCGACGTGCGCCGGGCCAATGGTGAGAGCGGCGCGCTGCTCGGTGCGCCGATCGCCCACAAAGACCTGTTCTGCACCCAGGGCATCCGCACCAGTTGCGGTTCGAGGATGCTCGACAACTTCAAGGCCCCGTACGACGCCACCGTGGTGTCGAAGCTGGCCGCCGCCGGCACCGTGACTCTGGGCAAGACCAACATGGACGAATTCGCCATGGGTTCGGCCAACGAGTCGAGCTGGTACGGCGCGGTGAAAAACCCGTGGAACCTGGAACACGTGCCGGGCGGTTCGTCCGGTGGTTCGGCGGCAGCAGTTGCCGCTCGTCTGCTACCGGCTGCCACGGCCACCGACACCGGCGGTTCGATCCGCCAACCGGCTGCCTTCACCAACCTCACCGGCCTGAAACCGACCTACGGTCGGGTGTCGCGCTGGGGCATGATTGCTTACGCCTCCAGCCTCGATCAGGGCGGCCCATTGGCTCGCACCGCCGAAGACTGCGCGATTTTGTTGCAAGGTATGGCCGGCTTCGATCCGAACGACTCCACCAGCATCGATGAGCCAGTGCCGGACTACACCGCCGGCCTGAACGGTTCGCTGCAAGGGCTGCGCATCGGTGTGCCGAAGGAATACTTCGGCGCCGGTCTCGACCCGCGCATCGCCGACCTGATCCAGAACAGCATCAAAGAGCTGCAGAAGCTCGGTGCCGTGATCAAGGAAATCAGCCTGCCGAACATGCAGCACGCGATTCCTGCGTACTACGTGATCGCCCCGGCAGAAGCGTCCTCCAACCTGTCGCGTTTCGACGGCGTGCGCTTCGGCCACCGCTGCGAAGACCCGAAGAACCTGGAAGACCTGTACAAGCGCTCGCGTGGCGAAGGCTTCGGGGCTGAAGTCCAGCGCCGGATCATGGTCGGTGCCTACGCGCTGTCCGCCGGTTACTACGACGCCTACTACCTGAAAGCGCAGAAGATCCGTCGCCTGGTGAAGAACGACTTCATGAGCGCATTTAACGAAGTCGACATCATCCTCGGCCCGACCACGCCAAACCCGGCCTGGAAACTCGGCGCCAAGAACAGCGACCCGGTCGCTGCCTACCTGGAAGACGTCTACACCATCACCGCTAACCTCGCGGGCCTGCCGGGCCTGTCGATGCCGGCCGGTTTTGTCGATGGTCTGCCGGTCGGCGTGCAACTGCTCGCTCCGTATTTCCAGGAAGGCCGCTTGCTCAACGTTGCGCACCAGTATCAGCTGAACACTGACTGGCACACCCGCACCCCAACCGGCTTCTGAGGAGACACACATGCAATGGGAAGTCGTGATCGGGCTGGAGATTCACACCCAGCTCACCACCCGGTCGAAAATCTTTTCCGGTAGTTCCACCACTTTCGGTTCCGAGCCGAACACCCAGGCCAGCCTGATCGACCTGGGCATGCCCGGCACCCTGCCGGTACTGAACCAGGAAGCCGTGCGCATGGCGGTGATGTTCGGTCTGGCGATTGACGCCGAGATCGGCCAGCGCAACGTGTTCGCCCGTAAAAACTACTTCTACCCGGATCTGCCGAAGGGCTACCAGATCAGCCAGATGGAATTGCCGATTGTCGGCAAGGGCCACCTGGACATCGCCCTGGAAGACGGCACGGTCAAACGCGTCGGCATCACCCGCGCGCACCTGGAAGAAGACGCCGGCAAGAGCCTGCACGAAGAATTCAGCGGTGCCACCGGCATCGACCTGAACCGTGCCGGCACGCCGCTGCTGGAAATCGTGTCCGAACCTGACATGCGCAGCGCCAAGGAAGCCGTGGCCTACGTCAAGGCGATCCACGCGCTGGTGCGTTACCTGGGCATCTGCGACGGCAACATGGCCGAAGGCTCGCTGCGTTGCGACTGCAACGTGTCGGTGCGTCCCAAAGGCCAGGTTGAATTCGGCACCCGCTGCGAGATCAAGAACGTCAACTCGTTCCGCTTCATCGAGAAGGCAATCAACTCCGAAATCCAGCGTCAGATCGACCTGATCGAAGACGGCGGCAAAGTGATCCAGCAGACCCGTCTGTACGATCCGAACAAGGACGAGACCCGTCCGATGCGCAGCAAAGAGGAAGCCAACGACTACCGTTACTTCCCCGATCCGGACCTGCTGCCGGTGGTCATCGAGGACTCGTTCCTCAACGACGTGCGCGCCACCCTGCCGGAACTGCCACCGCAGAAACGCGAGCGCTTCCAGACTGCGTTCGGTCTGTCGGCCTACGACGCCAACGTGCTGGCCACCAGCCGTGAGCAGGCGGACTACTTCGAGAAGGTCGCCAGCATCGGCGGCGACGCCAAACTGGCGGCGAACTGGGTGATGGTCGAGTTGGGCAGCCTGCTCAACAAGCAGAACCTGGACATCGAGGATTCGCCGGTTTCGGCCGAGCAACTGGGCGGCATGCTGCAGCGCATCAAGGACAACACCATCTCCGGCAAGATCGCCAAGGTGGTGTTCGAAGCGATGGCCAACGGTGAAGGCAGCGCGGACGAGATCATCGAGAAGCGCGGTCTGAAGCAAGTCACCGACACCGGTGCAATCTCCGCGGTACTGGACGAAATGCTCGCGGCCAACGCCGAGCAGGTCGAGCAATACCGTGCGGCAGACGAAGCCAAGCGCGGCAAGATGTTCGGCTTCTTCGTCGGTCAGGCCATGAAAGCCTCCAAAGGCAAGGCCAACCCGCAGCAAGTGAACGAACTGCTGAAAAGCAAGCTCGAAGGCTGACCACAATGGAGCCAGATCCAAAGCCTGGCTCCATTCCCTGTGGGAGTGGCGGTTCGGCGCTCCGACTTGCCCGCGAAGGCGTCGTGACATTCAACATTGATGCTGAATGTGACGGCTTCTTCGCGAGCAAGCTCGCTCCCACATTGTTATTTGGGAGCTTTTGAATGAAACGTCTGCTCGGCGCCTGCGCCCTGCTCTCTTTGCTAGCCGGTTGCGCCAGCACCGACACCATCGACCCGCACGGTTACGACCAGACCGGCGTCGCCTCCTATTACGGTGCCAAGCACCACGGTAAACGCACCGCCAGCGGCGAAGCGTTCAACCAGAATTCCCTGACCGCCGCCCACCGCCAGTTGCCGTTTGGCACGCGAGTGAAGGTCACCAACCTGAAAAACGATGAATCCGTCGTGGTCCGCATCAACGACCGCGGCCCGCACACCCGTGGCCGCCTGATCGATGTTTCACGTGCGGCGGCCGAACAGCTCGGTATGCTGCGCAGTGGAACCGCCCGTGTTCGGGTCCAGGCTCTCGACGACTGATGGAGCGCCCACCATTTTCGGATTGACCGACTTACCCCTGATCAGCGTGATCGAATTGCTCAGCGGGCTGTTCCTGCTGATCGCCGGCGCCGAACTGATGGTGCGCGCAGCCGTGCGCCTGGCCGCGCGCCTGCATGTACGACCGTTGATCATCGGCCTGACCATCGTTGCCCTCGGCAGCAGCGCTCCACAAATGGCCGTCAGCCTGCAGGCCGTGCAGGCGCACACACCGGACATCGCCGTCAGCAGCGTGATCGGCAGCAGTATTTTCAACATTCTTGTCACCCTCGGCCTGTCGGCGCTGATCATTCCGCTGCGGGTGTCGCGGCAACTGGTGCGCCTCGACATCCCGTTGATGATCGGCGCCAGCCTGCTGGTGTTCGTGCTGGCATGGAATGAAGAGCTCGGGCGCCTCGACGGCCTACTGCTGCTTGGCGCCCTGGGGCTTTACCTCGGGTTGTTGCTGCGCCAGTCGCGGCACTCGACCCGACCGCATTCCGATCAACCGCACGATCCGCAGGCGCCGTGGTTTACCAGCCTGCTGATGATTGTCGGCGGTCTGGGCATGCTGGTGTTCGCCGGGCACCTGCTGCTGGGTGCGGCCGTGGTCGTGGCCACCGACCTGGGATTCTCCGAACGGGTGATCGGTCTGACCGTGGTCGCGGTCGGCACCTCGCTGCCGGAGCTCGCCACCTCACTGATCGCCGCGCTGCGCGGCCAGCGGGACATTGCCGTGGGCAACGTGATCGGTGCCAACCTGTTCAATCTGCTTGGGGTGCTGGGCCTCACCGCACTGATCGCGCCGACGCCGCTGTCGGTCTCGCCGAACGCACTGGATTTCGACCTGCCGGTGATGCTCGGCGTCGCGGCGCTGTGCCTGCCGGTGTTCTATTCCGGTTATCGCGTGACTCGGGCTGAAGGCCTTTTGCTGCTTGGTTTGTATCTGGCTTACGGGCTGCACGTGGTGTCGTTCACCACCGGCATGCCACTGGCCGGCAAGCTTGAACGGTTGATGCTGTTTTATGTGCTGCCGACGCTGCTGACGTTTCTGTTTTTTACGTCCGTACGCGCCTGGCGCCGCCAACACCACAAGAGGGATGTGCCATGACCGAATCGAAGAAATCCGGGGTTGAAGTCCGCCGTCAGGTAATGGGCGACGCGTTTGTCGACCGCGCGCTGGGCAACGCCACCGAATTCACTCAACCGTTGCAGGATTTCGTCAACGAACACGCTTGGGGCGGCGTGTGGAATCGCGAAGGCCTGCCGCTGAAAACCCGCAGCCTGATCACTCTTGCCGCACTGACCGCGCTGAAGTGTCCGCAGGAGTTGAAGGGGCATGTGCGTGGTGCGCTGAACAACGGCTGCACGGTCGATGAGATCCGCGAAGCGCTGCTGCATTGCGCGGTGTACGCCGGCGTGCCGGCGGCAATCGATGCGTTCCGCGCGGCGCAGGAAGTGATCGATACCTACCAGAAACCCTGATTGACGGGCCTGTTCGCGAAGAGGCCCGAAAGATCAAGCCCGGTCTCGGGCTAGATCCACCCGCCCCACTGCAAGAAGAAGATCCCGATGTTGGTGGTGATCGCCGCCATCAACGTGGTCAGCACGATGATCGCCGCCGCCAGTTCATGGTTGCCCTGCGCGGCACGGGCCATGACGAAACTGGCGGCGGCGGTCGGGCTGCCGAAGTACAGAAACAGAATCCCCAGCTCCGCCCCGCGAAAGCCCCACAGCCATGCACCCAGCGTGGCGATCACCGGCAGGCCGATCATCTTCACCAGACTCGAACTGAGCGCCATGTTGCCGCTCTTGCGCAGCGCCGCCAGCGACAGCGTACCGCCGATGCAGATCAGGGCCAGCGGCAGCGTGGTCTGCGCCAGGTACTGACCGGAGGTTTCCAGCCAGCCCGGCAGACCGATCTTGAAATAAGCGAACGGTGCCGCTGCGATCACGCTGATGATCAGCGGATTGCTGACCACGCTTTTGCAGATGCTCCACGGATCGGACTTGATCACCGGGCTGTACACCGCCAGCACGATGGTCGACAGGGTGTTGTAGAACAGGATCACCAGCGCCGCGAGAATCGCCCCGAGGGAAATTCCGTAGTCGCCGTACATGCTCGCCGCCAGCGCCAGGCCGATCACCCCGTTGTTGCCGCGAAACGCGCCTTGGGTGTAGATGCCACGATCTTCGCGCGGACAGCGAAAAATCGCCCAGCCCCAGGCCACGGCAAAACTGACCAGCGTGGCCAGTGCGAAATAGATCAGCAGCGCCGGTTGCAGCGCGGCGTGCAGGTCGGCATGCAGGATGCCGAGAAACAGCAGCGCCGGCATGGTGACGTTGAACACCAATGACGAAGCCGTGTGGATGAAGTTGTCGTTGATCCAGTCGATGCGCTTGAGCAGCACACCGAGAAACAGCATGGCAAACACCGGCGCGGTGATGTTCAAGGTTTCGAGGAAGATAGCCAGCATGCCGGGGAGCCTTGGAGGTGAGCGTCGTCAGGGGGCCAATGATAAGCCACTTTCACCCTGATCGTTCCCACGCTCTGCGTGGTAACGTCTCCTGTGACGCTCCGCGTCACGCTGTTGGGACGCGGAGCGTCCCGGGCTGCATTCCCACGCGGAGCGTGGGAACGATCAACACCCCTCAAGCAGATCAAGTGATCGGCGCCGGATTGAACAACGTAATGTCGTTATGCAGCTTGTGCTTCTCCGCCCACGTCTGCTGCTTGCCGCTCGCCACATCCAGGTAGTAGTGGAACAGCTCCCAGCCCAACTCTTCGATGGACGCGCGTCCGGTAGCAATCCGCCCGGCATCGATGTCGATCAGATCCGGCCAGCGCTGCGCCAGTTCGGTACGGGTCGAAACCTTCACCACCGGCGCCATGGCCAGACCATAAGGCGTACCACGTCCGGTGGTGAACACATGCAGGTTCATCCCCGCCGCCAGTTGCAACGTGCCGCAGACAAAATCACTCGCCGGCGTCGCACAGAAAACCAACCCCTTCTGCTTGAAGCGTTCCCCCGGGCCGAGCACGCCGCTGATCGCACTGCTGCCGGACTTCACGATCGAGCCCAACGACTTCTCGACAATGTTCGACAACCCGCCCTTCTTGTTGCCCGGCGTGGTGTTGGCGCTGCGATCCGCCTCGCCCTTGGCCAGGTATCGGTCGTACCAGTCCATCTCGCGCACCAGTTCCTCGGCAACGGTTTTGCTCTGCGCCCGTGAGGTCAGCAGGTAAATCGCGTCGCGCACTTCGGTGACTTCGGAAAACATCACCGTCGCCCCCGCCCGCAGCAGCAAGTCGGAGGCGTAACCCAGCGCCGGGTTGGCGGTGATCCCGGAAAACGCATCGCTGCCGCCGCATTGCATGCCGAGGATCAGCTCGGACGCCGGCACGGTTTCCCGGCGGCGCTGGTCGAGTTTCTTCAAGCGGGTTTCGGCCAGTTGCATGATCTGTTCGATCATCTCGGTGAAACCGTGACTGGAATCCTGCAAGCGATACAGCCAAGGCTCGCTCAGATCCACCGACGCATCGTCTTCGTGCATGACCTGACCGGCCTGCAGTTTCTCGCAGCCCAGGCTGATCACCAGCGCCTCGCCACCGAGGTTCGGGTTGCGCGCCAGATTGCGCACGGTACGGATCGGGATGTAGGCGTCGGTGGCCGTGATCGCCACGCCGCAACCGTAACTGTGGGTCAGCGCCACCACGTCATCGACATGTGGATACTTCGGCAACAGTTCATCCTTGATGCGTCTGACCGCGTGATCCAGTACCCCGGTGACGCACTGCACGGTGGTGGTGATCCCGAGGATGTTGCGCGTGCCGACGGTGCCGTCGGCATTGCGATACCCCTCGAATGTGAAGCCTTCCAGCGGCGCCTGGGCGGCCGGCACATCGGTGGACAGCGGAAGGCTGTCCAGCGGCGGCGCGGTCGGCATGCGCAATTGATCTTCCTTGACCCAACTGCCACGGGGAATCGGCTGCAACGCGTAGCCAATGATCTGGCCGTAACGAATCACCGTGCCGCCCTCGGGGATGTCCACCAGGCTGACCTTGTGACTCTGCGGCACGAAATCCACCGTCACCAGGCCATCGGCGAAAGCGGTGCCGGCCGGAACGCCCTGGTCATTGACCACGACCACTACGTTGTCCCGCTCGTGCAGGCGGATGTAGCGCGGCGAGTCGGAATGTTCAATCAGCTGCATGACGCCGCTCCTCAGGAATGCGCTTGAGACAATTTACCGGTGATTTCGGAACCGCCACTGGTTGGCGGCTCTTTGAGTACCACACGCTTGATCGGGCCGACGATCACCAGATAGCTGAACACCGCCACCAGCGCGTTGGCGCCGACAAACACCAGCGCCCACTTGAACGAACCGGTGGAGCTGATGATGTAGCCGATGACGATCGGGGTGGTGATCGACGCGATGTTGCCAAAGGTGTTGAACAGGCCACCGCTCAGACCGGCGATCTGTTTCGGCGAGGTGTCGGACACCACCGCCCAGCCCAGCGCGCCGACGCCTTTGCCGAAGAACGCGAGGGCCATGAAGCCGACTACCATCCATTCAACGTCGACATAGTTGCAGGCCACGATGCTGCTCGACACCAGCAGACCGGCAATGATCGGCGCCTTGCGGGCGAAGGTCAGCGAGTGGCCCTTGCGCAGCAGGTAATCGGAAATCACCCCGCCGAGAACACCGCCGATAAAACCGCAGATCGCCGGCAACGAGGCAATGAAACCGGCCTTGAGGATGGTCATGCCGCGCTCTTGCACCAGGTACACCGGGAACCAGGTCAGGAAGAAATAGGTAATGCCGTTGATGCAGTACTGGCCCAGGTAAACGCCAAGCATCATGCGATTGGTCAGCAACTGGCGGATGTAATCCCATTTCGGGCCGTCAGCCTTTTTGCCTTGCTTCTGATCCATGTCGACCATGCCGCCGTTGTCGGCGATGAACTTCACTTCCGCTTCGTTGGCCATCGGGTGCTGGCGCGGGCTGTGGATAATCTTGAGCCAGACCAGCGAGAACACGATGCCGAGCAGGCCCATGACGATGAACACATGCTCCCAGCCGAAGGTGAACACGATCCAGCCCATCAGCGGCGCGAACAACACCGTCGCAAAGTACTGCGCCGAGTTGAAGATTGCCGAAGCGGTGCCGCGTTCCGCGGTCGGGAACCAGGCCGCCACAATGCGCGCGTTGCCGGGGAACGAAGGCGCCTCGGCCAACCCCACGAGGAAGCGCAACATGAACAGCGCCACAACGGCCGTGGACATGCCGAACTCACCGACGAAGCCTTGCAGCACGGTGAACAGCGACCAGGTGAAGATGCTCAGGGCATAGACTTTTTTCGAGCCGAAGCGATCGAGCAGCCAGCCACCGGGAATTTGCCCGGCCACGTAGGCCCAACCGAATGCAGAGAAGATGTAGCCGAGGGTGACCGCGTCGATGCCGAGGTCTTTTTGCAGACTGGAGCCGGCGATCGCGATGGTGGCGCGGTCGGCGTAGTTGATCGTGGTCACCAGAAACAGCATGAGCAGGATCAAATAGCGGACGTGAGTCGGCTTGGACGATTGCATGTAGATGTACTCCCACTGATTATTTTTATGCGCGGGTGAATCTTCTTTGGTCTTGCGTTGTGGGAGCCGGGCTTGCCCGCGATGCAGGCGCCCCGGAATGTCTGTCACACCGAGGTGATGCTTTCGCTGGCAAGCCAGCTCCCACAGATAGTGCGTCTGTCAGGAACCGATGTAGCTGGTCTTCACGACCGTGTAGAACTCCTGCGCATAGCGGCCTTGCTCACGTGAGCCATAGGATGAACCCTTACGGCCACCGAACGGAACGTGGTAATCGACACCGGCGGTCGGCAGGTTGACCATCACCATCCCGGCCTGCGAATGACGCTTGAAGTGGTTGGCGTACTTCAGCGACGTGGTGGCGATACCCGCCGACAGACCGAATTCAGTGTCGTTGGCCATGGCCAGTGCCGCCTCGTAATCGGCCACGCGGACGATGTTGGCCACCGGGCCAAAGATCTCTTCGCGGCTGATGCGCATCGACGCTTCGCTGTCGGCAAACAGGGTCGGCGCGAGGAAGTAGCCCTCGGTGTCGCAAGTCACAAGACCACCGCCGCTGACCACGCGCGCACCTTCGGACTGGCCGATGTCGATGTATTTCAGGTCCTGCTCAAGTTGTGCCTGCGAGACCACCGGGCCGATGTCGGTGCCGGCCTTCAGCGCGTGACCGACCTTGATCGACTTCATGCGCTCGGCCATGGCATCGACGAACTTGTCGTGAATCCCGGCGGTGACGATCAGTCGGCTCGATGCCGTGCAACGCTGGCCGGTGGAGTAGAAAGCGCTCTGCACCGACAGCTCGACCGCTTGCTTGAGGTCGGCGTCGTCGAGAATGATCTGCGGGTTCTTGCCGCCCATCTCCAGCTGAACCTTGGCCTGGCGCGACACGCAGTTGACGGCGATCTGACGGCCCACACCGACAGAGCCGGTGAAGCTGATGCCGTCGACCTTCGGGCTGTTGACCAGCGCTTCCCCCACCACGCGACCGCTGCCCATCACCAGGTTGAACACACCGGCCGGGAAGCCTGCGCGGGAGATGATTTCGGCCAGTGCCCAGGCGCAACCCGGCACCAGATCCGCCGGTTTCAACACTACGCAGTTGCCGTAGGCCAGGGCCGGGGCGATTTTCCAAGACGGGATGGCAATCGGGAAGTTCCACGGGGTGATCAGGCCGACCACGCCGAGGGCTTCGCGGGTCACTTCAACGTTGACGCCCGGACGCACCGACGGCACGTAGTCGCCGGAAAGACGCAGGCATTCACCCGCGAAGAACTTGAAGATGTTGCCGGCGCGGGTCACTTCACCGATAGCTTCCGGCAGGGTCTTGCCCTCTTCCCGGGCCAGCAGGGTGCCGAGTTCTTCACGACGGGCGAGAATTTCGGTGCCGACTTTGTCCAGCGAGTCATGACGGGCCTGAATCCCCGAAGTCGACCACGCCGGGAACGCGGCGCGCGCGGCGTCGATAGCGGCGTTGACCTGAGCAAGGTCAGCCTTGGCGTAATCGCCGATGGTGTCGCTCAGCTCGGACGGGTTGATGTTGACCGAGTAATCGTTGCCGGCGACCCATTCACCGTTGATGTAGTTGTCATAGCGCTTGGTCACGAATCATTCTCCTGACGCAAAAGGCCGCTGATCGCTCAGCGGCCTTGTTTATAGGGTTGGGTTACTGCGCACCTTGCTTGTCGATCAGCGCGGCGAGCATTTCGTACTCTTCGCGGGTCAGGTCGGTCAGCGGCGCCCGCACCGGGCCTGCGTCATAGCCGGCGATCTTGGCGCCTGCCTTGACGATGCTCACGGCGTAGCCGGCCTTGCGGTTGCGGATGTCCAGGTATGGCAGGAAGAAGTCGTCGATGATCTTGCCGACGGTGGCGTGATCTTCGCGGGCAATCGCGTGGTAGAAATCCATCGCGGTTTTCGGGATGAAGTTGAACACCGCCGACGAGTAGACCGGCACGCCCAGGGCCTTGTAGGCAGCGGCATAGACTTCTGCGGTCGGCAGACCACCGAGGTAGCTGAAGCGATCGCCGAGGCGACGACGGATCGACACCATCAGCTCGATATCACCCAGACCGTCCTTGTAGCCGATCAGGTTCGGGCAGCGTTCGGCCAGACGCTCCAGCAGCGGCGCGGTCAGGCGGCAGACGTTGCGGTTGTAGACCACCACACCGATGTTCACCGATTTGCACACCGCTTCAACGTGGGCGGCGACGCCGTCCTGGCTGGCTTCGGTCAGGTAGTGCGGCAGCAACAACAGGCCTTTGGCGCCCAAACGCTCAGCTTCCTGAGCGTATTCGATGGCCTGGCGGGTCGAACCACCGACACCGGCGAGGATCGGCACGCTGCTGGCGCAGGTATCGACGGCAGTCTTGATGATTTCCGAATATTCGCTGGCAGCCAGGGAGAAGAATTCACCGGTGCCACCGGCGGCGAACAGGGCCGAAGCACCGTACGGGGCCAGCCACTCCAGGCGTTTGATGTAGCCCGCGCGGTTGAAATCGCCCTGAGCATTGAAATCGGTGACCGGGAACGACAGCAGGCCGGCAGAGAGGATGGACTTCAGTTCTTGTGGATTCATTATTCGAACACCCTGGTAGCAACGTTTTTTGTGAGTGGACCGTTCAGCCTTCGCCGAAGTTGTAGGTCATCGTACAACTTAAAAGATAACCGTCAACTGCATTTCATCGCTGGGGGGCATTTTTTGTCGGACAGGATTTCTTTTTGACGTAGGAAATTTCTCGTCTAGAGTGGATTTGACTGTATATGCATACAGTTAAATAAAAACTCACCGATGACATATCAAGGAGAAAGAAATGTCCGGTCTACAAACAAAATGCCTGAAAAAACCCACGCCGGTCATCGCCCGGTTCGATGATCTTTTCACCTGCGACGGCATCGCTTTCAGTACCGAAAATCCGCATCTGTTGCTGCATATCGCCGACTCGCACAGCGATGTCGAACCTGCGACCGCCCTGCCCGCTCAAGCCTTGAAAGGCAAACCGCAGTTACGCTTCGAGGGCGCGGAACACAAAGCTATCGGCGATAACACACGGCTGCGTTTCGGTGAAAATGCCGAGCCGCTTCTTGCGCAAAACGTGCCCTTGCATCTGCCAAATGGATCGGCACTGACCTACGGCCAGGTGCTGGCGCTGGGAGGAGATTTCTATGGCGTCGTCGACCGTCCGATCAATGAAGGCGCGACACCGGCGGATCGCTTGCAACGCTTCACGGCAGCCTTCGACACCCTCGCCGCGCTGCCGGCTTCAAAGGCCGAAGCGGTACAGATTCTCGCGATCATGCAAAAAGAGATCGACGCGGTTAAACAGGCGATCAAGGACGGCAAGCAACCCCATGAGGCCTATGACGCCTTGGGAGATACGTTGTCGGAAGAGTGGAACAAGATCACCGGCGGCGGCAGTTTTGCCTCGGCCCTGTTCCCGCTCGGGCGCTATCTGAAACTGGCGGCGAAAAACGCCGACCACTTCGGCGAATGGGCACGTCAGGCCTACATCGCCGGGCATACCGCCGCCCTGCAAGTCGCCGCTGCCGCCCACGCCAGTCAGGACGAACTGCAACTGGAACGGGCCTACGCGATGAACGCGTTCGCCGATCACTACCTCACCGACCTGTTCTCCTCCGGGCATCTGCGGGTGCCGCGCAAGGCCATGGCCGCAGCAGTGACGCCGAGCGACCTGGGTTCGCTCATCACTCGCTTCATGCACGATGAAGACAGCAAGTTCGGCCTCAAGGTACGCAACGGACATGGCGAACAATGGCGTGCGTTTGGTGACAAGCGCTACTTCGACGCCACTGATGCCGACAACCGAAAGCAGGTGAGTCAGGCAGTGCAGGATTCGGCGGACGAGGTGTATGCCGCGTATTCAAGCGGCAGCGTGCCGACCACCTTCAACGCGCTGCAACGGGTGCCGGATCTGACAGCCGTGCTGGATCCGGCCAACAACTTCTCGCCACTGTTCCGCCTTCAGGGCAACAAAGTCCTGCGGCGCAAGGACGTCAACAACCTCAACGACACCACCACCGTCGACGACTGGTGGGGCTGGAGCACTTACCTGCTGCTCAAGGACTACCAACCAACCGGCAACACGAATTAAGGAGTGATTCGATGACGATCAAATTGAAAGTGGAACTGGCCTCGGGCCAATCGTTGAAAGGTGCGCCGCTGCAATTGCTGCGTGACGGCATGGCCATCGCCCGCACGTCGGTGGATGCTCAGGGCCTGGCGACGTTCGACGTCAGGCCCGGCCCGGGCAAGCTGGCGGTCAGGGTCGATCGCTCGATTCTGCCCCAGAGCTGAAATGCCCGGACAAGATTGCCCCGGCGCGCCTCACCGATTCGCCGGGTAAAGTGCGACGACTGCCGCGAAGGATCGCGGCAGATCTTTCAAGGAGAACGAAGCATGACGTTTGCCGCTGCACACCTTCCGCAATTCCCCGACCACGCCAGCGATTCGATCATCCTGCGGCTGTCGACTCTGGATGACGATTTGATCGTCCGGGTACCCGACGGGCAGAACACACCGCCGAACTGGGATGTGTACCCGATTCTCGGCGATGATCCTGAAGAGCCTGAATGGCTGGGCCTGTCGGAACCGACCGGCGTCTGGGATGAAGCACTCGATGACATGGTCGGCCTGACCGGGATCGAACTGAGCATCCCGAAGTTCGAGCTGGAAAAGTACCTGAACAGTACCGTTGAGCTGCGCTACAAGTTTGCTGATGAGGCCAGTCTGGAGCCGTGTTCGGAGCCGTTGAGACTATATATCGAGGCCTGATCACGCGCGGGGGATCAATTGCGACCGCTTGTCGCCACTGTTATTTCTGACAGTGGCACACCGGCACACAAAGAAGCTCAACTGGCGGGGTACAAAAAGATTGCACTCACCCCGACCCAAGGAGAGTTTCTCATGCAGACACTACAATTATCCCCATTAAATCTACTTGCCCCAGCGGAAGCACCTCAGGCGCCAAATGGAGTGCTGGACACCAAAAAACTGGATGGCGTTTTTCTACTCGATTTCTTTTATGAGGGGAAAGCAGCAAACCAACAGATCGACATAACAATTGCAGTCAAGCCCGACCGCTTTAGCCCCCCTATACCATGGGGCACTAGATTTACGACCTCGGCAGCCGGAAAGGAACAGGTCTCTCTGGATTCAAGAAGCCTTTTCAACTATCAATTCAAAAATGGGTCCGCAGAAATCAGCTACATCGCAACGATAGACGGAACCACGCAACCATCAAAGGTATTACCGCTATCTATAGTCGACACCGTATGACGTTTTCCCGCACTTCCAGAGTTCAGCCCTGCGCCTGCGCTTCTTCGTGCGCCTGACGCAGCCGTTCGCGGCTGTTGGTCAGGTGCAGGCGCATGGCCGCGCGTGCCGCATCGGAATCCTGACGGGCGATGGCGTCGTAGATTTCCTCGTGCTCGCGGCTCAGGCGATTCATGTAGTGCTGCTGATCGTCATGGGCCAGGCGCGCCGAGTTCAACCGAGTGCGCGGAATGATGCTGGTGCCCAGGTGGGTCATGATGTCGGTGAAGTAGCGATTGCCGGTGGACAGCGCGATTTGCAGGTGGAATTGAAAGTCCGAGGCCACCGCATCGCTGGCATGGGCCACGCTTTCGTTCAGCGCATCGAGGGCGGCGCGCATTGCGGCCAGTTGTTCGGCGCTGCGACGCTGCGCGGCGAGGCCGGCGGATTCGACTTCCAGGCTGATGCGCAATTCGAGAATCGCCAGCACATCACGCAGAGTGACCACGGTAGCCGGGTCGATCCGGAAACCGCTGGGGCTCGGGGTGTCGAGCACGAAAGTACCGATGCCATGACGGGTTTCCACCTGACCTGCGGCCTGTAGCCGGGAGATCGCCTCGCGCACGACAGTGCGGCTGACACCATGGGCTTCCATGATCGCCGACTCGGTGGGCAACTTGTCGCCACGCTTGAGCAGACCGTCGCGGATTTGCTCGGTCAGCACCGTCACCAGTTCTTGAGCCAGGCTGCGGCGCTTGCGAGGGAGGCGCGGGGTGTCGATCAGGTTTTCCATGGTCTGCATCTTGTCTCGAAAATTCGGCTTGTGGGCATCATAGCTCAAGCGAGTTGTACGATCACTTTCCGTTTCCACGCAAATCCTGTGGGAGCTGACAGGCCAGCTCCCACGAGAGAGGTGCGGATAAATCAGGCGGTCACGGTCTGCTCGACCAGATGCCCGCCATCGATGCGCACATGCCGTGGATGGAAGCGCTTGAGGCTGCTGCGATGGCCGACGCTGACGATGCTCAGACCCGGCAACTGATCGATCAGCGCCTGATACAACGTGGCTTCGTCTTCTTCGTCCATCGCCGACGTCGCTTCGTCCATGTACAGCCATTGCGGTGCATAGAGCAGCGCGCGAGCGAAGGCCAGACGTTGCTGTTCGCCCGGCGAGAGCATGCGCTGCCAGTGGTTGGCCTCGTCCAGTCGCGCCACCAGATGCGACAAGCGGCAAGTCTCCAGCACTTGTGCGTAACGCTCTGGCGCGTAGGTTTCGCCCGGTTGTGGATAACTCAAGGCGTCGCGCAGGGTGCCGATCGGCAGATACGGTTTTTGCGGCAGAAACAGATGACGCGACGCCGGCAAGCGAATACTGCCGTGCCCCGCCGGCCACAGATGCCCCATTGCCCGCAGCAGTGTCGACTTGCCGCTGCCGGAACGGCCGCTGAGCATCACGCGGTCGCCCGCTTCCACCGTCATGTCAGCGCTGGTCAGCAGGTGACGACCGTCGGCCAGATCCAGGCCCAGGTTATGAACCTTCAGCTCATCGCCCTGATTCTGCACATCGATGGCCGGCGAACGCTCTTCGTTATCGGTCATTGCCTGCCGGAAACTCAACAGACGATCAGAGGTGGCTTTCCAGGCCGCCAGCGACGCATAGGCATCGATGAACCAGCTGAAGTTCTCCTGCACGTTGCCAAACGCCGAGTTGATCTGCATCAACTCACCCAGTTCGATCTTGCCGGACAGGTAACGGGGGCCGCAACGATGAAGGGAAAGATGATTGCGATCTGGCCATAACCCGAGGTGAAGAACGTCAGGCGCTTGGACACTCGCATGATGTCCCAGAAGTTGTGCCAGACCAGACCGAAGCGGCTGCTCAGGCGACGGTTTTCGTTGGGCTCGCCGTTGTACAGCGCGATGCTCTCGGCGTTTTCGCGCACCCGCACCATGGAGAAACGCAGGTCGGCTTCGAACCGTTGTTGCTGGTTGTTCAGGCCGATCAGACGTCGACCGATCAAGTGTGTCAGCCAGCTGCCGACCGCCGCGTACAGCAGCGCACACCAGAACATGTAGCCCGGAATTTCGATGCCGAAAACTTCGATGCTGCCGGACACGCCCCACAGAATGATCGAGAACGACACCAGGCTGACGATTGTGCGGATCAAGCCCAGGGCGAGACTCAAGGTCGTGCTGGTGAACGTGTTGAGGTCTTCGGAAATCCGTTGGTCAGGGTTATCGGTATAACCGCCCTGCTCCAATTGGTAGTAGTTCTTGTGCCCCAGCCAGCGCTTGAAATGGTTTTCGGTGAGCCACGCCCGCCAGCGGATAGTGAGCATTTGCGTCAGATACTGGCGGTACACCGCACCGAGAATGGCCACGGTCGCAATCCCGCAGAAGTACAGGATCAACTGCCAGAACGCCGCCTCATCCTTCTTTTGCAGGGCGTTGTAGAAATCCTTGTACCAACTGTTGAGCCACACCGAGATGCCCACGCTGAACAGCGACAGGGCGATAACGGCGATCAGCAACGTCCAGGCCTTGCCCTTCTCTTCGCTGCGCCAATAAGGCGTGGTCATGGCCCACACCTTGCGAAAAAACTGCCCGCGCACAGCATCGTTGACCGCGGAATATTCAGCGTTCTGATTCATGGAAAAGGCTCGATAAAGAAAAGAACAGACACGCACCGATCATAGATGATCGGTGCGTTTTATCGCGAGGGCTGGCGATGGTCGTTCAGCGCAGGTTCAGCGACGAACCGGGCGCTTCTGCAGTTTGCGCTGCAGGGTGCGGCGGTGCATGCCCAGGGCGCGGGCAGTGGCAGAGATGTTGCCTTCGTGCTCGGTCAGCACGCGCTGGATGTGTTCCCACTGCAGGCGATCCACCGACATCGGGTTTTCCGGCACCAGGCTGTCGAGATCGGCGTGTTCGGACAGCAGCGCTGCCAGCACGTCGTCGGCGTCGGCCGGTTTGCACAGGTAATTGCAGGCGCCGCGCTTGATCGCTTCGACGGCGGTGGCAATGCTCGAATAACCGGTGAGGATCACCACGCGCATTTCCGGGTCCAGTTCCAGCAGCTTCGGCAGCAGGACCAGACCGGAGTCGCCGTCCATTTTCAGGTCCAGCGCGGCGTAGTCCGGCAGATCGGCCTGGGCGATGGTCAGGCCTTCCTCGGCGGAACCGGCGGTGCTGACGCGGAAACCACGGCGGGCCATGGCACGGGCCATCACCCGGGTGAAGGTCGCATCGTCATCGACCAGCAGCAAATGCGGCAGTTCTTCGCCTTCGACTTGGATTTCGTCACTCATGTTGCTCTCCTCGGGCGCCGTGGGGCAGGCGCAGCTCGGTGAGCGTGCCGCCTTCCTCATGACTATAGAGTTTCACTGAGCCGCCGGCGCGTGTCACGCTGGCCTTGCTCAAAAACAGGCCCAGGCCGAAACCTTTGCCCTTGGTGGTAAAAAACGGTTTGCCGATCTGCTCGGCGATGGCCAGCGGCACACCAGCGCCATGATCGCGAATGCTGATGGTCAGGTCTTCGGCGGTCCAGTCCAGGGTCACCTGAAGGTTTTCCGGGCAGGCATCGGCGGCGTTGTTCAACAGATTCAACAAGGCCTGGGTCAGATCCGGCGGCGGTGCCACACGCGGCAACGGGCCCTGGCCCAGGCGCTGGAAGCGATAACTGGCTTCCGGACGCATCAGGTGCCAGCGGTTGAGCGCCTCGTCGAGCCAATCGGTAACGTCCTGCATCTCCACCGCCATCCGGCGATTGGCTTCGGCGGCGCGCACCAGTTGTTGCAGGGTCTCCTTGCAGAGTTTCACCTGATCCTTCAGCACTTTCAGGTCTTCCTGAAGCATCGGGTCGTGATGATCCTGCTGCATTTCGTTGAGCAAGACGCTCATGGTCGCCAGCGGTGTGCCCAGTTCATGAGCGGCACCGGCAGCCTGCGTCGCAACGGCCAGCAATTGCTGATCGCGCAGGCCTTCTTCGCGACGGATCGCACGCAATTCTTCCTGCCGGCGAAGCTCTTCGGCCATGCGCGCGGCGAAGAAGGTAATGACCGCTGCCGCCAGCGCGAAGCTCAGCCACATGCCGTAGATCTGCAGGTTCTCCCGCGCCACCGGCAGGGTTTCCAGCGGATAGAAATGCGTCAGCATCAGCGTGTACAAGGCCAGCGCAATGCCCGACAGCACCACCGAATAACGCCACGGCAACGTCACCGCAGCGATGGTCAGCGGCACCAGATAGTACGAAACGAACGGGTTGGTCGAACCACCGGAGAAATACAGCAAGGCACTGTGGATAACCAGATCGCAGGCCAGTTGCAGCGCGTATTCGAGCTCGGTGACCGGCCACGAAGTGCGCAGGCGTACAGCGGTGAACACACACAGCAGAATCGAACAGCCGAGGGTCATCACCAGTTGCACCCACGGCAACGGCAACAATTCCAGCCAGTAGGCCAGGCCCACGGAACCGGCCTGCGCGGCGAGCACCAGGGTGCGGATGAAAGTCAGCCGCCAGAGGTTCTGGCGAGTGGCGGAAGTCAGTTGTACGGGGGCGAGCATGAGCTCTCCTGATGAGCGCTCCAGGCGGATCGCACGGAGTATAACCAAGGCGCGCGCTTGAGAGGCGAAAGTGCGGCAAACGACCACATGGCGCAAAGATTTTCTGCGGCTATAAGGGCCCCTTCGCGAGCAAGCTCGCTCCCACAGGGGAACGCGTCCCAAATGTGGGAGCGAGCTTGCTCGCGATTGGCTGCGCAGCGGCTGCCGGCCATCTGTATAGAAGTTGTAACTGGGCGAACCGGAACATAAAAGCTAGAGTCTGATGGTTTCACGCAGGCCCCGAACCATCACCTGCGCCCTCATCAAGGAGCTTTCATGCACACATTTCGCCGCAGCGCCGCCCTTCTCGCCCTGACCGTCGGCAGTGTCGCCAGCCTTCCGGCCCTGGCCGCCGATGAGCTGCACTACAACCAGATTTCCCTGCGTGCCGAAGTCAGCCAGGAAGTGGCCCGCGACCTGATGATCGTGACCCTCTACACCGAAGAACAGAACACCGACCCGGCCAAACTCGCCGCCGACGTCAGCACCACCATGAACAAGGCCCTGGCCCAGGCCAAGCAGGTCAAAGACATCACCCTGCGCCAGGGCAGCCGCAACAGCTACCCGATCTACGACACCAAAGGCCAGAAAATCACCGGCTGGCGCGAACGCGCCGAACTGCGCCTGGAAAGCGCCGACTTCGCCGCCCTGTCCAAACTCACCGGCGAACTGCTGACCGACCTGAAAATGGGCGGCATGGACTTCGCCATCGCCGACCCGACCCGCAAGGCCAGCGAAGACAAACTGCTGAAAGAAGCCGTCACCGCCTTCAAGGCCCGCGCCCAACTGGCCACCGACGCCCTGGGCGGCAAGGGTTACAAAATCGTCAACCTGAACCTCAACAGCAACGGCTACCCGCAACCGTACATGCGCGCCCCGATGATGATGAAAGCGGCGGGCATGGATTCAGCACCCGTGACGCCTGAGGTCGAAGCCGGCACCAGCCAGGTCAGCCTGACCGCCGATGGTTCGATTGAAGTGTTGATGCAGTGATTGAGTGACGGCTGAATGAAAAACCGGCGATCAGGAATGATCGCCGGTTTTTTTATGCCCGGGATTTGTGTTGTCAGCTCTGCCGTCATCGCTGGCAAGCCAGCTCCCACCCGTTCTGTGGATTTATTGAAATCGCGCACGACCCTGTGGGAGCGGGCTTGCCCGCAATGAACGATGACTCGGTCGTCAGGCTCGCGGATCAACCCGATCCAGCGCCCGGTTCACCGCAAGCTCGGCCAGCATGATGATCTGCTGGATGCCGAGCGCCGTACTGCGCTGCGAACCGCTGAGTTCATTGGCGAAATTGCTCGCGATCGTACTGGCCGAGGCCAGGGATTCGCAGGCATTGGCCAGCAGGCTTTCGGTGTCGACGTTAGGAGTGACCATGTACATCGTGCTCGGGCGCGGTTTGGAAGGATTGGGGCACAGGTAATAGTCGAGGGCGCGTTTGATGGCTTCGCGGTTGCGGGCGAGGTCTTCGGCGCGCATGGCTTCTTCGAGGGGGGTGGGTGTTTCGAAGGGTGGATCGGGGACAACCTTGTTCATTGATTAACTCCTTGCTGACTTGAAGCCACCAAATGCCGTTCTCACGCGGCGAAGAGGTGGCAGCTATGTGCGGGGTGAGAAACCGGGCAAGGAGATTCCGGCCAGACCGAAGTCTGCCCGCACACAGCCGCCATAAATCAATTACAGGCAGCAGGAATGCTGGCGGCAATTATGGTCGGACTGACGTTTGAATAACACTCGCTTGCCTGGGTTCTCACACCCAATCACAGAGTTTTCTGCGACAACCAAAGACTAGAGAGCGTGGTTCCGACGGACAACCTGAAAAACTTGTGGGAAGGTTCGGTGAATCCCACACATCTTTAAACATCCGAAAATGGAACGCGGAGCGTCCCGGGCTGCATTCCCACGCGGAGCGTGGGAACGACCAAAAGCTGCCCTCACCCTAGCCCTCTCCCGGAGGGAGAGGGGACTGACCGCATCGTTTAAATGAAATACGCCGACGTGAGATATCGAAGGTGAATTCAAAATCCGAAAAGCACACAAACCGCTCTAGCTGTTGCCCCACCACCACTCAACAGGATGAGCGTTAGCTCGGCTGCAGCTTTTGATCTTGATCCACGGGCGACGTCGGAAGGCTGAGTGGAGGGATTTATCCGGGGGTGGGAGCGCAGCGACCGTTTGGCGAAGCCAAACACATCGAGAGGAGGTGCAGCGAAGCAAACCGTAGGCGATGCCCCCCGGATAAATCCCGGAGCGAAGGAACCCCGAGCCTCAGCGAGGGGCCGAACGCAGGAGCAAGCGTTTTTGGTTACTTTTTAGGCGTTTGTAAAAAGTGACCCGCCGTAAGGGCGGAACCCTAAGAAGCCGTTACCGCAGCAATGGATATGTACACAAGCCCAGATATACCGAGATAGACGCATCCCCTCAAAAAACGATATTTCCGATCCCCCTCAAATCCCCGCTAACCTCAAGGAACAACCACCTCCAGACCCACGGGCCAGACATGCAAAGAACCACCCTAAAACCACTCCTGATCACCCTGGCCCTGACCGCCATAACCCCCATCGCCAACGCAGCAACAACCCTCGTCTACTGCTCCGAAGCCAGCCCCGCAGGCTTCGACCCCAGCCAATACACCAGCGGCACCGACTTCGACGCCTCCGCCGAAACCGTCTTCAACCGCCTCACCCAATTCAAACGCGGCAGCACCGACATCGAACCGGGCCTGGCCACAAGCTGGGACGTAAGCCCGGACGGCCTCCAATACACCTTCCACCTGCGCCAAAACGTAAAATTCCACACCACCGACTACTTCACCCCGACCCGCACCTTCAACGCCGATGACGTGCTGTTCACCTTCCAGCGCCTGCTCGACCCGGAAAACGCCTTCCGCAAGGCCTACCCTGCAGAATCCCCGTACTTCACCGACATGGGCCTGAACAGCACAATCAAATCCGTGGAAAAGCTCGACGAAAACACCGTGCGCTTCAACCTGAACAACGTTGACGCCGCGTTCGTGCAAAACCTCGCCATGAGCTTTGCCTCGGTGCAATCGGCCGAATACGCCGCGCAGCTGCTGAAGAAAGGCCACGCCGCCGACCTCAACCAGAAACCGGTCGGCACCGGCCCGTTCGTGTTCAAGCGCTACCAGAAGGACGCGCAGATCCGCTACGCGGCGAACAAGGACTACTGGAAACCCGAGGACGTGAAGCTCGATAACCTGGTGTTCTCGATCACCCCGGACGCCGCCGTACGCCTGCAAAAGCTCAAGACCGGCGAATGCCAGGTCAGCGGCTACCCGCGCCCGGCCGACATTGAAGTGATGGAAAAAGACCCGAACTTGCGCGTATTGAAGCAGGCCGGATTCAACCTCGGCTTTCTCGCCTACAACACCACTCATCCACCGCTGGATCAGCTCAAAGTGCGCCAGGCGCTGGACATGGCCATCGACAAACCGGCGATCATCAAAGCGGTTTATCAGAGTGCCGGGCAGCTCGCGCAAAACGCCTTGCCGCCAGCGCAATGGTCGTTCGATCCGAACATAAAAGACGCGCCGCACGACCCGGTAAAAGCCAGGGCGCTACTCAAGGAAGCCGGGGTTGCACCGGGTACAACCATCAACCTCTGGGCCATGACCGTGCAGCGCGCCTCCAATCCGAATGCGCGGATGTCGGCGCAGATGATCCAGCAGGACTGGGAGAAGATCGGGATCAAGGCCAACATCGTCAGCTATGAATGGGGCGAGTACATCAAGCGCGCCAAGAATGGCGAACACGACGCGATGATCTACGGCTGGACCGGTGACAACGGCGACCCGGACAACTGGCTGGGCGTGCTTTACAGCTGCGCCGCGGTAAAAGGCAGCAACTACGCCAAGTGGTGCGATCCGGCTTACGACAAACTGGTGCAGCAGGCCAAGGTGTCCACCGATAAATCGCAACGGGTAAAACTGTATCAACAGGCGCAACTGATCCTCAAACAGCAGGTGCCGATCACGCCGATCGCCAATTCCACGGTGTTCCAGCCACTGCGCAAGGAAGTCACCGACTTCAAGATCAGCCCGTTCGGTCTAACCCCCTTTTACGGGGTGGGTATAAATAAGTAACACCCGGCCCCAATCCGGCGCGCACAACGTGACCGGCGCACCGTTTTGGGGCTTCGTTTGCACCGTAAAAACCGGCCGCAAACGGTCAAATGCGTCAGAAGTTATACGGATGCGACATTAAGGTACGTTCGTGCCACGCTTTGACGCCGCCGAGCGCTCTGGATCTTGCATTGGGTATGGGCCCTGCATAAGTATCCGCAGGCACGACTCACGAGGTCGTACCTCACTACTAAAAAATGACAACAAATCATGAGGCCAACATGCTTAAACACGCGGTCATTCCGTTTTTAGTCGGCGCAGGCTTGTTAGCCTCCGCACCTTTCGCTTCCGCTGCGACTAACCTGGTGTTCTGCTCCGAAGGCAGCCCGGCCGGTTTCGACCCAGGCCAATACACCACCGGAACCGACTTCGACGCCTCAGCCGAAACCATGTTCAACCGTCTGACCCAGTTCGAGCGCGGCGGCACCGCCGTTGTTCCTGGTCTGGCGACCAAGTGGGACATTTCTGATGACGGCCTGACTTACACCTTCCACCTGCGTGAAGGCGTCAAGTTCCACACCACCCCGTATTTCAAGCCGACTCGTGACTTCAACGCCGACGACGTGCTGTTCACCTTCAATCGCATGATTAACAAGGATGACCCGTTCCGTAAGGCGTACCCGACCGAATTCCCGTACTTCACCGACATGGGGATGGACACCAACATCACCAAGATCGATAAAGTCGACGACCACACCGTCAAGTTCACCCTGAAAGAAGTCGACGCCGCGTTCATCCAGAACATGGCCATGAGCTTCGCGTCTGTTCAGTCCGCCGAGTACGCAGCCCAGCTGCTGAAGGAAGGCAAGGCTGCCGACATCAACCAGAAGCCGATCGGCACTGGTCCGTTCGTGTTCAAGAGCTACCAGAAAGACTCCAACATCCGTTACACCGGCAACAAGGACTACTGGAAGCCTGAAGACGTGAAGATCGACAACCTGATCTTCGCCATCACCACCGACCCGTCGGTACGTATCCAGAAGCTGAAAAAGAACGAGTGCCAGGTCACCCTGTTCCCGCGTCCGGCCGACCTCGCCGCACTGAAAGCCGACCCTGCGCTGAAAATGCCGGACCAGGCCGGTTTCAACCTGGGCTACATCGCCTACAACGTGATGGACAAGGTCAAGGGCAGCAACGAGCCTAACCCGCTGGCCGACCTGCGCGTTCGCCAGGCACTGGACATGTCGGTCAACAAGCCTCAGATCATCGACTCGGTTTACCAGGGCGCCGGCCAACTGGCCGTCAACGCCATGCCGCCGACCCAGTGGTCCTACGACACCACCATCAAGGACGCCAAGTACGATCCCGAGAAAGCCAAGCAACTGCTCAAGGAAGCCGGCGTCAAGGAAGGTACCGAGATCGTCCTGTGGGCGATGCCGGTGCAGCGTCCGTACAACCCGAACGCCAAGCTGATGGCTGAAATGCTCCAGTCCGACTGGTCCAAGATCGGCCTGAAAGTGAAGATCCAGAGCTACGAATGGGGCGAGTACATCAAGCGCTCCAAGGGTGGCGAGAACCAGGCGATGATCATTGGCTGGAGCGGTGACAATGGTGATCCGGACAACTGGCTCAACGTGTTGTTTGGTTGCGACTCCCTGAGCGGCAACAACTTCTCCAAATGGTGCGACAAGAAATTCGACGGCCTCGTGAAAGAAGCCAAGCGCACCACTGACCAGGCCAAGCGCACCGAACTCTACAAAGAGGCGCAGCACGTCCTCAAAGATGCAGTCCCTATGACACCTATCGCTCACTCGACGGTGTATCAACCCATGCGCGCCAACGTGCAGGACTTCAAGATCAGCCCATTCGGCTTGAACTCCTTCTACGGCGTCAGCGTCAGCAAATAAAAGAAGCAGCGGCGACGTTTTCAGCGTCGCCGCTGTTTTTTTTGCCGAGAAGTTAGGAATCTGCCTACAAACTTTTCCAACCGGTCTTACCGAGTTGGTTCAGGACGTGTTGCCTTTTCCTACGAGTCTTTAGGACTCAGCGCATTTACTGCCAGACCCACGGCCCCTACCGTCGGGTTCTGACCAGTGACTGCGTGGACCATCGGTTTTGCTGCCGTATTGGTTTGAACTCGATGCCGCCACAACTTCCCTGGACGGGATCGCGGCGCATTGAACAACACTAAAAAAAGAGGGAGCGTCATGCGCCATACCTTGGTTTTTTCCGCATTGCTGGGCGCCGGTCTGTTGACCGCCGCGTCCGCCAGTTTCGCCGCCAGCAACAGTCTGGTGTTCTGCTCCGAAGGCAGCCCGGCCGGTTTCGATACCGCTCAGTACACAACGGCGACCGATAACGACGCCGCCGAACCGCTGTACAACCGGCTGGCCGAGTTCGAAAAAGGCGCGACCAATGTCGTACCGGGCCTGGCAACCAGCTGGGATATTTCCGAGGATGGTCTCAAGTACACCTTTCACCTGCGCGAAGGTGTGAAGTTTCATACAACGCCGTACTTCAAACCCACGCGCGACTTCAATGCCGACGACGTGCTGTTCACGTTTAACCGCATGCTCGATCCGCAACAGCCATTCCGTAAGGCTTATCCGACCGAGTTCCCGTATTTCAACGGGATGAGCCTCAACAAGAACATCGCCAAGGTCGAGAAGACCGGGCCGCTGACCGTGGTCATGACGCTCAACAGCGTCGACGCCGCGTTCATCCAGAACATCGCCATGAGCTTCGCCGCCATCCTGTCCGCCGAGTACGCCGACAAGCTGCTGGCCGAAGGCAAACCGAGCGACATCAACCAGAAGCCGATCGGCACTGGCCCGTTCGTGTTCAAGAGCTATCAGAAAGACTCGAACATCCGCTACACCGGCAACCCGCATTACTGGGATCAGAGCCGGGTGAAGCTGAAAAACCTGATTTTCGCGATCAATACCGATGCTTCGGTACGCGTGCAAAAGCTCAAGGCCGGCGAATGCCAGATCACGCTGCACCCGCGTCCGGCCGATGTACCGGCACTGAAGAACGATCCGAAACTGCAATTGATCGAGAAGCCGGGCTTCAACCTCGGCTACATCGCCTACAACGTGCGCCACAAGCCGTTCGACCAGCTCGAAGTGCGTCAGGCACTGGACATGGCGGTGAATAAACAGGGGATTCTCAACGCGGTTTATCAAGGCGCCGGCCAACTGGCAGTCAACGCCATGCCGCCGACCCAATGGTCCTACGACGACACCATCAAGGACGCCGCCTACAACCCGGAAAAAGCCAAAGAGCTGCTCAAGGCTGCCGGCGTCAAGGAAGGCACCGAGATCACCCTGTGGGCGATGCCGGTACAACGTCCGTACAACCCGAACGCCAAACTGATGGCCGAAATGCTCCAGGCTGACTGGGCCAAAATCGGTCTGAAAGTGAAGATCGTCAGCTACGAATGGGGCGAGTACATCAAGCGCACCAAGAATGGCGAGCACGACATCAGCCTGATCGGCTGGACCGGTGACAACGGGGATCCGGACAACTGGCTCGGCACGCTGTACAGCTGCGATGCCATCGGCGGCAACAACTACTCCATGTGGTGCGATCCGGCTTACGACAAGCTGATCAAGCAGGCCAAGGTCGTCACCGACCGCGACCAGCGCACCGTCCTCTACAAACAGGCCCAACAACTGCTCAAGCAGCAAGTGCCGATCACGCCTGTCGCCCACTCGACGGTCAACCAGCCGCTGAGCGCCAAAGTCGAAGGGTTCAAGGTGAGCCCGTTCGGTCGCAACGTGTTTTCGGGTGTCAGCATCGATTAAACAAACAACCGATTAGCCGCAACGCTGAGGGGGCCGTCTACCCCCTCACGCAAGCGCTTTGCCGAAATTCGCCATTCAGGCCTTTTGCAAACGTTTGCGATGTGTGAATGAGTTCTAAACCAATAACCGGCCAACCAAAACAAGCCGGCATAAAAAGAAAGTAAAGGAGCTTCACCCATGAAACTGAGCAATACCGCGATACTGGCCTTGGCCATCAGCAGCATCACCGCCACGGCTTACGCGGAAACCCAAAGCCAGGCGTTCACCCCGGTGACCGTCAATGAAAAGAGCGCCCAGGCCGAAGCCACCGGCTTCCTCGAAGGCTCCACAATCAGCGGCACGACCCGTAACTGGTACGCCAACGAACAACTCAAGCGCGGCGGCAAGTTCACCTATCGCAAGGATGGCGTAGCCACCCCGACCGACCGCCGTATCAACTGGGTGCAAGGCACCATCGTCAAGTACAACTCGGGCTTCACCGAAGGCACCGTCGGTTTCAGCACCGAAGTGGCAGCGTACAACGCCATCGCGCTGGAACGTGACCGCGAGAACCTGGCGGCCAACAATGGCGGCGCACCAGGCACCCGTCCGGGCGCGGGCAACAACCGTACCCTGACCCGTGAAGGCGGCGAAGCCCAGGGCCAGTGGAGCAAAGTCGGCCTGGCCAACGTCAAGGCACGCATCTCCAACACCACCCTGACCGCCGGCCGCATGAACTTCAGCAGCCCGCAGGTTGATGTGATCGGCAACCGTCCGCTGCCATCGAGCTTCGAAGGTATCGCGATCCATAGCGAAGAGCTGAACAATCTGTCCTTCGACCTGGCCTCGTTCGACCGCGTTTCGCCGCGTACCGAAGAAAGCCTGAGCAAGTTCCGCTCCGAATACGGCGCGATCGATGCCGAAGCAGACCACGTTCACACCGGCGGCATCTCGTACCAGCCGTTCGCCAGCCTGACCACCAGCCTGTGGGGCACCCAGGCCGAAGACCTGTGGAACCAGTACTACTTCGGCGCCACCCACGTGCTGGGTGACAGCTCGGTGCTGGCTCTGACCACCGGTCTGAACTACTACAAGACCGTGGATGAAGGTAAGAAGAAACTGGGTGAAATCGACAACGACACCTATTCCCTGTCGTTCGGCCTGACTCACCAGGCGCATACCCTGACCTTCTCCTACCAGGAAGTGAACGGTAACGAGTACTTCGACTACCTGCACGAAACCAACGGTATCTACCTGGCCAACTCCCTGCTGTCGGACTTCAACGGCCCGAACGAGAAATCCTTCCAGGTGGCCTACGGTCTGAACATGGCCGAATACGGTGTGCCAGGCCTGAAGTTCAACATCTACCAGGCCCGCGGCTGGGGCATCGACGGCACTCACTACAAGGGTGGCGGCTACGATGGCGTGCAGTCGATGGACGGCGAACACCACTATGAATACGGCATCGGTGCCACTTATGCCGTACAGAGCGGTCCGCTGAAAGCCACCACCGTTCGCGCGACCTACACCGCGCACCGTGCAAGCGAAAACCAGGCTGACGGCAGCATCAACGAGTTCCGTCTGGTGACCACCGTTCCATTCAACATCCTGTAAAAACGCCAGCCGACGGCTGACTCAGTGACGAGTCGGCCGTTCGGCTTTTTGTCTTCAACCGATTGCAGAGGGTTCTTGATGAAAATGCTTCCCCTACGTGCGGCCATCGCGGCTGCGTTGCTGAGTGTCGCTGTCGGCGTCTCGGCCAAACCCTTGGTGGTCTGCACCGAAGCCAGTCCGGAAGGCTTCGATATAGTCCAATACACGACTGCAGTCACAGCCGATGCGGCAGCTGAAACGGTGTTCAACCGTCTGGCGGACTTCAAGCCGGGCACCACCGAAGTGATTCCGGCGCTGGCCGAATCCTGGGACATCAGCGAAGACGGCCTGACCTACACGTTCCACCTGCGCAAAGGCGTCAAGTTTCACACCACCGAATATTTCAAGCCGACCCGCGACATGAACGCCGACGACGTGGTCTGGAGTTTCCAGCGTCAGCTGGACCCGAATCACCCGTGGCACAAGCTGTCGAGCGTGGGCTTCCCGTACTTTGAAAGCATGGGTTTCAAGGAACTGCTCAAAAGCGTCGAGAAAGTCGACGACAACACCGTCAAGTTCACCCTGACCCGTCGTGAAGCGCCGTTCCTGGCCGACATCGCCATGGCGTTTTCCTCGATCTATTCGGCCGAATACGCCGACCAGTTGCTCAAGGCCAACAAGACCGGCGACCTGAACAGCAAACCGGTCGGCACCGGGCCGTTCATCTTCCAGCGCTACAACAAGGACGCCCAGGTACGCTTCAAGGCCAACCCGGATTACTTCCGTGGCAAGGCCCCGGCTGACGCACTGATCCTGGCGATCGCCACCGACAACAACGTGCGCTTGCAGAAACTCAAGGCCAACGAGTGCCAGATCGCGCTGTACCCGAAACCGGATGACATCCCGAGCATCAAGAAAGACAGCAACCTGAAAGTCGATGAACTGGATGCGATGACTGTCTCCTACGTCGCCATGAACACCCAGCACAAGTACATCAGCGACGTGCGGGTGCGCAAAGCGATCGACATCGCCTTCGACAAGGAAGCCTACGTCAACGCCCTGTTCGGCAAAGGCAACGCGACCGTTGCGGTCAACCCGTACCCGCCGACCCTGCTGGGCTACAACCACGAGCTGAAAAACCCGCCACGTGACCTGGACAAGGCCCGCGCCCTGCTCAAGGAAGCCGGTGTACCGGAAGGCACCACCTTCACCCTGTTCACCCGCAACGGCGGCGGCCCGACCAACCCGAACCCAATGCTCGGCGCGCAGATGATGCAGGCTGACCTGGCGAAAGTCGGAATCAAGATCGACATCCGGGTGATGGAATGGGGCGAGATGCTCAAGCGCGCCAAGGCCGGCGAGCACGACATGGTTTCGGCCGGATGGGCGGGCGACAACGGCGACCCGGATAACTTCCTGACGCCTATGCTCAGTTGCGAAGCCGCCAAGAACGGCGAAAACTACGCTCGCTGGTGCAACGAGAAATTCCAGGCCCTGCTCGACGAAGCACGGGCTAAAGTAGATCCGGCCGAACGCGCCAAGCTGTATGAACAGGCTCAAGTGCTGTTCAATCAGGATCAGCCATGGATCAGCATGGCCCATACCCGCATGTTCACCGCAATGCGCAACAACGTAGAGGGTTATCACATCAGCCCTCTGACAACCAATAACTTCGCCACCACCCAGGTGAAGTAGATAAGAAAACTCCCGGCCTCCCTGACCCCAGGGTCGCCGGGCACGCCTAACCGGCTGATGAGGTACCACACACGATGTTTAGTTTTATTGCCCGCCGACTGGGGTTATTGATCCCCACGTTTTTCGGCATCACCTTGCTGACTTTCGCGTTGATTCGCATGATTCCCGGCGACCCCGTGGAAGTGATGATGGGCGAACGTCGGGTCGACCCCGAAATGCACGCTCAGGCAATGGAACGCCTCGGTCTTAACAAACCGTTGTACGCCCAGTACCTGGACTACATCGGCAAGTTGGCTCACGGCGACCTCGGCGAATCCCTGCGCACCCGTGAGAGCGTATGGACCGAGTTCACCTCCCTCTTCCCGGCGACCCTGGAACTGTCCATGGCCGCCCTGCTGTTCGCCGGTATCCTGGGCCTGCTGGCCGGGGTGATCGCGGCCCTCAAGCGAGGATCCCTGTTCGACCACGGGGTAATGGGCATCTCCCTGGCGGGGTATTCGATGCCGATCTTCTGGTGGGGCCTGATCCTCATCATGTTCTTCTCGGTGAGCCTGGGCTGGACCCCGGTGTCCGGGCGGATCGACCTGCTTTACGACATCGAGCCGCGCACCGGCTTCATGCTGATCGACACTCTGCTGGCCGATGACATGGGCGCGTTCGTCGATGCCCTGCACCACCTGATCCTGCCGGCCATCGTGCTGGGCACCATTCCGCTGGCGGTGATCGCGCGGATGACCCGTTCGTCGATGCTCGAAGTCCTGCGTGAAGACTACATCCGCACCGCCAAGGCCAAAGGCCTGTCGCCGTCGCGCGTGGTGTTCGTGCACGGCCTGCGCAACGCGCTGATTCCGGTACTGACCGTGGTCGGCCTGCAAGTCGGTACCCTGCTCGCTGGCGCGGTCCTGACCGAAACCATCTTCTCCTGGCCCGGCATCGGTAAATGGCTGATCGAAGCCATCGGCGCCCGGGACTACCCGGTTGTGCAAAACGGCATCCTGTTAATCGCCTGCCTGGTGATTCTGGTCAACTTCGTGGTGGACATCCTCTACGGCTTTGCCAACCCACGCATCCGTCATCAGCGCTGAGGTCAATACCCATGAGCACTCCAACTTCCTCAGTAGTCACCGCCGCCACCGCCGTGGATCAAAGTCTGCTGTACCCGTCACCGTACAAAGAGTTCTGGCAGGCATTCGCCAGGAACAAGGGCGCCGTCGCCGGCCTGATGTTCATGCTGCTGGTGATTTTCTGCGCGATTTTCGCGCCGTGGGTCGCCCCGCATAACCCGAGCGAGCAATACCGCGACTTCCTGCTGACGCCGCCGGCGTGGCTCGAAGGCGGGCAGATGCAGTTCCTGCTCGGCACCGATGAACTGGGTCGCGACTTGCTGTCGCGTCTGATCCAGGGCTCGCGCCTGTCGCTGCTGATCGGTCTGTCGTCGGTGGTGATGTCGCTGATTCCCGGGATCCTGCTGGGTCTGTTCGCCGGCTTCTTCCCGAAAGTGGTCGGCCCGACCATCATGCGTCTGATGGACATCATGCTGGCTCTGCCATCGCTGCTGCTGGCCGTGGCGATCGTCGCCATCCTCGGCCCAGGCCTGATCAACACCGTGATCGCGATTGCCGTGGTGTCGCTGCCTTCCTATGTGCGTCTGACCCGTGCTGCCGTGATGGGTGAGCTGAACCGCGACTACGTGACCGCCGCGCGCCTGGCCGGTGCCGGGCTGCCACGCCTGATGTTCATCACCGTGCTGCCGAACTGCATGGCACCGCTGATCGTACAGGCGACCCTGAGCTTCTCCTCGGCGATCCTCGATGCCGCCGCCCTGGGCTTCCTCGGCCTCGGCGTCCAGCCGCCAACCCCTGAGTGGGGCACCATGCTGGCTTCGGCCCGCGACTACATCGAACGCGCCTGGTGGGTGGTGAGTCTGCCTGGTTTGACCATTTTGCTCAGCGTGCTGGCAATCAACCTGATGGGCGACGGCCTGCGCGATGCGCTGGACCCGAAACTCAAGAACGCCGCCTGAGGAGATTCCCATGTCACTGTTAGAAATCAAGAATCTCAACGTTCGCTTCGGCGACAAGAACGCCACACCGGTGGTCGACGGCCTCGACCTGAAAGTCGACAAGGGCGAAGTCCTGGCGATCGTGGGCGAGTCGGGCTCCGGCAAGTCGGTGACCATGATGGCGCTGATGGGCCTGATCGAGCACCCGGGCATCGTGACTGCCGACTCGCTGAGCTTCGACGGCAAGAACATGCTCAAGCTGAACAACCGCCAGCGTCGGCAGATCGTCGGCAAAGACCTGGCGATGGTGTTCCAGGACCCGATGACCGCGCTCAACCCGAGCTACACCGTCGGTTTCCAGATCGAAGAAGTGCTGCGCCTGCACCTGAAAATGTCCGGCAAGGCCGCCCGCAAGCGCGCCATCGAGCTGCTGGAAAAGGTTGAGATCCCCGGCGCCGCCAGCCGTATGGATGCCTATCCGCACCAATTGTCCGGCGGCATGAGCCAGCGCGTGGCAATCGCCATGGCAATTGCCGGCGAGCCGAAACTGCTGATCGCAGACGAGCCGACCACTGCACTCGACGTAACCATCCAGGCCCAGATCATGGACCTGCTGCTGGCGCTGCAGAAAGAGCAGAACATGGGCCTGGTGCTGATCACCCACGACCTCGCCGTCGTGGCTGAAACCGCCCAGCGCGTGTGCGTGATGTACGCCGGTCAAGCCGTTGAAGTCGGTCAGGTGCCGCAACTGTTCGACATCCCGGCCCACCCGTACAGCGAAGCGCTGCTCAAGGCGATTCCGGAACACAGCCAGGGTGCCGCGCGTCTGGCCACACTGCCAGGCATCGTTCCCGGCCGTTACGACCGCCCGCAGGGCTGCCTGCTGTCGCCGCGCTGCCCGTACGTGCAGGACAGCTGCCGCGCGCAGCGTCCGACCCTTGACCCGAAAAGCCACAGCCTCGCCCGCTGCTTCTATCCGCTGAACCAGGAGGTGGCGTAATGGCCGTCGTACTTACCGCCCGCGACCTGACCCGTCACTACGAAGTCTCCCGTGGCCTGTTCAAGGGCCACGCCACCGTGCGCGCCCTCAACGGCGTGTCGTTCGAGCTGGAAGCCGGCAAGACCCTCGCCGTCGTTGGTGAATCGGGCTGCGGCAAATCCACCCTCGCCCGCGCCCTGACCCTGATCGAGGAGCCGTCGTCCGGTTCCCTGAAAATCGCCGGGCAGGAAGTGGCAGGCGCCGACAAGGCCCAGCGCAAACAACTGCGCAAAGACGTGCAGATGGTGTTCCAGAGCCCGTACGCCTCGTTGAACCCACGGCAGAAAATCGGTGATCAACTGGCCGAGCCGCTGTTGATCAACACCAACCTGAGTGCTTCCGAGCGTCGCGAGAAAGTCCAGGCGATGATGAAGCAGGTCGGCTTGCGTCCCGAGCACTACCAGCGTTATCCGCACATGTTCTCCGGTGGTCAGCGTCAGCGTATCGCGCTGGCCCGCGCCATGATGCTGCAACCGAAAGTGCTGGTGGCGGACGAACCGACCTCGGCGCTGGACGTGTCGATCCAGGCGCAGGTGCTGAACCTGTTCATGGACATGCAGCAGGAGTTCAACACCGGTTACGTGTTCATCTCGCACAACCTGGCGGTGGTGCAGCACGTGGCCGATGACGTGATGGTGATGTACCTCGGTCGTCCGGTGGAAATCGGTCCGAAAGAGGACATCTATGCCCGTCCTCTGCACCCGTACACCCAGGCGCTGCTGTCGGCGACGCCGACTATCCATCCGGATCCGGACAAGCCGAAAATCAAGATCGTCGGCGAGCTGCCCAACCCGCTGAACCCGCCGCCTGGCTGCGCGTTCCACAAGCGCTGCCCGTACGCCACCGCGCGTTGCAGCAGCGAAGAGCCGGCCCTGCGCCAGCTCGACACCCGTCAGGTAGCGTGCCACTACGCCGAGCAGTTCCTCGACGGCGCGGCATGAAAAAACCCGCCCCGTTTTCCGGGGCGGGTTGTTGATGAGTTGCCCAAACCCCTTCTGCCTCGATTGCGCATCGATCGGGAAAGAAGGGGTTTTCTTTTACCCGGAATCTACGTCTGGCTGTCACCTTCGTCCGGATCGTCGGTGTCCGGCTCATCGGTGGTGTCGTCGTCATCGTCGGCACTGCCGCCCTGGCCCTGATCGCCCGGCTCGGACTCGGACTTGGCCAGCATCAGCGCGCTGTGCCCGACCTGCCCGCTAAAGGCCTGAGTATCGTGATCCTCGCACTCGGCCCAGGCCGTCGCGGTGCCGAGGGACAGCATCACCATCACTTTCAACAGCAACAAAACGCGTAGCAACCTGTTTTTCATAGCCGATTCCATCCTGTTCCAGGTGAGAAATTCATGCCTGACCTGACGCTGATTGAAATCTAGTTCCGATCAGCCGGGTTCACCAGATAGGACGCTAACCAACGCCCGGAAATGCCGTGCCTGGACAGACCGCTTTCGAATAACGTCCATAACCGGATCAGCTAAGCGCCTGCGCCTCTTGCGGGTCGAACTCGGGTCGCCTGATAAATCAGCGGCATAGACAGCAAGGCCAGCGCGGCACTCGCCAGCCAGACACTGTGCCCCCCGAACTGGCCATAAAGCTGCCCGCCGAGCACGGGCGACAGCAGCGAACTCGCACTCCAGGCCATGAAGAACAGGCCGAAATAGCGACCGCTTTTTCCGGTTTGCGCATGTTGCATCACCAGCACGTTCAACGGTGGCATGAACAACGCCTCCCCCAGCGTCCAGATCACGGTCGAGAGGCAGGCATAAAACAACCCGAAACCCAGCGGCAACATGCCGAGCCCGACCGCCAGCAGCACACAACCGGCGATCAACGGCCGACGCGCGCCCCAGCGTTCGCCCCAGTGCGACATGGGGATCTGCAAAGCCACCACCAGAATCGCATTGATCGCGAACTGCCAGCCGATGGCCTCGGTACTCAAGCGGTAATAGTCGCGAAGGTAGTTGCCCAAGGTGCTGTAGACCGTGTCGAACGCCATACCCAGAAGGAGGGTCGCTGCCAGCAGCCAGAGGAATGGCTTGTCGCGATACGGCAGGCCCGCACCCGATTGCGCCTGCGGCGCCTCCTCAGCGTCCAGCACCGGCCGGCGCCAGGTCGTGCGAACAAACCAGAGCAGCGCCAGCAGCGTGAGCCCGGCGCTGATGAAAAACACCCAACGAAAATCCACTTGCGCCAGAACACCGCCCGCCACACCGGCAGCGGCCATCCCGAGGTTCCTGGCGATGCGACTCAACGCCTGCGCCCGTGGACGCTGCCCAACCTCGCAATACTCCATGATCAAGCGTTGATGCAGCGTACGGATCGCCCCGTCGAGCGTGCCGCTGAGCAACAACAACCCGGCCAGCAACGGCACTTGCGTGACCAGCCCCAGCAACACCAGAACCCACGCAGAGATGAAAAACAGCGCCGCCGTCAGCCGCGCCGTGCGCACGTGATCACTGAGCCATCCACCGAGCATCGAGCCGATCAGCAAGCCACCGCCATACGCCGAGAGCAGCCAGCCCACGGTTTCGATCGCCAGCCCCAGTTCCTGGCGCAAGTACAACGCCATGAACAGCTTGACCATGCTGCTCAGGCGATTGATGAACAGCAGCGCCGCCAGCACCCAGGCCATCAGGCTGAAATAACCGTTGGGCCGAAGCAGATGAGCGAGCCTCCCTGTCATTCGATTGCTCCCTTGTTGATCGACCGGACGCTCGGCGCCCGAATTGAATGAGTTCGCATACTTAATCAGCACGCAAAAAAAAGCCCACTGTTTTATCAGTGGGCTTTCGGGTCTCACCAGTCAGCGCTTAGTGGTGCTCACGGGTTGCACGGAATTTCACGTCCGGCCAGCGCTCTTCCATCAGGGCCAGGTTGACCCGGGTCGGGGCGAGGTAGGTCAGGTGACCGCCGCCGTCCAGTGCCAGGTTTTCCACCGCCTTGTTGGAGAATTCCTCAAGCTTCTTCTTGTCGCTGCATTCGATCCAGCGCGCGGAGTACACAGTGATCGGCTCGTAGGAGCACTCGACCTTGTATTCCTCTTTCAGGCGGCTGGCGACCACATCGAACTGCAGCACACCGACGGCGCCGAGGATGATGTCGTTGGTGCGCTCCGGGAAGAACACCTGGGTCGCGCCTTCTTCGGCCAGCTGTTGCAGGCCCTGGCGCAATTGCTTGGATTTCAGCGGGTCGCGCAGACGTACGCGACGGAACAGTTCCGGGGCGAAGTGCGGGATACCGGTAAAGCCCAGGGTTTCGCCTTCGGTGAAGGTGTCGCCGATCTGGATCGTGCCGTGGTTGTGCAGGCCGATGATGTCGCCGGCGTACGCTTCTTCCAGCTGCTCACGCTCGGAGGAGAAGAACGTCAGGGCGTCGCCGATGCGCACGTCCTTGCCGGTACGCACATGGCGCATCTTCATGCCTTTCTCATACTTGCCGGAGCAGATACGCATGAAGGCGATGCGGTCGCGGTGTTTCGGGTCCATGTTCGCCTGGATCTTGAAGATGAAGCCCGAGAACTTCTCTTCCACCGGCTCCACGGTGCGCTCGTTGGCCACACGCGGCAGCGGGCGCGGGGCCCAGTCGACCACGGCGTCGAGTACGTGGTCGACCCCGAAGTTGCCCAGTGCGGTACCGAAGAACACCGGGGTCAGTTGACCGTCGATGAACTCCTGCTGGTTGAACTCATGGCAGGCGCCCTGCACCAGTTCCAGCTGCTCGAGGAAGCGGTCGTACTCGTCGCCCAGGTGAGCGCGGGCTTCGTCGGAGTCGAGCTTCTCGATAATCCGGGTTTCGGTGCGTTCGTGGCCGTGGCCAGGGGTGTAGACAATGATGTAATCGCCCGCCAGGTGGTACACACCCTTGAAATCGCGGTAGCAACCGATCGGCCAAGTGATCGGCGCCGCCTTGATCTTCAGGACGGCCTCGATCTCGTCGAGCAGTTCGATCGGGTCGCGGATGTCACGGTCGAGTTTGTTGATGAAGCTGACGATTGGCGTGTCACGCAGACGGCAGACATCCATCAGCGCGATGGTCCGCGGCTCTACACCTTTACCGCCGTCGAGGACCATCAGGGCCGAGTCCACCGCGGTCAGGGTGCGGTAGGTGTCTTCGGAGAAGTCTTCGTGGCCCGGGGTGTCGAGCAGGTTGATCATGTGTTCGCGATACGGGAACTGCATGACCGACGTGGTAATGGAAATACCCCGCTGCTTCTCCATCTCCATCCAGTCGGATGTCGCATGGCGATCGGATTTACGGGATTTCACCGTACCGGCCACGGCAATCGCCTTGCCCATCAACAGGAGCTTTTCGGTGATGGTGGTTTTACCGGCATCGGGGTGGGAAATAATGGCGAAAGTGCGGCGTTTCGCGACTTCGGCGGCCTGGTTGGTCATGGGAAATCGCCTGGCGGTGATTCAAAAAAGGGCGGCGATTATAGCCCAACTCGATTCAATAACCGAACCGTTGAGCACATTAAGGGTGGCCAAATGCTGCCTCGGATGGGAACCTTTTAAAGCACGGAGACGTCCATCCCCTGTTACGACAATTCGTCAGGGGCTGAAAAATCAGCAAGTTAGCCTGACGAGGCTGCGCTCATGGCTCGCTTTCAGACCGTTTTTGCCGGGCTGAAAAAAAGCCGCTTCTCGCGAACGCTGACTCCGGCAGCCAGGAATGGCATGCCACGCGGAGCTGCGTTCGCCGACTAAAAAAAGGAGTCCGCCTGTGGCTATCCGCTATGGCAAAGGGCTGATGGGAGGTGCGGTGGTGATCGCGCTCCTGGCCCTGCTGGTCCACTGGATCGGCATCAACACGATCGAACACTACCGCGACGATTTGTTGTTTTACCTGCAAGCTCATCTGATTCTCGTCCTCGCTTCAATGCTGGCCGCCCTGGTCGTGGGCATCCCCGCCGGTATCTTCCTGAGCCGCCCGAGCATGGTCGGCCGCGCTGAACGCTTCATGCAGATCTTCAATATCGGCAATACCGTGCCTCCGCTGGCCGTGCTGGCGATTGCCCTGGGGATTCTCGGCATCGGCAGCGGTCCGGCGATCTTCGCTCTGTTCCTCGCCTCGCTGTTGCCGATTGTGCGCAACACCTATGAAGGCCTGAAAAACGTTCAGGGTTCGCTGAAAGAAGCCGCCGTCGGCATCGGCATGACGCCGCGTCAGGTGTTGTGGAAAGTCGAATTGCCCAACGCCGTGCCGATCATCGTCGGCGGTGTGCGGGTCGCGCTGGCGATCAACGTCGGTACCGCACCGCTGGCCTTCCTGATCGGCGCCAACAGCCTTGGCAGCCTGATCTTCCCCGGCATCGCCCTGAACAATCAGCCGCAACTGCTGCTCGGCGCCGCGTGCACCGCGCTGCTGGCCCTGCTGCTCGATGGCGTGGTCACCCTCGCCAGCCGTCTCTGGCTGGAACGCGGTTTGCGCCCGTCTTAAGGCTCTTGCGAAGGAATGAACATGAAACGACTTAGCTTGATCTTAGGCTGCGCCCTGCTGTTCGCGGGATTGGCGCAAGCCGCTGAAAAGCCCGTTATCCGTCTTGGCGCCCGGGTATTCACCGAGCAGACGCTGCTCGCGGAAATCACCGCGCAATACCTGCGCAGCAAAGGTTACGACGCGCGGATCACCGGCGGCCTGGGCAGCAACCTGGCCCGCAGCGCCCACGAAAGCGGACAGCTGGACATGCTCTGGGAATACACCGGTGTGTCGCTGGTGGCCTACAACCATGTCACCGAGAAACTCGACAGCGAACAGTCCTACGCCCGGGTAAAAGAACTCGACGCGAAAAAAGGCCTGGTCTGGCTCACGCCGTCGAAATTCAGTAACACCTACGCCCTCGCCCTGCCGAAAAAGGTGGCCGAGGAATATCCGCAGATCAGCAATATCAGCCAGTTGAACGACGTGCTGAAGGCTGAAGCCAAGACCAACCACCTGGTCGCGCTGGACACCGAGTTCGCCAACCGCTCCGACGGTCTGGACGGCATGGTCAAGCTTTACGACATGAACCTGACCCGCAAGAACATCCGACAGATGGACGCAGGCCTGGTCTACACCGCGCTGCGCAACGGGCAGGTGTTTGCCGGTCTGGTCTACACCACCGACGGTCGCCTCAATGCTTTCGGCCTGAAGCTGCTGGAAGACGACAAGCATTACTTCCCGGACTACACCGCCGCTCCTGTGGTGCGTCAGGCCTACCTCGACGCCCATCCGCAACTGGCGGAGCAACTCAAGCCGCTGGCTGAACTGTTCGACGACGAAACCATGCGCCAGCTCAACGCGCGGGTCGATGTCGATCACGAAAGCCCGTCGAAAGTCGCTGCCGATTTCCTGCGCCAGCATCCACTGAATTAAAGGAGGAAAAGTCATGGAATTTTTGAACGCCTTTTCCCACCTCGACTGGCAGCAGGTGATGCACCTGACCTGGCAGCACATCACCCTGGTCGGCATCGCCGTCAGTCTGGCAATCCTCATCGGCGTGCCGCTGGGGATTTTGATGACTCGATTTCCGACTCTCGCAGGTCCCTTGCAGGCCAGCGCCACGGTATTGCTCACCGTGCCGTCGATTGCCCTGTTCGGTCTGCTGCTGCCGTTCTATTCGAAATTCGGCCAGGGCCTCGGCCCGATGCCGGCAATCACGGCGGTGTTCCTTTATTCACTGCTGCCGATCATGCGCAACACCTACCTCGCCCTGACCGGCGTCGAGCCGGGCATCCGCGAAGCTGCTCGCGGCATCGGCATGACCTTCGGCCAGCGCCTGCGCATGGTCGAGTTGCCGATTGCGGTACCGGTGATCCTCGCGGGCGTACGCACCGCCGTGGTGATGAACATCGGCGTGATGACCATCGCCGCGACCATCGGCGCCGGCGGCCTTGGCGTGCTGATCCTCGCCTCCATCAGCCGCAGCGACATGTCGATGCTCATCGTCGGCGCGCTGCTGGTCAGTCTTCTGGCGATTTTCGCCGACCTCATTTTGCAGTGGCTGCAACGTTCGCTGACTCCAAAAGGACTCCTCAAATGATCGAACTTCAAAACCTCAGCAAGACCTTCCAAAGCAACGGCAAAGATGTGAAAGCCGTGGACTCGGTAAGCCTGACCGTCAATGAAGGCGAAATCTGTGTGTTCCTCGGGCCATCGGGTTGCGGCAAAAGCACCACGCTGAAAATGATCAACCGCCTGATCAGGCCGACCTCCGGCAAGATCCTGATCAACGGCGAAGACACCACCGACCTCGACGAAGTGACCCTGCGCCGCAACATCGGCTACGTGATCCAGCAGATCGGTCTGTTCCCGAACATGACCATCGAAGAGAACATCGTCGTCGTGCCGAAACTGCTCGGTTGGGATAAACAGAAATGCCACGACCGCGCCCGCGAACTGATGAGCATGATCAAGCTTGAGCCCAAGCAGTATCTGCATCGTTACCCGCGCGAACTGTCCGGCGGCCAGCAGCAACGGATCGGCGTGATCCGCGCGCTGGCCGCGGATGCACCGCTGTTGCTGATGGACGAACCGTTCGGTGCGGTGGACCCGATCAACCGCGAAATGATCCAGAACGAGTTCTTCGAGATGCAGCGCGCGTTGAACAAGACCGTGATCATGGTCAGCCACGACATCGACGAAGCGATCAAACTGGGCGACAAGATCGCGATCTTCCGCGCCGGCAAGCTGTTGCAGATCGATCATCCGGACACGCTGCTGGCGCATCCGGCAGACGACTTTGTCAGCAACTTCGTCGGCCAGGACAGCACCCTCAAACGCCTGCTACTGGTGAAAGCCGAAGACGCGGCAGACAACGCGCCATCGGTGAGCCCGGAAACCCCGGTGGCCGATGCGCTGGAGTTGATGGACGAGCATGACCGCCGCTATGTCGTCGTCACCGACGCCGAGAACAAGGCACTGGGTTATGTGCGCCGTCGCGACCTGCATCGCCAGACCGGCACCTGTGCCCAGTTCCTGCGCGAGTTCAACGCCACGGCGGCGTACGACGAGCATTTGCGCATCCTCTTGTCGCGGATGTACGAGTTCAATCGTGCCTGGTTGCCGGTGATGGATGCCGAGCGGGTATTCCTCGGCGAGGTCACCCAGGAGTCGATTGCGGCGTACCTGAGTTCGGGTCGATCGCGCGGAATGAAGACCAATATCGTGTCACCGGCCGAAACGGTGGCCTGACAAAATGCAAAAGGGCTGTTCGACAGCCCTTTTTTTTCGACCACAGGAACCTGAAAGCCGGGGCCTCATTGCCAACGCCAAGCCGGCAATAAATATCAACACATCAAATGGCCGAATCCGTCCGACGGTGTCAGCGTAAATTCATAAATCCCCCCGCACTGCCCCTTCTCGCAGCTAACGTCGCCGATGTTGAAGTGATCGTACTTTCCTGAGACTTGGTGCACATCAGCATCGAACGTGCAGGTATTTTTAACACCAGAAAATTACTGCGGAACATCTGACCGTCATCTCGGTCGGCTACAAAGAGTGATATCCGCGACGCACGTCAGAAGCGTGCAAAAACGCGACATTTTTAGTTGATCTCAGGCCCCTCACGCCCTAAAGTTCGCGCCGAACGTCCATGCTGGAAACGATCCATCCGGCTCAAGTACTGACGACGAGACAGCAAGGCCAAGGGAAAGAAAGACTACATTTCCCATGGCCTTTTTGCTTTCGGCGACATGCCTTGGGAAGTAGGCGAACCAAAGTGGGGATACGGAGGGCGTTCATTTGCACCCATTGATTTCACGAGTTTGCCCATAGGAGCTCCCAGGTATGTCGATCCAGGTCGAAGACTATTTCGCGCGCGAAACCTTTCAGAAAATGAAGGCATTCGCCGACAAACAGGAAACCCCGTTCGTGGTGATCGACACCGCGATGATCGCCCAGGCTTATGATGACCTGCGCGCCGGTTTCGAATTCGCCAAGGTCTACTACGCGGTCAAGGCCAACCCGGCCGTCGAGATCATCGACCTGCTCAAAGAGAAAGGTTCGAGCTTCGACATCGCCTCGATCTATGAGCTGGACAAAGTGCTGAGCCGTGGCGTCAGCCCGGACCAGATCAGCTACGGCAACACCATCAAGAAATCCAAGGACATCCGCTACTTCTATGAGAAGGGCGTGCGTCTGTTCGCCACCGACTCGGAAGCCGACCTGCGCAACATCGCCAAGGCCGCACCGGGCGCCAAAGTTTATGTGCGCATCCTGACCGAAGGCTCGACCACAGCCGATTGGCCACTGTCGCGCAAATTCGGCTGCCAGACCGACATGGCCATGGACCTGCTGATCCTCGCCCGCGATCTGGGTCTGGTGCCTTACGGCATCTCGTTCCACGTCGGTTCGCAACAGCGTGACATCAGCGTCTGGGACGCCGCGATCGCCAAGGTCAAAGTGATTTTCGAGCGCCTGAAAGAAGAAGACGGTATCCACCTGAAACTGATCAACATGGGCGGTGGCTTCCCGGCCAACTACATCACCCGCACCAACAGCCTGGAAACCTACGCCGAAGAAATCATCCGCTTCCTCAAGGAAGACTTCGGTGATGATCTGCCGGAAATCATTCTGGAGCCGGGCCGTTCACTGATTGCCAACGCCGGCATCCTGGTCAGCGAAGTGGTACTGGTCGCGCGTAAATCCCGTACCGCCGTCGAGCGTTGGGTTTATACCGATGTGGGCAAGTTCTCCGGCCTGATCGAAACCATGGACGAAGCGATCAAGTTCCCGATCTGGACCGAGAAGAAAGGCGAGATGGAAGAAGTCGTGATCGCCGGCCCGACCTGCGACAGCGCCGACATCATGTACGAAAACTACAAGTACGGCCTGCCGCTGAATCTGGCGATTGGTGATCGCCTCTACTGGCTGTCGACCGGTGCGTACACCACCAGCTACAGCGCGGTAGAGTTCAATGGCTTCCCGCCGCTGAAGTCGTTCTACGTGTAAGCGAAGCTGTAAATGAAAAGGCCCATGCATGTGCATGGGCCTTTTTTATTTGCGCAGCCAGCTCTCAAGATGATTGAGCATGGTCATGAACTCATCGGCGCCCTCTTGCATGGCGGCCAGCTGGAAATTCAACTCGCCGAGTTTCGATGCGCGCTCTGCCCTCAACAAGTCGTAGTACAACATTTCGATGCGCAAGCCGGTTTCTTCGAGAAACACGCTGATGTGCGAACTCACGGAAGCCAATCCGTTAAACAACACCGCTACATCAGCTTTGTATTCAGCGGCCCTGACTACCGAATCCGCTGACGAATAAGCTACGTCCCAAACCGGCGACGTGCGCGCTTCACGAAACAACTCCTCAACCACTGCGGGTTGGTTATGGCACTGGCACGAGCGATGATCCATCGCCCTGCCAAACACCGACTTGAGCCCGAACGACTCGTCATGCACCTCGACGATTGTGTATTTCAGTTGGCCTATCGCTGCCCTCAACGAGTAAAAACGAAGCGCGAGTTCGTGAACGAGCTCCGGGACATTGGTAGGGGGAAACAACCTCCAGGTCGGCGACCTGGATAAGCTGTACAACTTGAAATCCACCTGACTGAGGGGCTCGTTCCTTGAAGTATTGCGGCTAATTTCCAGCGATTCGGCAGTGAACGCAGCCAGATCCGCGACGTAAGTACTGCACAGGCGCCGAACCTCTTCGGTGCGCTGCCAGAACTCCTGCAAGTAGCGTGCATTGAAGCTGGCGTTGTTCAAACGCGAATCGCTGGCCCGTACTGCCAGTTGATGACCGCTGGCTCTGCGGCGCTCAAACACCAAAGGAATGTTGTTGAAGGTTGGGTGAAGAGAACCGAGAAAAATTGTGTATCGATCCAGCACGCGTCGTTGCGTTGTGGAGAATTCATAGGCAAGTGTTTTCATGATTGACAGGGAAGCGGTGAGCATGTCGCCCACCGCCTCGACTCCTTACTGCTGAACAGTTTTCAGGTACTGCCTGACATCGGCAATCCGGGTGAGTGCGGCAGCCGTCCGCTCCTCGGCAGGCTGCGACTTGTCCTGTTGGAAGTCTCGGGCGAAGGACTCGAATACAGCCACCAGATTCGAATACTCATTCACGTAACTCCAGCGCTCTTCGTCCAACTGGTCGAGCACTTGCACCAGCTGAATCTTTCCATCGATCTGGTAGATATCGTTGACGTGCTTCTTCAACTGCGCCCTCAGATCAGCTGCCTTATCCTTGAGCTGGTTGTAACCCGCCAGCATGTTCAGATAGGAAATGGCCTCGCCGATACCCGCGATCATTTTTTTCAAGGTATCAATGGCAAACAGTGCAATCTGAACCTGCGGTGGCGCCAGCCCCAGTGCTTTCAGGTTATCCAGCGTCAATCGGGCTTCCTGACCGATTTTCTCCACCCCGGCTTTCGCGATCAGTTCGAGCGCTTCAGACACCGATTCCATCTGCTTTTCGAAATCGGCGATTTTTTCTTCCGACTTGACCTTCAATGCCTCAGTGAACGCCCGGTCCTGCTGCAGCGTCACAATCCATTGCGCCGAAGCCGATCGGTCATAAGCCGTACTCAAGCCGTTGTGCGTCATCTTCAAATCGTTCGCGTGCTCGGAGACTTTCATCGATACATTCTTGAGCTCGGTTTCCATTTCTTCGCGGATTTCATCCCCTTCTTCAGGATATTTGAGGAGATCGCTCTGAGACATTTTCAGCCTGTTCTGCGCACGCTCCAGATTGATCCCTGTCGTCTGGGCCTGATTACGAAGTTCGAATGTGGCCTTCTGGATAGCCACCGTCAGCCCATTCATGGTGCGGACGGTACCTGGCAAATAATTGAATTGCTCACCCAGCATTTGCGCAGTGACATTACTTGCCTGAACCGAAGCACCGTGTACACGCAGTGCCGCGACGTCAAAATCAGAAGAAGTCAAATCATCCTGTAGCGATAACATCATTGTGTTGCTCCTGAATACTGCAAAGCCGTTTCCATACTCTTTTTCTGCCGCTGCGAACACACCCAGCAGTTGATCAGAAGCTGTTCTTATTTTTCGCCACGGGTCAATGATGGAGAGAATCTGATTTTTGAACATCCTGAAATTAGTTGCCGTCACAATACCATCAATATCTTCAAAAGAACCTTTGAGGTAAGTACTCAGAGCGTTCCAGACCAGCATCAGATTTTGAGTTGCAACTTCTGCTTCAATCGCAACGTAGCTGAGGTTCTGCAGGTCATCACGCACCTTGTTCAAGGAACTCAGTGTCTGACTCTTGCTGGCCATCTTCTGATTGGCAGACTGTTGTTCTGTTTTTAGCTGGTTTCGCTCCTTGCGGATCTTTTCGGCTTTGACGCCCTGATAGATACCGAGTATCAAACCACCAATGTTAAACGTCGCCGCAGATCTGATTGCTTCCTGAACCAGCTGATCATATTGCTTGTTGAGTTCATCAATAGCTTTGGAGCGCTGGTCAATTTCGCCTTGCAGAATCTGGATGTCGGCCTGGTAGGTATTACGGGACACAAACTCCAGTCGCAACCTGATCGCCGGCAAGACCGTCTCGCGCATATCGGTGCCGAAACTGTCGAGCTCCTCTCGGACTCGTTCGGCCTTACTGTGGGCCGCTGTCACCTTGTCCAGAATGGTTTTGAGGTGAGACTTGACCTCAAGGGCGTCATCGGCAGGGAAGTTCAGGCTTGGAAGGTTCGGGAACCTGCGCTCCAGTTCCTGATACTCCTCCGGCGTGTAGATATCGTAGTTTTCCAGGTAAGAGGATGAAGGCTGGTCATTGTAGATCTCTTGAATTGCTGCACCTGCGCCAAGAATGCTACCGGCAAATACCTTCAGGTCAGTCCCGGTAAGCATGATTTTTTCACGCAACGGCGACCAGCGTTTCGCATGGTCGTAGGTGCAGACGAAGGTCCTCTGAAAGTCTGCTGCCTTGAGACCAACGCCCCCCGCATCCCCGGCACCATAGTTCAGATAGGCAACGACATCTTCCAGCCGAACAGGAAGTGACAGCCCCAAAACTTCATACTTACGCAGGCCGATAATTTGTTCCTTGGTTAATTGAATACCGGGGTCCCGATTGTATTCTTCATCTTCACCAAGCGAAGCATTTACAAACATCAGAGGCGCTTTTGCGGCGATCTCGACAATTTTGCTGTCCATCTTGAATTCCATAAGAGACTCCTTGTCTTCTTCGGATATTTAATAAAAGTTATTTTAGAAACGACATCGTCACTCAACTCACTTCAACTTGAGCGCCGACATCGCAAAACAACCTTAGGACAGCAAAACACCAATCAACAAGCATTCAAATATTAGCAATCACGACAAACAAGCCATTCACCCGAATACTTACCCGAGAACAGCCACATCAACTTGATGAAAACAAATAACCGCGAAGTAAATGCTTACAAAGCAACTAACTCTGCCAGCCGCAACTTATAAGCGTCTGCCATTGCACGGATTCGAGGATGTTGTGCATTCAACAAAGACACGCTGGCGACTCGCAGGAAATTCACATTGCCCGCGTCCAGCGCCTTGCGCAGCCAGCCAAGAGCGTCATCAATGCGTCCCTCATCGGCAAGTATCGCGGCGTGACTGAACTGTCCTCGAAAATCGCCGCCCTCAGCCGCTCGACGATACCAGTCACGCGCCGTTGGCAGATCTTGCGGACAGTGACGTCCTTCTTCCAGATACCGACCCAACAGGTTCATCGACTTGGCATGTCCCGACTCGGCAGCGCTGCGGTACAGGGCGAGGGCCTGCGCCTGGTCTTCGGGTATTCCACGTCCGGTGGCGTGCAGATTTGCCAGGTTGTACATCGCCCAATCCAGCCCCGCGTCGGCGGCCGCCTGGTAATGGCGCGCGGCGAGTTCGGCGCTGGCCACACAACCCCATCCGTGTTCATGACAACGACCGAGCATGTTGCGCGCCATCAGATGACCTTGCCCTGCGGCGATTTCAAACCAGCGCACTGCCAGCGGCTGATCCTGCGCAATCCCGTGGCCATCGAGCAAAATCTGCCCAAGCAGCGCCTGCGCTTCGAGCACGCCCTCACCCGCTGCGATCAGAATCGCCTGAGCCGCACGGGCCGGGCTTTCTTCGAGCATGGCGGTGAGGCGTTCGCCGTCGAGGACTTCTTCGCGACGTAACCGAAAGTCCGCCACTTACACCTCGACCCAGCGACGCAGCAGGTTGTGATAGGTGCCAGTGAGGCGGATCAACGAAGGATGATCGGGCATGTCCTGGGTGAGTTGCTGGATCGCACCGTCCATCTCGAACAGCAACGCGCGCTGGCTGTCTTCGCGCACCAGACTTTGGGTCCAGAAGAACGAGGCATAACGCGCGCCGCGAGTGACCGCATTGACCTTGTGCAGACTGGTGCCGGGGTACAGCACCATATCGCCGGCGGGCAGTTTCACCCGTTGGGTGCCGAAGGTGTCCTGGATTTCCAGCTCGCCGCCGTCGTAGTCCTCGGGTTCGCTGAAGAACAGCGTGGCGGACAGATCAGTGCGCACTCGCTCGATGCTGCCCTTGGGCTGACGCACGGCGTTGTCGATGTGGAAATCGAAGCTGCCGCCCGCCGTGTAGCAGTTGAGTAACGGCGGGAATACTTTGTGCGGCAGCGCGGCGGACATGAACAGCGGATTTTTCCACAGGCGTTCAAGCATCGCGGCGCCGATTTCCTTGGCCAGTGGATGACCTTCCGGCAGTTGCAGATTGTGCTTGGCCTTGGCCGATTGATAGCCGGCGGTGATCTTGCCATCGGCCCAGTCGGCCTGTTCCAGAGCCTCGCGGATGCGCCGCACTTCGTCTTTTTCGAACAGAGCGGGGATGTGCAGCAGCATGGCAATGTCACCTGATGGCAAAGAGGCGGCAATGGTATTGATTCTTATTGGCTGTGTAAAACCCGCTAGACGAATGAACTGGCAAAAACCGTAAGGTTAAATTGTAAAGAATGTAAATTCAGTGCGAATAACAATGTTTCGCAATTGATACGAATACCTGTTTACCCTATATTCCGCCGCCTCAAATCCTTGGGGAGGGGAATAAAAATGGCACGTCAACAAGCACAATTACCGGTCGGTTCACCACGTCTGCTCGCTTCCGCCATCGGCGTGGCCATCACCGCCGGCTCCGCAGGCCACATGGTGTTTGCCGCCGAAAAAACCGACAGCAAAGCCACCGGCAATGCCATCGCCCTGGACGCCACTGCCATCACCGGCGAAGCCCAGGACTCGACTTCCTACCAGGTCGAGAAAGCCTCCTCACCCAAGTACACCGCACCGCTGGTTGATACACCGCGCTCGGTCACCGTTATCCCGCAACAAGTCCTCAAAGACACCGGCGCCCTGAACATGCAGGATGCGCTGCGCACCGTACCGGGCATTACCTTCGGTGCCGGTGAAGGCGGCAACCCGCAGGGCGACCGACCGTTCATCCGTGGTTTCGACGCCCAGGGCGACACCTACCTCGACGGCGTGCGCGACACCGGTTCCCAGAGCCGCGAGATCTTCGCCGTGGAAAACATCGAGGTCAGCAAGGGCCCGAACTCCGCCATCGGCGGTCGTGGCGCAGCTGGCGGCAGCATCAACCTGGTGAGCAAGAAAGCGCACCTGGGCAACTCGTTCGACGGTGGTTTCACCTGGGGCTCCGACCAGACCCAGCGTTACACCCTGGATGGCAACTACCAGTTCAGCGACACCGCTGCCGGCCGTCTGAACCTGATGAGCCACGAGAGCAACGTCGCCGGTCGCGACAAGGTCGACTACGACCGCTGGGGCATCGCGCCGTCCCTGGCCTTCGGCCTGGGCACCGACACCCGCGTCAACCTCGACTACTACCATCTCGAAAGCAATGACACGCCGGACTCGGGCATCCCTTACACGATTCCTGCCGGCGGCTCGGCGGCGCGTACCAAGTCCAATCCGGACAAGCCGTACGCCGGTGGCGATCACAGCAACTTCTACGGTCTGGACCGCGACTTCCGCAAAGGCCGCACCGATACCGCGACCTTCGCCATCGAGCATGACCTGAGCGACTCGCTGACGATCAAGAACACCCTGCGTCACGGCACCAGCATGCAGGATTACATCCTGACCCAGCCGGACGACAGCAAGGGCAACGTCAACAACGGCAGCGTCTGGCGTCGTGCGAACACTCGCGTGAGCAACACCGAGACCACCACCAACCAGACCGATCTGTTCGGCGACTTCTACCTCGCCGGCTTCAAGAACAGCTTCTCCACTGGTGTCGAATACACCCGTGAGGAAAGCAGCAAATCCTCGTACAACGTCAACACCGACACCACGCCGCGCACTTCGGCCGTGACCACCAACTGCAACCCGGGCCTGATCGGCGCTGCCAGCGGCTACAACTGCACCTCGCTGTCGAACCCGAACCCGAACGATCCGTGGAACGGCGCGATCTCGCGCAACTACGCCGGCACCGACACCCAGTCCGATACCTACGCGCTGTACGTATTCGACACTCTGGAACTGTCCCGGCAATGGCTGGTGAACATGGGCCTGCGTTACGACCACTTCGAAACGGGCTACAACACCTACAACAACGCTGGCCGCACCACCTCCAAGGGTTCGGACACCAGCGAGTTCGTCACCGGTCAGTTCGGCATCGTCTACAAACCGGCCGAGAACGGCAGCATCTATGCGTCCTACGCCACCTCCGCCACACCGCCGGGCAACACCCTGGGTGAAGGTCAGGAAGGCAACCCGCTGGGCGGCACGCCGGATCGTAACGGCAACCTGCTCAAGAGCGACATGGAGCCGGAAACCACCAAGAACTACGAAATCGGTACCAAGTGGGATTTGCTGAACGATCGCCTGTCGCTGACCGCCGACATCTTCCGCACCGAGAAAGAAAACGCGCGTGTCCAGGTGGATACCACCTCGTACGAAAACGCCGGCAAGACGCGTGTACAAGGTATCGAGTTGTCCGCCAGCGGCAAGATCACCGACAAGTGGCAAGTGTTCGCCGGTTACGCCTACATGGACAGCGAACAGGTTGACGGTGGTGACCTGCCGGCCAACAAGGCCAACAACGGTAACGAGCTGCCTAACACGCCGAAAAACAGCGCCAGCCTGTGGACCACTTACCAGGTCACGCCGAAGCTGACCATCGGTGGCGGTGCGTTTTATGTGGATGATGTGTTCGGCAACGTGGCCAACACCACCATGGTCGACTCCTACGTTCGCTACGACGCGATGGCTGCGTACAAGCTGAGCAAGAATGTCGACCTGCAACTGAACGTGCAGAACTTGACCAACGAGACCTACTACGACAAGGCCTTCTCGACTCACTTCGCCAACCAGGCGGCGGGCCGTACGGCATTGCTGAGCACCAACTTCCACTTCTGATCGATATGGAAACCTGTGGGAGCGAGCTTGCTCCGGGCGGCGATCCGACGAAAGCGGTGGGTCAGTGACGTAGATGCTGACTGATACGACGCCTTCGCGAGCAAGCTCGCTCCCACAAGGTATGCGCCCACAAGGCTCGGCCCCGTTCATTCATTTGAGCGGGGCTTTTGTGCGTAATAAAGAACGTTTCTCGATAAGCCACGGCATAATGCACGCCGTGAACACCATTCCGAACGGACAAGGCAAGCGACGTGTTGAAGAAAACCCTGTTCCAGTTGCACTGGTTTTTTGGCATCACTGCCGGGCTGGTGCTGGCCCTGATGGGCATTACCGGCGCTGCCTATTCGTTTCAGGACGAAATACTCAAAGCCCTCAACCCCTCCGTGTTGCAGGTGGAGAAACAGGTCGCCGGCGTCCTGCCGCCCGGCGATCTGGTGGCGCGGATCGAAGCGGCCTCGGGCAAGAAAGTCTCGATGCTCTCCGTCGAGACCGAAAGCGGCAGCGCCGGCCGCGTCTGGTTCACCCCGCCCAAAGGTGAGCGCCGTGGCGAGATGCGCTACTTCGATCCTTACACCGCCGATTTCAAGGGCAACGCCACCGGTCAGGATTTCTTCGGCCTGATGCTGCAACTGCACCGGTTCCTCGCCATGGGCGATACGGGCCGCAACATCACCGGCGCCTGCACCCTGATGCTGCTGTTTTTCTGCCTGTCCGGCCTGTACCTGCGCTGGCCGCGCCAGTGGAACAGCTGGCGCGTCTGGCTGACCCTCGACTGGAAGAAAAAGGGCCGCAGCTTCAATTGGGATCTGCATTCGGTGTTCGGCACCTGGTGCATGCTGGTTTACCTGCTGCTGGCACTGACCGGACTGTCCTGGTCCTACGAGTGGTACAACAAAGGCCTGAACAGATTGCTTTCCGACGCGCCGCAAAACGAGCGCGTGCGCGGCGGTCGCGGCCCGGCCCCCGAAGGGCCGGCGCCGACTGCCGATTACGCCGCCATGTGGATCAGCATCTACAGCGCCGCAGGTCCAGGCCTCGCCTCCTACAACATCCGTATGCCGCCCGTGGCCGGCCAACCGGCGACCGTGTTCTATCTGCTCGACAGCTCGCCCCATGACCGCGCGCTGAACCAGATCACCCTCGACCCGGCCACCGGCGTCGTCAAACGTGTGGATCGCTACGCCGACAAGAGCTTCAAGGCGCAATTGCTGACCAGCATTTACGCGCTGCATGTCGGCAGCTATTTCGGCCTGGCCGGGCGAATCATCGTCACCGTCGCAGCGGTGTTGATGCCGCTGTTCTTCATCACCGGCTGGCTGCTGTACCTGGATCGCCGACGCAAGAAAAAGCAGATCAAGGATGCCCGCAAAGGTCTCGACCAACCGGCCGGCGATACACCGGCGTGGCTGATCGGCTTTGCCAGCCAGAGCGGTTTTGCCGAGCAACTCGCCTGGCAGACCGCCGGCCAGTTGCAGGCGGCCGGATTGCCGGTGAAGGTGCAGCCGCTGGCCAATGTCAGCGAGCAGGATCTGCGCGAATCGAACAACGCGCTGTTTGTGGTCAGCACCTTCGGCGATGGCGAAGCGCCGGACAGCGCTCGCGGTTTCGAGCGCAAGGTGTTGAAGAACGCCTCGACCCTCGACAGCCTCAACTACGCCGTGCTCGGTCTCGGCGACCGTCAGTATGAGCACTTCTGCGGTTTCGCCCGGCGCCTGCATCAATGGCTGGGCGAGCACGGCGGCAAGACCCTGTTCGCCCCGGTGGAAGTCGACAGCGGTGATCCTTACGCGCTGCGTCACTGGCAGACACAGCTGGGCCAAATCACCGGACAAGCGCCGGTCGACACCTGGCAGGCGCCTAGCTACGAAAACTGGACGCTGGTACGTCGAGAACTGATGAACCCGGACAGCAGCGGCGCCCCCGTCTTCCTGCTCGGCTTGACCGCACCGACCTCCCGCAGCTGGCTGGCCGGCGATCTGGTGGAAGTGCTGCCGCGCAACTGCCCGTGGGCCATCGAGCACTTTCTCGACGGTCTCGGCATCCGTGGTGAAACCAGCGTCAAAGTCAACGGCCTGGAAGAGTCGCTGGAGGTCGCCCTCGCCACCCGCCAACTGCCCGAGCACCGCGCCCATCTGGTGGGCCTGCATGCTCAGGCACTGGTCGATGCAATGGTGCCGCTGGCCATGCGCGAATACTCGATCGCCTCGATTGCCGCCGACGGCGTGCTGGAGCTGATCGTGCGTCAGGAACAGCATGCCGACGGTCGTCTCGGCATCGGTTCCGGCTGGCTGACCGAGCATGCTCCGGTCGGCGGCAGCATCAGTCTGCGCGTGCGCCGCAACAGCGGTTTCCATCTGCCGAACGCTGCGGTGCCGATGATTCTGCTGGGCAACGGCACCGGCCTCGCCGGTTTGCGCAGCCTGCTCAAGGCGCGGATTGCCGACAACCAACAGCGTCACTGGCTGCTGTTTGGCGAGCGCAATCGCGAGCACGATTTCCTCTGCCGTGCGGAGCTGGAAGAGTGGTTGATCAACGGCGATCTGGAACGTCTCGATCTGGCGTTCTCGCGGGATCAGGCCGAGAAGATTTACGTGCAGGATCGCCTGCGCGAATCGGCCGACGAGTTGAAGAAATGGCTGGCGGACGGTGCCGTGATCTACATCTGCGGCAGCCTGCAAGGCATGGCGTCAGGCGTGGATCAGGTGCTCAATGAAGTGCTGGGCGCCGAAGAGGTCGAACACCTGATCGAACAGGGTCGCTATCGCCGCGACGTTTACTGACCACACATAACCACTGTGGGAGCGAGCTTGCTCGCTCCCACAAATTGTTTGCGGTGAACTCAAGTCGGTTGCAGTTTTTGCTCAAACACCGCAACCCCCTCCAGATCCCGCAACACCACGCTCATCTCCCCGCTCTGCCCCTCGATGTTCACCTCACCGAAAAACTGAAACCCGGCAAACGGCGAGGCGTTCTGTACCGCCGGCGCCTTCTCGAACACCACTTGCGGGCCAAAGGTCTTGTCCAGCGGATTGGGCCCGAAACTGCCGGCGTTCAAGGGCCCCGCGACAAACTCCCAGAACGGTTCAAAATCCTGGAACGCCGCGCGATCCGGATGGTAGTGATGCGCCGCGCAGTAATGCACGTCCGCTGTCAGGAACACGAAATTGCGTACTTGTTGCGCGCGCAAAAAGCCCAGCAGCTCGGCGATTTCCAGCTCACGCCCCTGCGCCGGACCGGGGTCGCCGTTGGCCACCGCTTCCCAGCGCGCAACACCGGGGCTGACCTCGCCATCCGGCACGCCAAGACCGATCGGCATGTCAGCGGCGATGACTTTCCACTGAGCCTTCGAGGCTTTCAATCCGCGTTTGAGCCAGTTCAGTTGCTCGCGCCCCAAGAACGGTTTTTCCGCCCCGAGATTGTCGTCGTTGGCGCCGCGATAACTGCGCATGTCGAGCACGAACACATCGAGCATCGGCCCGTAACTCAGCTTGCGATAGATCCGCCCGCCGCCATCGGCCGCCTGCAAACGCATCGGCGAATATTCGAGCCAGGCCTGACGCGCACGGCCGACCAGGGTGTGGATATTTTTTTCCTGATAACGCTCGTCGAGCTGCTTGCCCGGCGACCAGTTGTTGACCACTTCATGGTCGTCCCACTGCCAGATCTGCGGCACTTCGGCGTTGAAGCGACGGACGTTTTCATCCAGCAGGTTGTAGCGGTAATTGCCGCGATAGTCGTCGAGGGTCTGGGCGACTTTGCTCTTGGCTTCGGTGGTGAGGTTGCGCCAGATCCGGCCACCCTCGGTGGTCAGTTGCGCCGGCACCGGGCCGTCGGCGTAGATGGTGTCGCCGCTGTGGATAAAGAAGTCCGGCAGGCGCAGGCGCATCGCTTCATAAATGCGCATGCCGCCGATATCGGGGTTGATGCCGAAGCCCTGGCCGACGGTGTCGCCACTCCACACAAAGCGGATATTGCGCGGTGCGGTCGGCGCACTGCGCAAATGGCCGAGCCACGGTTCGCTGGTGACGCCGGTGCGGGCATCCTTGAAATACACGCGGTAGAAAATCGCCTGATCGGCGGGCAAGCCCGAGAGTTCGACGCGGGCGGTGAAATCGCTGCGGGCATCGGCCAGCGCCGAGACGACACGGCGCGGGTGGCGGAACTGGCTGCGGGTGTCCCACTCCACCACCATCTGCGCCGGGCGGTCGGCACGGCTCCAGATCATCGCGCGGTCGCCCTGCAAGTCACCGGATTGCACGCCATCAGTGAGTTGCGGTCGATCCTTGACCGACGCGATGACTGCCGGCGCCAGCCCCGGCATCAGCAGTCCGGCGCCGACGGCTTGCATCACGCGCCGGCGACCGGGATTGAAATCGCTCATGGTGTTCTCCCTGAAAAAAGGAAAACTTAAGCACCACTAGATGAAAGGGGTGTGACACCTCAGGCCTTCGCGGGCTCCAGCGCCAGCTCCACCGCTTCCGGTCGTTTGACCAGCGCGTACACCACCGCCGTCAGCAGACTGCCCGCGACAATCGCCAGCAGGTACAGCAGCGCATGGTTGATCGCATTCGGAATCGCCAGCACGAACAGTCCACCGTGGGGCGCCATCAGCTTGCAGCCGAAGTACATCGACAGCGCACCGGTCAGCGCACCGCCGGCAATGCTTGCCGGAATCACCCGCAACGGGTCTTTCGCGGCAAACGGAATCGCCCCTTCGGAAATGAAGCACAACCCGAGCACCAGCGCCGCTTTACCGGCCTCGCGTTCAGTCTGGGCGAACTTGCGTCGGGCGATGAACGTGGCGATGCCCAGACCGATCGGCGGCACCATGCCGGCGGCCATGGTCGCGGCCATCGGTGCATAACTCTGCGAGGCCAGCAGCCCCACCGAGAACGCGTAGGCAGCCTTGTTGATCGGCCCGCCGAGGTCGACGCACATCATCCCACCCAGCAACACACCGAGCAGGATCGCGTTGGTGGTGCCCATGCTGTCGAGGAAATGCGTCAGCGCCGCGAGCATCCCGGCCACCGGTTTGCCGACCACGTAAATCATCACCAGCCCGGTGAACAGGCTGGCGAACAACGGGATGATCAGAATCGGTTTCAGCGCTTCCAGACTTTGCGGCAACGCCACATAGCGACTGATCGCCTTGGCCGCGTAGCCCGCGATAAACCCGGCAGCGATCCCGCCGATGAAACCGGCGCCCAGGGTGCTCGCCAGCAAACCGCCGATCATCCCCGGCGCGAGTCCGGGACGGTCGGCAATCGACCAGGCGATGTAACCGGCCAGCAGCGGCACCATCAATTTGAACGCGGTCTCGCCACCGATCTGCATCAGCGCCGCCGCCAGCGTGCCTTCTTCCTTGAAGGCGGTGATGCCGAACACGAACGACAAAGCGATCATCAGACCGCCCGCCACCACCATCGGCAGCATGAACGACACGCCGGTCAGCAGGTGTTTGTAGACGCCACTTTTCTCCTGTTTGGCCGGCGCTTTGCCGTCGCTCGCAGCACTTTCCTGCTTGCCTTCGGCCAACGCTTTTTTCAGCGTGGCTTCGGACTGCTTCAACGCAATCCCGGTGCCGCAGCGGTAAATTTTCTTGCCGGCGAAACGCTCGGTGGCGACCTCAATGTCTGCCGCCAGCAGCACCACGTCAGCCTCGGCAATCGCCGCTGCGCTCAGCGGGTTTCGCGCGCCGACCGAGCCCTGGGTTTCGACTTGCAGGTCGTAGCCCAGACGCTTGGCGGCTTGCTGCAAGGCTTCGGCGGCCATGAAGGTGTGGGCGACGCCGGTCGGGCATGCAGTGACAGCGACCAGGCGCGGCGCTTGGGCGCTGGCAACCACGGGCGGCGTTTCGGCAGCGACGTAAACCTCGGCCTCGACGGCGCCGCGCCGCAGCACGCCTTCGACATCCTGCAGGGCTTGCGCCGGCGCGATCCGAAAGACTTTCTTGCCGATGAACCGGGTCATGTCTACAGGTCCGGTGGCCACCAGCAACACCCACTCGGCGGCCTCGATGGTGGCCGCCGACAACTCACGTTCCGGGTGCGCCGCATCCACCACTTCGACGCTGGTGCTCCAGCCCTGACGCTGGGCCGCGGCATCCAGCAACCGGGCGCACAGCACACTGGTGACCATGCCGTTCGGGCAGGCCGTGACAATGGCTAATTTCATGACAAACCCTCTTATTGTTCTGTCAGGGGGCGCACGCGCACGCCCTGTTCGAGCTGCGTCAGTTGCGCAGCATCGTGAATACCGAAACCGATCTGGGTCACCGCCTGCGCCGCAATGGCGGTGGCCGTGCGCAGGGTTTGTTCCGGCGTGTCGGCGCTGAGCAGACCGTGAAGCATGCCCGCCAGCAACGAATCACCGGCACCGACCGTGCTGGCGACGCTGACCTTCGGCGGCGTCGCATGCAGCGCCGAGCCGACACTGAACCAGTTCACACCTTCGGCGCCGTGGGAAATCACCACATGCTCGATACCCTGAGCATGCAGCCGATTGGCTGCCTCGGCCTGAGACGCGCGGGACACCACCTCACAGCCCAGCGCATCGGCCAGCTCTTCGGTATTCGGTTTGATCAGCCACGGACCGGCCTTGAGCGCCTCGCGCAAAGCTTCGCCGCTGGTGTCCAGGGCGACTTTCAGGCCCAACGCCTTCAAGCGCTCCACCAGTTCGCGCAACCACTGCGCACTGACGCCGCGCGGCAGACTACCGGCCACCACCACCGCGTCATGCCCCGGCGCGATCTGCACCAGACGATCCAGCAATGCCTGTTGCGCCACCACGCCGACCACCGGGCCCGGGCCGTTGATGTCAGTGATGCGGCCGTCCTGTTCCGCGACCTTGATGTTGCTGCGGGTCTCGCCGGGCACCCGGATAAACGCATCGGTGAAACCGCGCCTGGCGAACAGGTTTTCGAATGCTTGCAGATTGTCCTCGCCGAGAAAGCCGCTGACCGTCAGTTGATGACCGAGGTCGGCCAGCACTTGCGCGACGTTGACGCCCTTGCCGGCGGCGTGGGTGTGCATCGCGTCGCTGCGGTTGACCTGACCGGCCTCAAGGCTTGGCAACTGCACCGTGAGGTCCAGCGCCGGGTTGAGGGTCAGGGTAAGAATCTTGGCCATTACAGGGCCTCCACTAATGCGCGCACTTCGTTGGCGCTGCCCACGGCCAGGGCTTGTTGAGCAAGAGTTTGTGCCTGGGTCAGGCTGAGTTCGCGGATGCGTGCCTTGACCTCGGCGATGCTGCGCCCGGAGACGCTCAGTTCATCCACACCGAGGCCGACCAGCACCGGTACCGCCAGCGGATCCGCCGCCAGCTCGCCGCACACACCGACCCATTTGCCATGGGCATGGGCCGCGCGCACGGTGATGTCGATCAGTTGCAGTACCGCCGGATGCAGACCGTCAGCCTGGGCGGACAGGGTCGGATGACCACGGTCGATTGCCAGCGTGTACTGGGTCAGGTCGTTGGTGCCGACGCTGAAGAAGTCGACTTCTTTGGCCAGCACCGGCGCCAGCAACGCGGCGGACGGCACTTCGATCATGATTCCGAGTTGCAGGTCGGCAACCGGAATTTCCAGACGCAGGCGTTCGGTCATGTCGCGGGCCTGGCGCCACTCTTCGACGCTGCCGACCATCGGGAACATGATCCGCAACGGACGGTTGTCTGCCGAACGCAGCAAGGCGCGCAACTGCGCTTCCATGATCTGCGGACGCTGCAAGGTCAGGCGAATCCCGCGCACGCCGAGGAACGGGTTTTCTTCCTTGGCGATCGGCCAGTACGGCAGCGGTTTGTCGCCGCCGACATCGAGGGTGCGCACCACCAGCGGCCGACCGGCAAGGCCATCGAGGACGCGGCGGTATTCGGCTTCCTGAGTCGCCTCGTCCGGCGCCTGTGGATGAGCCATGAAAATCAGCTCGGTGCGCAGCAGGCCGATGCCTTCGGCGCCTTGCTCCACCGCGCTGATCACACCGGCGCTTTCGCCGATGTTGGCGAACACTTCAACGGCGTGACCGTCGCTGGTGTGCGCCGGTTGGTGGCGTTGTTCGGCGGCGGCTTTCAGGCGTTGTTCGCGGGTGTCGCGTTCTTCGCTGGCGCGTTGCAGGGTCACGGCATCCGCATCGACGTGCAGGCGACCGCGCTGGCCGTCGAGCAGCAACGGCGTGCCCGGCTTCAGCAGCAACACTGCAGCACCCGCGCCGACCAGCGCCGGAATGCCCAGCGCGCGAGCCACGATGGCGCTGTGAGCGGTGGCGCCACCACGGGCGGTGAGAATCCCCGCGACCCGCGCCGGATCCAGACGCGCCACGTCGGACGGGCCGACCTCATCCATCACCAGAATGTACGGTTGCTCCGGCTCGGCGGGCGTCTGCACGCCACACAGTTGCGCCAGCACCCGACGACCGATGTCGCGCAGGTCGGCGGCGCGTTCGGCGAGCAACGCGTCCTGCAACGCTTCCTGTTGTTTAGCGGCAGCTTCGATCACAGCCATCCAGGCTGCTTCGGCGCTTTCGCCCTGCTTGAGGCGGGTGTCGACTTCGTCGGTGAGTTCCGGGTCGTCGAGCATTTCCTGGTGGGTGATGAAAATCTCGCGGATCGCCTTGGCCTTGCTGCGTTCGATCAGGCCCTGAATGTCCTGGCGCACGTCGACCAGCGCATGCTTTAGACGCTCGCGTTCGATAGCGGCGGACTCGCCGCGCAAGGGGTAATCGATGGTTTGCTGGACCTGAATGTGCGCCGGGCCGATGGCGATGCCGGGGGCAGCGGGGATCGCTTGCAGCAGGCTGCCGGAGGCCGGGGCGCTCAGGACTTCTGCAATGTCCGTAATCACTTCGCGCTGTTGACTGACTGCAGGCAACGGTTCGACTTCTTCACCGAGGCCTTCTTCAATAGCGCTCAGCAAGGCCGGCAGCGCATCGGCAGCGATGCTCGGTTCGGCAATGATTTCCAGTACCTGACCGCGACGGGCGCCGAGGCTCAGCAGTTTGCTCAGGCTCTTCACCGACACGGCGCTGTCCCGACCGTCGACAATGCGCACACGGATTTCACCGTCAAAACTTTTCGCCAGTTGCGCGAGGATTTTCGCCGGTCGCGCGTGCAGGCCATGGGCGTTGGCCAGCGCAATTCGCGCGCTCGGCCAGTCGGCCGGCAACTCACCACCAAGCACTTCGAGGACTTTGCGGCTGCTGGTGGCGCGGCCCAGTTCATGGCCGCGACCTTCGATCAGCAACGCGCACAAACGCTCAAGCAACGCCTGATGCGCTTCACCCAGGCTGGCCAGACAGAACAGCCCGCTGAGGGGCTGGCCGAGGTAGCGCATCGGTTTGTCCGGCGTGACGAAGGCCAGGCCCGGACGCTTCACGGTCTGCTCGCTGTGCAGCCACCACAGGCCATCGCCCAGCGGCAGCGCTTCAACTTGCTGCAACACACCGGCGAAACCGTTGCTCACGCAATCGGCCTGGCGCAGCAGACGCGCCCCGCGCCAGACCAGTTCTTCGAAATCGTCGGCGGAGACCCCGAGGCCGATCATCTGCGCATCCAGCGCCAGCTCTTGCGGCGCACCTTGCAGCAGTTTCAGCAGTGCTTCCGGCGAACTCGCACGACGCAGGGCCTGACCAAGATCGGTCTCGCCGAGGGCGCGGGTCAGCAATTGCAGCAGGCGCAGGTGTTCGTCGGATTTGGCGGCGATGCCGATGGCCAGATAAACGATCTGGCCGTCGCCCCAATCCACGCCGTCGGGAAACTGCATCAGGCGTACGCCGGTGGCGAACACCTGATCGCGGGTTTCGGGCGTGCCGTGGGGGATCGCAATGCCTTGGCCGAGGAAGGTCGAGCCCTGAGCCTCCCGGGCCTGCAGCCCGGCAAGGTATCCGTCGGCAACAAGTCCATCGGCGACCAGATGACTGGCCAGCAATTGCAAAGCGGCGGGTTTATCCACAGCCGACTGGCCCATGGATATCTGCTCTACAGTGAGCTCGAGCATGCGATCTCCTTTTTGGCACTGTTCAATGCCAGGTATTGTTTTGAATGGTTGCAGCTTAGGCGCTGTAGGCCATCCTTTTCAGGAGGCAGTTTTGGCGGTTTCACGGCAGAACCGGCCAAAGGCGTCTAAAACGTAGAAAATACGCTTGCTGAAACGTTTAATCTAGATTGATCGGCACGTTACTCGATAATGTCCCATCCTTGAAGTCCAACTTGTCGGATGCGCTGCGACAATAGTCGCCTGCCTGAATCGGGTAGGATTGGCGAAAATGTCGCGGCAAGCTCGAAAAAACAAGGAAATCCCGGGTTGAAACTCAGTGATATCGCGCGGTTGGCCGGAGTGTCCGTGACCACCGCCAGCTACGTCATCAACGGCAAGGCCGAACAGCAACGCATCAGCAACGCCACCGTCGAGCGCGTGCGGGCGGTGGTCGATCTGCACGGCTTTACCCCCAATCCACAGGCGGCCGGGCTGCGCAGTCGGCACACCCGGACCCTGGGTTTTATCCTGCCGGATCTGGAAAACCCCAGTTACGCGCGGATCGCCAAACTGCTGGAGCAAGGCGCCCGGGCTCGCGGCTATCAATTGTTGATCGCCAGCTCCGACGATGCGCCGGACAGCGAGCGGCAACTGCTGCAACTGTTCCGCGCCCGGCGCTGCGATGCGTTGATCGTCGCCAGTTGCCTGCCGGCCGGTGACGACAGTTATCGCCAGTTGCAGGCCAAGGGTTTGCCGATCATTGCCATTGACCGGGTGATGGATGCCGAACACTTCTGCTCGGTGGTCAGCGATGATCGCGAAGCCAGCCTGCACCTGACCGAAAGCCTGCTCGACCCGCAGCCGAAACAGATCGTGCTGTTGGGTGCCCGTCCGGAACTGAGCATCAGCCAGGAACGTGCGGCCGGGTTCAAGCAAGCCTTGGCCGGGTTCAAGGGCGAAGTGCTGGTCGAGCACGCCGAGTCTTTCAGCCGCGAGTGCGGCAAGCAGTTGATGGAAGAACTCCTGCAACGCCTCGGGCATTTGCCGGATGCGCTGGTGACCACCTCCTACGTTCTGCTGCAAGGCGTGTTCGACGCGCTGCACGACTTCCCGCTCAAATCCCGCCCGCTGCGCCTGGGCACGTTTGGCGACACCCAGTTGCTGGACTTCCTGCCGCTGCCGGTCAACGCCATGGCCCAGCAGCACCAGTTGATCGCCGACAAGGCACTGGAACTGGCACTGGCGGCGGTCGAGCAATCGGATTACCAGCCCGGCGTGCAGGCCATCGCCCGTACCTTCAAGCAGCGTATTAACCGGGACTGAGCCGTGGAGCTGATCGACAGCCACACCCATCTGGACTTCCCCGACTTCGACGCCGACCGCGCGGCGCTGCTGAACGAAAGCCGCGCCCTCGGGGTGCGGCGAATGGTGGTGCTCGGGGTTTACGAGGGGAATTGGCAGCGGGTGTGGGACCTGGTGCAAAGCGATGCCGATCTGTACGCGGCGTTCGGATTGCACCCGGTCTATCTCGATCAGCACCGGCCTGAAGATTTGCTGGCACTGGGCGACTGGCTGACTCGGCTAAAAGGTCATCGGCAGCTGTGCGCAGTCGGCGAAATCGGCCTGGATTATTTCATCGAAACCCTCGACCGCGAACGCCAGCAGGCGTTGTTCGAGGCACAGTTGCAACTGGCGGCGGATTTCGAACTGCCGGCATTGATCCACGTACGGCGCAGCCATGCGGCAGTGATTGCCACGCTCAAGCGCTTCAAGCTCAAGCGCGCCGGGATCATCCACGCCTTCGCCGGCAGTCGTGAAGAGGCGCGGGAATACATCAAGCTCGGTTTCAAACTCGGCCTCGGCGGTGCACCGACCTGGCCGCAGGCATTGCGCATGCACCGGGTGCTGGCCGACTTGCCGCTGGACTCGGTGGTGCTGGAAACCGACTCCCCGGACATGGCGCCTGCCATGTACCCCGGCATTCGCAATACGCCGGCGCACCTGCCGGCAATCTGCGACTCACTGGCCGCATTGATGAACACCAGTGCGCCACAACTCGCCGCCGCCAGTACCGCCAACAGCTGCGACGTGTTCGGCTGGTAGTCAGTCGGCGTGGGCCTTGGCCGCGTCGAGAATCAGGGTCAGGTGCTGACGCCGCCGGGCGTAACGAATCACCGCGAAGTACACGAAAATCGTGATCAGCGACGCGTTCAACTGCTCGGTGACGCTGAGCAGCCCTACCCATTCCATCACCAGGGCCACCAGCAGCGCGGTGCACACGGTCACGAGCGCACTGGCGCGCAGCAGGCCAAGTGAATCGAGCGAACGCAAGCGTTTGATCTGCTTCGGGCAGCGCAGCTCCAGGTTTTTCTGGCAATGCGCACAGGTGAATGGTTCGTGGATGGATATGGCATTCAGTTGCCAGGGTTTGAGCACCAGCGTGGTCTGGCAGTGGGCGCAGCGGCCCTGGACGCCCAGGGTTGCGACAGACATGTGCATCTCCTCCAAGTGGTCAAAGAACAGAGCTTGGTTCATTGAAGACGAAAAACCAGCGCCCGGAGGAAAACAGGATTTGTCTTACCGATGTAAGCAAACAAGTACTACAAGCCATTCCGAAAAAACCTGCCTCAGAGGAGGCAGGTCGATTCAAACCCGGAACGCGCTGATCAATTGCTTCAACTCGACCACCTGCGCCGACAACGCACGGCTGGCATCTTCAGTCTGATGCGCGCCTTCTGCGGTGCGCTCGCCGGCACGGTTGATCTCGACGATGTTCTGGTCAATGTCATGGGCCACGGCGGTCTGCTGCTCGACGGCGGCGGCGATCTGCTGGTTCTGGTCGACGATCATGCCGACAGCGCCGAGGATGTTTTCCAGCGCCTGCTGGACTTTTTCCGACTGCCCCACCGTGCCGTTGGCCATCTGATGGCTGACGCCCATGGCCTTCACCGCCGCGCCGACGCCGCCATGGAGTTTGGCGATCATCTGCTCGATTTCTTCGGTCGATTGCTGAGTGCGTTTGGCCAGCGTGCGGACTTCGTCAGCGACCACGGCAAAACCGCGCCCCTGCTCACCGGCCCGCGCAGCCTCGATCGCGGCGTTGAGCGCCAGCAGGTTGGTCTGTTCGGCGATGCTCTTGATCACTTCCAGAACGCGACTGATCGACTGGCTGTCGCTGGCCAACTGGTTGATCACCAGCACCGACTGATCGATTTCGCTCGCCAGTGCCGCGATGCTGCCTTGCTGCGACTCCACCAAGCCGCGACCACTGATGGTTTCGTCGTTTACGCTGTGGGCGCTGCTGACCGCTGCCGCGGCACTGCGTGCCACCTCCAGCGATGTCGCCGACATCTGGTTCATTGCGGTAGCCACTTGCTCGATTTGCGTACGTTGCCCGGCGACCGCCTGATTGCTTTGCGCCGAAACATTTTCCACTTGCCCCGCCTGTCGCTCGACCTCGCCAACGGTGTGGCCGACCCGTTCGATCAGGTCATGGATTTTGCGCACCGTACCGTTGAACACCTCGCCCAACTCGCCGAGTTCATCGCGGCTGTTGGCGCGGAAATTCACCGTCATGTCGCCCGCCGCCACTTTGTCCATCATGGCACCGAGGTTTTTCAGGGTGGCGCGGGTGGAGGCGTAGAAGCCGCCGTAGAGATAGAAAATCAGCACGAACACCACCGACAACGCCACGGCTTGCAGCACCATGTGCGTGCGGTTTTGCCCCAGGCGCTGCTGCAATTGGGTGTCGAGGAATTTCAGGGTGGCGTCGTTGAGCTGATAGGTCTGGTCCATCAGCCCGGTGACCTGGTCATAAAACCCCTGCCACGGGGCGTCGAGCGTTTCGGCCATCACCACTTGCTCTTCGATCAGTGTGCCGGCCTGTTTCAGCGACGCCTTGCTGGCATCGGCCGGCGCGCTCAGAGAATCTCGGGCGGCTTTGCTCGAACCCAGCGCGTCCTGCAATTTCAGACCGTACTCGGCCTGCAGTTTTTCGATCTGCACCAGCAGCTCGTCGAAGCGGGTGCTCGACGAGCTGTTGAGAAAGCCCTGGCCCAAGGAATATGAGCCCATCGCCCGACCTTCGCCCAAGGCCTGGGTAACGGCCGGCGTGATCGCGGTGACCAGCTCGCTGAGCTGGCGAATGTCGCTCTGGTTGTCACGGCTCAAACCGGCCTGACTGGCCACGATCTGGCTGAAAATCTGCGCATTGCCCAGCAATTTGCCGATCAGCGCACTTTTGCTTTGCAGGGAGTTTTCCGCTTGCTGGTTCTTGAACGCAGCGATCATTTCATCGCGCTTGGTCTCGAAGAACTTGATCTGCTCCGGATCCTCGGTCATGGGCGTCAACCCTTGCAGGCGTGCCAGGACGTTTTGCTCAAGACTGGTGATCTGCGCCTCGACATTACCGGCCTTGCCGGACTGGCCGAGGGTAACGTTGATCTGCACCAGATTGTTGAGAGTTTCCAGATCCCGACGCAGGGTCAGGCTGCTGCCCAGCAGGTCGAGGCTCTGCAGCTCAACCCGGGTGCCCTGGAATTCGCGATAGGAATCGCGCACCAGATAGAAGTTGGTCACCAGCATTGGCACCAGGAACAGCACGCTGATCAGGCTGAACTTCATGCCGAAGCTCAAGCGGTTCATCAGCGAGACGGCGGGATAGAGCAAGCTCTTCACTGGAAGTCTCCCTTGGTTTTTCTTGTTTTTATTGGCAGGCGCGGGGCGACAGCAGATAGCCACTATCGGGCGCTATCTCTGTATAGCTCAAATCGAAGGGAGGTTTTGTAACTTAAGGTTAACGAGGGGGATTGCCCCCCTCGTCGCAGTAACGGCCTACGCGAGTACCGTCCACAGGGCAAAGCAGGCATACCACAGCACCGCGGCCCGCAGCAGCAGTTCCCACAGACAGTCGAGGGTGTTGATGCCTTCGGGGCCGACGGCGGCCGGCGGAATTTCCCCGGCAACCAGCCCGACCTTGTTGATGAGCTGGGCGGCGCTGATGTTCCAGTTCAGCAATTCGTGCAGCATCACCCGGCTGACCGCGACGAAATTGCCGACCAGGGCAAGACTCGCCGCCAACAGGCGCACCGGCACCCAGTCGAAGGCGTGACGCAGTTGCCCGGCCCGTTCGGCTACCGCCGGGTTTAGGGCGTTTTCTTCCGCCAGCGCCAGCAAGCGATAGCTCAGTGCCGCGACCGGACCGAGCAGGAAGTACCAGAAAATCACCGCGAAGAAACTCTGATAGGCCTGCCACAACAGATGCTGTTGCACTTGCTCCAGCAATTGTTCGCCGCTTTCGGCGCAGATGTTCAGATCACGCTTGGCCACATGGGCGGCGGCCTGCAGATCCTCACGACGCCAGGCGTCGCGAAACGGCCCCAGTTCGCCGAGCAGATCTCCGCGCCCCAGGCTGTAAATCACCACTAGCAAATGCACCGGCAAGGCCAGCAGACCGTAGGCCACCGGGTCCAGCACCACCAGCAGCAATCCCAGCAGCGCCACCGGCAACAGCACCAGGACGGTCAGCACCAGCCACGGCTGTTTGGCCAGCCCGCCGCTTTCAAGCTTGTGCAGTTCGCGGATCCATCCGCCATCGCGTTGAACCCGTTGGCGCAGGGCCGAGAACTTCTCGATCCAGACCGCCAGCAGTAACACCAGAAAACTCATTGTCCTTCCTCTTGTGCCAGGGCGGCGCGGTAGCGTGCCCAGTCGAATGCGGGTCCGGGGTCGGTCTTGCGTCCGGGGGCGATGTCGCTGTGCCCGCAGATGCGCTCGACAGTAATCGCCGGGAACGCCGCCTGTATCTGCCGGGTCAGCACGGTCAACGCCTGGTACTGCGCATCGGTGAACGGCAGATCATCGGTACCTTCCAGCTCGATGCCCAGTGAAAAATCGTTACAGGTTTCCCGTCCTTCGAACACCGAAACACCGGCATGCCAGGCACGCTCAAGACAGGAGACAAACTGGGTGACCTTGCCGTCACGTTCGATCAGAAAATGCGCAGATACACGCAGGTCGGCGATCCCGGCAAAGTAGGGATGTTCCGTGACATCCAGACGATTCTGGAAAAATTCCTGCACCTTGCCGGTGGCGAACTGCGCCGGTGGCAGGCTGATGTTGTGGATGACCAACAGGGAGACTTCGCCCGCCGGGCGTTCATTGAAGTTGGGCGAAGGGCAGACCTGCACCCCGTGACACCACCCGCTTGCGGGATCCAACTGCATACCGATTCCTTCAACGCCGACTGTGTTGGCGACCAGTATGCCGTGATCGGCCCCCGGCGCGCGATCACTTGCCGCGATTGAGCCGCCGCAGATTGCCGAGCACCGATTCCAGCGCCCGGTCGAACAGCAAGGTGTCGTCCAGCGCCCGCACCGCGCCGCGACGAAACGCCAGGGCCAGTTCCGTGCGATCGCGCTCCAGCACTTTCATCCCGGTACGGTCGACAAACACGTATTTGCCGGTGGCTTCGATGATCGCCGCCAGTTTGCAGCGCAGGGTGTGTTCTTCATCTTCCTCGAACGCCACCCAACTGCCCAGGCGCAGCTGATCGACCTGGCGCAAACCTGCATCGTCTGCCGGCAAACGCGCCGGCGTGCGTGGCTGCAGGCCGTCGTCGGCCATCTGCAAGACAATCGTCTGCGATACTTCGATCATTTCCGGCAGTGTGGTCTGATCCGGTTCGCTGGACGGATCGAGCAGGCGTACATGCAGCGCTTCCAGTTCGCTGAAAAAGCCGCTGGTGGCAAACGGATCGAAGGCCGAAGTGCTCAGGCCGTCGCGCAATGACTTGAGCAACCCCGGCACCAGCGCCAGCAGGCGCAGACCCGCTTTGGCGTCGTCGTGGCGCTGCACGCTCCAGATCAATTGCTCCATGGTCTGCACGTCGGCGTGCCATTCAGCGGACTGATCGCCGTGCTTGAGGCAGGTCAGCAGCAACACTTTGCTCCAGGCGTCCTGCACGAATGTCACCACCGACGGTGGCAAGACTTTGCCCAGCAACGCCTGATTCAGCGCCTGCTCGACCCGCTGGCGGGCCAGTTCGGTTTTCGCCCGGCCCTCTTCGGCATCGCGCAAACGCTGTTCAAGCAGTTCGCTGCGACGGCGTTCGTCACTGGTGAACGCGAGGAAGTCTGCCAGCAACTCGGAAAAAATCGCCGGGTCATCGACAAAATCCGTCAGCAGGCGCTGCACCACTTGTTCGATGCGCAGGTACAGGCTGTCGCGCGCATTACCGTCGCACTCCCCCCAGCCCATCGCCGCTTCGGCGATTTCATTGAGCAAGCGGCGGGCCGGGTGGCTGCTGCGGCTGAAGAAGCTTTTGTCGATCACCGCGACCTTCAACATCGGGATCTGCAACCGCGCGATCAACGCCTTGAGCGAATCCGGCAGATTGCGATCATCGAGGATGCAGTCGAAGACCATGGCCACCAGATTGATCACGTCTTCGTCAGCCCCGCCGACAATTCGCGATTTGCCGCTGCGCACGCTGACCCGGGTCAGCAACTGTTCGAGCTGATGGCGCAGATCGAAATCGTCCTGCACCGCCAGCGCCGGCACGTATTGCTGCAAGTGCGAAAGCAGGCGCAGCAGGTCCCGAGTGGAAATCGGCTGGGCGGGAGCGCTGGGTTCCAGGGTCGGCGCAACCGTGCCGCGCACGTGCAGCAGCAACTCCTGCAACGCGGTGAAGACCTCCTGCACGCCCGCATCGGCCTGGGTTTTGTCGATGCCTTCGAATTCGCTCCGCACGCTGGCCACAGCCTGATCGATGGCGCGACGGGCCGGTGCCGGTTTGAGCTCGGGCAACACGCCCGTGGCGCTCAGCAGTTGGTTGGCTTCGGCGTAAAGTTGATCTGTGTCGGCCAGCACATAGCGCTCGAACAGTTTGAGCAGGATCAGTTTGACCTTGATCTCCACCCCCAGATTGCGCCCGGCTTGCAGGAAGTATTCGCAAAGCATCGCCGGACCCAGAGGGTTGTATTGATCGTCCAGAGTCTTGCCCAACAGCGCATTGAATCGCGAAGTCAGTTGGTCGAGGGCGAAACCGTCGCGATTCAGTACGCGGCCGACCATGGTCTCCACCGCGACTTTGCGCTCCATGTCATCGGTGCGCAGGGTGGTTTCCTCATGCTGGAAGGCGTGAGAAAGGACGGTAGGCGCGGGATCGAATTGAGTGAGGCCGATAAAGGCTTCGAAGAACTGCTCGAGAAAACCGCGCTCGATGTGCTTGCGCTTGAGGCGCAGGTCACGCATGGCCTCGAAAAAGATGTTCTGTTCGACGTCATTACGTGCCCGGTCGGCCATTTCGAACAGGGTGTCGTCGGCGTTATCGAACAACTCCTGCAAACCGTTGCGCAGGCGCTGGGCAGCCTTGTCACGAACCTGAAGCAGAATCACAGGCAGGCGGGCGAGCGGCGAGTGATTCGCCTGATCGGTAGTGGCCTTGTGCAGAGGCACTACATTCCCGTCGTTGTGCATCCAAGCCTCCTGAAACGGTGATTCGCCGACGTCAAAGTCATGGCGTCAAATGCAAGGCGGATTATCTTGCAAAAGATGTCCCCGGCGCCAGAGCCGTCAGGGTTTCCCCTATACGCCGACACCTTGCAGTGACCACGCCGAAATCCGGTTTGCTCAACAAAATCGACCGGATGCAGCGCTGCGTCGCCGTTCTCGCCTTGGGTTGGCCGACGCCATGCCCCTATAATCGGGCCACTTAGTTTGTGGAGCCCGTTATGCCGAATCTACGTCTCGCCGATTTGACCGCCGAAATCGAAGCCAACGTGCGCCGTGCGTTGCTCGAAGACATCGGCAGCGGCGACATCACCGCGCAACTGATCCCGGCCGAACGCCTGGCCAAAGCCACTATCATCACCCGCGACGCCGCCGTCATCAGTGGCACGGCCTGGGTCGATGCAGTGTTCCGCCAGCTCGATCCCCGGGTGGCGGTGCATTGGCAGGTGCGCGATGGGGAACGGGTTTCGCCGAATCAGCCGCTGTTTCATCTGGAAGGCCCTGCACGCTCGCTGCTGACCGGTGAGCGCAGCGCGCTGAACTTCCTGCAATTGCTGTCGGGCGTGGCGACCCGCGCGCAGTACCTGGCGGACTTCGTCGCCGAGACGTCGGTGAAACTGCTCGACACGCGCAAGACCCTGCCGGGCCTGCGCCTGGCGCAGAAATACGCGGTCACCTGCGGTGGCTGCCACAACCACCGCATCGGCCTCTACGATGCGTTCCTGATCAAGGAAAACCACATCGCCGCCAGCGGTGGCATCCCGCAGGCCATTGCCGCCGCGCACAAGATTGCACCGGGCAAACCGGTGGAAATCGAAGTGGAAAGTCTGGAGGAACTGAAAGAAGCGCTGGCCGCCGGTGCCGACATCATCATGCTCGACGAATTGAGCCTCGATGACATGCGCGAAGCCGTGCGCCTGAACGCTGGCAAGGCAAAACTGGAAGCCAGTGGCGGCATCAACGAAAGCACGTTGCTGCCGATCGCACAGACCGGGGTGGATTACATCTCGATCGGCGCGATGACCAAGGATGTGAAGGCCGTGGACCTGTCGATGCGCCTGAGCATCTGAGGCAGTCGGGCAATAAAAAACGCCAGCCGTTTCGAGGCTGGCGTTTTTGTTTCAGACCACCAGATTGTTCATCTCGCAGTACTCTTCCCAATCGACACCCAATACTTCGGCCGCCTCCTTGTGCAGTTCCAGGCGCTTGGCCTCGAACTCCTCAGGCGTACTGGTGTACTTGAGGGTCAACTCCCAAGGCTGCAGCCCCTGGGCTTCGGCTTCGTCTTCGAACGCCCACTGGATCTGGTCCTTCTGTTCATCGGGACTCAGGTCCTTGATCTCTTCCTTCAGATCCGGAACATCCAGGATGTATTTTCTAAGCGCTTCTTCGTGACGTTGCTCTTGAGTTAATTCGGTCATGGCGTTCTCGCTGATCATGGGAATGGAGGATGGATCTGGATCATCAAGGATCTCTCTGACGCGGACTGTCCGGCCTTCGGAACCATTCGGGATCATCTGAAAACTGCTGGGCGATGCTCATGCAGGCACCGAATATAGGACGTTTGCATGACGAATTACACGGCTCTTTACATCTCTCCCACAAAAAGTTGACCTGTGGAACATAAATGCCGGTTTAAAAGGATAACGGAGAGGTGGTGCCCGAGACAGGAATCGAACCTGCGACCTTCGCGTTACGAGTGCGCTGCTCTACCGGCTGAGCTACACGGGCGGTGGGCTAAACCTAGCACTGGTCTTGCAGGTCGGCAACTTTGCCGAATGGCTCGATATTTCACGGACAAAAAAATGCCCCGCCGTTTTCACGGCGGGGCATTTTCATTGCGCTAGGGCTGCGGGGTGATTAAACGCCCGAAGCCTTGGCAGCTGCCACGTCTTTGATGGACAGCTTGATACGGCCGCGGTTGTCCACGTCCAGTACCAGCACTTCCACTTCCTGGCCTTCTTTCAGGATGTCGGTCACTTTCTCTACGCGAGCGTCGCTCAGCATCGAGATGTGAACCAGACCGTCCTTGCCTGGCAGGATGTTGACGAATGCGCCGAAGTCGACGATGCGCTCAACCTTGCCGACGTAGATCTTGCCGATCTCGGCCTCAGCGGTGATACCCAGAACGCGCTGACGTGCTGCTTCAGCCGCTTCCTTGGTTTCGCCGAAGATCTTGATCGAACCGTCGTCTTCGATGTCGATCGAAGCCTTGGTTTCTTCGCAGATCGCACGGATGGTCGCGCCACCTTTACCGATAACGTCACGGATCTTGTCGGTGTCGATCTTCATCGCGATCATGGTCGGAGCGTTGGCCGACAGTTCGGTACGCGACTGGCCGATGATCTGGTTCATCTGGCCGAGGATGTTCAGGCGCGCTTCCAGGGCTTGGCCCAGAGCGATTTCCATGATCTCTTCGGTGATGCCCTTGATCTTGATGTCCATCTGCAGCGCGGTCACACCTTTGGCGGTACCGGCTACTTTGAAGTCCATGTCGCCCAGGTGGTCTTCGTCACCCAGGATGTCGGTCAGGACGGCGAACTTCTCGCCTTCTTTAACCAGACCCATGGCGATACCGGCAACCGGTGCCTTCATCGGAACACCAGCATCCATCAGGGCCAGGGAAGCGCCGCAAACGGAAGCCATCGAGCTCGAACCGTTGGATTCGGTGATTTCCGAAACCACACGGATGGTGTACGGGAACACGTCAGCGGCTGGCAGCATGGCCGAAACCGAGCGACGGGCCAGACGGCCGTGACCGATTTCACGACGACCGGCGCCACCCATGCGACCACACTCGCCCACCGAGAACGGAGGGAAGTTGTAGTGCAGCATGAACGGGTCTTTTTTCTCGCCTTCCAGAGTGTCCAGCAGTTGCGCGTCACGGGCGGTGCCCAGCGTCGCGACGACCAGAGCCTGGGTTTCGCCACGGGTGAACAGTGCCGAACCGTGAGTCTTCGGCAGAACGCCGACTTCGATGTTCAGCGGGCGTACGGTGCGGGTGTCGCGACCGTCGATACGTGGCTTGCCGTTTACGATGTTTTCGCGAACGGTGCGGTATTCGATTTCGCCGAAAGCCGCTTTGACGTCGGCAGCCGAAGGCTGGCCTTCTTCGCCGGACAGCTTGGCTACGACCTGGTCACGCAGCTCGCCCAGACGCGCGTAACGGTCGGCCTTGATGGTGATGGTGTAAGCCTGGGAGATCGCTTCGCCGAACTCGGAACGGATAGCAGCCAGCAGCTCGGTGGCTTCTGGGGCAGGTGCCCAGGTCCAGGTTGGCTTGGCTGCTTCGGCAGCCAGTTCTTTAACGGCGTTGATGACGACCTGGAACTCGTCGTGAGCAAACAGTACCGCGCCCAGCATCTGGTCTTCGGTCAGCTCTTTGGCTTCCGATTCAACCATCAGCACAGCGTCCGAAGTACCGGCAACGACCATGTCCAGGCTCGAGGCAGCTTGCTGCTCGTAGGTCGGGTTCAGCAGGTAGCCGGTGCTTTCGTGGAAAGCAACGCGAGCGGCGCCGATCGGGCCGTCGAACGGAATGCCGGAGATCGCCAGGGCAGCCGAGGTACCGATCATCGCAGCGATGTCCGGATCGGTTTTCTTGCTGGTGGAAACGACGGTGCAGACAACCTGCACTTCGTTCATGAAACCTTCAGGGAACAGCGGACGGATCGGACGGTCGATCAGTCGGGAAGTCAGGGTTTCTTTCTCGGAAGGACGGCCTTCACGCTTGAAGAAACCGCCAGGAATCTTACCGGCAGCGTAAGTCTTTTCCTGGTAGTGAACGGACAGAGGGAAGAAGCCCTTGCCCGGATCAGCTTGCTTGGCACCGACTACGGTCACCAATACGCTGACGTCGTCGTCAACGGTGACCAATACTGCGCCGGAGGCCTGACGGGCGATACGGCCAGTCTCGAGGGTAACGGTCGACTGACCGAACTGGAATTTTTTGATTACCGGGTTCACGGTGTCCTACCTTCTTTGTGGCTCTTGGGGGAACTGGTTTCTTGCGAAATTCTTGGGCAACGTCGGGAATCGGCCCGCGGATTGTCCGGGTAAAACGGTAGTTCAGATAAAACTTGAGGCTGGGAGCCTGCCGGACGTCGGCGGAACCCCGCTGACGTCTGACAGACAACCAACCTCATAGCGCAATCGCTGATTAGCGACGCAGACCCAGGCGAGCGATCAGAGCGCTGTAACGGCTCAGGTCCTTGCCTTTCAGGTAGTCCAGCAGCTTGCGACGCTGGTTAACCATGCGGATCAGACCACGACGGGAGTGGTGGTCTTTACCGTTGGCCTTGAAGTGACCTTGCAGTTTGTTGATGTTGGCGGTCAGCAGTGCAACTTGCACTTCTGGCGAACCAGTATCACCAACAGCTTGCTGGTAGTCGGCAACGATTTGAGCTTTTTCTTGAACGTCTAGAGCCATGAGGCAATCCTTTTATCAGGAAACTGTTTAAAAAACAGTTTCAACAGGCCAGGGACAAATCCCTGTATCTATAAATGAGTAGTGACCGTGCCTGTTGACAGCCACACTCGCCGGCCTGCTGTTACACAGACCGGTTTCCGGTCATTCTGACCGAATCAGTCGACGCGGCGCGATACGCCCGTCTTCGCTCACTTCACCGATACCGATGAAGCGACCGTTGTGATCCTGTACCCGCACCATGCCGAACTTCGGAGCATCCGGGGCACGTACCGGCTGGCCGTTGAGCCAGTAGAACGCGCTCGCTTCCGAGAACTGCAGCAACGGCCAATCCTGCAGGCCGCTGTCCGATGGCATCAGGAAGCGGTCGACCGCTTCGTTGCCGCCTTCGGCATGTACCGCTTCCAGCTCTTCGAGGGTCACGGTCTGCCCCAGGGTGAAAGGCCCGGCCTGGGTACGACGCAGTTCAGCGACGTACGCACCACAACCGAGTTGCTCACCGATATCCTCCACCAGAGTGCGAATATAGGTGCCCTTGCTGCAATCCACCGCGAGTCGCGCAGTATCGCCTTCGAAGGCCAGCAATTCCAAGCGCGCAATAGTAACAGAACGCGGTTCGCGCTCCACTACTTCGCCTGCACGGGCCAGCTTGTACAGCGGCTGGCCATCACGCTTGAGAGCCGAGTACATCGGCGGTATCTGGCTGATTTGACCGCGAAATTTCGGCAGGACCGCTTCAATGTCGGCCTGACAAACGGTCACCGCACGCTCCTGCAAAACCTCGCCTTCGGCGTCTGCCGTGGTGGTGGTCTTGCCCAGTTGCGCCAGGGTTTCGTAACCCTTGTCGGAATCGAGCAGGTATTGCGAGAACTTGGTCGCCTCGCCAAAGCACAGTGGCAGAACGCCGGTGGCCAGGGGATCGAGACTGCCGGTGTGACCGGCCTTCTCGGCGTTGAGCAACCAGCGAACCTTCTGCAACGCGGCGTTGGAGGTGAACCCCAACGGCTTGTCGAGCAAGATGATGCCGCTGACGTTACGACGGATACGTTTGACCTGAGCCACCGAGTTACTCCTTGGTGTCTTCGGGTGCAGCAGTTTCGTGCTGACTGTCTTCGGCCACCGCGCGCTCGATCAGAGCCGACAGGTGCGCACCACGTGCGACACTTTCGTCGTAGTGGAAATGCAATTGAGGCACGCTGCGCAGCTTCATTTCACGGGCCAGCTGCATGCGCAGGAAACCGGCGGCAGCATTGAGCACCTTGATGCTTTGCGCGATGTCTTCGGCGTTGTCCTGCCCCATCACGGTGATGAAGATCTTCGCGTGACCAACATCACGGCTGACATCTACAGCGGTAATGGTGACCAGGCCGACACGCGGATCTTTGACTTCACGACGGATCAGTTGGGCCAGCTCACGCTGCATCTGATCGCCGATACGTTGGGTACGGCTGTATTCTTTTGCCATGATTTTGTTACCTGTTACTGCCCCGCGGTGAAACCCGCAAGGTCTGAAAGCGGCAAACGCCCGGCCTGACTAAAAGCCAGACCGGGCGTTGCGTTTAGAGTCCTGACGCCGTGCCGCGCACTTGCATGCGGCGACCCGACGTGGCCCTTGAAGTGCGCGAGTCAGAGGCTGCGAGCAACCTGAACCTTCTCGAAGACTTCGATCTTGTCGCCGACCTTGACGTCGTTGTAGCTCTTCACGCCGATACCGCATTCCATGCCGGCACGTACTTCGGAAGCGTCATCCTTGAAGCGGCGCAGGGATTCCAGCTCGCCTTCGAAGATCACGATGTCTTCACGCAGTACACGGATCGGACGGTTACGGTGCACAACACCTTCGATCACCATGCAACCAGCGATCGCGCCAAACTTCGGCGAACGGAACACGTCACGGACTTCGGCCACACCGAGGATGTTCTCGCGAACATCGCTGCCAAGCATACCGGTCAAGGCTTTCTTGACGTCTTCGATGATGTCGTAGATCACGTTGTAGTAACGCATGTCCAGACCTTCCTGCTCGACGATCTTCCGTGCACCGGCATCGGCACGCACGTTGAAGCCGAACAGTACAGCGTTGGAAGCCAGTGCCAGGTTGGCATCGGATTCGGTGATACCACCGACGCCGCCACCGACCACGCGCACTTGCACTTCGTCGTTGCCCAGGCCGTTCAGAGCGCCCTGCAAGGCTTCCAGCGAACCACGGACGTCGGATTTGAGGACGATGTTGAGCGTCTTCTTCTCTTCCTGACCCATGCTTTCGAAGATGTTTTCCAGCTTGCCGGCGTGAGCGCGAGCCAGTTTGACTTCGCGGAACTTGCCTTGACGGAACAGAGCCACTTCACGGGCTTTCTTCTCGTCGGCAACCACGCTCATCTCGTCGCCCGCATCAGGCGTACCGTCCAGGCCGAGGATCTCGACCGGAATGGCCGGGCCCGCTTCCTTGATCGGCTTGCCGTTCTCGTCGAGCATGGCGCGCACGCGACCATAGTTCGAGCCGACCAGCACCATGTCGCCTTGACGCAGCGTACCGTCCTGAACCAGAACAGTCGCTACCGGGCCACGGCCCTTGTCCAGACGCGATTCAACCACGACACCACGGCCAGGAGCCGATGGAGTGGCGGTCAGCTCGAGAACTTCGGCTTGCAGCAATACCGCTTCAAGCAGTTCGTCGACGCCGGTACCCATTTTCGCCGAGACCGGAACGAATGGAGTGTCGCCACCCCAGTCTTCGGAGGTCACACCGTGGACCGACAGCTCGCTGCGGATGCGATCGAGATCAGCGCCCGGCTTGTCGATCTTGTTCACTGCGACTACCAGCGGAACGCCAGCCGCCTGAGCATGCTGAACAGCTTCGATGGTTTGTGGCATCACGCCGTCGTCCGCCGCAACCACCAGGATCACGATGTCGGTCGCCTTCGCACCACGAGCACGCATTGCGGTAAACGCGGCGTGACCCGGGGTGTCGAGGAAGGTGACCATGCCGCGTTCGGTCTCAACGTGGTATGCACCGATGTGCTGGGTGATACCGCCGGCTTCGCCAGCAGCTACCTTGGCACGACGGATGTAGTCGAGCAGCGAGGTCTTACCGTGGTCAACGTGACCCATTACGGTTACGACCGGCGCACGCGGAACCGCTTCACCTTCGAACTTCAGGGACTCGGCCAGGGAGTCTTCCAGGGCGGTGTCGCTGACCAGGGTCACTTTGTGGCCCAGTTCTTCGGCTACCAGCTGAGCAGTTTCCTGATCAAGCACCTGGTTGATGGTCGCTGGAGTACCCAGTTTGAACATGAACTTGATGATTTCGGCAGCCTTGACCGACATCTGCTGAGCGAGATCGCCAACAGTGATGGTTTCGCCGATCTTCACCTCACGCACGACAGGGCCGGTAGGGCTCTGGAAACCGTGAGCGTTGCGTTTTTTCAGCTTGGACTTGCCGCGACCGCCGCGACGGAAGCCATCGCTTTCTTCGTCGGTAGTACGTGGCGCCACGCGTGGAGCCGGCGCCTTTTCCTTGACCGATGCGCGATGCGGAGCGTTCTTGCGCTCGCCATCACCACCGCCACGACGATTGTTGTCGTCGGCGCGTGGCTTGTCCGGACGGCGCTGTTCGTCACGCTTGCGAGTGTCGGCAGCTGGCGCAGCAGCCACAACCGGCGCAGCTTCGCGCACTGGTTCGACCACTGGCGCAGGTGCAGCGACGGCTTCAGCAGGAGCGGACGGCGCAGCAGGCTGGCGACGCGCTTCTTCTTCGGCGCGCACACGGGCTTCTTCTTCAGCCTTCTGACGGGCAGCATTCTCTACCGCGCGACGTTCATCCAGTTCACGCTTGCGCTCGGCTTCGATTTCTTCCGCGCTACGCTGTACGAAAACTTTCTTCTTGCGGACTTCAACGCTGATGCTTTTGCTGCCAGCCACACGCAGGGTGCTGGTGGTTTTACGCTGCAGCGTGATCTTGCGCGGTTCTTCCACTTTCGCCTTGTGGCTGCTCTTCAAGTGGGTCAGCAGGGATTGCTTCTCACTGTCAGTCACATTTTCTTCGGCGGCGGTGTGCGGCAGACCTGCCTCACGCATCTGCTGCAACAGGCGCTCTACCGGTGTTTTGACCTCATCGGCCAGTTGTTTCACCGTGACTTGCGTCATGCACTTCTCTCCTCAGGCCGCGCCTAATTACTCGAACCAGTGGGCTCGGGCGGCCATGATCAACTTGCCGGCACGATCATCGTCAATGCCGTCGATGTCGAGCAGATCGTCAATAGACTGCTCGGCCAGGTCTTCGCGGGTAATTACGCCGCGCACCGCCAGTTCCATCGCCAAATCCTTGTCCATACCCTCAAGCGAGAGCAGGTCTTCGGCCGGATGGGCGTCTGCCAGCTTTTCCTCAGTAGCGATGGCTTTGGTCAACAAGCGATCCTTGGCACGAGCGCGAAGCTCGTTGACGATGTCTTCGTCAAAGCCGTCGATGTTGAGCATTTCTTCCAACGGTACGTAGGCAATCTCTTCCAGGCTGGTGAAGCCTTCGTCCACCAGCACCTGAGCCAGCTCTTCGTCGACTTCCAGCTCGTCGATGAAGTTGCGCAGGATGTCGCCGGTTTCTGCTTGTTGCTTAGCCTGGATGTCCGATTCGGTCATCACGTTCAGGGTCCAGCCAGTCAGCTGGCTCGCCAGACGCACGTTCTGACCACCACGACCGATGGCCTGAGCCAGATTGTCTGCGCCAACAGCGATGTCCATGGCATGGGCATCTTCGTCAACGATGATGGCCGCCACTTCTGCCGGCGACATGGCATTGATCACGAACTGGGCCGGGTTGTCGTCCCACAGGACGATGTCGACACGCTCGCCACCCAACTCGCCCGACACGGCCTGGACGCGCGAACCGCGCATACCGATGCACGCGCCTTGCGGATCGATGCGTTTGTCCTTGGAGCGGACAGCGATCTTGGCACGCGAACCCGGATCACGGGATGCGGCCATGACTTCGATCAGGCCTTCAGCGATTTCCGGCACTTCGATGCGGAACAGTTCGATCAGCATTTCCGGCGCGGTACGCGACAGGATCAGCTGAGGGCCGCGGTTCTCGGTGCGGATTTCCTTGAGCAGCGCACGCAGACGCACGCCGACCCGGAAGGTTTCGCGAGAAATGATGTCTTCACGGGCCAGCAACGCTTCAGCGTTATTACCCAGGTCGACGATCACGTTGTCGCGGGTCACTTTTTTCACGGTGCCGGAGATGATTTCTCCCAGGCGCTCGCGATAAGCGTCAACCACTTGAGCGCGCTCGGCTTCACGAACTTTCTGCACGATGACCTGCTTGGCAGTCTGTGCAGCGATGCGGCCGAACTCGATGGACTCGATCTTTTCTTCAACGACGTCGCCAACCTTGGCGCCAGGGTGCGTTTCAGCAACCTTGCTCGGCCAGGTTTCGATGGCCGGATCATCGAGATCATCCTCTTCGACGACCGTCCAGCGACGGAAAGTTTCGTAAGAACCGGTGTGGCGGTTGATTTCCACACGCAGATCAACTTCGTCTTCAAAACGCTTTTTGGTAGCAGTGGCCAGAGCCAGCTCCAGCGCTTCAAAAATTACGCTTGCCGGTACACCCTTTTCATTGGATACCGACTCAACAACCAGCAGTACTTCTTTGCTCATCGTACGCCTCGCCTTTCGCAAGCCATTGGATCCGCGGGATCCGCGTCTCAGTCAAAACTGGGAATAATGTTGGCCTTGTCGATCATATCGATCGGCAACAGGAATTCATGGTCATCTACCTGCACCACGACGTCCTGTTCTTCTACACCGCGCAGAAGGCCCTGAAAGTTGCGTCGACCTTCAAAAGGCGAGCGCAGCTTGATCTTCACTTGTTCACCGACATATTTGGCAAACTGCTCAAGAGTGAACAGTGGGCGTTCCATGCCTGGCGAGGAAACTTCAAGGGTGTATTCAACGGAGATCGGATCTTCAACATCCAGCACACCGCTGATCTGACGGCTGACGATGGCGCAATCGTCCACCAGTACGCCGCCTTCCTTATCGATATAAACGCGCAACATTGAGTGGCGACCTTGAGCCGAAAACTCAATACCCCAGCATTCATAGCCTAGGGCCACGACCACCGGGGCCAGCAAGGCCTGCAACTCTTCTAGCTTGCTCGACACCTGAACCCCCTCGTGCATGTATGTGCATGCTATGCAAAATAAAAAAATGGGCGAAACGCCCATCCTTGAAACGCCGTCGAACAGCGGCGTTGAAAGTGTCCAGCTAACAAAAAGCCCCTTAAAAGGGGCTCCTTAAACTGGTTGCGGGGGCCGGATTTGAACCGACGACCTTCGGGTTATGAGCCCGACGAGCTACCAGACTGCTCCACCCCGCGACAAAGCTGGGGCGGAAGTATACGACCGATCCCCTTTAGGGTCAATGTAACCTTCCACCTGCAAGAAAGCCCGCAACAGCGGGCTCTCCTGACTAATTGGTACCGAGAAGGGGACTCGAACCCCTACACCCTATGGGCACAACCACCTCAAGGTTGCGTGTCTACCAATTCCACCACCTCGGCAATACTACGTTTGAAACCCTTCTTACTTTTGCTCTTGAGCTGGAGGTACGTCAGTCGCTGGAGTAGCCGACTTTTGCTCTTGAAGCACCGGGACATCATCAGAAGCCGGTTGCTGCTTTGGAACTTCCAATACTGCCGGGTTTGGCAAACCTGCTTGAGTCAGCTGATGAGCCTTCTCTTTAGCAAAGTAACCTAACCCCAAGCTGGTTATGAAGAAACCGGCGGCAAGTATAGCAGTAAACTTACTAAGAAAGGTAGAGGAACCTTGGCTTCCGAACACAGTATTTGAAGCACCTGCTCCGAAAGACGCGCCAGCGTCCGCACCTTTACCCTGCTGCAGCAAAACCAGAGCAACTACGCCCAACGCACCCAGCAGATGAAAAACGACTACGACTGTTTCCAGCATTTTTTCAGTTTCCCGCGGCGCGACAGATCGCACCGAACTCATCTGCATTCAGGGAAGCTCCACCAATGAGCCCCCCATCGATATCCGGCATGCCGAACAGTTCGACCGCATTGGCCGCCTTCACGCTGCCGCCGTATAGAAGCCGCACACCTCGTGCCACTTCAGAATTCTCTGCCGCCAACTGCTCACGAATGGCTTTATGCACATCTTGAGCCTGTTGCGGCGTCGCAGTCAGCCCGGTACCAATCGCCCAGACCGGCTCGTAAGCGATCACTGCGTTGGCAAAAGCACCGACACCCAGCTCTTCTATGATACTGCCCAGCTGACGCCCGACAATCTCAAGAGTTTTTCCGGCCTCACGCTGCTCCAGGGTCTCCCCCACACACAATACCGGAATCAAGCCACATGCCTGTGCCGCTGCGAACTTGCGATTCAGCATTCCGTCTCGCTCGCCCATTATCTGGCGGCGTTCGGAGTGCCCGACAAGCACCAGGGAACAACCTGCATCCACCAACTGACTCGGCGCAATCTCGCCTGTCAACGCACCTTGCATGGATTCCACCGCAGAGTTCTGCGCACCGACCGAAATCGATTTGCCTTTCAAGCCATCAATCACCTGATTGATATGCAAGCAAGGCGGGAACACCGCGACATCAACACCGCTTGGCAAGGCCAGATGACGAAGGCCGTTGATCAGCTCAGCGACGCTGGCGCGGGTACCGTGCATCTTCCAGTTACCAGCTACCATAGGGCGACGCATGCTGTACCTCGTCGGTCAAAGTGGGCGCAGATGTTACCCAACACAATCATGGCTGGCAAGCCGAATCAGGCAGAAACTTCAGTTACCAGTTTTGCCAGCTCTTCGGCATAGCCACGAACCTGAGTTTCGTCCTCGCCTTCGACCATCACCCGCACCAGAGGCTCTGTTCCGGACTTGCGCAAAAGCACGCGACCACGACCCGCCATCGCCTGGGTCACGCGCGCACTCGCTTCCTTGACAGCCGGGTGCTCCAACGGGCTTTCGCCCCCACCGAAACGCACGTTGATCAGCACCTGCGGACATTTGCGCAATGCCTGGCGAGTTTGAGCAAGCCCCTCGTTACGCGTCTTCAGCGCCATCAGCACTTGCAAGGCCGCGATGATCGCATCACCTGTGGTGGTGTGATTGAAGCACACGACATGCCCCGAGTTTTCTCCACCCACCAGCCAGTTACGCTCCAGCAGTTCGGCGATCACATAGCGGTCACCGACATTGGCGCGCACAAAAGGAATACCCAAATCCGCGAGCGCGAGCTCAAGTCCAAGGTTACTCATCAAGGTACCGACTACACCGCCTTGCAACTTGTCGCGCTCATGAAGATCGCGCGCAATGATGTACAACAGTTCGTCACCATCAACAATCGCACCCGTGTGGTCGACCATCAGCACCCGGTCACCATCGCCATCGAAGGCGATACCCAGATCCGCATGTTCGGACAACACCGCCGCCTGCAATTGCCCCATATGCGTGGAGCCGCAGTTGTCATTGATGTTCAGGCCGTTAGGCTGCGCCGACAAAACGACGACCTCGGCGCCCAGCTCACGAAAAACACTCGGCGCCACTTTATAGGTAGCACCGTGTGCGCAGTCGATGACGATCTTCAGCCCGGAAAAACTGGTACCAGTCGGCACGGAGCTCTTGCAGAATTCGATATAGCGGCCGGACGCATCATTGATTCGCGACACCTTGCCGATCTTGCTCGACTCGACAACGGTCATTGGTGTATCGAGCAACTCTTCAATCATCAACTCCAGCTCATCGGGCAGCTTGGTGCCCTTGCCGGAGAAGAACTTGATGCCGTTATCGTCATGCGGATTGTGCGATGCACTGATCACGATCCCGGCCTCAGCCTGGAATGTACGCGACAAATAGGCGATGGCCGGAGTCGGCATCGGGCCGAGGAGCATGACATCGGCGCCCGCAGATGTCAGGCCAGCCTCAAGGGCCGATTCAAACATGTAGCCGGAAATCCGCGTGTCCTTGCCGACCAGCACCTTGCAGGCACCCATCTTGCGAAATGCCATACCGGCAGCCCAGCCGAGCTTGAGCATGAAGTCAGGAGTGATCGGGTATTCCCCGACACGACCACGAATACCGTCAGTACCAAAGTATTTCTTGCTCATAAGTGCTCCATCATTCTTATTCGGCTGATTCCACGGCCGCGAGCATTCGCACCACGTCCACCGTTTCCGCCACATCATGGACGCGCAATATACGCGCACCTTTCACTGATGCCAGTGCGGCCAAAGCCAGACCACCGTAAAGACGCTCACCCACAGGGCGATTCAATGCATGACCGATCATGCTTTTGCGTGAAACACCCACCAACAGAGGCCGCCTCAGCGCATGCAGGGCCTCCATATGCCTGAACAAGCTTAGATTGTGCTGCAGGGTTTTGGCGAAGCCGAAGCCCGGATCGAGAATGATCCGCTCGGCGGGAATTCCTGCCCTCTCACACTGAACCATGCGCTCAGCAAGAAACTCACCTACCTCACGGGTGACATCCTGATAACGCGGATCGTCCTGCATATCACCAGGCTCGCCGAGCATATGCATCAGGCACACGGGCAATCCCGTGGCGGCCGCCGCATCAAGTGCGCCATCGCGCCGTAGCGAACGAACGTCGTTGATCAAGCCAGCACCCAAGCGAGCCGTTTCGCGCATGACCGCCGGAGTAGATGTATCGACGGATATGACCACATCCAGTTCGCGATTGATCAGCTCGACAACGGGCGCGACACGCTCCAGCTCCTCCAAGGGAGAAACCGCCCGCGCGCCTGGCCGGGTCGACTCGCCGCCCACATCGATCAGCGTCGCACCCGCCGCAACCATGGCTTCGGCATGACGCAAGGCCGCGTCGAGCTGGCTGTATCGGCCACCGTCGGAAAAGGAATCGGGAGTGACATTGAGAATGCCCATGACATGAGTCCGGGCCAAATCAAGAACCCGGTTGCCGCAAGGCAACCGGGTCAGGGACTGTACAGAAGTCATTTCAAACCTTAAACGTCGGCAGCAGGACCGCCAATCGGTGTTTCCGGACGCTCACCCTGAATGACAGGAGGCGTGCCAGTTCCGGTGCCGCCCGACCAGTCGCGAGGCTCGCGAGGTGTACGTCCGGCCATGATGTCGTCGATCTGTTCGGCATCGATCGTTTCGTACTTCATCAGGGCATCCGCCATGGCATCGAGCTTGTCGCGGTTGTCCGTGAGAATTTGCTTGGCCGTGCCGTAGCACTGGTCGATGATGCTGCGCACTTCGGAGTCGATCAGCTTGGCTGTCTCACCGGAGAAGCTGGCATTCTGACCGCCACCACCGCGACCGAGGAATACTTCACCCTCTTCTTCGGCATACATCAACGGACCGAGCTTTTCCGACAGACCCCATTTGGTCACCATGTTCCGCGCAATCTGACTCGCGCGCATGATGTCGTTGGAAGCACCCGTGGTCACACCATCGAAGCCCAAAGTCATTTCTTCGGCAATTCGGCCGCCGTACAACGAGCAGATCTGACTGATCAGCGCACGCTTGGACAGGCTGTAACGATCTTCTTCCGGCAGGAACATGGTCACACCCAGCGCACGACCGCGCGGGATGATCGATACCTTGTAGACCGGATCATGCTCGGGCACGACACGACCAACAATGGCATGGCCTGCCTCGTGATAAGCAGTGTTCTGCTTTTCCTTCTCGGACATGACCATGGATTTGCGCTCGGCGCCCATCATGATTTTGTCTTTGGCCAGTTCGAACTCTTTCATCTCGACGATGCGCTTGCCGGCACGAGCAGCAAACAGCGAAGCCTCGTTGACCAGATTCGCCAGATCGGCACCGGAGAAGCCCGGAGTACCACGCGCAATAACGGCCGGAGCGACATCGTCACCCATTGGCACTTTACGCATGTGAACCTTGAGGATCTGCTCACGACCACGTATGTCCGGCAGACCGACCACAACTTGACGGTCGAAACGACCAGGACGCAGCAATGCAGGGTCGAGCACGTCAGGACGGTTGGTCGCAGCGATGACGATAATGCCGTCATTCATTTCGAAGCCATCCATCTCCACCAGCAACTGGTTGAGAGTCTGCTCGCGCTCATCGTGACCGCCGCCCATGCCGGCGCCACGATGGCGACCAACGGCGTCGATCTCGTCGATGAAGATAATGCACGGAGCGTGTTTCTTGGCCTGTTCGAACATGTCACGAACACGGCTGGCGCCAACACCGACGAACATTTCGACGAAGTCGGAACCGGAAATGGTAAAGAACGGCACTTTGGCTTCGCCGGCAATCGCCTTGGCCAGCAAGGTTTTACCGGTACCCGGAGGACCGACCATCAGCACTCCACGAGGAATGCGGCCGCCCAGGCGCTGGAACTTGCCCGGATCACGAAGGAATTCAACCAGCTCACCAACTTCTTCCTTCGCTTCGTCGCAACCGGCAACGTCAGCCAGAGTGGTTTTCACCTGATCTTCGGACAGCAGACGCGCCTTGCTCTTTCCAAAGCTCATCGGCCCGCCCTTGCCGCCCGCGCCGCCCTGCATCTGGCGCATGAAGAACATGAACACCGCGATGATCACCAGGATCGGGAAGCTGGCTACCAGGAGCTGGGTCCAGATACTTTGCTGCTCAGGCTGCTTGCCTTCGACCACAACGTGGTTGTCGACGAGATCGCCGATCAGGCCATTGTCCTGGATTGCCGGACGAATGGTCTTGAAGCTATCGCCATCGTTGCGTTTGCCGGTAATCACGTAGCCGTCGACGGCCACGCGCTCGACCTTGCCATCCTTGACCTGCTGGATGAAGTCGGAATAGTTGAGGGTCTGCGGCTCGTTAGGGCTGGAGAAGTTGTTCATCACCGTCACCAGGACAGCCGCGATGATCAACCACAGGATCAGATTCTTTGCCATATCGTTCAATTAACTACCCTCTGAAGCAAGCTCCGCTACTGGCGCGCGCTTCGCATGATATTCACCGGCCTAACTTACTACATTACCTACAGCTCTGGCAGGCGCCGTCTGTAACCCTTTGTGAAACACTTTCTACACAATATTCGCTTATGCACGCGGGGCGAAATACGAAAAACCTATCACCCCGGCAAAAAACCTCGTTTTACTCACTGTGACCGCGATAGCCCCAAGCCAGCATATATTGCTCGCGGGAACTGTCGCGGGAAGAGTCCGGTTTAATCATCTGGACCTTGTCGAATTTCCGACGAGCGTCCTTCAGATAAGTATCGAACCCTTCGCCCTGAAAAATCTTGATCAGGAAATTACCGCCCGGCTTGAGAATCCGCTCCGCCAGGTCAAGCGCCAGTTCGCAAAGAAACATGGCTTTCGGCATATCTACGGCGGGCGTACCACTCATATTGGGGGCCATATCGGAAATCACAAGGTCCACCTGTGAATTACCCACCGCCTCAAGGATTTGAGCAAGGACTTCATCCTGAGTGAAATCCCCCTGAATGAAGGTCACATCCGGAATGCTGTCCATTTCCAGGATGTCCGAAGCGATCAGACGCCCCTGACCACCGATCAACCGACTGGTGACCTGCGACCAGCCGCCGGGCGCGGCGCCCAGGTCGACAACGCTCATGCCGGGCCGGATCAGTTTGTATTTTTCCTGGACCTCCAGAAGCTTGTAACTCGCACGCGAACGGTAACCGTCCTTCTGCGCCTGCTTCACATAGGGGTCATTGACATGTCTTTTCAGCCAACCAAGGCTTGTCTTGGAACGCGCCATTGGGCACCTCGTTGATTAGGGTCGTGATTAATTGGGCGGATCCACGAGCCCTCGGGTAAAATGGCCGCCATTTTACAGAATCCAGACGAAAGGGTCAGATTATGCCGCTCACTCCCGAGCAGAAGAAACAGTACAAATCCATTGGCCACCACCTGAAACCAGTTCTGACTGTGGCTGACAACGGTTTGACTGAGGGTGTTTTAGCCGAACTCGAACGCGCATTGGCGGATCACGAGCTGATCAAGATCAAGCTCAACATCCTCGATCGTGAGGCGCGCCTGGCGTCCATTGCAGAGCTGTGCAAGGTCGGCAAGGCCGATCTGGTTCAAGTCATCGGCAAGATGGCACTGATTTACCGCAAGAACTTCAGCGTCAACAAGCAGCTGTCGAACGTCCATCGCTTCAAGTGATGGCCAGGGTCAAGGGTGTGCTTCGCGCACCCTGCCACTCCATCCCGGCACCGGCTGCAAAACCAGCACCAACCCGGAGAAACCCAGTACAAGAAAGCTGAACTCCTGCCAGCGCTGCGCATCCGGCCAGCCGACACGCACTGCGACAAACATCGCACACGCATACAACGCCATCAGCAACACCTGTCCGCGAAAATCCCGCCATAGACTGGCAAGGCCTTCGGCCTGTACCAGCACCAAAGCCTGAAATATCAAGCACGCAACGGCGAAACCCACCACCGCCACTTCAAACGTAGTTGCAACTTCATCGATCAACAGCGGTGCCAGGCCGATTTGACCCAGCACCGGTCGCAGACCGAGATGAACCAGCCACAAGCCACCAACCCACAACATCTGGGCCAGTTGCCAGAGCATCGCGCCCGCATGCAGCGGGCGCCCACTCTCAGATGTGACGGACTTCGACAATCTCGTACTCGATATCGCCGCCCGGCGTTTTCACGACGACCGTGTCGCCCTCTTCCTTGGCAATCAAGGCGCGAGCGATCGGAGAGCCGACGGAAATCTTGCCGAGTTTGATGTCCGCTTCATCCTCACCCACGATCTGGTAAGTGACGCTTTCATCAGTTTCGACGTTGGCGATTTCGACGGTGGTGCCGAAAATCACTTTGCCGGTGTGCGGAATGGTCGTCACGTCGATGATCACCGCGTTCTGCAGGCGGCCTTCGATGTCACGGATCCGCGCCTCGACCATGCCTTGCTGTTCGCGCGCGGCATGGTATTCAGCGTTTTCTTTCAAGTCACCCAACTCGCGGGCCGTACCGATGTCCTGGCTGAGCTTCGGACGAACGACCTTGGTCAGGTGAGCATGCTCTTCTTCCAGGGCTTTGGAGCCCTGGACGGTCATTGGGTATTTATTCATGCCTTCAATCCTGCGTGTAGATCCTGCAAGCGGCGTACGGTCTTCTCAGGACCGAACTTCAGCGCTTCACAGATAGCTTCGCCAGCAGCAATGGTGGTGGTGCAGTAGATTTTGTGCTGCAAGGCGTTACGACGAATGGAATAGGAATCGGCGATCGACTGACGCCCTTCGGTGGTGTTGATGATCAGGGTGACTTCGTCATTCTTGATCATGTCGACCACGTGTGGACGACCCTCGGTCACCTTGTTCACGCGACGCACTTTCAGACCTGCGGCTTCGATCAGCTTGGCAGTGCCGGCAGTGGCTACGACTTCGAAGCCCAAGTTGATCAGATCACGGGCCACGCCTGCAACCAGTGGCTTGTCATCGTCGCGCACGCTGATGAATGCGGTACCGCCGGTCGGCAGCACTTCGCTGGCACCCATCTGGGCTTTGGCAAAGGCTTCGCCGAAGGTGTCACCGACACCCATCACTTCACCGGTGGATTTCATCTCAGGGCCGAGGATCGGGTCAACGCCAGGGAACTTGGCGAACGGGAACACCGCCTCTTTCACACTGTAGAAGTTCGGAATGATTTCCTTGGTGAAACCGATTTCCTTCAGGGTTTTACCAGCCATCACGCGAGCCGCGATCATCGCCAGGGAAACACCGATGCACTTCGACACGAACGGTACGGTACGAGAAGCACGCGGGTTGACTTCGATGACGTAGATGTCTTCACCCTGCAGCGCCAACTGAACGTTCATCAGGCCGACCACGCCCAGTTCCAGGGCCATTTTCTTGACCTGTTCGCGCATCTCGTCCTGGATGTGCGCCGGCAGCGAGTACGGCGGCAGCGAGCACGCCGAGTCACCGGAGTGAACGCCGGCCTGTTCGATGTGCTGCATGATCGCGCCGATCACTACGTCCTTGCCGTCGCAGACCGCATCCACGTCCATCTCGATGGCGCAGTTGAGGAAGTGGTCGAGCAGCACCGGGCTGTCGTTCGACACTTGCACCGCGTCACGCAGGTAACGCTTGAGTTCTTCTTCCTTGTAGACGATTTCCATCGCCCGGCCGCCCAGCACATAGGACGGACGCACCACCAGCGGGTAACCGATTTTCGCAGCAGCACGAACAGCTTCGTCTTCGCTGCGCACGGTGGCGTTTGGCGGCTGACGCAGGTTCAGACGCTCGACCATTTGCTGGAAGCGCTCACGGTCTTCGGCACGGTCGATGGCGTCAGGGCTGGTGCCGATGATCGGCACGCCGGCCGCTTCCAGGGCGCGAGCCAGTTTCAGAGGCGTCTGGCCGCCGTACTGGACGATCACGCCTTTCGGCTTCTCGACGCGGCAGATTTCCAGCACGTCTTCCAGAGTGACCGGTTCGAAGTACAGACGATCGGAAGTGTCGTAGTCAGTGGAAACGGTTTCCGGGTTGCAGTTGACCATGATGGTCTCGTAACCGTCATCGCGCAGCGCCAGTGCCGCGTGTACGCAGCAGTAGTCGAACTCGATGCCCTGACCGATACGGTTCGGGCCACCGCCAAGGATGATAATCTTGTCGCGACCGGACGGCGCGGCTTCGCACTCTTCCTCGTAGGTCGAGTACAGGTAGGCGGTGTCGGTGGCGAACTCGGCCGCGCAGGTGTCGACGCGCTTGTAGACCGGGAACACTTCCAGCTTGTGGCGGTGAGTACGCAGGTTCTTCTCGGTGACGCCCAACAGCTTGGCCAGACGCTGGTCGGAGAAACCTTTGCGCTTGAGCTTGAACATCAGGTCGCGGTCGATAGCGGACAGACCAAGGGTCTTGACCTTCTCTTCGTCCTTGATCAGATCTTCGATCTGTACCAGGAACCACGGATCGATCATGTTCATGCCGAAGATTTCTTCGACGGTCATGCCGGCGCGGAAGGCGTCCGCCACGTACCAGATACGCTCGGCGCCAGGCACGGTCAGTTCGCGCTTGAGCACGCTCATGCTTTCCGGGTTGCTCAGGTCGACTTTCTCGTCCAGACCGCAAACACCCACTTCCAGACCGCGCAGGGCTTTCTGCAGGGATTCCTGGAAGGTACGGCCGATGGCCATGACTTCGCCTACGGACTTCATTTGAGTGGTCAGACGCGCGTCAGCGTTGGAGAACTTCTCGAAAGCGAAGCGCGGCATCTTGGTGACGACGTAGTCGATGGACGGTTCGAACGACGCCGGGGTCTTGCCGCCGGTGATGTCGTTCGACAGCTCGTCGAGGGTGTAGCCGACTGCCAGTTTGGCCGCAACCTTGGCGATCGGGAAACCGGTGGCTTTCGAAGCCAGGGCCGAAGAGCGCGATACACGCGGGTTCATTTCGATCACGACCATGCGGCCGGTGTCCGGGCAGATACCGAACTGAACGTTGGAACCGCCGGTCTCGACGCCGATCTCGCGCAGCACCGCCAGCGAGGCGTTACGCAGGATCTGATATTCCTTGTCGGTCAGGGTCTGGGCCGGGGCAACAGTGATCGAGTCACCAGTGTGCACGCCCATCGGGTCGAAGTTTTCGATCGAGCAGACGATGATGCAGTTGTCCTTCTTGTCGCGGACAACTTCCATTTCATACTCTTTCCAGCCGATCAGCGATTCGTCGATCAGCAGCTCCTTGGTCGGCGACAGGTCCAGACCGCGGGCGCAGATTTCTTCGAACTCTTCACGGTTGTAAGCGATACCGCCACCGGTGCCGCCCATGGTAAAGGACGGACGGATGATGCACGGGAAGCCCAGGCGCTCGAGTACTGCGTTGGCTTCTTCCATGCTGTGGGCGATACCGGAACGCGGGCATTCCAGGCCGATGGCTTTCATCGCCTTATCGAAACGCGAACGGTCTTCAGCCTTGTCGATGGTGTCGGCGTTGGCCCCGATCATCTCTACGCCGAACTTCTCCAGAACGCCTTCGCGCTCCAGATCCAGGGCGCAGTTCAGAGCAGTCTGGCCGCCCATGGTTGGCAACACGGCATCCGGACGCTCTTTTTCGATGATCTTGGCAACGGTCTGCCATTTGATCGGCTCGATGTAGGTGGCGTCGGCCATGTCCGGATCGGTCATGATGGTGGCCGGGTTGGAGTTCACCAGGATGACGCGGTAACCCTCTTCGCGCAGGGCTTTGCAAGCCTGGGCGCCGGAGTAGTCGAATTCGCAGGCCTGGCCGATAACGATCGGGCCAGCGCCGAGAATCAGGATGCTTTTAATGTCTGTACGTTTTGGCATGGGTTTGTCACTCAAATCCGCAGGTCAGTCGGCAAGCCGTCTTGATCGATTTCTGAAGTCCCGAGGGGGCCGCCGGTTCCGGGGCCGCCCTCAAGAGGCTTCTCGCTACAGTCTCAAGGCGAGCGCTTAGCGTCGCTTGGCCATCTCGTTGATGAAGCGGTCAAACAGAGGGGCCACATCGTTCGGGCCCGGGCTCGCCTCAGGGTGACCCTGGAAGCTGAACGCGCTCTTGTCGGTGCGCTCGATACCTTGCAAGGTGCCGTCGAACAGCGATTTGTGGATCGCACGGACGTTGGCTGGCAGGGTTTCTTCGTCAACCGCGAAACCGTGGTTCTGGCTGGTGATCATCACGACGCCCGTGTCCAGATCCTGAACCGGGTGGTTGGCACCGTGGTGGCCGTGACCCATTTTCAGGGTCTTGGCGCCAGAGGCCAGGGCCAGAAGTTGGTGACCGAGGCAGATGCCGAAGACCGGAATTTCGGTTTCCAGCACTTCCTTGATTGCCTTGATCGCGTAGTCGCAAGGCTCCGGATCGCCAGGGCCGTTGGACAGGAACACGCCGTCCGGTTTCAGGGCGAGTACGTCGGCAGCCGGGGTTTGCGCCGGCACAACGGTCACGCGGCAGCCGCGCTCGACCAGCATGCGCAGGATGTTGACCTTGACGCCGTAGTCGTAGGCAACCACGTGATAAGGGAGTTCGGAGGCTTCGATGGTCGCGTGGCTGTCGGTTTTCAGATCCCAGACAGTGGAGCGCCATTCGTATTGGGTCTTGGTGCTGACGACTTTCGCCAGGTCCATGCCCTTCAGGCCCGGGAAGCCTTGCGCCGCGGCGATGGCCGCTTCTTCGGAAATGTTGTCGCCGGCCATGATGCAGCCGTTCTGTGCGCCTTTTTCACGCAGAATGCGGGTCAGGCGGCGGGTGTCGATACCAGCGATTGCCACAACATTGTTGGCTTTCAGGTAATCGGACAGAGACATCGTGTTACGCCAGTTGCTCGCTACCAGAGGCAGGTCACGGATGACCAGGCCAGCGGACCAGACGCGGTCGGACTCGGCGTCTTCCGGCGTGGTACCGGTGTTGCCGATGTGCGGGTAAGTCAGGGTAACGATCTGTTGGGCGTAGGAAGGATCGGTAAGGATTTCCTGATAGCCGGTCATTGCGGTGTTGAACACCACCTCACCAACGGTCTGACCGTCGGCTCCAATGGCTTCGCCGCGAAAAATGCTGCCATCAGCAAGGGCGAGTATGGCTGGCTTAGTCAAGAAGACCTCCCGTAAATAACGCATGAAAGGGCAATCGCAGGTTGTAAAAAAGCGGAGTGACGTATGGACACGTCACCCCGCTTCTTCACTGAATTATTCTGCGCGCTTTTAGTGGACACACTAAAGCTGTAGCTTACAGAAAAAGGGATTTTTGGTCTACCGCCAATGAGCCCGAAAGGCCGGAGAATGCGACAGGGCGTCGCCGGGTGGAGCAAAACCGGCACAAACAGGGCGTTTGCGCCGGCTTCAGAACATCTCAATGCAGGTCAAGCACGTCCTGCATGTCGTACAAACCAGGCTCGCGAGCATCCAGCCACAACGCTGCACGCACCGCGCCTTTGGCGAAGGTCATGCGACTCGAAGCCTTGTGCGTGATTTCCAGGCGCTCGCCCTCACAGGCAAACAGCACCGTGTGATCACCCACCACATCACCACCTCGAACAGTGGCGAAACCGATGGTTTCACGCGCACGGGCACCGGTGTGACCTTCACGACCATAGACCGCGACCTTCTGCAGATCACGGTCCAGCGCATTGGCAATCACCTCACCCATGCGCAGGGCCGTACCCGACGGCGCATCGATCTTGTGGCGGTGATGGGCTTCGATGATTTCGATGTCCGCATCTTCCGCCAATACCCGCGCTGCCATGTCGAGCAGCTTCAACGACAGGTTGACGCCAACACTGAAATTGGCAGCGAAGACAATCGGAATATCCTTGCCCGCCTCGGCCAGCAACTGCTTCTGCGCAGCGTCCAGCCCGGTCGTGCCGATCACCATCGCCTTGCCGGCCTTGCGGCAGAAGGCCAGGTTTTTCAGCATGACTTCCGGCAGGGTGAAGTCGATCAACACATCGAACTCTTCCGCCACCGACTCCAGATTCCCGGACAGCGGCACACCGATTCGACCGAGCGAAGCCAGCTCACCGGCATCCACACCGATCAGCGTACTGCCAGGGCGGACAATCGCAGCCGTCAGACCGGTCAGCGGCGCGCGCTGCTGCACCGCCTCGACCAGAATCTTGCCCATGCGCCCGGCAGCGCCCATCACAGCTATACGTCGCATGCCGACTCCTTACAGATCGCCGAAGAAGCGTTTCACACCGTCGAACCAACCGGTGGTTTTCGGGGAGTGACTGTTGTCGTCCGCCAGGGAACTGCGGAACTCTTCCAGCAGTTCACGCTGACGACGATTCAGATTGACCGGCGTTTCGACTGCCACACGGCACATCAGATCGCCCGCACCACCGCCACGTACCGGCGCAACACCCTTGCCGCGTACACGGAACTGCTTGCCGGTCTGAGTCCCTTCCGGAATCTTCAGTTTGACGCGACCGTCGAGGGTCGGAATTTCCAGCTCGCCACCCAGGGCTGCATCGACGAAGCTGATCGGCACTTCGCAGAACAGGTGCTTGCCGTCACGCTGGAAGATGTCGTGTTCGCGGACGTTGATCACGACGTACAGGTCGCCGGTCGGACCACCCTGAGTACCCGCCTCGCCTTCGCCGGACAGACGGATGCGGTCACCCGTGTCGACACCGGCCGGCACTTTGACGGAGAGGGTTTTGTATTCTTCGACGCGACCGTCGCCGTGGCAGGAATCGCACGGGTCGGAAATGATCTTGCCCTGGCCATGGCAGCGCGGGCAGGTCTGCTGCACCGAGAAGAAGCCTTGCTGCATGCGCACCTGGCCGATGCCGCCGCACGTCGGACAAGTCGACGGCGACGAGCCTTTCTTGGCGCCCGAACCATCGCATGGCTTGCAGTTGACCAATGTCGGAACGCGGATATTCACGGTCGTGCCGCGCACCGCTTCTTCCAGGTTCAGCTCCAGGGTGTAGCGCAAATCGCTGCCACGCTGTGCGCCACCGCGGGAACCGCCGCGACCGCCACCGAAGAAATCACTGAAGACATCACCGAAGATGTCGGAGAAGTTCTGACCGCCGAAGCCTGCACCACCGCCGCCCATGCTTGAGTCGACGCCGGCATGACCGTACTGGTCGTACGCTGCACGCTTGCTTGAATCGGAGAGCACTTCGTAGGCTTCGTTGGCCTCTTTGAACAGATCTTCCGACGCTTTGTCACCGGGATTACGGTCCGGGTGGTGCTTCATTGCCAAACGGCGATAGGCCTTTTTCAGGTCTGCTTCGCTTGAGCTGCGCTCAACACCCAACACTTCGTAATAGTCACGCTTTGCCATAAGTTCTTCATACTCTTGAGGACGTTCGGCAAACCCCTCCTGAGCTTCGCCAAACTCGTTGAGCCCCAATACAGGCCCGGACCCAACTCACGTCAATTCAACGATCCTGGTCTTTGGTTCATGCGGTATTTGCAGCGCGAAAAGCAGGAGCATTCCCGGCCATACCGCCAACACACGAAGCTTGTCGCATGCTGTAAAAATTCGCGTATTCCAGATACGCCAACGCGGGAGCAAGCTCCCGCGCGGCGACATCCTACCAGTCACCGCCGCAAGGCAGTCAACCGGGCGACCAACAACTTACTTGTGGTCTTTTACTTCTTCGAACTCGGCATCGACGACATCGTCAGCCTTTTCAGCTTTCTCGTCGTGCTGCGCCGCGCCTTCGGCAGGCTGAGCCTGTTCGGCGTACATCTTCTGGGCAACCGGTGCGGAGACTTTCGACAGCTCTTCAACCTTGGCGTCGATGGCAGCCTTGTCGTCGCCTTTTACGGCAGCTTCCAGGGCAACCACGGCTGCTTCGATTGCAGTCTTCTCTTCTGCAGTCACTTTGTCGCCAGCATCAGCGATCATCTTGCGAGTCGAGTGAACCAGTGCATCACCCTGGTTGCGGGCAGCGGCCAGCTCTTCGAACTTGCGGTCTTCCTCGGCGTTGGCCTCGGCATCACGCACCATGCGCTCGATTTCTTCGTCGGACAGACCGGAGTTGGCCTTGATCACGATCGACTGGGTCTTGCCGGTAGCCTTGTCCTTCGCACCTACGTGCAGGATGCCGTTGGCGTCAATGTCGAAGGTCACTTCGATCTGCGGCACGCCACGTGGAGCTGGTGGAATGTCGGCCAGGTCGAACTTGCCCAGAGACTTGTTCTGTGCGGCTTGCTTGCGCTCGCCCTGCAGGACGTGAATGGTCACAGCGCCCTGGTTGTCGTCGGCAGTCGAGAACACTTGCGATTTCTTGGTAGGAATCGTGGTGTTTTTCTCGATCAGCGCGGTCATCACGCCACCCATGGTTTCGATACCCAGGGTCAGCGGGCTGACGTCGAGCAGCAGAACGTCTTTCACGTCACCGGCCAGAACGGCGCCCTGGATGGCTGCACCCATGGCAACAGCTTCGTCCGGGTTCACGTCTTTACGTGCTTCCTTACCGAAGAAATCGGTAACTGCCTTCTGCACCAGTGGCATACGAGTCTGACCACCGACCAGAATCACGTCGTCAATTTTGCTGGCGTCGATACCGGCATCCTTCAGAGCGATGCGGCATGGCTCGATGGTACGGTTCACCAGATCTTCGACCAGCGACTCGAGCTTGGCACGAGAGATCTTCACGTTCAGGTGCTTAGGACCAGTCGCATCTGCTGTGATGTACGGCAGGTTGACGTCGGTCGACTGAGAAGAAGACAGCTCGATCTTGGCTTTCTCAGCGGCTTCTTTCAGACGCTGCAGCGCCAGAGGATCGTTCTTCAGATCCATGCCGGACTCTTTCTTGAACTCGTCGACGAGGTAGTCGATCAGACGCATGTCGAAGTCTTCACCACCTAGGAAAGTATCACCGTTGGTGGCCAGTACTTCGAACTGGTGCTCGCCGTCAACTTCAGCGATTTCGATCACGGAAACGTCGAAGGTACCACCACCCAGGTCATAAACGATCACGGTGTGATCGCCCTTGGCCTTGTCCATGCCGTAAGCCAGAGCTGCTGCGGTTGGTTCGTTGATGATACGTTTTACGTCCAGACCGGCGATGCGACCAGCATCTTTGGTCGCCTGACGCTGGCTGTCGTTGAAGTAGGCCGGAACGGTAATCACCGCCTCGGTCACAGCTTCGCCGAGGTAGTCTTCGGCGGTCTTCTTCATCTTCTTCAGGACTTCGGCGCTGATTTGCGGCGGAGCCATCTGCTTGCCAGAGGCCTCAACCCAAGCGTCACCATTGTTGGCCTTGACGATCTTGTAAGGCACCAGCTTGATGTCTTTCTGCACGACTTCTTCGTCGAAGCGGCGGCCGATCAGGCGCTTCACCGCGAACAGTGTGTTGTGCGGGTTGGTCACAGCCTGACGCTTGGCGGACTGACCCACCAGGATTTCACCGTCGTTGGCGTAAGCGATGATCGACGGCGTGGTACGCGCGCCTTCGGCGTTTTCAATAACTTTGGCTACGCCGTTTTCCAGCACGGAGACGCAGGAGTTGGTAGTCCCCAGGTCGATACCGATAATTTTGCCCATGTTCACTCTCCCGAAACTTTGGATTTGGTTGCCGCAGCAGTGGTGGCTAACTGCGGTAATACTTAAACGCTTGACTTCTAAATGGGGGCCTTGCGGCTAATTTCAAGCCTTCTCGTCAATCGAAGGCGAAACTGGTGCCGGCGCCTTGCTGACCACAACCATCGCCGGACGCAGCAGGCGGCCATTGAGCTGGTAGCCCTTCTGGAACACTTTCAGAACGCTGTTCGGTTCCAGGTCAGCACTTTCCTGCATGGCCATTGCCTGATGTTCCACGGCGTTGAACGGCTCGCCTTCCTGCGGGCTGACGGCTACAAGCTGATAGCGCTTGAGGGTGTCCTGGAACATTTTCAGGGTCAGCTCGATGCCTTCGCGCATCGGACGGATGCTTTCGTCGTCCGGGCTCGACAGCTCGAGGCCGCGCTCCAGGCTGTCGACGATCGGCAGCAGGTCGCCGGCGAATTTTTCCAGCGCAAACTTGTGCGCCTTTTCTACATCCTGCTCGGCACGGCGGCGGACGTTCTGCAGATCGGCAGCTACGCGCAGCGATTGATCCTGCGCGGCGGCCAATTGCTCTTCGAGCACTTGTACACGGGTCGCCAGGTCATCACCCGAAGCCTCGGGCGCCTGATTGGCTTCTGGATTTTGCGTATCTACTGTCTGTTCGTCAGCCATAGAATTCTCCTTTCAATATCGTCAGCGAGTTCGATTCGCGCTTCTGCCTCGGTATATGGGGCCGCAAAATCAGGCTTCAAGGGCTGACAACGATTAACCCTACAAAAAAGTGCTGCATTGTCATTCCCGGGCGCTGTAGGCATTTGATCGGATCATTCCCATCGAACCGAGTGAGGGCATTGTCAGCCCGAAACAAAACACTGTATAAATAACCAGACCTGAAGCCTGGGAGCGGCCTTTATGCTGGTGCACCTGTCCGTACACAACTACGCCATCGTTGAACATCTCGATCTCGAACTCGATCGCGGCATGAGCGTGATTACCGGGGAAACCGGCGCCGGCAAGTCGATCATGCTCGATGCCCTGGGCCTGACGCTCGGCGATCGCGCCGACAGCGGCGTGGTTCGACCGGGCGCCGACAAGGCCGATATTCTGGCGACCTTCGATCTGGCCGACATCCCCGAGGCCAGCGCCTGGCTGGCGGAGCGCGACCTGGAAATCGACGGCCCGTGCATCCTGCGCCGGGTCATCACCTGCGAAGGTCGCTCACGCGGCTATATAAATGGCACGCCCTGCCCGCTCGGCGATCTCAAGGCGCTCGGCGAGTTGCTGATCGATATCCACAGCCAGCACGAACACCAATCCCTGCTCAAGACCGACACCCACCGACGTCTGCTCGACGAGTACGCCGGGGCCACCGATCTGGCGCGCCAGGTGCATCTGGCCGCCCAGCGCTGGCGTCAGACTCGCCAGGAGCTGGAACGCCTTTCCAACTCCGGCGACGAACAGCGTGCACGCCATCAGTTGCTCAGCTACCAGCTCGAAGAACTGGAAAACCTCGGCCTCGGTGAAAATGAGCTGGAAGAACTGGAGCAGGAACACAAGAACCTGACCAACGCCGAAACCCTGCTTGGCATCTGCCGACAAGTGGTCGAACAATGCAGCGAAAGCGATTCTGGCAATGTGCTGAATGCCCTGACGGCCAGTCTCAATCGCCTGTCGAGCGTGAACAACTCGGTCGGCGCACTGGGTGAGGCGAGCAGCCTGCTGACCAGTGCACAGATCCAGGTCGAAGAAGCCGTCGGCGAACTCAATCGCTTTCTCGACAATTTCGATGCCGATCCGGCGCGCCTGCAATATCTGGAAGAACGTCTGGATTCCATCTACACGCTGGCACGCAAACACCGCATACAGCCGACGGAAGTAGCGGAGATGCAGCAGAAGCTGCTCGATGAAATTGAAGCCCTGGACGCCAACGATGAATCCATCGAGCGTCTCTCCGAAGAACTCGCATCCTATGCCCGCCACTATCAGGAAAAGGCTCGGGAACTGAGCGAGCTGCGCCATCAGGCGGCCGGCAGCCTGGCCAGCGCTGTGGAGCAGGAGATTCAGCGCTTGGGCATGCCCGGAGGTCGCTTCACTATAGAGTTGCGCGCCAACAACAGCAGCGAACTGCAACCCAATGGCCTGGAGCAAGTCGAGCTGCTGGTCAGCGCCAACCCGGGCCAGCCTTTGAAGGCCCTGGCCAAAGTGGCGTCCGGCGGTGAGCTGTCACGGATCAGCCTGGCCATCCAGGTGATTACCGCCCAGACCTCTCGCGTACCGACGCTGGTGTTCGACGAAGTGGACGTGGGCATTGGCGGTCCGACGGCCGAAATCGTCGGCCAGTTGTTGCGCCGCCTCGGGGATCGCGGGCAGGTATTGACGGTCACGCACTTGCCGCAGGTCGCGGCTCAGGGGCATCAGCATTTGTTCGTCCACAAGGTGCGTGGTGAACAGGCCACTCACACGGCCGTTTCGAAGCTGAGCAAGAATGACCGTATAGAAGAAGTCGCGCGAATGCTTGGCGGCATCGATCTAACCAAAGAGTCCTTGGCGCACGCGAAAAAGATGGTCGTTACCGCAAAGGTTTAAGCACCGCAGAAAGCACGAAGGCGACCCTCGGGTCGCCTTCGTTCGTTTCGCGAACCTGAAATTCGCGCGACATGCTTACTTTTTCTTGCGTACGTACAGCACCAGGTTGTGATCCACCAGATCAAAACCATGCTCCTCGGCGATTGCCTTCTGAAGCTTCTCGATTTCCGGGCTGACGAATTCGACAACCTCGCCGGAGTCCACGTTGACCATATGGTCGTGGTGGCCACTGTCGGCCAATTCGAATACCGCGTGACCGCCGTCGAAGTTGTGACGGACCACGAGGCCAGCCGCTTCGAACTGGGTCAGTACACGGTAAACCGTGGCCAGACCGACGTCCTCGCCAGCTTCCATCAACGCCTTGTAGACGTCCTCGGCACTCATGTGACGCTGCTCGGTAGAGTCGAGCATTTGCAGGATCTTGACCCGTGGCAGGGTCACTTTGAGGCCGGCTTTGCGTAGTTCGCTATTTTCAACCATGGTCAGCTTTCTCGCGATGCTGCTTCGCAGCTTCTCTTAATGCGGGTATGATCGGCGTTTACGTTGTCCCAGCCAAGATAGTGGAAGTCGCCCACCGATGCAAAACACCAAGCTCTTGCTAACCAGTTTCACCTTTGTGGGACTGCTCGCACTCGCCGGTTGTTCATTCCCCGGGGTTTACAAAATCGACATCCAGCAGGGCAATGTCGTCACGCAGGACATGATAGACCAGTTACGCCCGGGAATGACCCGGCCGCAAGTACGGTTTATCATGGGCAACCCTCTGCTTGCCGACACGTTCCATGCCAACCGCTGGGATTATCTGTACAGCCTGCAACCGGGTGGCGGTGAACGCCAGCAGGAACGCGTGAGTGTCATTTTCGACTCGAATGACCGCCTTGCCGCCCTGTCCGGTGACTTCATGCCAGGCGTCAGCCGTGACGAAGCCATTCTCGGCAAGGACAGTGGAACCAGCGTGACCGCTCCTGCCGAGAACGTCGAGCAGCCAAAACCGGAAAAACCAGCCAAGCCAGGCTCCCTGCTGGATCAGATCCAGAAGGACGTCGATGGTGTGGAAACCGTTCCGGTTCCAACGCCAGAACCGCTGGATACCTCGCCGCAATAATTTGCGACGCAATAAAAAAACCCGGAAATTCCGGGTTTTTTTATTGCCTGCCGTTTGGCCAGCCTACTGATTTCGCGCCTTGGCCTCGGCGGCTTTCGCGGCACGCAGACGGCGCACTTCTTTCGGATCAGCCAACAGCGGTCGATAGATCTCGATGCGATCGCCCTCCTGAACCTGTCGAGTATCCGGATCAGCGATCACTTTGCCGAAGATCCCCAAGGGGCAGCTCTGCAGATCCAGCTCCGGAAATTCAGCATCAATCCCGGAAGCCATCAGGGCCGCCCGCACCGTCGCACCTTCGACGACGCTGACCACCCGCAAAACCTGACGATCAACGGCGGCATACACCACTTCGATTTCGATCACCGGCTCAACCATGCATCTGCTTGGCGCGCTGGCAAAACGCATCCACCAATGTATTGGCCGCCTGATTGAACAACGGACCGAGCGTCGCCCGGACCAACGGGCCGGCATAGTCGAAGGACAGATCCAGACTGATCTTGCAGGCCTTCTCGTTCAGCGCCTTGAACACCCAGACGCCATGCAGCTGATTGAACGGCCCCTCCTCCAGGTTCATCTCAATCGACTGCCCCGGCACCAGCGTATTGCGCGTCACGAAATGCTGACTGAGACCACCCTTGGCCACGCCGACACTGGCGCGCATATGCTCAGGCGAGCTTTCCAGAACCTCAGCAGACGAGCACCACGGCAAAAACTCGGGGTAACGCGCCACGTCATTGACCAGGTCGTAGAGAAATTGCGCCGGGTAAGGCAGCAGTGCCGATCGTTGAATATGTGTCGTCATGTAAGCGTCACTTCCAGAGCTGGGTGGCAAACACTACAAGAATGCCGATGGGCGCCACATAGCGCATCAAGAACAGAGACAGAGCGAACAGCACCGGGCTGCGAATCGACAACTCGTCACGCACCGCTTCACGCCCCATCACCCAACCGGCAAACAGCACGAAGCACAGCCCGCCGAGCGGCAACATGATCCGCGAGGTGAAGAAGTCGATCACCCCAAAGAAGTCCAGACCACCGGCCGCACCCCATTGGTAGAGATGGAACACCCCGCCATCGTTCACGAAAAATTTGGCTTCCTTCCAGATATTGAAGGAAAACACCGTACCCAGGCCGACGAACCAGCAAATGAATGCCAACCAGAACGTCACCCAGGCACGACTGATTTTAGTCCGCTCGACCAGATAGGCGACCATTGGCTCCAGCAGGGAAATCGCCGAGCTCCAGGCCGCAATGGCCACCAGAACGAAGAACACCACGCCCATCAACTGGCCGAAAAGCACGTTACCGAAAGCAAATGGCAGGCTGACGAACATCAGCCCCGGGCCTTCGCTCGGGTTCAAACCACCGGCGAACACAATCGGAAACAAGGCCAGGCCGGCCACCAGCGAAACAAAAGTATCGAGCAGCGCCACACCCACGACCGTGCCGGACAGCGAGGCTTCCTTGGTCATGTAGGCGCCGTAGATCATGATCGAGCCCACGCCCACACTCAGCGAGAAAAACGCGTGCCCCATGGCCGGCAGCAAACCGTCGAGGACTTTCTCCGGGTGGAAGTCGAACATGAAATGCACGCCCTCCATGAAATGCCCGGTGGTCATGCTGTAACCCAGCAGCACCAGCACCATCACGAACAGCAGCGGCATCATGATCCGCAGGCTGCGCTCAAGCCCTGCGACCACGCCCTTGGCGATGACCACGGCCGAAAGCAGCATGAAAGCCGTGTGCCAGAGAGTCAGGCGCCACGGATCGGCGATGACATTACCGAAGTACGCCCCGACGTGATCGGCCGTCGCGCCCTGAAAGTCGCCGCGTCCCATATCAATGATGTAATCCAGCGACCAGCCGCCGACCACACTGTAGAAAGACAGGATCAGCAACGCCGTGATCATCCCGGCGAATGCGCCCCACGACCATTTGCCCGAGTGACCGGCTTCCAGCGCCAGCGCCTTCAGGGCATTCGCCGGACTCTGCCGGGCACGTCGGCCGATCAAGGTCTCGGCGAGCATGACCGGGATGCCGATCAGCGCGATGCACGCCAGAAACATCAGCACGAAGGCGCCGCCACCGTAGACCCCGACCATGTAGGGGAACTTCCAGATGCTGCCCAGTCCCACGGCCGAGCCGGTCGCGGCGAAAATGAAAACCCAGCGGCTAGCCCAACTGCCGTGGACAGAAACCTTGTCTGTCGACATCGTTTATCACGCCCAAGCGTTAGAAAAAGAGGCCGCATTGTCCGGGATTCACACAACCTGCTCAAGCACGCAGCATCACCGTAGCCGACAGCCGTTTATCTCCATATAATGCCGCCCCTATGGCTAAACAGAAGAAACACCCAACAGGGACCATCGCGCAAAACAAAAAGGCGCGACACGATTACTTCATCGAGCACAAGTTCGAGGCTGGTCTGGTCCTGGCCGGCTGGGAAGTAAAAAGTCTGCGGGCAAGCAAACTGCAACTGGTCGACAGTTACGTGTTGCTCAAGGATGGCGAAGCCTGGTTGCTCGGCAGCCACATCACGCCTCTGATGACCGCCAGCACCCACGTCATTGCCGACCCGGTGCGTACCCGCAAGTTGCTGCTCAACCGTCGTGAGCTGGACAAGCTCGCCGCCGCCGTGCAGCAAAAGGGTTACGCCTGCGTGTGCCTGTCCTGGTACTGGAGCAAGCACATGGTCAAGTGCGAGATCGCACTGGGCAAGGGCAAGAAGGAATACGACAAGCGTGATACCGAACGCGAACGCGATGCTGGTCGCGAGTTGCAGCGTGCGGTGCGCAACAAGGGCAAGGAAGACTGATTCCTCTGCCTGAATGACCGTTCCCGCGCCCGCCGCGAGAACGGTCATGCCTACATTCCCTTGCGTCGTTCGGCGCGAGCCATGCGCTGTACTTCCTGTCGCACCTCTTCCAGCACTTCCTGCACATAAAGAATGTGTCGGCTGGATACCTCACGCGCCTGTTCCGCGCGCCCCTCGATAATCGCCAGATACAATTCCCGATGCTGTGTGATCAGCATGTCGCGAGTTTCCGCACGCTGTTTGTACATGCCACCGATGTTGGTCACCACGTTGCGCTTGAGCAGGTCGAACAGCCCACGAATGGTGTGCAGCAACACCGCGTTGTGACTGGCCTCGGCAATCGCAAGATGGAATTTCGCATCCGCCGCGCCCTCTTCCGCCCGGCTCACTTCGTCATGCCGCGAATAGCAGTCCTGTAATTCTTCGAACGCAGTCGTCAACCGCTCACGATCCACATCCGTGGCGCGCAATGCCGCGTAATAGGCGCACGATGCCTCCAGAGTGTGGCGAAATTCCAGCAGATCGCGCTGCGCCTCGGGATTGCTTTCCAGCAATTGCAGCAGCGGATCACTGAAGGTTGAACCGAGACTTTCCACAACATAGTTGCCGCCGCCCTGCTTGCTCACCAGCAAACCCTTGGCCGCCAGTTTCTGAATCGCCTCGCGCAACGAGGGCCGGGAAACGCCGAACTGTTCCGCCAAAGTCCGCTCGGCCGGCAGACGTTCGCCGGACTTCAGCGTGCCCTCGAGAATCATCCCTTCCAGTCGCTCGACAATGTCGTCAGACAAACGGCGCTGACGTATCTGATCAAACCCCATCACTCAACTCTCCACCATCCCGACCGCTCGCCGGGCTCTCTATTCTGGCCTATCGACGCTGCGCCGACACCTGCCAGATGACGCCAATTCAACCGGTGCACTCCGACTTGCCGTCCGGTTGTTCGACAAAAGTTTTAGGGCGGCAAATTGACACACCGATATCAAGGCTTTTACCCTAGCCGACAGCACTTGTAAATTGGTCTTACCAATTACCCAAGTACGCTGACAGTGCCTGACCAACAACAATTAGGGGCCACCCCATATGCAAACCTGGCAACAGCTCTACAGCCCGCTCGGCAGTCTCGGCGTGTCCGCACTCGCGGCCGTCATCCCCATCGTTTTCTTCTTCCTCGCCCTGGCGGTGTTCCGCCTCAAAGGTCATGTGGCCGGCAGCATCACGCTCGCACTGGCCATCGCCGTGGCGATCTTCGCGTTCCAGATGCCGGTCGACATGGCGTTCGCCGCCGCCGGTTACGGCTTCGCTTATGGTTTGTGGCCGATTGCCTGGATCATTGTGGCGGCGGTGTTTCTGTACAAACTCACGGTCAAGAGCGGTCAGTTCGAGGTCATCCGCAGCTCGGTACTGTCGATCACTGACGACCAGCGTCTGCAGGTGCTGCTGATCGGTTTCTGCTTCGGAGCATTCCTGGAAGGTGCCGCCGGTTTCGGTGCGCCAGTGGCGATTACCGCTGCGCTGCTGGTGGGACTCGGCTTCAATCCGCTGTACGCCGCCGGCCTGTGCCTGATTGCCAACACCGCACCGGTTGCGTTCGGCGCATTGGGGATTCCGATCATCGTGGCCGGGCAAGTCACCGGTATCGACGCGTTCAAGATCGGCGCAATGACCGGCCGCCAGTTGCCACTGCTGTCGTTGTTCGTGCCGTTCTGGCTGGTGTTCATGATGGATGGCCTGCGCGGTGTGCGTGAAACCTGGCCGGCGGCGCTGGTTGCAGGCTTGAGCTTTGCCGTCACCCAGTACTTCACCTCGAACTTCATCGGCCCGGAACTGCCGGACATCACGTCAGCCCTGGCCAGCCTGATTTCGCTGACCCTGTTCCTCAAGGTCTGGCAGCCAAAACGTGCCGCCGGCCAGCACATTGCCGGTGCCGTTTCTGCTTCGGTGGTAACCGCCAGCGCCGGCGGTTTCGGCCAGAAGCGCACCACCGTCGCTTCGCCTTACAGCCTCGGGGAAATTTTCAAGGCGTGGTCGCCGTTCCTGATCCTCACCGTGCTGGTGACCATCTGGACCCTCAAGCCTTTCAAGGCCATGTTCGCCGCCGGCGGTTCGATGTACGCCTGGGTGTTCAACTTCGCGATCCCGCACCTTGATCAACTGGTGATCAAAACCGCACCGATCGTTGCCGCCCCGACGGCGATTCCGGCCGTGTTCAAACTCGACCCGATTTCCGCGACCGGTACAGCGATTTTCTTCTCCGCACTGATCTCGATGCTGGTGCTGAAGATCAATATCAAAACTGGTCTGACCACTTTGAAAGAGACCTTCTACGAACTGCGCTGGCCGATCCTGTCCATCGGCATGGTGCTGGCGTTTGCCTTCGTTACCAACTATTCCGGCATGTCTTCGACCATGGCTCTGGTGCTGGCGGCAACCGGCGCGGCATTCCCGTTCTTCTCGCCGTTCCTCGGCTGGCTGGGCGTGTTCCTGACCGGTTCCGATACCTCGTCCAACGCCCTGTTCAGTTCGCTGCAAGCGACCACCGCACACCAGATCGGCGTCAACGACACCTTGCTGGTAGCGGCCAATACCAGCGGCGGCGTGACCGGCAAGATGATTTCGCCACAATCGATCGCCGTGGCTTGCGCAGCGACCGGTCTGGTGGGCAAGGAATCCGATCTGTTCCGCTTCACCCTCAAGCACAGCCTATTCTTTGCCACGATCGTCGGCCTGATCACCCTGGCTCAGGCCTACTGGTTCACCGGCATGCTGGTGCATTAAGACTACAAGCGACATGGAAATAACCGACGCCGGTTCGTGATTCCGGCGTCAGCAATTCACAACCCGGTCTGTAAGGCTGCTGAAAGCAACGCGCTCTATATTCGGCAGCCTCAACAGACGGATAACCGGGCCCACCCGGAGACACGCCTGATGAGCGAGCTTTTTTATAACGCTGTGCCTAACGCCACTCGCGTCGCACCGCCACTGCCCGAACCCCGGCAATACCCCAGCGAGAAACCGTCGCGGGTCTACCTGTTCGGCACCTGCGTGGTCGACCTGTTCTACCCGGAAGCCGGGATGGACGCGATCCACTTGCTGGAACGCGAAGGCATCCGGGTCGACTACCCGCAAGGGCAGAGCTGCTGCGGACAACCGGCCTACACCTCGGGTTACACCGAGCAGGCACGCACGGTGGCGCGCTCGCAACTGGCGCTGTTTGCCGGGGATTTTCCGGTGGTGGTGCCATCGGGTTCGTGCGCCGGGATGATCCGCGAGCATTACGCCGACTTGTTCAAGGACGAGCCGCAAACGCTGAAACAGGTTCAGGCCCTCGCGGCCCGCACCTATGAATTGGCCGAGTTCCTGCTGTTCGTCTGCAAGGTGCAGCTCAAGGACAGCGGCGAGCCGGTCAAAGTGGCGCTGCACACCTCGTGTTCGGCGCGGCGGGAAATGAACACCCACCTGCACGGCCGCGAGTTGTTGGCGCAGTTGAGCAACGTGGAACGGGTCAACCACGACCATGAAAGCGAATGCTGTGGCTTCGGTGGGACATTCAGCGTCCGTATGCCAGACATTTCCGGCGCGATGGTGGCTGACAAGACCCGGGCGTTGAAGGAATCCGGCGCACATCAGGTACTCAGTGCCGACTGCGGCTGTCTGATGAACATCAACGGCTCGCTGGAAAAACAGAAGGAAGCGCTGCGCGGGCAACACCTGGCGAGCTTCCTCTGGCAACGAAGCGGAGGTGCGCGATGAGCACTTCCACGATTATTCCTACGGTTGCCGTAGAAGAAGATTTCCGCACCCGGGCACATAACGCCCTGGACGATTCGCAGTTGCGGAACAACTTCCGCACCGCGATGGATTCACTGATGACCAAGCGGGCAGCGGCTTTCAGCGATGCCCACGAAAGAGAACACCTGCGTGAACTGGGCAATGCGATCCGTGCCCGCGCGCTCTCCAAGTTGCCCGACCTGCTCGAGCAACTGGAACAGAACCTGACCCGCAACGGTGTGACAGTGCACTGGGCGGAAACGGTGGACGAGGCCAATGGCATCGTCCTTTCGATCATCCGCGCTCACGAGGCGCGGCAAGTGATCAAGGGCAAATCGATGGTCAGCGAAGAGATGGAGATGAACCATTTCCTCGAGGCTCGGGACATTGAATGTCTGGAGTCCGACATGGGGGAGTACATCGTCCAGCTCGACCACGAGAAGCCTTCACACATAATCATGCCGGCAATCCACAAGAATGCCGGTCAGGTCGCGTCCTTGTTCCACGACAAACTTGGCGTGGAATACACCAAGGACGTTGACCAACTCATACAGATCGGTCGCAGGGTTCTGCGGCAGAAATTCTTCGAAGCGGACATCGGCGTCTCCGGCGTCAACTTCGCCGTGGCCGAAACCGGCACTCTGCTGCTGGTGGAAAACGAAGGCAACGGCCGCATGACCACCACCGTGCCGCCGGTGCACATCGCCGTCACCGGCATCGAAAAAGTCGTGGAAAACCTGCGCGACGTGGTGCCGCTGCTGTCATTGCTGACCCGCTCGGCGCTGGGCATTCCGATCACCACCTACGTCAACATGATCTCCGGCCCGCGCAAGGAACATGAACTCGACGGCCCGCAGGAAGTGCATCTGGTACTGCTCGACAACGGTCGCAGCCAAGCCTTCGCCGACAGCGAACTGCGCCAGACGTTGAACTGCATCCGCTGCGGCGCCTGCATGAATCATTGCCCGGTCTACACCCGCGTTGGCGGCCACACCTACGGCGAGGTCTACCCCGGCCCGATCGGCAAAATCATCACCCCGCACATGGTCGGTCTGGCGAAAGTCCCGGATCACCCAAGCGCGTCTTCGCTGTGCGGCGCCTGCGGTGAAGTATGTCCGGTAAAAATTCCTATCCCCGCACTGCTGCGCCGCCTGCGCGAAGAGAACGTCAAAGCCCCCGACAGTCCTCATCAAGTGATGCGCGGCCAGGGCAGCAAGTATTCGCGCAAGGAACGCTTCATCTGGAACGCCTGGGCGAAGCTCAATAGCTCGCCGACTTTGTATCGACTGTTTGCATTTTTCGCTACACGCCTGCGCGCGCTGGCGCCGAACAACGTCGGGCCGTGGACGCAGAATCACAGCGCTCCGAAACCCGCTCCCCGCTCACTGCATGACATGGCTCGCGAACACCTGGCCAAACAAGGAGACCGTTGATGAGCGCCAAGCAAAACATCCTCGGCAAGTTAAGGAACAGTCTGGCCGGTACCACACCGATTGCCGACAACTTCGATGTCGATCTGGTAACCCGGCCTTACACCTACAGCGCCGAACAACGGATCCCGCAACTGCGCAAACTGATGGAAGCGGTGCACACCGAAATCCACCTGACGTCTGCTGAAGCGTGGCCGGCGCTGCTGGCGCAATTAGTGCGCGACCGCCAGTTGCCGAGTCTGCTGATCGCACCGACTACGCCTCACGGGCAGCGCATCTCACAGCACTGGGCGAACAATCCTGATCTGCCGACGCTGAAGTCCTACGACCGGCCGATGGAAGAGTGGAAAGCCGAGTTGTTCAACGACACCCCGGCCAGCCTGACCGGCACCCTCGGCGCCATTGCCGCCACCGGCAGCCTGATTCTCTGGCCAACCCGCGAAGAACCACGGCTGATGAGCCTGGTGCCGCCGGTGCATTACGCCCTGCTCAAGGCCAGCCAGATCCGCGACAACTTCTATCAGGTGCAGCAGGAATTCGAGTGGGCCCAAGGCATGCCGACCAATGCGCTGCTGGTGTCCGGCCCGTCAAAAACCGCCGACATCGAACAAGTCCTGGCTTACGGCGCCCACGGCCCGAAAGACCTGGTGGTGTTGATCCTGGAGGACCAATGACCTTACCGGCGACTTTCCTGCGCGATGCGCAGCAACTGATTCCAGCCGAACGGCGTTTCGACGATCCGCTGTCGACCCTGGCCTTCGGCACCGACGCCAGCTTCTACCGGTTGATTCCACAACTGGTGATCCGCGTCGAATCCGAAGATGAAGTGGTAGCGCTGCTGAAACTGGCCCAGCGCGATCAGGTCCCGGTGACCTTCCGCGCCGCCGGCACCAGCCTGTCCGGCCAGGCGATCAGTGATTCGGTGTTGATCGTGCTTGGGGATAACTGGAACGCCCGGGAAATCCGAGGACAAGGCACGCAAATCCGCCTGCAACCGGGCGTCATCGGTGCCCAGGCCAACGCATGGCTCGCGCCATTCGGGCGCAAGATCGGTCCGGATCCGGCGTCGATCAACGCCTGCAAGATTGGCGGCATCGTCGCCAACAACGCCAGCGGCATGTGCTGCGGCACTGCGCAAAATACCTACCACACGCTGGCCGGGATTCGCCTGGTGCTGGCCGACGGCACCCGACTCGACACCGAAGATGCCGCCAGCGTCGAGGCTTTTCGAGTCAGCCACGGTGACTTGCTGGAACGTCTGGCGAGCTTGGGCCGCGAGACCCGCGCCAATGCCGAACTGGCCGCGCGAATCCGCCACAAATACCGTCTGAAAAATACCACCGGCCTGTCGCTCAACGCCCTGGTGGATTTCGATGAGCCTGTGGATATCTTGAGCCACTTGCTGGTCGGCTCCGAAGGCACCCTCGGCTTCATCAGCGCGGTGACCTACGACACGGTGATCGACCACCCGAACAAGGCTTCGGCGCTGATCGTTTTCCCCGACGTGGAAACCTGCTGCAACGCGGTCACCGTGCTGAAAAGCCAACCGGTGTCCGCCGTGGAACTGCTTGATCGCCGCAGCCTGCGCTCGGTGCAGGACAAACCCGGGATGCCGGATTTCGTACAGCAGCTGTCGAACAATGCCTGCGCACTGCTGATCGAATCCCGCGCCGCCTCTTCCACTTTGCTACAGGAACAACTGGCGCAAATCATGGCGTCGCTCGGCGATTTCCCGGTGGAAAAGCAGGTCGACTTCACCGAAGACCCGGTCGAAAACGCCCGCCTCTGGGCGATCCGCAAGGACACCTTCCCCGCCGTCGGCGCCGTGCGCAAGACCGGCACTACGGTGATCATCGAAGACGTCACCTTCCCGGTGGAACAACTGGCGATCGGCGTGAACCGTCTGATCGAGCTGTTCGACAAACATCACTACGACGAAGCGATCCTTTTCGGACACGCGCTGGAAGGCAATCTGCACTTCGTCTTCACCCAAGGCTTCAACAGCGCGGAAGAAGTCGCACGCTATCAGGCGTTCATGGACGACGTGGCGCAATTGGTGGCCGTGGAGTTCGGCGGCTCGCTGAAAGCGGAACACGGCACCGGACGCAACATGGCGCCCTTCGTTGAACTGGAATGGGGCAGCGACGCCTATCAGTTGATGTGGCAGCTCAAACGCCTGCTCGACCCCAACGGCATTCTCAATCCGGACGTGGTGCTCAGCGAAGACCCGCAGATCCACCTCAAGCACCTGAAACCGCTGCCGGCGGCCGACGAGATTGTGGATAAATGCATCGAGTGCGGTTTCTGCGAGCCGGTCTGCCCCTCGAAAGGCCTGACCCTGAGCCCGCGCCAGCGCATCGTGATTTGGCGCGATATTCAAGCGCGAAAGCGCGCCGGGATCGACACCACCGAACTGGAAAAAGCCTACGAGTACCAAGGCATCGATACCTGCGCCGCGACCGGTTTGTGTGCGCAACGCTGTCCTGTAGGCATCAATACCGGTGAGCTGGTGAAAAAGCTTCGCGGCCATCACGCAACCCATACGAAAACCGCCAACCTGATCGAAGGAAATTTCGCCACCACCCTGCAAGGTGCGCGCTTCACCCTGCATGTGGCCAACGGTGCGCGAATGTTGTTGGGTGCACCACGCCTGGCGAAGCTTTCAGCAACCCTGACGCGGCTGTCCAAAGGTCAGGTGCCGCTGTGGACCAACGCGATGCCACAGCCGGAAAAAGCCATCCGCTTCAGCCCTGCCGTGTCGGACGAGCGTCCGCGCGTCGTGTATCTGGCAGCCTGCGTCTCGCGGGTAATGGGGCCGGCGGCGGGCGACAAAGAGCAGATGTCGCTGTACGACAAAACCCGTGGTCTGCTGGAGAAGGCCGGTTATCAGGTGGTGTTCCCGGACAATCTGGACAACCTCTGCTGCGGTCAGCCTTTCGCGTCCAAGGGCTATGCCGAGCAGGCCGAACACAAGCGTCAGGAGCTGATCGGTGCATTGCTTGAGGCCAGTCGCGGCGGGCTTGATCCGATCTACTGCGACACCAGCCCCTGCACGTTGCGGCTGGTGCAGGATGTGGGAAATGTTCGCCTGGATCTGTACGACCCCGTGCGATTCATCCGTACGCATCTGATGGACCGGCTCGACTTCACGCCGCAGGAAGCACCGATTGCCGTTCACGTGACCTGCAGCACTCAGCACCTTGGGGAAAGCCAGGCGCTGATCGAACTGGCGCGCAAATGCAGCAAGACGGTCGTGATCCCGGAAGGCATTCACTGCTGTGGTTTCGCCGGCGACAAGGGTTTCACCACACCGGAACTCAACAGCCATTCGCTGCGAACGCTCAAGGATGCGGTGCAACAGTGCAGCGAGGGGATTTCCACCAGCCGCACCTGTGAGATCGGCCTGACGCAACACGGCGGAATCGACTACCACGGCCTGGTGTACCTGGTGGATCGGGTGACCCGGGCCAAAGCCCCCGCAACCGCCGTGTGAAGAAAAATAGAACCCTTGCGATTGAGCGCAGTCCACAGAACAGGCCCCGAACAATCGGGGCTTTTCCTCCATTCGGTCGCCCGTCCTGACGGCCAGCGAAGTCTGGATCCCTCAGTTCAAGGAGATACACATGAAACGTTCTGTACTGTTAGGTCTGTTCGTTACTGCCTCGATGATGGCTTCCACGTCCTTTGCTGCTGACAAGCCTGCTGACTTGTGCGATGCCAATCTGCAAACCATCAACAACGCCAAGGCCCAAGCCATGTCGTCGCCTGACCTGAGTCAACGGGTAGAGGCCAGTGTGCAAAAGGCCCAGGCACTCAAAGCCCAGGGCAAGATCGACGAATGCGTGGCTGAAACCCAGCAAACCATTCTGGAAATCCGCAAAACCAGCGGAACCAACAACTGATCGAAGCTGAGGCCAACCTTCGGGTTGGCCTTGCGGGCCGTTTGGCGTACACTGCGCGTGCTTGTTGCTCGAACAGATGTACCGGGCAATGAGTTCGGGGCCGTTCAGGATTCGACGCCGGTTGCGAAACTCTAGGTGCATGCCGACTTGGTAACAGAAGTCGTAAATCCACTGTTGCAACTACTTATAGTTGCCAATGACGACCAATACGGTGCTGCTCTCGCTGCTTAATTGCAGCTGACATGCACTCCTGGTACCTTCGGGTCCAGCAATCATCAGGGGATGTCTGTAAACCCAAAATGATTGTCATATAGAACAGAATCGCCGTGCAGTACGTTGTGGACGAAGCGGCTAAAACTTACACAACTCGCCCAAAGCACCCTGCCCGTCGGGTCGCTGAGGGTTAACTTAATAGACACGGCTACGCATGTAGTACCGACAGCGGAGTACTGGCGGACGGGGGTTCAAATCCCCCGGCTCCACCAAATAGACAAAAAGACGTCCTTGGACGTCTTTTTTTGTGTCTGCGATTCGGTGCTGATTAGGGAATTTCAAATCAGCACATGCTCTTTCGGCCAACGAGGCTTTTCACGCTGGCATGTAAAAATAGCTCAACGGCACCAATCGCTTGGTCTCTGGATCAGTAGCCGGGTAATGGGCCATCAAAGTGCGAGCCAGTTCATCCAGCGTCCACATTGTCAGATGGACATGGGCCCTCTCTCCCTCATAGAGCGCCTCCTTGGTGAACCCGCCAGTGCTGACATACAGCCCACGATCATCCTTGTGCCTACCGCCCAAGAAGCTACGAATCTCACTACTCCCCATCCGGGCATTTCGATGTTTAACCTCCACAACAATGCGTGGCGGTTCAAATCCAAAACCATCAGGAGAAGCGATGATGTCTTTCCCCCTATCAGCACCAGCCGGTGAAACGAGCGTCTTGTAACCCATTGCTCGCAAGATTCCAGCTACAAGCTCCTGCATTTCAGCCCAATCCAGACTGTTGATTTGGTCCTTGATCCTCTCAAAGGCAATCTCTTGAACACCTTTCAACGGGTCTTCCAGAGCCTCAGGATCTTCAATAAGATCTTTCGGCGTAGCGGAGACGTTTTTACCAGTAGCGAGGGCCAGCAATTCCTTCTGAGCATCCTCTGCAACATTAAATACGGTTAGTGTTGATCCCAGACTGTTTCTGCTCGCGCCAGTGAGCTTGTCGCGATCAACCTCCTGCGGGTACCACTCAACAGACCGAGTTAAAGACATCCCATCATCCGCCAGATCTGGGCGAAGCTGGCATTCACCAGTGAAGCGACCAACCAGATACGTTCGGTTCGCGGGAGAATACGTAACGACCGTATCGCCAATGCTGATTTCGTTAACGAAACGAAATACCTGCGAAGCACCAGATACGGCACTCCCGTCCTTAATCCCTGGCTGGAGGTCTTTATAGGCCTGAATCAATGCCTTCCGAGAAACACCTGGCTTGGCCTCTGGGGCTAGTTGAGCCCAACCAATCGCCGCCATATTGCGATCTCTGAAATCGTCATAGAGACGGCCGCCGTCACCTCGGATCATCCACATCGCTGCCATGCTGACACTCGTTATTTCCATGAATTCGAGGTGAGACTGTAGCAATGGTGAGCGTTTGTGTGAATGCAGTTTAGGACGGTATCCACCCGCCAACCGTATTCATAGCTTTTCGTGGACGCCCTGTGGGTGCGATACTCCGGCGCATTATTGAAATCCCATCCTTTTGCTGGCTCAGCTCTGCTTAAGGCAGAAAATTTCATTCAACTTTCCTGATCAACTCCCTAAAAGTACTCGCCGTGAATAAGCAACAGCTCGCAGCCAAAATCTGGGAATCTGCCAACCAGATGCGATCCAAGATCGAGGCTAACGAATACAAGGACTACATCCTTGGCTTCATCTTCTACAAGTACCTCTCCGACAAGCTGTTGGCCTTCGCCTCCGCCGAGGGATTCACGGACGAAGACTTCAGTGCGGTGACTGAAGAGGACACGGAAACCGTTGACCACTTCAAGTCCAGCCTGGGCTACTTCATCGCCCATCAGCACCTGTTTTCCACGTGGCTCGAACAAGCCAGCGACTTCGATGTTGCTGATGTTCGCGAAGCCCTGTCGGCCTTTGGCCGCCTGATCCACCCGAACCACAAGCGCCTGTTCGAGGGCATCTTCAAGACGCTGGAGACCGGACTGAGCAAGCTGGGCGACACCGCAGCAAAACAGACCAAGGCGATCAGCGAGCTTCTCCAACTGATCAAAGACATACCCATGGATGGCAAGCAGGGCTACGACGTGCTCGGCTTCATCTATGAATACCTGATTGGTATGTTTGCAGCCAATGCGGGCAAAAAAGCAGGCGAGTTTTACACGCCGCACGAGGTGTCTGTGCTGATGTCCGAGGTCATCGCGCACCACCTGAAAGACCGCGAGACCATCCAGATCTACGACTCCACCAGTGGCTCCGGCTCGCTACTGCTCAATATCGGCCAAGCAATCGCCAAGCACATGGGCGACAAAGACAGCATCAAGTACTACGCCCAAGAGCTGAAGGAGAACACCTACAACCTCACGCGCATGAACTTAGTCATGCGCGGCATCCTCCCGGGCAACATCGTCACGCGCAACGCCGACACGCTGGAAGACGACTGGCCGTACTTCGACGAGCAGGACCCGGTCAACAGCTACAATCCGCTGTACCTGGATGCAGTGGTGTCGAACCCGCCCTACTCACAAAAGTGGGACCCGCAGCACAAGGATACTGACCCGCGCTATGCCCGCTTCGGTGTAGCCCCGAAGTCCAAGGCCGACTACGCTTTCCTGTTGCACGACCTGTACCACCTGAAGCCCAACGGGATCATGGCCATCGTCCTGCCGCACGGCGTGCTGTTCCGGGGCGGTGAAGAAGGCGTCATCCGCAAGCAACTGATCGAGAACGACCATCTCGAAACCATCATCGGCCTGCCGTCCAAGATCTTCTTCGGCACTGGTATCGCGACCGTCATCCTTGTGCTCCGGCAAAAGCGCGAAGGTAGCGATGTGCTGTTCGTGGATGCCTCCAAGGGCTTTGCCAAAGAGGGCAAGAACAACAAGCTCCGCGCTTGCGACATCAAGAAAATTACTGATGTGGTGATAGCCCGAGCCACCGTGCCTGGCTTCAGCAGTCTAGTGCCGAAGACCGAGTTGCAGGGGGAGGCAAACGACTACAACCTCAATATTCCGCGATATGTGGACTCGTCCGAGCCGCACGAGAGCTGGGACCTGTACGCCTCAATGTTCGGCGGTATCCCGCTGAACGAACTGGAAGCGCTGGCCGACTACTGGAAGGCCTTCCCCAACCTGCGCGCGACCTTGTTCACCTTGGATGGCACACCGTACGCCCAGCCGAAGGCGGATGACCTGGCTGCAGTTGTGCAGCAGCACCCTGATGTGACGGAGTTCAACGAGGCCTTTACCCGTGCATTCGAAGGCTTCAAGCCTTGGCTGCAAAGCGAACTGATCGGCAAGATGCTTACTCTGCAGGTCCCTCGCCAAGAAGCGACTATCTGCGACGAACTGTTTGCCCGCTTGGCCAAGGTCGGCACTGTGTCGCTCATCGACAAGTACCAGGCCTATCAAGTCCTCGACGACCACTGGCAGACCATTGCTGTGGATCTTGAAATCCTGCAGACCGAGGGCTTTGGTGCCACGCGCGTGGTTGACCCGAACTATGTTTTCAAGAAGAAGGACGGGAAGGACGTGGAAGTGCAGGAGGGCTGGAAGGGCCGAATCTTGCCCTTTGACCTGGTGCAGTTGGCACACCACAAGAAGGAGCTGGATGCACTTCGCAAGAAGGAGTCTGAACTGGCCGACGTTGTCGCTAAGCTGGTCGAACTGCTCGATAGCTTCAATGAAGAAGACAAATCCAAAGATACGTTCAACGAAGCTGGCGACAAGTTCGTCGGAGCAGCCGTGGCGAAAGAGGCGAAAGAGTTTTCTGCCGAGGCCGAAGAATCTGGAAGTTTCGACGCCGAGTCCTATGAAGGTAAGATCATCCAAGTGGCCAAAGTGCTGGCCAAAGAGAAGTCACTGAAATCGGCCATCAAGAAGGACATTTCAGCGCTGCACCTCAAAACCAAAGCCACAGTCGAGGCTTTGAGCGACGCACAGGTTTACCCCCTGCTCGAAAGCAAGTGGCTCTCGCCGCTGGTGGACGAGTTGCACCGTTTGCCTGGCCTGGTGACATCCAGTCTCATCGCCAGACTACAAGCCTTGGTAGAGAAGTACCGGATTACCTATGCCGATAACGCCCGCGACATTATGCAATCAGAAAAGGCCCTCGTGAGCATGCTGGGAGAACTGGATGGCGGCGAGTTCGACCTCAAGGGCATTGAGGAGCTGAAGACCTTGTTGGCGGGGAACTGACATGGCGAACCAGACCACAAGAATGGTGCCGCGAATTCGCTTCAAGGCATACAGCGAACCGTGGGTGGAAGAGAAGATTGGCGATGTCCTCGCCGAAAAGCGTCGTCCTATCGAGCTAGAGGACAATCAGCGCTACGAGCTCATCACGGTCAAACGACGTAATGAAGGAGTCGTCTCTCGCGGCCACCTGCTAGGACGCGAAATCCTGGTGAAGAATTATGCGCAGCTCATTGCGGGTGACTTTGTCATTTCCAAGCGCCAAGTGGTCCATGGGGCCACCGGCATCATCCCGGCTGAGTTGGGTGGCGCAATCGTTTCGAACGAGTACTTGACGGCCGTTGACAGCCGCAAGCTCTTGACGGAATTCCTCGCTATCATCGCGAGACTTCCCGCGATGCGCAGGAAGTTCTTTCTGAGCTCCTATGGTGTGGACATCGAAAAACTGCTCTTCGATGCCGAAGACTGGAAGAGGCGAAAGGTCACGATTCCTGGCGTCACTGAACAAACTAAAATTTGCGCCCATTCCCGAAGACTGGATCAGTTGATCCGGTTATATCAGTGCAAGCATAAAAAGTTGATAGCACTGAAGGAGTCAATGCTTCAAAAAATGTTCCCGAAACCCGGCGCTACCATCCCTGAAATCCGCTTTAAGGGATTCTCGGAAAATTGGACAGATAAGAAGCTGGGTGATGTATGCGGCCCATTCGAATATGGACTAAACGCTCCTGCAAAAGACTATGACGGGCGGAACAAATATATCCGGATCACGGATATTGATGAAAATTTACGCAACCTCTCTCAAGCAAATCTCACCACGCCAGATGCGGATCTTGTTAGTGCCTCAAAATATTTGTTAAGCGAGGGTGATATCTTATTTGCTCGAACTGGCGCCTCAGTTGGCAAGACATACCGTTACCAAGAAAGTGACGGACGTGTTTTTTTTGCGGGGTTCCTTATCCGAGCAAAGGCATTTAATAAGGAGTGTGTTGACTTTATTTTTTACACGACTCTGACTAGTCAGTACGGAAAATTTGTAGCGATCAACTCCCAGCGATCTGGTCAACCAGGAATTAATGCAGGCGAGTATTCGGAGTTCAGCTTTCGTGCTCCCACAGTTCCTGAACAAAAAAAAATCGGCTCCTACTTCCGCACGCTGGACGAACTGATTTTCCAGCACGCCACCCAAATCCAAAGGTTCCAGCAAGTTAAATTCGCCTTTCTGGAAGAGATGTTTGTCTGAGCGTCGAGCCCATCACGTATGACCACCTTTGTCAAAGAATCTGAGTTTGAAGCGGCTGTCATCCACGAATTGCGCCAGCGCGGCTGGGGGAGCTGCAGGTCATCAAGTGCCCCAGCGAGGCCGACCTGCTGGCGAACTGGAAGCAGATCCTCTTCGAGAACAACCGAGGTAAGGACCGACTGAACGAGGTGCCGCTGACCGACAGCGAGATGCAGCAGGTGATGGAGCAGATAGTCGCCTTGCGCACCCCGCTGAAGCTGAACGGCTTCATCAACGGCAAGACGGTGGCCATCACGCGGGACAACCCGGCCGACACGCTGCACTTTGGCAAGGAGGTGAGCCTGAAGGTCTACGACCGGCACGAGATTGCCGCTGGGCAGAGTCGCTACCAGATTGCCCAGCAGCCGCGCTACGCCCGCACGTCTGAACTGCAACATGACCGGCGGGGTGACATGCTGCTGCTGATCAACGGCATGCCGTTGATCCACATCGAGCTGAAGAAGAGCGGTGTGCCTGTCAGCCAGGCCTACAACCAGATCCAGAAATACGCACGCGAGGGCGTGTTCACCAGGCTGTTCTCTCTGGTTCAGATCTTTGTGGCCATGGAGCCTGGGGAGGCGCTGTATTTCGCTAACCCCGGTCCGGACGGCAAGTTCAACAAGGACTACGCCTTCCACTGGGCTGACTTCAACAACGAGCCCATCAACAACTGGAAGAGTTTCACCTCCAGCCTGCTGTCCATCCCGATGGCGCACCAGCTGATCGGCTTCTACACCGTAGCCGACGAGGCCGACGGCGTGCTGAAGGTGATGCGCAGCTACCAGTACTACGCCGCGCACGCCATTTCCGACAAGGTGGCCAAGACTGATTGGAAAAACCCGAACCGCCTGGGCGGCTACATCTGGCACACCACCGGCTCGGGCAAGACCATGACGAGCTTCAAGTCGGCCCAGCTCATCGCCAACTCCAAGGATGCCGACAAAGTGGTGTTCCTGTTGGACCGGGTGGAACTGGGAACGCAGACGCTGAAGGCCTACCGGGACTTTGCCGGTGACAGTAACCAGGTTCAGGCCACCGAGAACACCGGGGTGCTGGTCAAGACTCTGAAGAGCACCTCGCCCGCGGACACCCTGATCGTCACGTCCATCCAGAAGATGAGCCGGATCACGGACGACACCGATGGCTTGAAGGCGCACGACCTAAAAACCATGCGCGATAAGCGCATCGTGTTCATCGTCGACGAATGCCACCGCTCCACCTTCGGCGATATGCTGGCCGATATCAAGGTGAGCTTCTCAGGCGCGGTGTTCTTCGGTTTCAGCGGCACGCCCATCCACACAGAGAACGTTCGCAAGGACAACACCACGACGGATGTCTTTGGGGACGAACTGCACCGCTACAGCATTGCCGACGGTATCCGCGACAAGAACGTTTTGGGCTTCGATCCTTACCAGGTTCTGACCTACCGCGACCGCGACCTTCGACTGGCAGTGGCGTTGGAAAAGGCCAAGGCGTCGTCCGTGGCTGAGGCGCTGGCGGACCCAGCCAAGAAGAAGGCCTTCAACCGGTACGTGAACGATGTGCCGATGGCAGGCCACGTCGATGCAGCGGGGGAGTACCAGCGCGGCATTGAGGACTACTTGTCGAATGCCCAGTACGAGCGCGACGAGCACCACCACGCCGTGTTGAGGGACATCGCTGACAACTGGGAGGTGCTGAGCCAAGGAGGGAAGTTCCACGCCATTTTTGCCACCAGCAGCATCACTGAGGCGATCGTCTACTACCGCCTCATGAAGGCGGAGTGCCCCACGCTGAAGATCACCGCGCTGTTCGACCCACACATCAGCGATGACGACATCGGCGGTACCGATCCAACCTTCAAGGCAGCCGGGCTGGAAGAGATCATCAAGGACTACAACGCCACCTATGGTCAGAAGTTCGACATGGGAACCCATGCGAATTTTAAGAAGGACCTGGCCGCACGTCTGGCCCACAAGGCACCCTACATCCGGGTCGAGGCCGAACCGGAGAAGCGGCTGGATCTGCTGATCGTGGTGAACCAGATGCTGACCGGCTTCGATTCGAAGTGGGTCAACACGCTGTACTGCGACAAGCTGCTGGATTACGAGAATCTCATCCAGGCGCTCTCACGCACCAACCGGCTGTTCGGACCAGACAAGCCATTTGGCACGATCCGCTACTACCGCAAGCCGCACACGATGAAGCGCAACGTGAGTGCGGCGGTGAAGGTGTACTCGGGCGACAAGCCCATTGGCCTCTTTGCCGACAAGTTGCCCCGAAACCTGGAGCGCTTGAACGACTGCTTCACCGAGATCAGCGCTCTCTTCAGCGCGGCGGGCATCACCGACTTTGCCAAGTTGCCCGACGATTTGGCGGCGCGGGCAGTCTTCGCGAAACAGTTCAACCGGTTCAGCGCTATCTTGGAGGCCGCCAAGATTCAGGGCTTCACCTGGGACAAGTCAGTCTACGAATTCGACACGGATCCCAAACAGTCGATTGCGTTGGACATCACGAAGCTGCAGTACCTGACGTTGCTGCAACGCTACAAGGAACTGGGGGCAGGCGGTAGCGGCGCAAGCGAGAGCATCCCGTTCGACATCGACAGCCACATCACCGAGATCGACACTGGCAAGATCGACGCGGACTACATGAACTCGCGTTTTGCCAAGTACCTCAAAGAGCTACAGAACGGGGACGGGGCATCCAAGGAGGCAACTCTGGCCGAGCTGCATCGGTCGTTCACGTCGCTCTCGCAGGAGGACCAGAAGTTAGCCGAGATTTTTTTGCACGACATCCAGCGCGGCGATGTGCAGATCGATCCCGTTCGGACCTTCCGCGACTATCTGACGGGTTACAAGACGGCCGCAAAAGATAAAGAAGTAGCGGCAATTGTTTCAGCTTTGGGGGTGCATGCAGCGAAGCTGATTGCTTTGATGAGCACCCATCTCACGGAAGCTAATCTCAATGAGTACGGTCGGTTTGATGATCTTAGGGGCACAGTAGATCAAGAAAAAGCAAAGGCATATTTTGACGGTCTAGAGGGTGTTTCACTCCCAATTTTCAAGGTCAAAATCAAGGCTGCCAAGCTTCTGAGCGACTTTCTCCTACGGGGTGGAGTTGAAGGTAGTTAATGGGTTCAGAGCAAAAACAGAACAAAGATACAGGGCCTGAGATTTTCCCTCTGCCATTGACGTAAGCCCGTGCTTGAGCGACAGGAAACCAATTAATTGTGGTCAGATTTCGCGCATTGACGCACAGCAGCTTTGGTCGATTTGTTCGCATAGGCCGTCTGCTGAATTACGGAGCGGAGCAGCCGTCCATCGGAGTCCAGACCACGCAGCGTTCCAACGGGCATTCAAAGCAAGTTGACCAATAAGTTATTAGATAAAAAACAGATAGATACCGACTTGTTTCAAATTACCCCGGCCCACCAACTCTCAACGACAAGGCCCGCCAAGTGCGGGCCTTGTCGCATCTGCAGTTCCCCATCCGGACAACGTCTCCACCCAACGTCCTAGGAAATTTCCCGCAACCCGCGTCGACTTCCATGAACTGGTTCAAGATGCTTCCAAACGCTAGTCTTCGCGCTCCGCTGCAACCCGGCAGATGGTTTACCAAAGGGATTCGCCGGGAGCCTGAAACCATGGAGCCTCGTCATGAAAAAAGACACCCGAAGCCTGCCTGATCAAACACCGCCTCACGAAACCGAATCGAAAGAACCGGCTGTGCTTGCCCAGCCTCAGGAATACGTGAGAAAGCCGCGTCGCACCCTGCCGTTCAACGAGATTTTCTCCGTGCGCACCGACGTGGACACGGCCACTCTGCTGACCCATGCCTGCGAAACGCTGGCGGCGCTGAACATGATGACGGCCAATATCGCCGATGATTTCACTGGCTCTCAGCGCAGCCGGTTGCTGGCGATCCGGCAGCTGTCGATCATGACCGAAATGCTGGTCAATCGCGCCATGGAGAACCTTGATCCGGTGAACCTGGTGCCCGCTACAACGGCACCTGTCGTGCACTGAAAGCGACCGTTCGCCGATGCTGCAAGTCGTTCATCGACATGAACTTTTCTTCACCCCGGCGGCGGTGATGGCCGTGTACATTGGCCTCGCTCATTCAAGAAACTACGGTTCGCCCGCGCTCCTGCGGGCTTTTTTTCGCCCGCAATCTGGCGGCGATTTGTTTTTTCCTGCTCACCGGGCAATTCTGGTGTTCAATCCCGAGACCCGGAGCACCCGATGCCGCTGCTGACCCTGCCCTGCCAACGCCTGACGCTCGCGGTACTCGACCCGGATCAGGCGCCGCTGGAAAGCGCGTTCTACCAGCGCAATCAACGCCACCTCGCACCGTGGTCGCCGATTCGCACCACCGACTATTTTTCCACCGAGCAGATCCGCCGACGCCTTGAAATCCAGGCCAGCGCCTTCGACGCCGGGTTGGCGGTGCATATGGCGTTGCTGACCCCGGATGGCGGGCAGATGATCGGCGCCTGCAATTTCAGCGGGATCATCCGCGGTGCGTTTCAGGCCTGTTATCTGGGGTATCACATCGACGAAGCGCATCAGGGCAAGGGTTTGATGCAGGAAGCGCTGGAGGCGGCCATCGCTTACATGTTCGACACCCAGAACCTGCACCGGATCATGGCCAATTACATTCCCGGCAATGAGCGCAGCGAACGGTTGCTGGAGCGCCTTGGATTCGAACGGGAAGGCTACGCCAAGGCGTACCTGAACATTGCCGGGCGCTGGCAGGATCATGTGCTGACAGCGCGGGTCAATCCGCGTTTCGAAACGCCGGATCAGCGCTGGTCACGACCGCTGTCGTGACGTTCACAAATTGTTAAGGATTGGCCGCGTAAGCTCGGGTTTCCGTTCACTTCCGGTTGCCTGAACCCATGTCGCGTGCCGCCTCTTCCCTGCTTCTGCTTGCCGCCCTGCTGTTCTTTTTCGCCCTTGGCAACCATCAACTGCAAGGCTCCACCGAGGCCCGGGTGGCGGGCATTGCGATGGAAATGCATCTGGACAACGACTGGGTGACACCGCGTCTGTTCGGTGAACCTTTCCTGGAAAAACCGCCCCTGAGCCTCTGGCTGGACGCCAGCGCCCTGCGGGTTTTCGGCGTCTCGCCCTGGGCGGTGCGACTGGCGTCGGCGGTGGCCGGGTTGCTCAGCGTGATGCTGCTGTACGCCATGTTGCGCCGCTTCGACCGCCCGAAGGCCATCGCCTGGACGGCGGGGATTCTGCTGGCGACCATGGCCAGTTACTGGAGCAACGTGCGCGGGGTCGGCGAGGATGCGTTGCTCGCCCTCGGTGTGACTGCGGCATTGCTGGCGTTCTTCCAGGCGCAGCGAGCATCGACCCCAGGCAATTCGTCGCTGTTTATCGCCGGGATCGCCATCGCCACGTTGAGCAAAGGCGTGCTCGGACTGGCGATGCCGGGCGTGGTGATTTTCGCTTTTCTGCTGGCCGACAACCTGATGGACAAGCGCTTCAAACTGACGGACTGGCTGCGTCCGGGCTTGCTGACCGTTGTCGGTCTGATCCCGCTGATGATCTGGCTCGCCGTGCTCTATCAGCGCGGCGGCGTCCAGGCGGTCAGCGAAGTGTTGCTGACCAACAGCGTAGGACGTTTCAGCGGATCGTTCGTTGAAGCCGGCCACTACGAGCCGTTTTACTACTACCTCGCCAAGCTGCCGCAGGCGTTCCTGCCGTGGAACATTCTGGTGTACCTGGGCCTGTGGCATTTTCGCAAGGAACTGAAGGCCAATCGTTACCTGCTGTTTTTCAGCCTGTGGATCATTGCGCAATTCATCCTGCTGACCCTGGCCTCGAGCAAACGCACGGTTTACCTGATGTCGATGACACCCGCAGCGGCAGTGATTGCCGCCGAATATGCGGGCGTGCTGTTCGACAAGTTGAAGGATCACAGGAAGGGTTTTGTCGGACGAATCGCCCGTCATCGTCAGCCACTGGCGGCGGGGATACTGACGGTGGTCATCGCCAGCTACCTTGGCGCCGCGCAATGGGCACTGCCAAATGCCGACAAACGCCTGTCGTTCCTGCCGTTGACCGAACACATCCAGTCGCTGCAAGCGAGCGGCAGTCAGGTCGCGTTGTTTCAAGCCAACGAACGGCTCGGCGGCGCCAGCGTGTTCTATACCCAGAGCGTCCTCAAGGGCCTGGACACCGATGCGCAGCTACGGGAGTTTCTCAGTGCATCGCCCTCGCACATCGCCGTGATGTCGGGAGACAGCGAACCCACCGCCCCGCTGAAAGTCCACAAGACCATGATGGTTGGGCGCCAGGCGTATTACTTCGTGGGCTACTGAAGCCACCACAGCACAAACGAAAAACCCGCCGGTGATGGCGGGTTTTTCATTTCAGCGGCGGGGACTCAGAGCGAAGCCTCAGGCTGTGCAGCGAACACCTTACGTTCACGTTTGCTCAACACCGGCAATTCCAGACGAGCCCGCCCGTAGAACGCCAGCGCCGTCAGCAAACACGCCAGCCACACGAAGATCCCGGCCCAGAACGTGTGGGACATGTAGTGCCAGCCCTGTAGGACTCGCGTAGTGCCGTAGACAAAACCGAGCAGCAGCGAGCCCCACAACAATGCGCTGGAAAAGCGCCATTGATAACGACGCCCGACGAAATACAGCGCCAGCATGGTGAAGCCACCGGAAGCATGACCGCCCGGCCAGCAACGCCCTTCACCCGCTTCGTGGAACAGCTGGAAATTGTTGTACCACTCGATATGCGGCATCTTTCCGCCGTACAGCGTGGTCTCGATCGGGCAGTAAACGCTGGTGTGCGCCTTGAGGAAATGGATGACCCCGGTGCAGACCGCGAAAGCCACCACGATAAACAGAAAATCCCTACGGTGATCAGCGGCAAAGCGCAGCACCGGCGCGACTTTGCAACGCTCGAGAAAACCGCACACGCGCGGATGCTTTTGCGGCTTCACCAGTGGCCAGACAAACGACAGCATGGCGCCGATCAAGGCAATTTCGGCAGTCCAGTTCGGAATGATCCGCGCCCACTTGTGGGTCAGCTTTTCGAAGAAATGAATCTTGTCGAGCGGGAATGTGTGGGTCAGCGGATCGAACAGCAGGTTGCTGAAGGCGATGTCGATATTGGTCATGTCGAACATCAGAAAAACCACGGCTGCGCAGAGCAGCGGGATGCCGAAGTTGTAAGCGTAAAAGCGGGATTTCATTGGGTGGTCACCGTGCGCCAGTCTGAGGCTTCAATGAAGCCGAGCATCCGTGGGGCCGCCGGGCTGGCGGCGGAAACAAACAGCGACGCGCCGTACCCGAGGGTCGAGGCCGGCACCTTGAGGTCTTTTTCCAGCTGCGCCATGCATTCGCTGTGGGTCACCAGAATCAGGTTGCGTCCCGGGACTTTGTGCGCCAGTGCGTCCTGCAGCATCCGGCCCTTGCAACTGATCAGCCAGTCTTCGCCGGTCGCCGCCTTGTTGAACATGTAGCCGGCTGTCTGCACGGTGCGCATCATCGGGCTGTTGTAGACGTCGGCCTCGTCCAGGCCCAACTGCTCGAACTGAGCGCCGACGCTCACCGCGACACTGCGCGAACGGTCGGTGATGCCATCGTGGCCGCTCAGGCACGCCGCTTTCGAGTGATCGCAGCGCTCGACATGGCGCACCAGCACGATGATTTCGCCTTTGCTCCAGCCTTCCTTCAGCGCCTTGGCCCCGGCCACGTTGCCGTGGGCAAGGTCCGGCACCGCCGCCGGGGCGAGCAGCCAGAGGGTCAGCGGAATCACCAGCACCGAAGCTGCCAATACCACCCAGGTGTTTCGAAAACGGGCCAGACCGCTCAGATCAATCGAGCGCTTGACGCCGAACAGACTCAGTCGCAATTCCACAAAAAGCCGCCATCACTTGTCATTCGATGCGGCGAGGTTAAAGAGCACGGCGTGGGCAGCCAGTGAAACCCATGTGAAAAAAATCTTGGGATCCCTTGTTACAAAATCCGTCGGACAAAATCCTTTCAGCTCTCGGATTTGCGGCCGATACAGTCCTGCTTACACCCTTGCTGGCGCAAAAAAACAACAATCTTCCAGCCTGACCGACGATCAAGTAGCACAACGTTTTTCTGGAGGATTTGTGATGAATAGCTGGTTCGGCAACATCAGCGTGAACCTGAAACTGGGGCTCGGATTCGGCCTCGTCCTGGCCCTGACCTGCATCCTGGCGCTCACCGGCTGGACCAGCCTGGGCGGCCTGATTGACCGCAGCAACTGGATGAGCGACATCACCCAGCTCAACGCTGGCCTGACCAAACTGCGCGTGGTGCGCCTGCAATATATGCTGACCAACGGCGACGAAACCGCCGCGCAGAACGTGCAGACCACCCTCGACGGTTTTGCCGCGCAGCAGCAGAAGCTGATCAGCAGCTTCAAGAGCCCGGAAAACCTCAAGCTGCTCAAGCAGCAGGCGGCGACCATCGCCGAGTACCAGACGTCCCTGAACAAGATGCGCAACGCCTACCGCACCGGCAACACGGCGCGCGACTCGATGGCCACCAGTGCCGCGACGGCTTACGGCCTGATCGAAGCGCTGAGCAACCGGGTCCAGCAAATGCCGCTGAGCGATGAGCGTTTCGAGCAGTTCCAGGCTGTCACCGCCGCCAAGGAAGCGTTCATCCTGGCGCGCTACGAAGTGCGCGGCTACACCGCCACTGCCAACGCCGAAACCGAGCAGAAAGCCGTCGGCCAGCTGGACGTGGCCATCGCCAGCCTCAAGCCGCTGAACATGCATTTCGCCAGCAGCCAACAGGACGCCCTGCGTCAGCTGGAAACCGCACTGACCAACTACCGCAGCGCCTTGCAGGCCTTCAAGAACGCCAACAGCGATGCGGTGCAGGCGCGCAAGGAAATGACCGATCAGGGCAACCTGATCGTATCCCTGAGCGAGCAGCTGTATCAGATCCAGCTCGACCGTCGTGACGCCGAAAGCGCCCAGGCTCGCACCTTGCAATTGATCAGCACCCTGCTGGCGTTGCTGGTCGGCATCATCGCCGCATTCATCATCACCCGTCAGATCACCCGTCCGCTGCAGGAAACCATGGCCGTGGTCGACCGCATCGCCAGCGGCGACCTGAGCCAGAACGTGATCGTCACCCGCCGCGACGAACTCGGCGTGCTGCAACAAGGCATCGCGCGCATGGGCGTGACTCTGCGCGACCTGATCAGCGGCATCCGCGACGGCGTGACCCAGATCGCCAGCGCCGCCGAAGAACTGTCGGCCGTCACCGAACAGACCAGCGCCGGCGTGAACAGCCAGAAGGTCGAGACCGATCAGGTGGCCACCGCCATGCACGAGATGACCGCCACCGTGCAGGAAGTCGCGCGCAACGCCGAAGAAGCCTCGCAAGCCGCAGCCGCCGCTGACGGCGAAGCCCGCGAAGGTGACAAGGTGGTGAACGAAGCCATCGCCCAGATCGAGCGTTTGGCCAGCGAAGTGGTGCGTTCCACCGAAGCCATGAGCGTGCTGCAACAGGAAAGCGACAAGATCGGCAGCGTCATGGACGTGATCAAGGCCGTGGCCGAACAGACCAACCTGCTGGCCCTCAACGCCGCCATCGAAGCCGCCCGTGCCGGTGAGGCCGGTCGCGGTTTTGCCGTGGTTGCCGACGAAGTCCGTGGCCTGGCCCAGCGTACCCAGAAATCCACCGAGGAAATCGAAGGCCTGGTGGCCGGTCTGCAGAACGGCACGCAACAGGTGTCCGCCGTGATGAACAACAGCCGCGCCCTGACCGACAGCAGCGTCGCCCTGACCCGCAAGGCCGGCGACTCGCTGGAAAACATCACCCGCACGGTGTCGAATATCCAGTCGATGAACCAGCAGATCGCCGCTGCCGCCGAACAGCAGAGCGCCGTGGCCGAAGAAATCAGCCGCAGCATCATCAACGTCCGCGACGTGTCGGAACAGACGGCGGCGGCGAGTGATGAGACCGCCAAGTCCAGCGTTGAACTGGCGCGGTTGGGTGGGCAGTTGCAGCAGATGGTGAGCCATTTCCGCGTCTGACCTTCACCTTAGTGGTGAATCAGCGACTCCATTCGCAAGCAGGTCCACAGGTCCAGATGCCTACCACAGACTGTGGTAGGCATCTGGACCTGTGGACCTGCTACTCATCCGCCCTAGCAAAAAACCAAAAAAATGCTTGACCATTTTTTTTTAAAGCGACCAAAACAACAACCAAATCGTTTGTTTTACGGTTTTTCAACCAAATTGGATTTTTCGCAATTTTTCCGCCGGACGTTTTAACTCAGAAAAGTCGCGCCTCGCACTTTCAATAGCGAAAAATATAAGTATTCAGCCAGTGCAAAATATCAAAATCCATAATTTTGACTTGACTGCCGTCCCATATTGATTCAATTGAAAACTTAGCTGTGGCGGCAACTATCATCGTGATAAAAAAGCTAAGAAAAGTACCGATCATGATGTATTCCGATCGAGCGCTGTCATTATCGTCTTTCAGGTCATTAAAGCGAAACGCCGTTTTAATTGCCATAATTCCGGCAATCGCAGCGGGCTGATTGAAAATAAAAAAAACAAATATCATTACCCTTTCAATATATCCGATCCACTTACCCGCCCCATTCGAATCAAATGCCCTGTCAGTGCTCACCTCAAGCGTTCCGCTCTTCAGAAAAGTCACTAAGTCATCCGCCTTATCCTTGCTTTTCCTTAGCTCATCATGAAGATCAGCACCCGACTTTGAAGCATATTCTTTGGCCAGCTCCGAATAATAAGCCGCAGCCATAAAGCTTTTTGTTATTTGTATCCTTTCAGACATACCTCCTATCTTCTTACCACTCATAAACAAAACTATGAATATAGATGCAGGCCTAAGCAACAACACCAATGAAATAGCAAAAATCGTTAATGTGGTCAGCTCTAATTGGATATTGCTCTTACCGCTCAAATATTCCGCACTATAAAAAAACTTTAAAACTAACCAAAATACAATTGAAATATGAGCGAACTGATCGATCAAAAACACTACAGACCCATAAGAAACAAATCTTTCCGAAACAAATTCTTTCAGCATGTCAATACACAAGTGACTGAAGAACAAGATCACACCAATAACAAGAAAAATATTAAAGAGCTCAACAATGGAGGATGGGCGAGAGGACTCGGTATTGCTAAAAAACCAAACGACAGAAATTGCAGTAATCACTACAGAATGAGTTAGGGCGTGAAGTGAGTGCGCAACAAAAAATTCTTTAACCCTATTATTTATCGGAAACTTCTTCTTTTTACATCATCCTCTGACTGAAAATAAAAATCACAAACAACATGACCTAACAAAAGAAGGGAAAGCAACAAATAAACACTCATCTCAGCTCCTTAAAAAATGAATTTGATCTCTTGACCACTCCAAAAAGTCATAAACTTGCCTAATACCCCCTCGATCCATAAGCTTGTAGATATTTTGTTGCGTCTTTTTTGTTTTTCCCGACAATTCCAAAACATTTACTCGCCTCTCCAAAATAATCTCGGACAGCACGAGAGCCTGAGGCTTGGAAAGCGATCCAACTATAAAATCGAGTAGCTTAATTGGCCCATTAAAAGATCTATGCCAACCTTCAATAGTAGAGTTAAACAGCATCATTGTGTTTTTCGGCATAGCATCGAGCCCTCTACCGGAAAGCAAGTACGCATCTTCAAAGTAAGATCGATCCCTTAACTCTGCAGAAAAATCCACCTCACTATACGAAAGCGATAGCCGAGCATCATATTTTGTCTCAATATCATCACTCAGAGATATTAAACGAGCCCGAAGATAAACTGCCAAATCAAAAAAATATGCTGGATCGTTTAACGTAATTTGAAAAAAGTCCCCTCGAAATATATCTATATTCTGTATAGAAAACATATCCACGTTTTTTAATTTATTAAGAACAGACTCCATACTCTTTAGATAAGGTAAGCCTCTCTCATATCCTACAGAGGATTTATACAAGTCACCTGTGAGAACACCGACCCCATTTTTCATCGAAAAACCCTTGACTTTGCGAAAAAAAACGCGACAGAAAAAACAATCAAATTGATTGAATATTTAAAATTCAATCAATTTGAATATATCAAGATATCTAGACGTGTCCAGCGCCGAGCCATAGAGAACTGACGTGGTGGCAATTTCGAATGGCCATTTCGAATTATGGCAATCGTAGGAAACCCGCTAAATTCAAGACGCTGAGTAGCGACCAAGCATCCAACCCAATCAGTCACAACGTCAAAATATATTCGTGATTAAACACATTCCGGAATATCTGTTTATCTACACCACGCGTCACTTCCAAACACCCACAAAACCTTGCGCCGTTGCCTACGGCTACGCCAGAATCCGCCGGCTTGTGCGCCTTGGGCTGGCTGCGTAATTTGATTGCGTCACTGATTTCCAGTGATCGAACTTAGCGGTTCGGAATGTCCCCTACGGTTGCACATGTCGAATCCAGTCAGGCGCCAGCCTGCACTTGATGGTAGCTGTGCGCATGGCACCTTCGGGTGCGCCGGGTTGAGGGTGACTACCGGTCCGCTAACTTGCGCACAGCTGCCACCCTTTTGCTTAGCGGCGAAAAGGTGCAGCCTCAACCAGAGGTTAGTCACCCATGTTCAAGGTAACGCCAAACCCACCGCTCACCGAACCCACAACCCTCCCGGATCCGGCATCCCCCTACGAATGCCCCGGCTCGAAACGCTTCAACGAAGCCGCCGAACGCGCCCTCGATTATCACCTGGGCCCACTCAGCGCCCACATCATGGCCGCGCCCTACAAACCCAACACCCTCTATCAGGCCCACCCCGAAGCCGACACCGAATCCCTGCTGGTGGACGCCAGCGAATCCCTCGGCTCCGCCACCGTCATGCTCAACAATCATGTGGCACTGGTCGAAGGCAGCCACCGCAAGACCCTGCAAGGCATCGCCCAAATCGTGATGATCGCCGAAATGGCTGTTAACCGTGCGCTGGACAAGGTGGTACCGACGGATTGATGCGGGAGGTGGCGAGTGCGGTGCACTCGCCATTTTTTTGAGCGGTGTTTATCAACCGCTGAGGTTTTCTGAACGTGATGGCAGATCAAGTTCGACGCCACCCATGGCGCCGAATCGATTGTGTATCCGAGTACCTAACCCGCCAGCTCGATCAACCGTAGCCAATGCGTTTTCCAGAATCTGCCGCGCTTCGTCCTCCATGGAATGGCCATTTTGGGCGGCAGCGATACGCAGTTGCTCTGTCATCTGCTCATCGAGTCGAATAGTGATGCTGGTCATAAGGCTTCCTGCAATCCGTGAAATGAGTGATCGCAGACTAACAAACCAGCTCGAAGACCTCTGCATGGTCCCAAGGCCAGCCATTTACTTTATTCGCGGATTCAAATTACCTTTCAGAGCGCTCCTCCGCCCACGGCGGCCTCGATCAAGAGGATTCGGTCATGCAATCGCTCGGCTTCACCTCCGTCCCACCGCTGCTCAAGTACCTGCGCCATGCCGAACATCTGGGCATGGCCATCGAGCCTGCGTTGGCGGCGGCCGGGTTGCAGGCGCAGCAGTTGAGCGACAACAGCCTGCGCTTGCCGGGTGAAGCCCATGAGCGGTTGCTCGATTATTTCTGCGAACACTCGGGCGATCCGCTGTTCGGCCTCAACGCCGCCAATTTCGTCCTGCCCAACTCGTGGAGCGTGCTGGGTTACATCACCATGAACTGCGCGACACTGGGCGACGCCATGAGCCGCATCATGCCGTTCGAAAAACTGGTGGGTGACATGGGTGTCAGCCGCGCCGAGGTTCACGAAATCCATGTGCACCTGATCTGGAGCTGCCGCTTTGAGCGCCCGCGGATTCGCCGGCATCTGGTGGAAAACGTGCTCGGCTCCTGGCTGCAATACGCGCGCTGGATCGCCGATACCCGACTGTCACCGGCCGCGGTGTGGCTGGAACATTCACTCCCGGCGGGCACGACGCTGGCGCAGTACGAACAGTTTTTCGAATGCCCGGCGCTGTTCGATCAACCGTATTCCGCGCTGATCGTGCCGTTGCCGTATTTGCAGTTGCCGTTGCGCCAGGCCGATGCGCATTTGCTGCGCACCCTGGAAGAACACGCGCAGAGTCTGATGGCGACACTGGAGGATGCGTCGCTGGAGCAGCGGGTCAAAAGCATCCTGCGCCAGTTGCTCAAGGAAGGTCTGCCGCGCGAGGAGCAGGTGGCCGAACATCTCGCCGTGTCGGTGCGCACGCTGCAACGCCAGTTGCATCAAGCCGGCACGTCGTATCAGCAGACTCTCGATGAACTGCGCCAGGAACTGGCCGAGCATTACCTGCTCAACAGCACCCTGCCGATTCAGGACATTGCCCAGTATCTGGGCTTCAGCGAATCACGCTCGTTTCACCGCGCCTTCAAGAGCCGACGCGGGATGCCGCCCGGTGAATTTCGCCAGACTCACCGGGTGTCGAACGACGGCTAGAGGCTGATCGCGTTGGTGAACACCAAACGGTTGCCGAACGGATCGGCGATGGTCATGTCCTGGCTGCCCCACGGCATGGCCTGAATCTGTGGATGCGAAAACTTGTATTCCTTGGCCAGCAACTGCTGCTGAAACGCCTCCAGCTCATCGGTCTCGATCCGCAGGGCTGAACCGGGAGTCGCATCGCCGTGGTGTTCGGACAAATGCAGCACACACTCGCCACGGGAGATTTGCAGGTACAACGGGAAACCAGACTCGAAACGATGCTGCCAATCGATCTTGAAGCCGAGGAAGTCGACGTAGAACTCCACGGCTTTGGCTTCATCGAAAATCCGCAGGATCGGGGTGGTTTTGCCGAAGCTCATGGGTTGCTCCCTGACTGATTGGCCCCGGCGTGTAGCCGGGGTGAATGTCAGCAATTCGGCCTGGTGGTGGCTTTCTTTAATTGCAATGTGCCATCACCGTGACGCAGTCAGCAAAATTCAACGAAAGCCGTCGCGCAGATCGCCCTGGCGCGCCAGGAACCGCCCTGCTGTTTGCCCGTTGGCCTGGCCGTCGCGATAACTCAACACACCATTAATCCACACCCCGTCGATGCCTTGCGCGGCGCGTTGCGGGTCATTGAAATCCGCCACGTCACGCACGGTTGCCGGGTCGAACAACACCAGATCCGCCCAGTGCCCTTCTCGAATCTCGCCCCTTTCCTTCAGGCCAAAACGCGCCGCCGACAGACCGGTCATCTTGTGCACGGCGGTGTGCAGTGGAAACAACCCGACATCACGACTGAAATGGCCGAGCACCCGTGGGAAAGCCCCCCACAGTCGCGGATGCGGGAACGGGTCTTCCGGCAGGCCATCGGAACCGACCATCGACAGCGGATGGGCGAGGATCCGGCGCACGTCGTTCTCGTCCATCCCGTAATACACTGCGCCCGCCGGCTGCAGACGCTTGGCGGCGTCGAGCAACGACAGGTTCCATTCGGCGGCGATATCCATCAGGTCGCGGCCGCCCATCTCAGGATGCGGCGTCGACCAGGTGATGGTGATGCGGTGGGCGTCGGTGACCTGCTTCAGATCCAGGGTCGAAGAACTCGCCGCATACGGATAGCAATCGCAGCCGACCGGGTGAGTCTTCGCCGCCTCTTCCAGCGAGGCGAGCAACTGCGGACTGCGCCCCCAGTTACCGGCGCCGGCACATTTGAGGTGGGAAATGATCACCGGCGATCGGGCGTGGCGCCCGATGCGGAAGGCCTCGTCCATCGCCTCCAGCACCGGTTCGAATTCACTGCGCAGGTGCGTGGTGTACACCGCGCCGAACGCATTCAGTTCTTCGGTCAATTGCATGACTTCATCGGTGGATGCCGAGAACGCACTCGCATACGCCAGACCTGTGGATAAGCCGAGGGCGCCCGCCTCCAGGCTTTCACGCAACTGCTCGCGCATCGCACTGATTTCATCGTCAGTCGCGGTGCGGAACAGATCATCGAGGTGATTGCTGCGCAGCGCCGTGTGGCCGACCAGTGCCGCCACGTTCAGCGTGGTGTTGGCCGCTTCGACCGCCGCGCGGTAATCGCTGAAACGTGGATAGACGAATGCGGCGGCCGTGCCGAGCAGGTTCATCGGATCCGGTGGATCACCCTTGAGGCTGACCGGTGCGGCGCTGATGCCGCAGTTGCCGACAATCACCGTGGTCACGCCCTGGCTGAGCTTGGGCAGCATCTGCGGCTGGCGGATCACCACGGTGTCGTCGTGGGTGTGTACGTCGATGAAACCCGGCGCCAGCACACGGCCCGTCGCATCGATTTCTTCTGTGGCACTGGCGTCATGCAAGTCGCCGATACGAACGATGCGGCCCTCGAGAAGGGCCACGTCAGCCTTGTAACCGGGAACGTTGCTGCCATCGATGACGGTGGCGTTGCGAATCAGCGTGTCGTACAGCATGTCAGTCTCCCAGCGGCAGGTGATCGTCGCCGCCACGGTATTCGTCGAGGGCGAGTTTGATCCGCCGCAGACGTTCTTGATTGTCTTCTGGATTGGCCAGCGCCAGCTCGGTGGCCAGCACGTCGATGGCGAGCAGCATGCCGTAGCGTGCCGCCGTCGGTTTGTAGATGAACGAGGTCTCGGCGCCTTGCAGCGGCAGGACGATATCGGCCAGTTCCGCCAGCGGCGAGTCGGCGCGGGTGATGGCGAGAATCCGGGCGCCGTAGTTGCGCGCCAGCGCCACGGTCTCCAGCAATTCCGGGGTGATGCCGGTCAGCGAACAGACGATTACCACCTGCTCGGCGCTGAGGCTGGCGGCGGTGACGCGCATCATCACCGCGTCGTGGCACACCGCAATCGGATAGCCGAGACGCACCAGCCGCACTTGCAACTCATCGCTGCACAGGGTCGAGCAACCGCCGATGCCGAAGGCGTGGATCATCCGCGCCTGGCCCAGCAGTTTCACCGCATCGGCGAAGCGCGATTCATCGAACGCCGCCAGATGCTGGCGCAGGGTGGTTTCGATATCGCCGACGATCTGCCCGTAAAACGCCGACTGCTCGGGCGTGCCCGCCGGATCGAGGAAACGGCTGCCGACGCCGCTGGCCTGGGCCAGTTGCAGACGCAGATCACGCAGGTCGCGGCAACCGACGGTGCGGGCAAAGCGCGACAGTGTGGCGGTGCTGACTTCGGCCCGCTGCGCCAGCTCTTCGAGGCTGGCGGAGGCGGCAAATCCTACGTCGTCGAGCATCAGACGGGCGATGCGTCCTTCACCGGCGCTGAAGGAATCCTGACGGGCGCGGATCTGATAAAGGATGTCCATGGCGGAAAACTCCGACTACAGCAGGTAAGAAAGACCGACGGTCAGGGCGAAAGCGACTACCGAGATCAGGGTTTCCAGCACCGTCCAGGTCTTGAACGTCTGGGCCACCGTCATGTTGAAGTATTCCTTGATCAACCAGAAGCCGCCGTCGTTGACGTGGGAAAAGATAACCGAGCCCGCACCGGTCGCCAGCACCAGCAGTTCCGGGTGTGGATAACCCAGACCGATGGCCACTGGCGCGACCACGCCGGAAGCCGTGGTCATCGCAACGGTGGCCGAACCGGTGGCGATGCGCATCAGCGCGGCGAACAACCAGCCCATGATCAGCGGCGACAGGTGAAATTCGTGAGCCAGGCCGACGATCTGATCGGTAACGCCGGCGTCCACGAGAATCCGGTTCAGACCGCCACCGGCGCCCACCAGCAAGGTGATGCTGGCGGTCGGTGCCAGGCATTCGTTGGTGAATTTGAGGATCGATTCCCGGTTGAAGCCCTGTGCAATGCCGAGCGTCCAGAAACTCAACAGCGTCGCCAGCAACAGCGCGATCACCGAGTTGCCGATGAACAGCAGGAACTGATTGAAGCCGCTGCCCGGCGTGGAAATCAGATTGGCCCAGCCGCCGATCAGCATCAGCACCACCGGCAACAGAATGGTCGCCATGGTGATGCCGAAACCCGGCAGGCTGTCGCGGGGCTCGCGTTCGAGGAATTGTTTTTCCAGCGGGTTATCCGCCGGCAACTGAATGCGCGGCACGATGAATTTGGCGTACAGGGGACCGGCAATGATCGCCGTCGGAATGCCGATGGCAATCGCGTACAGCAAGGTCTGCCCGACCGACGCCTGATAGGCCTGCACCGCCAGCATCGCCGCCGGGTGCGGCGGCACCAGCGCATGCACCACGGAAAGACCGGCAACCATCGGCAAACCGACCATCAGGATCGACACGCCGACCCGCCGCGCCACAGTAAAGGCAATCGGCACCAGCAACACGAAACCGACTTCGAAAAACAGCGGCAGACCCACCAGAAACGCGATGCACACCATCGCCCAGTGTGCGTTCTTTTCGCCAAAGCGTTCGATCAACGTGCGCGCCATCTGCTCGGCGCCACCGGACTCGGCCATCATCTTGCCGAGCATCGTCCCCAGCGCCACCACCAGCGCAATATGCCCCAGCGTCTTGCCCACCCCGGCCTCATACGCCCCCACCACGCCGGACGGCGGCATCCCCGCCACCAGCGCCAGGCCGATGGAAATCAGGGTGATGACAATGAACGGATTGAGCCGGTAACGGGCGATCAGAACGATCAGGGCGATGATGGCAACGGCGGCGTACACCAGCAGCCAATAGCCGAAGGACGGTGTCATGCGGTACTCCTCGAAAGGGTCACGTTCGAATGGGTTGTGAAACTCATAAATCATTTCGAGATCGAGTTTTCAAACGAAGTGAAAGTAATTTTCGTGGAGGGATAAGGGTTGTCGTTTTTGGATATGTCTTGTCGTGAATAATGAAAATCGCGGGGTAGGATTTTCATGACCCGGCTGAAGGTTTGCCCAGACCACAAGGTTTTCAACATCAATCCAGGCGCTATACTCGGCAGACGCTTTCTATCGAGTTCCTGCCATGACTGCTTCGCGCCGCCGCCCCAAAAAGCTCACTGCCGAAGCGTTGATACGCGCGATTGCCAGTTCGACAGCCATCGAAACGGGTCAGAGCGTTGAATCGATTGAACGCAAGCTGAAGCTCAAGGACAGCAAGTTTCTGCATCTTTCTCTGGCCAAATGAGATCGTCACTCAAGTCCACAATGCCTGCCGAACCCAATACTCCATGGGTTCGTAATTGCAATTCAGCCCTTGGTTGATTGCCTCAACCATCCTTGCCCCTCCTGATGCCACTGAACATTGAAAAGCGCCGGGGATTTGCCCCGATGCCAGGACAAATCAAAAAACACAAACGGCTGCCCAAAGGCAGCCGTTCACAGGTTAGTCGCAAAGCCCTCTCGGGTTTAATCAACCCTCACACCATTTCGTTACGAATCCATTCAACCACCGACGTGCGCTTCGGCACCCAGCCGAGCAGTTCGCGGGCGTGTTTGCCGCGTACGCGGCTGTTGGAGCCGAGGCCGTAGTTGGCCATTTCATAGCCCCACTCGGCTTCAGCGTCTTTGAGCGGCCAGTCTTGTGGCTGGCCCAGATTCAAGGCTTCGGCCATGGCGGTGGTCATGTCGATGAACGACGCTTCGCCGCTTTCGACGAAGTAGAAGGTGCCCGGGACGTTTTTGGTCAGGGCCAGCAGGTACAGCGACACCACGTCTTCGATGTGCACGTTGGACCAGATGTTCTGACCGCTGCCGACGTGACGCACCACGCCGCTTTTGCGTGCCTGTTTCAGCAGACGCGGCAGTTGCACGCTGTCGCGATTGACGCCCAGGCTGTGGCCGTAGATCAGAGTGTTGCAGATGACGGCCGAGTTCACGCCGTCCTTCGCTGCCGCGAGGATCAGGTTGTCGATGGCCACCCGTGCGGCCTTGTCGACGGTCGGCTCCGGCAGGTTGTCTTCGAAGTAGATGACGTCGCTGGATTTGCCGCCCGAGGCATCGCCGACGATGCTCGAACCGCTGGTGTGCAGGAACACTTTGTTCGAACCGCGCAGGGCATCGAGCAAGGCTTCGACCGCGCCGCGATGGTCGCTGCTGGCGGCGTTGATCACGGCGTCGGCGGCGCGGGCCTGTTCGGCCAGCAGTGCCTTGTCGTCGAGGGTGCCGATCACCGGGGTGATGCCCAGTGCTTTCAGCTCATTGGCCTGTTCGGCGCTGCGCACAAGACCGGTGACGCTGTGGCCGGCCTGGACCAGACCGGTGGCGATGGAGCCGCCGATAAAACCGGCAGCGCCAGTGACGAATACGTTCATGGGGAAACTCCCTGCGTGAGTAAGTGATGCAACGAGTATCGATCGGCAGGTCCTGTGGAAAAACCCGCCCTCAACCAATTCACTCTTGCGCAGGGGTCACGAATCAGCCTTTGAAATCGGCGCTGGCGTAAGCCGCCAGTTTGCTCTGGATAAAGTCCAGGAAGCACTGGATGCGCAGCGCCAATTGCGAGTTGCGGTAGTACACCGCGTTGATCGGCTGGCGATAACCGCTGTTGAATTCCGCCAGCAACATCTTGAGGCGCCCGGCGCGGATGTCGTCGATGGTCATGTAATGCGAAAGGCAGGCAATGCCCTGGCCCTCCAGCGCCAGATGCCGAACCGTCTCGCCGCTGGAGGCGCTGATCGCCGGGGTAATCGGCCAGCGATCGCCGTGCACGTAACGCAACGGCCACTGGTTGAGGCCTTCGTTCTGGGTGAAACCGAGCAAGGTGTGGTCGCTCAGGTCGGCCACTTCGATCGGCGCGCCGTGTTTTTCCAGATACGCGGGACTGGCGACGATCAACAGCGGACTGCAACCCAGCGACCGCGCATGCAATGTCGAATCGGCAAGGGGGCCGATGCGGATGGCAACGTCGGTGCTTTGTTCCAGAAGGTCAATGATCAGGTCATTGCTGTTGAGTTCGAGCTGGATGTCCGGGTACAACCGACGGAATTCGTCGATGTACGGCACGATGGCGTGGAGCATGAACGGCGACGCGGCGTTGATGCGCAGTCGTCCTGACGGGGTTTGCTGGCGCGAAGAAAGACGTTCTTCGAGTTGATCCATCTGGTCGAGGATCAGCTTGGCCTGTTCGAAGAAATACTTGCCCTCCTCGGTCAGGTCCATGCGCCGTGTGGTGCGGTTGATCAGCGTGGTGTCGAGCTTGGCTTCCAGCCGCGACAGCGTGCGGCTGACCGCCGACGGTGTCTGCCCGACCTGCTCGGCAGCGGCGGAGATCGAACCGCACTCGATCACGCAGACGAAAATCTGCAACTCATCGGATCTGGCTTTCACGGGTGTCCTCGAATCGAAAGGCCTGCTGCGCAAGCTCAGGCCTTCGATAGTAGCCGAGCGTCAGGCCTTGAGGCCAAACACCTCGGTCAGATGCTGCTCGTAACGCGCCACATCCGCTTCAATGTTCGGGCGTTTCATCACGTCCACGCAGAGGAAGGTCGGCAGGCCGGTCATGCCAAGAAACTCGTTGGCCTTGTGGAACGGGAAGTACACGGCGTCCACGCCTTTGGCTTCGAAGAAGTCGGTCGGGTCATCGAACGCCTGCTGCGGTGCGTTCCAGGTCAGCGACAGCATGTACTGCTTGCCCTGGATCAGACCGCCGCTGCCGTACTTCTGCGACGCGTCGGAACGGGTGCGACCATCGCTGGCATAGAGGCTGCCGTGACCTTCGGTGAAGACTTCGTCGATGTACTTTTTCACGGTCCACGGCGCGCCCATCCACCAGCCCGGCATCTGATAAATGATCACGTCGGCCCAGAGGAATTTGGCGACTTCTTCAGCGATGTCGTAACCCTCGTCGATGAAGGTGGTCTTGACGTCGACACCGCCGCGATCCAGCACGCTCAGCGCCGCTTCGTGCAGGGTGGTGTTGTAGCGACCGTCGGAGTGAGCAAATTTTTTACCGCCATTGAGCAACAGCACTTTTTTCATGGGAGAGCCTCGATCGGATTCCGATGCGCAGCGCAGAGCGCTGGATGGAGAAGGGGAAAAATTGAATGGCGGCAGATTAGCGATCCGCCCCGCGCGGAATAAGCATCGGTTGCGCAAAATTCATTTGATTAAAACGCACGAATCGAATGCCGATTGTTGCCGTAGGATTGGCCGCCATCTGAATCTGAGGAGTTTTTTGCCATGAGCGAACGCCAGGGTTTCATCCTGCACGCCAAGACCCGCCCGGAAAAAGCCGAGGCCTTCGAAGCGTTTTTCCGCGCTTACGTCGAGCCGAGCCGCGCCGAACCTGGCTGCATCGAGTACCACATGCTGCGCGACAAGGAAGACCCGAGCCTGTTCATCTTCTACGAGATCTGGGAAAGCCAGGCGCATCTGGACGTGCACTCGAACCTGCCGCACATGCAGCAGTTTCTCGCCAATCGCATGGAGTATCTGGAGCGGGATTTCGATATCCGCCCGATCGAAATGCTCAGCGCGTCGTCCGCTAGCCGCTGATCAGCAGATGGGCGCCGAGCGCGCCCAGACCGATGAAGAACACCCGCTTGAACAGCACCGCACTGATGCGCTGGCGCAGCCATTGGCCGAGCAGCATACCGAGCATGGCAGGGAACAGCGCCAGCAGCGAAGCACTCAATTCCGCGCCGCCGAGCGACCCGCGCCAGAGCAATCCGCCGGCCAGCGCCAGGGTCGAAATCGTGAAGGACAGGCCCAGCGCCTGCACCAGTTCATCGCGGCTCAAGCCCAGGGCCTGCATGTACGGCACGGCGGGAATCACGAACACGCCGGTGGCCGAAGTGATGACGCCAGTGATCACGCCACACAGCGTTCCCAGCCACGTTTCATGGCGGCGACTGACACTCAGCGTCGGCAGGAACAATCCGCTCAGCGCATAGAGCAACAACGCCGCGCCCAACCCGCGCACCACCCAATGCCCGCCGGCCATGCCGATCCACAAGGTGCCGATGGCCGTGCCGAGAGAGATCGCCAGCAGCATCGGCCACAAGCGTTTCACCAGCCCCTGCAAATGCCCGCCGAACGCCAGTTGCCAGACGTTGGTGAGGGTCGCCGGAATGATCAGCAACGCCGCAGCCTGCGCTGGCGCCATAGCCAGACCGAGCAGGCCCATGGCGACGGTGGGCAGGCCGAGACCGATCACACCCTTGATCATGCCGGCGACGACGAAGGTCGCCATCACCAGCAATGACAGGGCCAGACCGAGGTTCTGATAGAAATCTGCGAGTGCGTTCATGGCGATACTGTGCGCCTGCACGGATGAACTGAAAATCTGTCATACACTGAGGCAGCCTCTCTTTCAGCAAGAGTCACCACCGATGCACTTCGACCTCACCGACCTGCGCCTGTACCTGCACATTCTCGACAGCGGCAACATCACCGCCGGCGCCGCCCGCAGTCATCTGTCGCTGGCAGCGGCCAGTGCGCGGATCCGGGCGATGGAAGCTTCGTTGGGCACCGAGTTTCTCGAGCGCGGGCGGCGCGGAGTTACACCGACGCCGGCCGGCAAGGCCCTGGCGCAACATGCGCGACTCCTGTTGCAACAGGCCGAGCGCATGCAGCAGGACTTGAACGAATACGCCCGGGGTGTGAAAGGCCAGGTGCGTTTGCTGTGCAACACCACGGCCATCAGCGAATACCTGCCGGAAGTGCTGGCGGATTTCCTGCGCGAACATCCCAACCTCGACATCGACTTGCAGGAACTGCCCAGCGCCCGCATCACTCACGCCTTGCGCCAGGGAGCAGCAGACCTTGGCATTGTCTCCGACGCCGTGGACACCCACGACTTGCAGACCCGGGTCTTTCGCGACGACCCGCTGGTACTGCTCGTGCCGCCGGGTCATGCGCTGGCAGAGCGTCTCTCGCTGACCTTTGCCGAAACCCTGGCCCATGACTACGTGGCGCTGGGTGCCGACAGTGCCCTGGCGATTCATCTGGAAGAACAGGCGCTGCACATCGGCCAGCGCATGGCGATCCGCATCCGCGCCGATGGCTTCGATGGGCTCATGCGCATGGTCGTGCGCGGGGCAGGCCTGGCAATCGTGCCCAAAGTGGCGGTTGAGCGCTGGCCCCGGACGAACGCATTGGCCTGCGTGCCGCTGGACGATGCCTGGGCCAGACGGACACTGCATCTGTGTTCAAGAAATTTCGCCCATCTGCCGGCCTACACCCAAGCCTTGCTTGATGCTCTGACGCCTTGACTCTACCGCTAGGGGCAGACTCTATCCTGTGAGCTTCTTTTCAGGAGTACACACTATGGGCAAACGAATGCTCGTGATTCTGGGACACCCCTCCACCGACAGTTTTTGCGGAGCACTGAGTGAAACCTACGTTCAGGCGGCCAAGGACGCCGGGCATGAGGTGCGGTTGATGCGCCTGGATGCGCTGGATTTCGACCCGGTCCTGCACGAGGGTTACAACAAGATTCAGCCGCTGGAACCCGATCTGCTGCAGGCCCAGGCCGACATCACCTGGGCCGAGCACCTGACTTTCGTCTATCCGATCTGGTGGGGCGGGATTCCGGCGTTGATGAAAGGCTTTCTGGACCGCATCTTCCTGCCCGGTTTCGCGTTCAAGTACCGCGAAGGCAAAGCCTTCCCGGACAAACTGCTCAAAGGCCGCACCGCCCATTTGCTGGTGACCATGGACACGCCGTACTGGTACTACAAATGGTTCTACCGCATGCCGGGCCTGCACCAGGTGCGCAAGACCACGCTGGAGTTCTGCGGAGTCAAACCGATCAAGACCCTGACGTTCGGCCCCATGCTCGGCTCCAAACCGGAGCAGCGCGACGTGTGGCTGCAACAGGCGCGAGCCAGCGCCGCGTTCTGAATCTGACGCGACTGTCCAACTGACGGCGCCGCCGACGCCGTCAGCCTTCCACGGGCTCTCCCACGAGCCCGTCCGTCAGCTGTGCGCGTCATTTACGCACAGTTGCAACCTGCCGATGGTATTCACCCTATAATCGCCCGCCGATCAGGCTCGAGCCTGGTCACGCTACGCCCCGTTTTATCATCGAGATGGATCTTTATGTATATCGGCAAAGCCGCCCAGCTATCGGGCACCACAGTCAAAAGCATTCGCCATTACGAAGAAATCGGCCTGTTGCCCGAGCCCAAGCGTGAAGGCAAATACCGTATTTACAGTCAGGAAAGCGTCGAGGTCCTGACGTTCATCAAATGCGCTCAGCAACTGGGCTTCAAGCTCAAGGAGCTGCAGGTCATCCTGAACAACTACCGCGGCGAGGAATTCCCCTGGGACATGGCACAGAATGCCATCGCCCGGAAAAAAGCCGAGCTGGTGACCCAGATCGGCGATTTGCAGCAGTTGTACGATGGGCTTGAAGCGTTTGAAAACAACCTCCACGAGGCTCGACAGGAATGTCAGTTCGAGCGCATCGCCCGGCAGGGGGAAAAAACCCCTGCCGCTACGCTGAACTGAAAACCCTTCTGCGGCGCATGGGCCGGTTCGCCTGTCGGATCAGGGCAGGCGGAACCGGATCGGGCTTCAGCCCGGTACTGCCTCTGCGTCGAGGCGTTGCGCCCGAGCAGGCTGGGCAATCGGCTCAATCGCGCCGAAGAACCACGGCGAAACCAGCGTCACCAGAATGATGGTCATGACCCCGCTGGAGAACAGCGCCATGGCCACCAGCGCCCCCAGATCGACAATCGGCTTGAAGTCAGAAAACAGCAGCGCCATGAAGCCCACGGAGAAAATCACCACGTTGATCACCGTCGAGCGACCGACGCTGTGCATCGCCTGCAGAATCGCCGCGTCGACTTCAATGCCCTGCTGCACCAGCCATTTGATGCGCGACAGCAGGTGCACCGCGTAATCGACCACGCCCACCACCAGGAAAGTCACCAGCGTCGTGCCGATGTTCAGCTCGATCTTGAACAGAAACATGAAGCCGTAGACCGTGACCGAGGTGGTCAGCAGGGTCAACATGCCGAGAATGCCCAGCCGCACCGACTTGAGCCAGTACATCATCATCAGCGTGACGACCAGCAACGCCAGGGAAAAACTCAGTACCTGGCCCTGGGTGATTTCCTGCAACACACCGGTCCAGATCAACGGCGTGCCGGCATGCGTCACCTCCAGATTGGCCGGTTTGTTCACCAGCAGCCAGGCGTCGAGGCGATCGAGCATGCCCTGATAATCACTGGCGACCGACGAGGTCATGGTGTACAGCGTCAAGGCCTTGGAGAAGTCGGCGTTGAGCACGTTGTTCAAGTCCGAGCCGCCACCGTTTTCGAACAGCATCACGTGCTGCTCGATCAGCGAATTGCCTGGCACTTCGAATTGCTCGACCTGCCCGTCATCATTGACTGAGCTCACCTTTTCCATGGCGTTGGGAACGCGCAGGTAATCAGGGTTCATGTCGTTGAGCACCAGGTTCATGCGCTTGACGTAAGTGGCCAGGGAGTAGCCGTAACTCACGTTCGGCTGCTGCTTGATGAAGTGGTCGAGCTTGTCGATGAACTGCACCACCTCCGTGGTCAGCACCCCGCGAGGCTCCTTGCTGTCGATGGCAATCCAGCCCGGCGCCGTACCCGCGACGTTGGCGTGGTTGATGAACTGGTCCGAAATGCGGATATGGCTTTCGGGTTTGAAATAGGCAATGCCCGAGTCTTCGATATCGACGCGGAAGGTGAACACGGTGGCCAGCGCCAGCAACGGCAGCATGACCATGAGAATCGGTTTGCGAAAGCGGATCATCCAGGCGCAGAACGCCACCAGATAACGCGAGATGATCGATTCCTTGTGCGCAGCGACCCTGGCTTGCGCTGGTTGATCCTTGCCCCAGATGGAGATCCAGGCCGGAATCAGCAGCAACGAAATGATCAGCGCCGCCGTCAGGCCGATGGACATGAACACGCCGAAGTTACGGATGCTGACGATGTTGTTGGTGGTGGAAATCATGAACGTGGCGATGGTCGTCACTGTGGTCAACACCACCGGCACGACCATCAGCCGCTGGGTCTCGCGGTTGGCGTCACGGTTGCTCTTGCCGGCGTTTTTCTGCTCGTAGTATTCGGCCATCACATGGATGGCGTCCGAGCAGCAGATGGTGAACAGAAACACCGGCAACACGCTGGTCAACAGGTCGAACGGCACCCGCAGCAGCGCCATCAGGCCCAGCGTCCAGATGGTGCAGAACAGAATGTTGAACAGCGGCAACAACACGCCCAGCGGTTTGCGGAAGAAGAAAATCAGCAGCAGGGTGATCAGCAGAAACACGATCGGAAACAGCACCGCCAGGTCATGGTCGATGATTTCCTGTTGGGCCGCGATGAAGATCGGCATGCCGGCAATGAAAATCTCGTCCTTGTACTCCGGATGATCTGCCTGATACTTCGCGACGATGCCCCGCACGAACTGATAGGCGCGCAATTGCGCCTGGGCGTCATCCTGCTTGGTACCGAGTTCGGCCACCAGCATCGCGACTTTCTTGTCCTTCGACACCACGCCGTCGACCATCAGTTCGTTGCCCATGATCTGTGACTCGACCACGGCCGGATCCATGTCATAGGCGTTGAGGGTCTTGTGGATCAACAACTCGCCATCGTCGGTCAACACGATGTTTTCCAGGTCGCCCATCGACGCCATTTCGCGAATCGGGTTGATTCGCTCGGCGAGGAAGGTCAGGAACAACTGATCATGAGCATCCCAGTTCTGACTCTGGGCATGATCGCGCAGGGCCTTGGCCTGAGCGTAATCATTCTGGGAAAAACCGTCCTCCAGAATGTCCCGGGTCAATAGCTGCGCGCGGCTGTCATTCGGGTAGCGAGCGACGATTTGCGTCAGTTGCTCCTTGTCGGCGTCGTTGGCCAGGATCATCTTGCGCACCGACTGCGACATCGAAAACAACGCATTGAGCGTCTGTTTGTTGAAGACCGTCTGCGGGTTGTTCAACGCCACCATCACCGAGTCGAAGGTGCCGGTGAACTCACCCTGCAAATCGATGATGGTCTTGCGCGCCGGATGGCTGTCCTTGAGCAGATAAGGGTTGGTGTCCGAGATCAGCGCGCCCAGCGTATAAGTGAAATACGCGGTGATCGCCACCAGCAGGAAAACGATCGCCCGCGCATGGCGCTCGACGAAGTTCAGGTATCTTTCCATGATCATGTGTTCCAGGGTCGTCGGGAGCGGCGCTTAGCGGGCAGTCACGGAAAATTCCGGCAGGTCACCGGTTTTCAGCCCGCGCTTGATGGCGGTCTGGGTAAACAGCCGGTCTTCCAGCGGGACGTTGTACTGCAACTGGTTGAAGCGCATTTCCGAGCGCGTGCCGTCGATGAAGTGCTCGGTTTCACTGAGCACGATGCTGTCGATCCCGTCGATGGTCTCGACCTTCTGGGTGCGCATCTGCTTGATCAGCACACCTTTGACGTCGAAGAAGTCCTGACGCATGACCAGGAAATTCTGCTTGTCGATCCACACCTTGAGTTTGTTGTAACCGGTCTTGGCCAGCACTTCCGGGGACGCCGGTTCACGTTCGATCACGTAGCAGTCGCGGCCCTTGATCTGCTCTTCTCCCAGCAATGTCTGCGAGTAATCCTTGACCCGGATCTTGTCCAGGTCGGCATAGGAGTATTCGCTGCCCATGAACGAGCCGCGCTTGTCGGTGGTGGAGATCCGGCGGGTCTGGCGGCTGACCGGCAGGTACATCCACTGGCTGTCTTCCAGCCCCAGCGTCTCGTGCGGGTTTTCGATGTGGAACGCGACGTCGCGCACATCGGTCGGCGCCGAGAAATACATGCTGAATTTGTCGCTGTCCGGGTAGTCCTTCTGCAGGTAAGTGAATTCACGAACCCGGGTATTGCCCTTCTTGTCGTGAAGGATCAACGACACCTGGGACATGAAGCTTTTACCGTCATTGCGATCGCGCACCTGGCGAATGATTTCATCGGCATTGCTGCCGTCGGCAGCGCTGGCGCAGACGCCACTGAGGATCAACGCGGTGGCGGTCAGACTTTTCAAAAGCGGCAACATCGGAATTTCCCTTTTCGTCGGATGAGTACATGCGGGCCTGCGCCATCGGTGGCAGGCAGGCGTCACGGGGTTAAAACAGATAGCCGGCGGACAGGCGCACTTGATCGCGCTTGCTGTACTCGCCGAAGGCCCTGTCGGGTTTGCCGAAGAACACGTCCACTTCCAGTCCCAGCTTGATGTAGTCCACCGGTTTGTAGGTGAAGATGCCCTGCAGCAAAGCGTTGTCCTTGAGCGGCGGCGAGGCCGCGGCCACCAGTCGGCTCTTGAGCCGGTCCTGCCAGTGAGTGCCTTCGGCCGAGAGGGTGAACAGCGGCTCGCGCTTGTCCTGCAGCATCCCGTCCTGCCAGTCGAGCAGCACCTGCTCCTGCCATTGCGCCGAAATCAGCCAGTCGCGCCACAGATAGTCGACGCCCAACAGCGACTTGACCATCGACGTGCTGTCGGCACCGTAGGCGCGGGTCGGATTGGTCACGCGCCAGTTGTCGAACCAGGCAATCTCACTGCGCACCACGATGCTGTGACCGGCGTCGATCGCCAGACCTGCTCCGCCCATGGTGTAACGGGGAAACTGGCGTTCAAGACGCGTACGACCGTCATCGGCCAGGCCTTCGACGGCATACACCGGATCCTGCTGACGTGCGCTCAGTGCCACGAAGCTGGTGTCCACCGCACCGATCCGGCCATTGGCGCTCAGACCATAGGCATAGCCCTTGTCACCGTCATAACCGGGTTTGGAATCAAGCAGGAAATACTCCGGATCGGGCGCCGCGAACAGCGGCGCGGCGAACTCGCTGCCCGCCACCGGCGGCCGGTTCTTGACGAAGTCGGTGATCCACAGCGCTTCCAGCTCCCACTCGCCCACAGGCTGCGCCACGCGCACCATCGGCACGGCGATGCGGCTGTCCTCAAGCAACGGGGTCAGTCCATCGCGATAGTCCAACGGGTTGATCTGGTCCAGCACACGCAGTTCATCCGCACGCCCCCAGACCACCTGCTGCCAGCCGACCGTCACTTCACCATCGCCCAGCGAATGACCGACATACAGATGCCGCCAGTCAGCGTCGAAGCGATACTTTTCCCGGGCGCGTTCGCTGTACGGGTTGTTGCCGTCGTAGCGGGCGTCATACCGTACGCGACCCTTGGCCTTGTAATAACCGCCGTCCCAGTTGTCCTCCAGGTTGGCTTTGAAATACACGGCCTTCTGTGTGACCTGATCGTCACCGTGCAGGCGCAGTGCCGTGGCCACGCCGATTTCGGCGTCGGCGTAATCGGGCTTGAGATCGTCGACTTCCAGGGCCGCGACAACCGCCGGAGCGGCCACGCACGCCCACATCGCCCAGGCGATGCGGTTGATAGATCCTGGCATCGCTACATTCCCAATCCGACGCCGCCATCGATCACCAGGCTCTGGGCCGTGACCCCACCGGCTTCAGGACTGGCCAGGTAACGCACCATTGCCGCCACTTCTTCGCTCTGGATGAAGCGGCGCATCGGCAGTTTTTTCTTCGCGTTGCGCACGATCTGTTCCTGGGTCAGACCGGCGATCGCCGCTTGCGTCGCCAGTTCGCCCTGGAGCATCGGCGTATCGATCCAGGCCGGCAGAATCGCGTTGACCGTGATCTGCCGCGACGCCAGGTCCAGTGCCAGAGCCTTGGTCATGCCGACGATGCCGTGCTTGGAAGCGCAGTACGCAGTGTTGCGCACCTTGCCGGCCCGGCCGAGGATCGAGGACATGTTGATGATCCGTCCCCGATCCGGCATCAGCGCCAGGCACAGCGAGGTCACGTAAAACGTACCGTTGAGGTTGACCGAAATCACCTTGTGCCAGTTGTGCAGATCTTCGGGCTCGTTTTCATTGCAGATACCGGCACTGTTGACCAGCACGTCGACCTGCTTGATCCGGGCGCCGAGCTGCTTGAAAAACGCTTCCATGGCAGGCAGGTCGGCGATGTTCGCCGCGTGGGTCTCGACCCGCGCCTTGATCCGCTCCTGCTGCTCATCGACCCAGCCCTGCAATTGCGGCAAGTCCAGGTCCAGCAGGATCAGGTGATTGTCGCCATTGGCCGCGAAGTCCTCGGCCACCGCGCGCCCGATGCCTTTGGCTGCACCGGTAATCAGAATGGTGCGGCTCATGGCATTTTCAACCCGCCGTTCACCGGCAGGACCTCCCCGGTCAGGTACAGGCCACGGTCAGCGAGGTACAGCACCGCCTCGGCAATTTCCTCGGGTTCGGCGTAACGCTTGATCAGCAACCGCGACTGGATCTGCTCCTCCTGACTGCCGATCAGTGCGGTGCTCATCTCGGTCTTGACGATCCCGGGCGCCACCGCATTGACCCGGATATTGCGCGGCGCCAGCTCGACCGCCAGCGCACGGGTCATGGCCTCGACCCCGCCCTTGGCCGCGGCATAGTTGCTCTGGCCCTTGCCGGGCTTTTGCGCGGCGACCGAACTGATATTGACGATGCAGCCACTGCGCTGGCGCAGCATGCCCGGCAGCACCTGCTGACAGCAGAGCAAGGTCCCGACCAGGTTGGTCTGGATCACCTCCAGGATGTCGCTCGCCGGCATCGTCGCCAGCAAGCCGTCACGGGTAATGCCGGCGTTGTTGACCAGCAGATCGACGCGCTGGAAATGCGCCTCGACCCGTTCGAAAAATGACGCGATGCTGTCGCCACGGCTGATGTCGCATTGCAGCGCCAGGCAATCCACGCCCGACGCCTGCACTTCATCACGCAAGGCCATCGCCGCTACTTCATCACGCACATAACTGAACGCCACTTGATAACCGGCACCTGCCAGCGCCAGGACGATGGCGCGGCCGATGCCACGGCTGCCGCCGGTCACTACTGCTACTTTGTTCGGCATGACCGTTCCTTACAGCGAGTTATCGGTTTTGAACTGCGCGAGGCTGAACCCGTGGGTCGCGGCCAGTGCACGGATCTGCTGCACTTGCTCACGGCTGATGTCGCCGTAGGAGTAGTGCTGTTTCATGCCCGACAGCCCCATCAGTACCGACTCCGCCATGCAGGCATACAACTGACCTTGCTTGAGGTAGGCGCGAACGTTGGGGGCCAGGCCATCACCCAGCGGCGTCTGGACAATCCCGCCGTGCATGTACAGCACGTCGGAGCGCTGACCGGCGAGGTTCTGGTCCACGTTCAGCGGAACGGCGATGTCGCAGATCACGCTGTTCTCGGCAAAGTGTCCGGCACCGAGAAACGCCTGCGGTGCATTTGCCGCACACAGCACGATGCGCGCTTGCTTCAAGGTATCCAGGTCGTTGCTGACGGTGATGAACGCGTCGCTTCCCAGTTGCTCATCGACCAGTTGCGCCACACGCTGCCCGAGATCGGCACTGTTGCCATGGGCTTGCAGCAGGGCGTCGATACCCCGCAGCGGCTGCAGGCGACTGGCGAGACGATCATGCTCGGCAACCCCCTTGAGAATGGCCCGGGCGGCTTCGGCGTAAATCTGCTGAGCGGTTTTCTCCAGGCGTCGCAGCGAGCCGTCGCGACCACTGCCGATCAGGATCAGGTGCTCGACACGGGTCGACAACAGCGAGGCGTAGGTCGAAGCAATGTTGCCGGCAGCACCGACCACCGCAGCGGTCTGCCGGCTCAGTTCCAGACCTTGCTGTTTGCAGCCCTGCTCGATCGCTTCCAGGCCCATGCCGATGGTCAGCGCGTTGCCCGAGGTCAGCGCCATGTCAGGGATTTTCAGCGCCTGACAGTTGTTGGTGACGATCGAGGTGTACATGCCCAGGCCGGCCACGCCATAGCCGTCGGCGCGGGCATCCTTGATGCGATTGCCGACTTCCTCGCGGATGGTTTCCAGATCGCCGCTGGCGATGTAAGCCGCCATCGCATCGGAATCCATGCACAGCGGATAGAGGGTGAACTCCACCGCCGTGCCGAGTTTCGAGCGGATCTGCACCGGGCCGATAGGCGCCGCGCGGCGCTCGGGGGCCATGCGTTTGATGAACTCGCGCTTCTGCTCCGGGCTCAGGGTCGACAGCGATGGGTCGACATCACTGAGCATGTCCGCATCGATCAGGTGGTTGATGAACGCCACGCGTGCTACCACGCGCACGTTCTCGTCAGGCTTTGGGAGGCTTTCGGTCTCCGTGAAGCTGACATCGCGCGCCGGAACCTGGGCAATGCTGTCGGCACACACACCGGCGGCCAGCGGGAAGGCATCGCGGCGACGCAGCATGTCGCAGACTTTTTGCAGCGAAGCGATCAGGCCATCGATTTCCTGGAAGGTGATGCACACCGGGGGTTCCAGGCGAATCACATTGGCGTTGCTGCCCGACGGCGCCACACGCAACGACTCGAACTGCAACAGATAGCCGGCAATGATGTAGCCCAGCGCTTCGTTGTACTGCGCCGACGCCTGGACCAGCGAACTGGTACCGGTCAGGTCATGCAGTTCGAAGCCCAGCAGCAGGCCGCGTCCGCGCACATCGGCGATCACGTCCGGATAGGCCGCCTTGAGCTCCAGCAGCGAAGTCTTGAGGTACTCGCCCTTCTTGCTCACATCCTTGAGCATGGCACTGTCGTTCTCGAACAAGCGGCGCAGGGCCGACAGCGCGATGTGGCACGACGCATCGTCTTCAGCGAAGGTCGAGCTGTGGATGTAGCTGAAATCGTTTTCGTAATGACTGGCGCGAATCACGGTGGCGGCGATTTTCATCAAGCCGCCGCCCAGTGCCTTGGACAGGCAGTAGTAGTCGCCCTGCAGGTTGAAATGGGTGGCGCCGAGCAAGGTGCCGGTGCGGCCGAAACCCGACTGCACTTCGTCGATGACCAGCGGGCATTGCTGCTCGTTGCACAGACGACGCAGGCCCAGGTAGAACTCTTTGGCAAACTCGTTGATCCCGCCCTCGCCCTGAATCGGTTCCAGCAGCACGGCAGTGATTGCGCTGAACGCTTCACGGCGCACGTGCAGGGTTTCGCCACTCCACGCCAGACTCAGCCAGTGATGCTGATGGCGGGCCGGCAGCTCTTGCAACTGCTGCGGTTGATCCGGATCGATGAATTCGACGTTGAGCCCGAAACGGGCAAACGGCTTGCGGTATTGCTTGCCGTAAGTCAGTTGAACGGTGTTCACCAGTTTGCCGTGGAAGCTGCCTCGCACCGCGAGGAAGACCGGCTCGACATGCAGTTGCGCGAGGTTGTGCTGACGCACCGCCTCGGCCACCTGACGCACGGTCACGCTGGTCAGGTGCGGCGGCAACAGACCGGCCGGCAGATCGAGATCGTCGATTTCCAACTCGACATAGGCCTTGTCACTGGCCACCAGATTCGCCAGTTCGAAATCATGTTCGTCGAACTGCTTCTGCAGGTTTTTCTGACGACGGTACTCGGCATGCTTGACGGCGATTTCCACCGACTCGGCGCCACTGTTGGAGAACGTGGAAATGTAGCGCTCGGTGTTGTTCAGCTCACGGTTGAACGCTTCGCTGAGTTCGCGCCCCAACTGCCCCGCCGCGCCACGCACCGACATTTGCGCGTTGAACGGCACATCGGCGCGCAGCAGGCCGCACAGCTGATCGACGAATTGCGGATCGTTGTGACCGTACAGCGCGGCACCGTAGCCACCGAGAAAATCGGTCACGGTCACTTCGTCACCCTGCTTGTCGCGGTAGAACAGTTTGCTGCCCTGCGCCCGATGGAACTGGCACTCCAGGCCCAGGGCCTGCATCAGTTCAACGAATTTTGGCCGAACGTAATCGCGGTAATCCATGACAGTCATATCCCTTGAGTAAAAATTCAGAAGCGATGTATTGCCTTGAAGCGGTCAGTCGTCCGCCTGCAAGTCGAGTTGGTAACAGGCGCTGAAGCCGTTGTCGTCGCGGTTGATCACCAGGCAATCGTGCAGAACGGCATCCCGTGGTTCGCCCGACACAAACGGCAGATGCGTATCCACCGGCTGCGTCAGCCCGGCAATCGGCGCGATGCTTTGGGCCTGCAGCATCTGGCGGGCGAGGATCAGGTCGACCAGGCTCGGCGCACCGCTGAGGATGCCGGTCAGCGCCGTGCCGCTGGTGATGTGTGCGGCGCCGGTACGGGCCAGGGTGCGGGCCAGATCGGCGTCCTTTTGCGCAGTGCCGGTGGCGCTGCTGATCAGCAAATCGACCTGTTTGTCCGGCAGGCTCAGAGCGTCCAGACGCGGGTGCGCGTACAGCGCCGTCAGGCAGGTTTGCGGTTCCGGCGGCAGATCCGCGGCCCGCCGCAGCACCAGCGCAGCGGCGCCTTCGCCGGCAATGCCGCCCGAACCCTTCCGGTCGAAGGCGAGCATCTGCCGGGAACCGTCGGTACCGATCACACCGGCCTCGGCGAGCGCGGCCAGCGCCAGCGGGTCAAGTTCACTGCCGGCCCCGACCACGATGGCCACGTCGATGCGCCCACTCTGCAAGGCACTGTGCGCCTGACGCAATGCCGCCAGATTGCCGGCCACGCCTTGCATATAGGCGTTGCACTCGCACTCCAGCTTCAAGGCCAGACTGACCACGCCGAGCAAGCCGTTACTCAGACTCTTGAGCACCAAAAACGGATCGAGCGCACGCTCCTGCAACACTTGACGGGCGAGGCGGTTCATGTCGGCTGCGCTGTCGGTGCGGCACTCCTGAAGCAGTTCCCCATAGGAAGCCACCGACGGATGGGTATACCCGCCCTGACAGCAATAGAGGCCATAACGCAAACCGTCCTGACCGGGTTCGACGCCGGCCTCGGCCAGCGCCTGACGCACTGCGCTGACGCCCCAGATCACCGCCGGCGGGCAGTAACGCTGCAGGTTTTGCGCAACGTCCTGGCGACTGCGTTGGTGCGTGGCGTCATCGATCTGTCCGAATGCGGCGATGCGTTCACTGTGAAACAGCGTTGTTTGCAGCGCTGTGATCGTACTGCGACCTTCCCGGGCCGCCGCCCAGAAACCCTCGACGCCCCAACCCGTGGGCAACACACAACCGCTGCCAGCGATGGCAATGCGTGCAGTAGCGCTAGTCATTGTCCGTGCTCCCGATATTTGCCAAGGGCCAGCGAGGTGTTCAGGCCGCCAAAGCCAAAGGAGTTGCTGAGGGCGTAATCGACACGACGGCTGACGGCCTGACCGGCGCAATAATCCAGATCACAGCGTTCATCGGCCTCGTGCAGGTTCACGGTGGGTGTGACCAGATCGTTCAGACAGGCCAGCGCAGTGACAATGCACTCCGGCGCCCCGGCCGCCGCGATCAGGTGACCGAATTGCGACTTGTTGGCACTGACCGCCAGCGTCTGATAATGCTTGTGCTGAGCAAACACCTGCTTGATGGCCAGGGTCTCGGCAACATCATTTAGGGGCGTCGAGGTGCCGTGGGCATTGATCAGGTCAATCTGCTGCGGCTGCAACCCCGCATCGTCCAGCGCCGCTTGCATGGCCAGCGCGGCGCCCCGGCCCTCTGGCTGCGGTGCGGTGACCTTGTAGGCATCCAGGCTGCTGCCGTAACCGAGCACTTCGGCATACGGGGTCGCCCCTCGCGCCAGGGCATGCTCAAGACTTTCCAATACGACAAACCCGCCGCCTTCGCCGGCGATCAGACCGCTGCGGTCACGATCGAACGGCCGGCACAGATCAGCGCCCCAGCGCTGCTCGCCCGAGGCTGCGCCCAGCAGGTACAAAGCGGCCATGGTGTCGAGGTTGAGCACCGAGTCGGCACCACCGGCCACGGCAACATTCACTTCGCCGCGACGAATCATCTGGAACGCATTGCCGATCGCCTGGGATGCGCCGGCACAGGCGCTACTGATATTGATCACCGGGCCTTCACAACCGAGGTCGTCGGCAATCACTCGCGCCAGACGGTCGTTGGCCTGACGCAAGGAACCCTCGGCGCTGACTTCTGTTGCCCGCGCCATCAGGTGTCGCCAGTCCGCTGCATCGCCGTCCGGCGCCTGGGTCAGGAGCATGTCGGCGAGCATGTGTTGCGGTGCCCCGGAGGCACACAGCACGGCAGCCTCGCGCAACTGCTCGGGGTTCAACCCGCTGTCGGCGACGGCCTGGGTGGCAGCCACCCAGCCAAAGCGACTGCGTTTTTCCAGGGGCAGCGTCCAGGCCGGGTGGTCCTGCAAATGCCCGGGTAACAACGTCATGTCCACGGGCGCCGCGTAGCGAACCGGAAACTCATTGTCCTGCAGGTCTTGCGGCTGCCAGGGGCGCACGCAGTGTTCGGCGCCGAGCATTTTTTCCCAGAGGGTCTGCCATTCGAAACCGAATCCGGTTACCGCGCCCATTCCGGTGATCACAATCCGTGTCGCACTCATGCGTACTTCTCCAGGGTTTCACTGGCCAACAGCAATGCGCCCCAGTGACCGGCGCGACCATGACTGACGAGCAAGGTGTAACCAGGCACAGCGCCTGCTTCGCGACTGTGGTGCAAAGCCATGGCGACCTCGGTCAGCAATCCGCTGGCGCCCAGTTCGCCGGTCATTGCACTGACATTGCGCAGGTGTTGTGGCGTCGATTCAAACAGGCTCATCAGTTGCCGGTCGGCGGGATTGGCCACCACTTTGGCAACGTCACCCATTCGCAGTTTTTCCTCGCTCAGGGCGCGTTCGATCACGCGTTTGCCGACGGCCAGCGTGCGCTGCGGATCGGCGCTGTATCCTCGGGCAAACCCGGCGACACGCAAGATCTGCGTAGCGTCCTGCGCTGGTGCCGAACTGAGCAACAGCGCCGCAGCGCCTTCACCGTAAACCGGCTCGTCCGCCAAAGCGGGCTCGCGCAGGTACAGGGCCGGTGTCAGGTTCGGACTGCTGCTGACCACCAGCGCCGCATCGGCGTGTTGTTCGGCAATTTGCTGGCAGGCCTCGATCAACGCATCGAGCCCGGCATTGTCCTGGGAGCAGAAGCCGCCCATCGGACCATGGCAATTCAGCGCCTCGGCCACGTAAGCCATCACACTGCTGTTGAGTAGCGTCAACGCATGCAATGGCGGGGTGTTGGCCAACAGTTGCGACAGCTGTTTGTGCGGCTGTTCGAGGATCGCCTGCACTGCATCCCAGCACGGACTAGGCGCGTCCACTTCCGGAATGGCGGCGGTCAGGGCAATGCGCGCAGCAGGCAGTTGCAGCGACGCCAGCGCGGGCGCCAGGCGTGCGGCGCAATGCAGCAGACGCAGCCCCTGCGGCTCGACGCTGCGTTGGATCTTGCGATCGAACAGATCGCTGGCCAGGCGCGGCGCGGGCAACACCAGGGCGTTACGTTGCGGGTCGAAGGCCAGCGGTTGTGGCACCGGCGGTGTCGCGAGCAGGTCGGCGCATTCGCTGCCGGCGGCATTGAGCACGGCAGCCGCGTTGATGTAGAGGGCTCTGTTCATGTCATGCCCTCCCCAGAACCAGCGAACTGTTGACGCCGCCGAATCCGAAGGAGTTGGACATCACCACGTTGATCGGCTGGTGCACAGGCTCGCTGAGGAACTTCAATGAAGGGTACTCGGCGCGCTCAGGCTCATAGTTCAAGGTCGGCAACAGCACACCGTCGCGCAACGTCATCAGCGACAGTACGGCTTCAATGGCGCCGCTGCCCGCCAGAGAGTGACCCATGGCCGACTTGTTGGCGGTGAAGGTCATGAAGTCCCGACATTCGCCAAACAGCCGTTGCAGGGCCAGGGCCTCGCAACTGTCGTTGGCCTGGGTGGAAGTCCCGTGGGTATTGACGTGTTGCACGGCACTGCGCAGCAGCCCGGCATCTTCGATTGCAGCGTCCATGCATTCCTCGTACTTGCTGCCATCCCGGCTGCTGGAGGTCATCTTCTGGGCTTCGCAGACATTGGCGTAGCCCAACACTCGTCCCAATGGCCTGGCCTTGCGTCGTCGGGCATGCTCGGCGGATTCGAGAATCACCAGGGCCGCGCCTTCGCTGAGCACAAAACCACTGCGATCCGGCATGAAGGGACGGCTCTGCTCGCCTGCCGGCAGGTCGGCCTGGCACAGCGCGCCAAGGCTGTTGAACATGTAATAAGGCAGCTCGTTGGCCATCAGCTCCACGGCACCGCAAATCGCCAGATCCACCTCACCGCGCTCGATCGCCCGGTAGGCGCTGCCGATGGCCATGGTGCCGGCGGCACAAGCGTCGGAATGGGTCGAGATGCAGTCGCGTATACCGAGCCAGTCCGCCAGGTGCTGGGTCTGTTGATCAACCCGACGCACGAACGCAGCGCTCGGCGGTGCCGGATGGTCGAGCAGGCGATCCAGATCGACTCGCCCCGCGTCATCCATGCATCGACTGACCCGCTGCAGATCGTGACTGTCGGCACAGTATTTATTGGCCCCCAGGAACAGGCCGCTGCGGCTGTGGGCAACGTCGGCCGGAGTCAGACCGGCGTGCCGCAACGCCTGACGCGCGACGTACTCGGCCAGCACGCTCTGACGCGGGTGCAGCGCTGCATTGCCACCGAATCCAGCCGCGATCTTCTGCCACTGCACGTCATCGATAAACCCGGCCGCACTGTTGCGAAACCCCAACGCCTGGAACCGGGGATGTTCGCGGACACAGGATTGTTTCCGGCAGATGCGCTCGAACAACGTGGCAGCGTCCAGCGCCATGGGCGCCACCAGGCCGAACCCGCTCACATAGACTTCTCGTGCCCGCATGTGAGCTCCTACACCGTCTCTTTGACGTGAGTGGCCACAAACTGCTCGACCAGTTGACGGGAGACTTCGTCGCCATCGGCCGGCACCAGGCGTGCGCTGCAGGCACCGCAGACCACTTGCTGACGCTCGTTGAGCACGGCTTGATGGGCGTTGCAGTCAGGGCAGCTCGATGGCAGGTAATTGAACAGATTGCGACATTGCTGCGCCCAGTTGAGAACTGTGGTGGCCGCGAACACCTGCGCCGGCTGCATGCCGGCCTTGAGCTGGTCCGGTGCGTAGGCGCTCAGGCTTTGCTCCAGCAGGGCCTTGCCGTTTTCAGTGATCCGGCCGTTGGCCACAAACTCGCTGGCATCCCCGCAGACAGCTACCGCATGGTCCAGCACGCTGGTCTTGGGCAAGGTGCAACCATACTGGCGGCCCAGCTGGAAGCTGAGGTCGACGATGTCCAGCGAATCCGCCCCCAGATCTTCGACGATGCTGCTGTGCTCATCGATTTCATCGGCGCTCATTACTAGCAACTGCGCGAGAATGGCGCGGGTGCTGCCAATGACCTGTTCCAAGTCCAATGGATTGTTCATTTCTATCTCCCTATATGTCGTGGCTGACTCATATTTTCCGCATACGAGAAGTAACTTTTCCTACAGCAACTTCTCGCGCGGCGGAAATCTAAACTCTGCCCTTAAGGGGAGAGTCAACGAGCTGTTCAAAGTTTTTTATTTGATCTGAGACGGACGTGCACACGCCCGTAAATGCTGCACTCGATTGGTGCGGACGATGGGTCGGAGCGACATATTTACTTAACAATGTCTGGGTAGGATGGAGCGCCCCGCCGCGCTCAGCCCAACTATGGAAAGCAAACTAGCGATGACTTCGCTGGCGTATCACCTGCGAAATTAAAGCAAGTAATTTTGTTATAAGTTCATAACCCTTGTTCCAGATCAGTACATTGCTTTGATTAATGTTCCAAGGGTCATTGATTAACCGTTCAGTGCAAATCGTTGTTGCGTTTATGAGCAACTGAATGTCGAGCCCAGACAATTGGCAAAGTACCCGGCGCTATAGGGTGCAGCTTCCGCTCAAAGGCCCATTCTGGAACTCACCAATGACCGCACCTATCACCGTTTTGCGCGACACCCACCCGCTGCCCGTACTCGACGCCTGCAAATGGGAAAAGCTCGAGGGCGACCCGCACACCGTCAACCTCAACGCCTACACCAGCGAAGACGGCAGCAAGATCATGGGCACCTGGATCTGCACGCCGGGCAAGTGGCGGGTCGATTACGTGAAGTGGGAGTACTGCCATTTCCAGGAAGGCTACTGCGTGATTACCCCGGACGGCATGGAGCCAATCCACCTGCGCGCCGGCGACATCTTCGTGGTCGAGCCGGGCATGAAAGGCACTTGGGAAGTGGTCGAGACCGTGCGCAAATATTTCGTGTTCGCCTGATACAAAAAGGCCGGGAAACCACCCGACGTGATTTCCCGGCAACACCTACTGCATTGGATCTGAAGACGATTACTGCGGCTTGCGATAGCTGTTGATGATCGCCGAGAAGTCCTTGCCCCCTTCCCCGCGCTGACTCATCGCCTGATACAACTGCTGCGCCACCGCGCCCAGCATGACTGGCTGATGGGCCTGACGTGCCGCCTCGGTGGCCAGCCCCAGATCCTTGAGCATCAGCTCGGCGCCGAAGCCACCGGTATAGCCGCGCGAGGCCGGCGCCGTTTCGACGATGCCCGGCCACGGGTTGTACATTTCCGAACTCCAGCAACGGCCGGTCGAGCTGTTGATGATTCCGGCGAGCACCGTGGTGTCGATCCCCAGCGCATCGCCCAGCGCCATCGCTTCGCTGACGCCGACCATCGAAATGGCGAGCAACAGGTTGTTGCAGATCTTGGCGATCTGGCCGGTACCGACCTCACCGCAATGCACGATGTTGCGGCCCATCTGCGCCAGCACCGGTTGCAGGGTGGCGAACAGTTCAGGAGTGGCGCCGACCATGAAGGTCAGCGTCCCCGCCGTGGCGCCGCCGGTACCACCGGACACCGGTGCATCGGCCATGGCCACGCCTTGTTTGGCAGCCGCGGCCGCCACATCGCGCGCAGTCTGCGGATCGATGGTGCTGCAATCCACTGCCGGCACGCCTTTGCCGATCCCCGCGAGAACACCGTCTTCACCAAGCCAGACGCTACGGACATGCACCGCGGCAGGCAGCATGGTGATCACCAGTTCTGCATCTTCAGCGGCTTCGCGAGCCGAAGCGCGAATGGTGCCGCCCAGTTGCTCGAGTTCCGCCAGCACGGTCTTGTTCAGGTCCACCAGATTCAGCGAATGCCCGGCCTTGATCAGGTTGCGCGCCATTGGCGCGCCCATGTTGCCCAAACCGATAAATGCGATTTTCATGGCCATTCCTCAGCGCAGGTTGATGGTGGTGTTCACGCCGTCGTTGACGCTGTCGTCATCGAACCAGCGCGCCGTAACCGTTTTGGTCTGGGTGTAGAACTGCACCACTTGCTTGCCGTACGGGCCGAGGTCGCCAAGTTTCGAACCGCGCGAACCGGTGAAGCTGAAGAACGGTACCGGCACCGGAATCGGGATGTTGATGCCGACCTGGCCGACGTCGATTTCAGTCTGGAATTTACGCGCCGCCGCGCCGCTCTGGGTGAACAGGCCTGTGCCGTTGCCGAACGGGTTGGCGTTGACCAGCGCAATGGCCTGATCGAGGGTGTCGACTTCCAGCACCACCAGCACCGGGCCGAAGATTTCCTGGGTGTAGATCTGCATGTCGGTGGTCACCCCGGAGAACAGGGTCGGGCCGACGAAGTTGCCGTTCTCGTAGCCCGGCACGCTGATGTCGCGACCGTCCAGCTCGAGTTTGGCGCCTTCTTTGATACCGCTTTCGATCAGGTCGAGAATCCGCGCCTTGGCCTTTTTCGAAATGACCGGACCGACATCGGTGCCCGGCTCGCTGCCGGCGTTGACCTTGAGTTTCTGCGCCAGCGCTTTCAGATCCGGCAGCCACTGTTTGGCCGCCCCCACCAGCACCACCACCGAGGTGGCCATGCAACGCTGACCGGCCGCACCGAAACCGGCGCCGACCAGTGCATTGAGCGCTTGCTCGCGATTGGCATCCGGCAGCACCACCGCGTGGTTCTTCGCGCCCATCATCGATTGCACGCGCTTGCCGTGTTTACCGGCCAGGTCATAAACGTGGGTGCCGACGGCGGTCGAACCGACGAACGAAACGGCCTTGATGTCTTTGTGGGTGCACAGGCCATCGACCACGTCCTTGCCACCGTGCACGACGTTCAATACACCGGCCGGAATGCCGGCTTCGATCGCCAGTTCCACCAGCAGCATGGTCGACAGCGGATCCTGTTCGGATGGCTTGAGTACAAAGGTGTTGCCGCAGGCGATGGCCATCGGGAACATCCACAGCGGAATCATCGCCGGGAAATTGAACGGCGTGATGCCGGCACAAACACCGATCGGCTGGCGCAGGGTGTAGGTGTCGACGCCGCCGGCGACGTTCTCGGCGAACTCGCCCATTTGCAGGCTGCCGATGGAGCAGGCGTGTTCGACCACTTCCAGGCCACGGAAAATATCGCCCTCGGCGTCGGCAATGGTCTTGCCCTGCTCGGCGCTCAGCACCACGGCGATGCGTTTGGAATGCTCGCGGATCAACGCTTGCAGCTTGAGCATGATGCGCATGCGCGCGCCGATCGGGGTCAGCTTCCAGGTCTGGAAGGCGCGCTGGGCGGCGCTGACGGCGGCGTCGACTTCAGCGGCGGTGGCGAACGGAACCCTGGCCAGAACCTGCTGGGTCGCCGGGTTGACGATGTCGTGCCACTCGGTGGTCTGCGACTCGACCCACTCGCCGTCGATCAGCAGCTTGACCTTCTGGATCGTGGTTTCGTTGGGCGTAAGCGATGCGTTCATGCTGGTCTCCGGAAATTGTTTTTATCTTGGGAGCCAAGGCGAAAGATCCGCCTTGAGATGAGGCGTGTGTCACGAATTGGTTGTCGGACCGTTTTTGGAGTATAGATGTGCAAACTTCTAATAAGAACGCACATATAAGCCCGTCCATCATGCAAAAAAACATCACCTCTCTAGGCTCGCTGAACTGGGACGACCTCAAGTTTTTCCTCGAAGTCGCCCGTACCCGCAAGGCCAGCACGGCAGCCAAACGCCTGGCGGTGGACTACACCACCGTGTCGCGGCGGATCAGTTCGCTGGAAGCGGCGCTCGGCACTTTGCTGTTCGAAAAGTCGCGCACCAGCGGTTTCGTGCTGACTGCCGAAGGCCAGCGTCTGCTGAGTTATGCCGAGTCGATTGAAAGCACGCTGCACATGGCCTGCGAGCAGGTGTCCGGCTCCGGCGTCGCGCTGTCCGGGCATGTGCGGATGGGCTGCACGGAAGGATTCGGCAGCTTCTTCATCACCCCGCAACTGAGCCACTTTGTCGACGCTTACCCGGCAATCTCCGTGGACATCCTGCCGCTGCCGCACTTCATCAGCCTGTCCAAGCGCGAGGCCGACATTGTCATCGCCCTCGAACGCCCGGAACACGGACCGTACGTGTGCTGCAAACTCTGCGACTACCGCTTGCAGCTCTACGCGACCCAGGATTACCTGGACAAACACCCACCGATCCGCCGCCCCGCCGATCTGGGCAAGCATCAATTCATCAGTTACGTGGATGACCTGGCGTTCAGCTCGGAGCTGCTGTATCTGGCGAACGTGTTGCCCGGCGCCAGCGCCCATTTGCGCAGCACCAGCGTGATCGCCCAATTCGTGGCGGCGCAGCAAGGAAGGTCGCTGGCGATTCTGCCGTGCTTCCTCGCGGCTCAGGATCCGCGTCTGCTACCGGTGTTGCCGGAGGAAATCGATATCACCCGGCAGTTCTGGATGTACTGCCGGGAGGATCTGCGCAAGCTCAAGCGGATTACCCTGTTGTGGGATTACATCCGAGAGGTGACCGAGCGCAATCAGGGTCTGTTGATGGGTGAGACCCGCGAAATGCAGTTCGCCGATTAATCGGCGCTGACCACGATCGACACCCGGCGGTTTTCGGTGCGGCCGGCTGCGGTGTCGTTGGAAGCGACCGGTTCGCGGCTGCCGAGGCCTTGCAACTGGATGTTCTCTTCCTTCATGCCGACCGAGGTCAGCACTTTGCCGACGCTTTTCGCGCGACGCAGTGACAGCTGCTGGTTATAGGTTTCCTTGCCCGAAGCGTCGGTGTGACCATCGACCCGCACCCGTTCGATACCGACCCCCAGCAGCGCCTTGCCGATACGCTCGACGATTTCGGTACTTTGCTGGTTCAGGCTTTCGACATCGCTGCCAAACAACACTTTGCCCGACAGGCCGAACTCCCAGCCGTCATCGGTCAACTCGAAGCCTTGCTGCTTGAGGACAGCAACCTGAGCCGGCGTCAGGCCTTTTTGTGGGGCGGTCTGGCAACCGGTCAAGGCCAGCATGGCCGTCAGCAACAGGGTGGAAAACAGTCGAATGGAAAGTGAGAACACGGCATCAGCTCCTGGTTTGAACGGGGTCGACCGGGTGCTCCGACCCGGCCGTGAATTGGGCGCCGCGCGACAAGCGCTTGGCTTGATACATCGCGGCATCCGCCGCATCGAGCAAGGTGCCGGGCGTGGCGCCATGATCGGGGTAAACGGCGATGCCGATACTGAGCGACGTCACGACACTGCTGTCGCCCGGCAGCGCAATCGGGGTGTCCATGCTGGCGAGGATCTTGTCGGCAATGCGCTCGGCGTCTTCGGTCTTGTGCAAGGGCGTCAGCAGGACTGCAAACTCATCACCGCCCAGACGCGCGACAAGATCTTCCTCACGCAGCTGCGCCCGCACCCGATTGGCCACCGCCACCAGCACTGCGTCGCCGGCGGCATGACCGAAGCTGTCGTTGATGTTCTTGAATCGGTCGCTGTCGAGAAACAGCACCGCCACGCGCTCGTTCAGTTTGTGGGCGTTGCGTAGCGCACGGATCAGGCGGCCTTCGAAAAAGGCCCGGTTCGGCAATCCGGTGAGGCTGTCGTGGCTGGCCTGGTGGGCGAGGGTTTCGTTCTCGCTTTGCAGGTGGGTTTGCCAGTCTTCGAGCTCATCGAGCAAGGCATTGAAGTCATTGCCCAGGTTATCCAGCTCGGCAATCTTCGCCCGAGGTACGCGTCGGTCCAGCGCCCGCTCACTTCGGGCGGCATGCGCCACTGCCGCCAGGCTGTGCAACGGGCCGATGATCCTGCGCAACTGCAGTCGCGCCAGAAAGAGCGCGACCCAGGCACTGATCGCCGTGCAGAGAATGATCCCCGCCAACCCGCTCAACAGAAAGCGCATCAGGCTGCCGCCGTGGCCGATCAACAAGATGCGACCGATCTCTCGATCCTGATGCAGGATCGGCAGGCTAATGGGTTTTTCCAGAATGGCCCGCGCGACCTGCATCTCCAATTCGGAAAACAGGCCGTTCTCCGGACGCTGCCAGCGCGCGATCAATTGACCCTGAGTGTCCAGCACCTGGGCATCGGCCACTTCTTCGGTCGAGGCGATCAATGCCAGCGCTTCGGTCGCGGCGGCCTTGTCGTTGAACACCACGGCGGCTTCCACCGTGTAACTGATCGAGCGGGCGATCAAGTGCAGGTTGTGATCGGCATAGACCCGCAGTGCCAGCACCCCAAGCAGCGTCAGCGACACACTGGCCATTGCCACGGCAACCAGCGCCACAATCAGGTTGCCACGGCCGATGACCGAGCCCAGGGTCGGACGCTCTGTGGATTTGTCGCGTCTCATGGCACCGCCGGTTTGCGGCGCGACAACTGCAGCACGCTGGGATGGATGCGCACGCCACTGCGGGCGACGGAGTCGAGATTGACCTCGAACGACACTTGTTCATCGCCGACCCGCAGGCAGAACAGGCTGCCGACCGTGCACTGATCACCGCCTTCGCTGATGCTCAGCACCGGATGGCCGATCAGAGACGCGAACAGCCGGCTGCGTTCGTCGGTAGTGAGTTTGCCGATGTAGACCGCGTCGCACTCGCTGACGAGGGCCGGGTTGTCGGCCAACAGTCGACGCACGATGACCGGACGCCCCGTGGCCTGAGTCGTGCCCTTGACCAGGTCGTCGGTGTACTCGGTCGGTCCGACGATGCACAGACGCAACTGCGCCGGCTCTACCGGCCAGCGCGCATAACTGAGGATGCCGAGGACAACCTGGGTGACGGATTTGGCCCGCTGTTCGGCCATGCCCACCGGGGTCTGAGTCTGGGCAGCGGCCACACCCGTGAACCAAAAGAGCACACCGGCAAGCAATGCCCACTTGCAGCCAACTACGCGCTCTGTCGCCCAGACAGCCACCTTCATGCAAGGATTCTCTTGGATCGTTACGAAATGATGCCGCAACGATAGCACAGCGTTGGAACGCCAGCGATACAGCGCCCCTGACCGGCCGGTCAAAGATCGGCAGTAATCGAAAGCCCCTTCATCCTCGAGGCGTAGTCCCTTCTTCCAGTTCAAGCATCAGCCCGCTCAAGCGCTTCACCTTACGTTGTACTGCCTCCTCGAATACGCCACTGCGGGGTTCAATCAAGGTGAACCAGTCCTTGGCCCGGGTAATTCCGGTGTAGATCAGTTCCTTGGTCAACACGGGATTCAGGGCGTCCGGCAGTATCAGCGCGGTATGGGCGAACTCCGAGCCCTGAGACTTGTGCACCGTCATCGCAAAGACGGTCTCGACATCGTTGAGCCGGCTCGGCAGCACGAAGCGAACCCCGCCGCGCCCGTCGTTACGCGGAAACGCCACTCGCAATACGGATTTACCGGCATCCGGTCCATCGAGCTCGGGCAATTTCAGGGCGATGCCGATGTCACCGTTCATCAGCCCCAGACCGTAGTCGTTTCGAGTCATCAGCACCGGCCGACCTTCGTACCATTGCTGGTTGCTCTCGATCAGCCGCGCCTTGAGCAACGCGTCAGTGATGCGCTGGTTCAGCCCCTCGACACCCCACGGCCCTTTGCGCACTGCGCACAACAACTGGAAGGTATCGAAGGCCTGCAGGACGTCACGCGCCCAATCGACCCAGCCTGGATGCTCGAGCGGCGTACCACTCGCAGGGCGTCGATCGCGCAAAACGCTCAGATAGTGTCGATAACCGTGGGGGCCTTCGCCGTGACCATCGAGTACCAGGTGCTCGAGTTTCCGGTCGTGTTCGTTTTGAAGCGGCAACGAAAACACATCGCCATGAGCATTGGCTTCCAGCAACTGCCGAGCCTCAATCGGAAGTTGCTGATTCACCCGTCGCGCCAGCTGGCCGATGCCGCTGCCCTCGCCGAAACGCCGCGAATGACGCAGCATCACCACCTGCTGGGCCAGCGGGTGCGAACCGTCAGAGCCTTCGTGCAAGCCGCTTTCCTGCAGGGATTCGCCGCTTACACTTTCCAACCACTGGCGGGTCTGCGGACTGTACCAACCCGCTTCGGCATCGCGACACAAATCCCCCAGCACTGCGCCAGCCTCCACCGAGGCCAGTTGATCCTTGTCGCCCAACAACACCAACCGGGCATGAGGCGGCAAGGCATCGAGCAGGTTGGCCATCATTTCCAGGTCGATCATCGACGCTTCATCGACCACCAGCACGTCCAGGGGCAGACGGTTAGCGGCATGATGGCGAAAATGCCGAGTGCCGGGACGGCTGCCCAGCAGGCGGTGCACCGTGGTCACCTCGGTCGGGATTTTTTCCCGGACGCTGTCAGCGACCTTCAGCGATTGCACCTGCTGACTGATGGACTCGGTCAACCGCGCCGCGGCTTTCCCGGTAGGCGCCGCGAGCCGAATTCGCAATGGTTGATGCGCCTCGACCGCAGGTGCCTGGAGCAGCGCCAGTAGACGGACCACCGTTGTCGTTTTGCCGGTGCCCGGACCGCCGGTGATGATGCTGAAGGCACTTCGGGTGGCCAGGGCGCAGGCGAGTTTCTGCCAGTCGATGACATCTGCGCGCTGGGCCGGATCGAACAGTGTGTCCAGCCGGCGTGCGAGATCGGGTGGTGTCGCTTCCTGCTCCGCGAGGCGCTGACGCAATGCGTTGTCGATACGCCGCTCGTAGGCCCAATAGCGCCGCAAGTACAAGCGTTTGCCGGACAACACCAGCGGGCGCTCCCGAGCCGACGCGCCTTCGTCGGCGCCCAGTGCCACCAGAGAACTGCCCGCCAGCACCTTGCACCAGTGCGCTCCGTCGAGGGTATCCAGCAGTTGCGATGGCAGCAGCAACACGCCGGGTTGCGCGTCACCCTCCGGCGGCAGGGACAGAGCGAAATCCGGCGCCTTGAGGGTTTCGAACAGATCCAGGCAGACATGACCATGGCCGAGCTGGTGACTGGTCAATGCGGCGGCGAGCAATACCAGCGGATCGATATCGGGTGCCAACTCATGAAGAAAGGCCACGAAGGCTTTGTCCAGTGCCCGCAACCAGCCACGCTCGACCCATTGGGTCAGCAACAGCAGTAGATCATCGGCACGGGTCAGGGGCGTCAGTTGCGCGAGGTTTTCGGCGGTCAGTGGCGTTGGCAGCAGGTCGGTGAATGTCCGGCTCATAGCAGTACTCCCTGTTCCCACGCGGGCTCGGCCTTGGGTTGCGGTTTGCCCTGGAACATGAAGTCCAGGCGCTCGATCAGCTCCCGTGGTGGTCGCGCGAAGTAGACGCCACCGCCAGGGGCGCGCGTCCCGCGCAGGAACAGATACAACGCGCCGCCGATATGCCGGTCGTAGTCGTAGTCGACAAGCCGCGCCTTGAGCTGACGATGCAGAGCCAACAGATACAGCACGTATTGCAGGTCGTACCGGTTGTCGAGAATCGACTGTTCCATGGCGCGTTCGGTATACGCAGCGTCATCGACACCCAGCCAGTTGGATTTGTAATCGGCCACGTAGTAACGACCTTCATGCTCGAACGTCAGGTCGATAAAGCCTTTGAACATGCCATTGAGCTGCACCGCCTCCGCACCGCCCCGGGCAACACCGTTTTGGGTGAACTGTCGCACCTGCTCGTCAAGCTTGAGCACGTCGACTTTGTGGCTGGCGAACCAGAATTCCATCTCGACCCGATATTGCTTCAATTGCTCGAGCACCACTGGCGGTTGGTCGAGGCCCACAGGCAGTGGCAGTTTGAGCAAGTGTTGCAACCAGTCACCGAGGGTGGTGATCCAGCCTTCCCAGCCCCGCCGATTGCAACGCCTGGCAATCGCGTCGTCCAGCGACTCGCGAGTCACCGCGAACCCTTCCTCCCCCGCCCACTCCAGCAAACCGTGAAGAAACGTTCCAGGATTCGGTCCACGGGGGAAACGGTGAATGTCAGCCCCGCCGGCGATGATCTCGCGTGGAGCTTCGGGATCGAGGCGTTCGTCGTCAAACAGCTTTTGCGCTTGCGGACTGTCGGGAGCTTCATCGTTGCCGACGCTCAGCACATCACTGATGCGCAAGGCGCTGTACGAAGCGATCCACCAGTTCTCGCTGGCCTTGCGAGCCGGTAAAAGGGTGGCACGTAGCGTGGCCTCGTTACGCGGGGGCTGATACTCCTCGCCGGTAGCCTCCGGCATTTCAACAACGCTCAGCGCCGGACAATCCTGTTGAAGATCGCTCAGCCAACGAGCCAATCCGCTGGACTCATTCAACATTGCGCCGCCACCCAACAGATAGCCCAGCGCAGAAAGGTGCAACACCGAACTGCTGTGATTGCCGCGTTTGAGATCCGTCACTCCGAGCCAGCACGCATGTTGTGCGCGGGTCAGCGCGACGTAGAGCAACCGAAGGTCCTCTGCCAGGCGCTCGTTGTCCGCCAGGGCGATCAGTTCGGCGTCGGGTTTCAGACTGATGCGGGCCTTGCCGGACTCATCGTGATAATGCAGCGGCAACCGACTGCCATCCACAGGTTTGGCCGAACAGATGAAAGGCAGGAACACCAACGGGTATTCAAGCCCCTTGGACTTGTGAATGGTCACGACCTTGACCAGTTGTTCGTCGCTCTCAAGACGCAGGATCTGTTCTTCGCCTGCCTGGCCGGACAGCGCCAGATGCTCGGCCAGATGACGGATCAGTGCCTGCTCGCCATCGAGCTCCGACGCAGCCTGTTGCAACAATTCCGACAGGTGCAACAGGTTGGTCAGCACCCGCTCGCCATCACTGCGGGCGATGAGCATCTGCGGTAATTGAAAGTCGTGCAGCAGGCGCCGCAGCATCGGCAGCACCCCTTGCTTGCGCCAGAGCTCACGATAACCACGGAACTGCATGACCCGGGTTTCCCAGACCAGTTCGTCCTGATTAAGACGCTCCAGCTCAGCCAGTGGCAGATTCAGGGTGATGCACGCCAGCGCGGCTTTCAGGGAGCGTTCGACATCCGGCTCGGCGCATGCCTTGAGCCATGACAGCAGATCATGGGCTTCCTGAGCGGCAAACACCGAGTCCTTGTCCGACAGATAAACGCTGCGGACCCCGCGCGCTGCAAGTTCACCGCGTATCGCCTGCGCCTCTTTACCATCGCGCACCAGGATCGCTATGTCCGCTGGTCGCAGCCCGCGCCAATCCTTGCCCTCCTGCACAAACCCGGTGCGACCGGTTTGGCCGCCATTGAGCAGGGTCGTGATCTCACTGGCGCAGGCTGCCGCCAACTGCTGACGATAGACCGCCCCGGACAGTGGCTTGTCGGTGGATAAATGCCAGATGTTCAGCGCCGGTACGTCCTGCCCGGATACTTGCAAATGTTCTTTACGCCCCTGAGCCTGCACAGGCTGGAACGGCACCGGGTTAACGCCGTTTTTCTCTCGGAACAGAAATGCTCCGCGCCCTTGCTCACGGGACTCCGCACGTTCGAACACATGGTTGACCGCACTGACCATCCCGTGACTGGAACGGAAATTGGTGCCCAGTGTATGCAGGCGCCCGGTTGTGGCCTGCCGGGCTCGCAGATAGGTGTAGATGTCCGCGCCACGGAAGGCATAGATCGCCTGCTTCGGATCGCCGATCAGGAATAGCCCGGTCTCGGGGTTATCCTCTTCAATGCGATAAATACTTTCGAAGATCCGGTACTGCACCGGGTCCGTGTCCTGGAACTCATCGATCAGGGCGACCGGGAACTGCTCGCGGATGAGCGTGGCGAGACGTTCCCCACCGTCGGACTGCAAGGCCGCATCCAGACGCAACAGCATGTCGTCAAAACCCATTTCGGCCCGACGGTGCTTCTCGTCTTCAAAGCGGGCACCGACCCATTTGGCAGCATGCTGCAGCACAGCCGCATCGGGCGTCGGCAAATTGTCCAGGCTCGACTTGAGCACCGGCATTGCATCCAGGCCCGGGTGACTCGGCGGCTCGCCTTTCCAGGCTTCAGCCATGCCATCCGGCGTGAGCCGGGCGAAGCCGGTGCCGATATCCAGTTGTTCGAGCGCCTCGTCCTCGGCCCAGGCCTTGAGCTTTTCGAACCAGGGCTCGAAATAGCGGGCCTGCATCTTGCGCCCGTCCACGGTTTTGTTGGCGACGCCCTGATGGCAGATGGCGAGTAGCTCATCGGCCCACTGCCGCCATGGTCCCTTCAACTCAACCAATGCCGCACGGCGTTCCTGCAGGCATTCTTCGATCAGTTCGGATGGTGTCTTGTCTGAATCCCCTTCGCGCTCGGTGCCAAACAGTCCACGCACACGCGGCAACAAGGCCGCCGGGCCTGCCCAATGACTGCGAACCCAGTTCAAGGCATCGCCCTGCATCGGATAGCAGAACAGCCGCCAGTAATCGCGCAAGACTTCGCCGAGCAGGTCGCTGTGATCGGTTTCCAGGGTCTGGGTAAACAGACTGCCGCTGTCGAATGCATGCTCGCGCAGCATTCGCTGACACCAGCTGTGGATCGTCGAAACAGCGGCTTCGTCCATCCATTGCGCGGCGATATCCAGGCGATTGGCGCAACCGGGCCATTGTTGCGGATCGAACTGTGCACGCAATTCATCGATCAGCGCATCAGGGGGAGGCGTCTCGTCACGGAAGAAACGGGCGGCCTCGGCCAGACGTGTACGTATACGTTCGCGCAGTTCTTTGGTCGCCGCGTCGGTGAAGGTCACCACGAGAATCTGCGGGGGTAACAGCTCACGACCGAAACCACTCCCCTCGCCTCCGTGGCCGAGGATCAATCGCAGATATAAAGCCGAAATGGTGAACGTCTTGCCAGTGCCCGCACTGGCCTCAATCAGTTGACTGCCCCTTAACGGGAATGCCAGCGCGAGAGGCTGTTGGTTGCTCATGCGCCTGCCTCCTCATAAGTCCATGAGCGCCACGGCGCCTCAAGCAAAGGGCGATACAGTGCATCACACCAACCGGAGAAGGTTTCATCCGCCTGCAGTGCATCGAAGTCGGCGAATTGTCGGGTCAGAGCCGGACTTTCGCGACGTTCACCTTCGTTGGTCTGACCATCGCCCTCATAGGCTTTGCGGGCAGCCGCTTCAGCCTTGACCGGATCTGTCTGCCCCAGCCATGCGAAAGCTGTTTTCACCGCGACCGGCAGTGGCTGGCGCATGCCCGTCTGCCAAGCGAGGAGCAGATCCTCAAGAATTCGTCCCGCTCGAGTCTGTTCCAGAGGTTCCAGAAGGAGCGTGTCATCGCTGGCTACCAGTGCGGTCGTCAGGGAAAGGCCACTGGCACACGCGACAAGATGGCTGACCCAGGGCTTGGTCAGGCGATGCCATTTGCGGTTCTTGATCGAGCCAATGCTGTTGGGGATTGTTGTGACCGAGAGTACGCCGCCATCGGCGCGTCGGTGCAAACCTCCCAGCCATCCTTCAAGGCGCAGTTCCTGCCATTCAAAATTGATCGGTAGCGCGTTGGTCAGGGGGGTTGGCCATAACGCCAACAGTTGTTGATAGCGTTGCAACAAGTCAGGCAAAGGCTCGATCAGCTCTCGCTGAAGGCATTCACCGAATCCGGCCATGGGCAACAGTCCGCTGTTTTGGAGGCGTCGGGCCTGAGACTCGAGCGCCTTATCTACGTTGTCCGGGAGCCTCATGGCTGCCCCGAGCAAGCTGTCGCTGAGCATGTATCGCTGCAATGCATCCAGCACAAAAGGCTCCTCGTCAGCCTGAGGTACCTGCGCCGCTTCGAAGTAAACCTTGAGTCGCTGAGTGAAAAAATGTCGGACCGGATTGCGCAGAAAGTCCTGCAGCAGTTCCAGACTCAACGGTTCTTCCTGGGTATGGGGCGCAAGCATTGTAGCTACGTCGTTCTGTTCGTGAGGTTGATGCAGCACCTGCCACTCGCTGGCGTAGCTGAACAGCTTGTCTTCCTCATGGAAGTAGCGCGAACTGAATGGCTGCAATGGATGCTCTTGAGTCATGGCAATCAGAAGATCCTCATTGTCATCAGCCGATCGCCATCCATTGGCGAGATGATCGCGCAACTGGCCGATCAACACTGAGGCTGGCCGCTCACTGTTGTCGCGAATGCTTCGGCCCACCCAACTGATGTAGAGCTGATGACGGGCGGACAAGAGCGCTTCGAGCAGAAGATAGCGATCATCCTCCCGACGGGAACGATCCCCCGGCCGGTAGTCGCTGCCCATAAGATCGAAGTCCAGCGGCGGTTGAGCGCGTGGATAATCGCCGTCGTTCATACCCAACAGGCAAACCAGCTTGAACGGGATCGCGCGCATTGGCATCAGCGTACAAAAGTTCACAGCTCCGGCCAGGAAGCGCTGCGACAGACGCCCCTGATCCAGCCCCGCCAGCCAGGCCTCACGGACGACGGTCAGTGGCAGCTCCTCCAGCAGACCGACGGCCTCGCAGGTTTCCAGCCAGGTTTCACGCAACTCCTCGAGCTGAGCCAACAGGTAGTCGTCATGCTCATCTTCGGGCTTGAAAAACAGCTGCATCAACGCCTGAAGCCGATGTCCCCACTCCTGTGGTTGCGCGGGTTTCATCAGTTGCTGATGCGAGAGTTCCAGTGCATCCAGCAACGCCACCAACGGACCGATCAATGCAGCATCGAGACCACCGATCTCATCGTAAGGCTCGATATCTCCACAGGCACCGGAACTGCCAACGGCATAACCGAGCAGCATCCGACGCAAGCCGAAGCGCCAACTGTTTTGCTCCAGTTGGTCGGGCAATCCCAGTCCGGCACGTTGTCCGGCATCGATGCCCCAACGTACGCCGGCCCCTTCAATCCACCGATGCAGGGTCGGCAAGTCTCGCTCCTGCACACCAAACCTGGCGCGTAACGCAGGAACGTCGAGCAAGTCGAGGATCTCACTGACGGGAAAACGGCTGTCCGGCAGTTTGAGCAGATGTTCGACAGCGATCAGCAATGGATCCCGCCCGCGCTGCCCCTGATCGGCCATGGTGAAAGGAATGAAACGTGGGTCCTGACGGTCGAGCTGCCCGAATACGGCTCGGATATGCGGCGCATAACTATCGATGTCAGGCACCATCACGATCACATCGCGAGGGCGTAATTGGGGGTTGGCATTGAAACGGGCCAGGAGCTGGTCGTGAAGAATTTCCACTTCGCGCTGGGCGCTATGGGCAATGTGAAAGCGGATCGAGTTGTCTTGAGTCAGATCGACTGCCGGCCAAAGTGCTCGAGTCTCGCTGAGCGGTCGCAGTTCCAGAATGTCGTCCTGTAATTGGTTGAGCATGTTGTTCGGCTGGGTTTCGCTGAACAGATCGATGCGTCCGTTGCGAAATGCTGCACGATAGCTGTCAGGCTCGTCGTAGCTGTCGAGAAGGCTGATGTAATCACGACCTTGCTTGCCCCACGCTGCGAGTAGCGGGTGAGCATGTTGGTGGAGCGTTTCCGAATCCAGCACTACAGGCATGCCGTTTTTTCGAGCCTGCCGCTTGTACTGGTGACGCAAGAGATCCTTGTCGGCAACGATATCGGCCCAGTGATAACGACAGGGGTTATGGACGCACAACAAAACCTGGCTGAAACGGGATAGCCCGGCCAATGCCTCCAGTACCTGAGCAGGCAGCGACGAAATTCCGAATACGATGACCCGCTGGGGAAGACCGACAGGTGCGTGCTCAAGACTGTTGATGCGCTCCATGAATCGCTGGTGCACGCCCGCCCGACTTTGGGCCATGCCTTGCTCGCCTACGTCATCCAGCAGAGCACGCCATAACTCTGCCTGCCAGCAACTGGACGGTGAGAGCGGTTTCGCTTCACCTCTTACATTGCGGAGTTGATGACGACCCTCCGCCCAGTCCTCAAGCCAATCTGCGCGGTAAACCTGGTATTGGTCGAAGAGGTCTGCCAGACGTTCGGACAACTGGTAGCGCTTGCGCAGATCGGTGTCATGGGTGAGGAAGCGTTGCAGCGGTTCGAAATGTTGACGGTTGATAACCTGTGGCAACAGGCGCATCAGACGCCAGGTCAGCGGCGCCTTGTCGAGCAACGACTTCGCTGGAATTTCCTCTCGCCCCAGAACCATCCGGTACAGCTGCCACATGAAACTGCCCGGCAATTGCACGTCGATAGCGGCGGCGATACCACAGCCGCCTGAATCGTCTTCTTCAGGATCCTCAGCCAGTGCCAACTTGAGCCATTGAGCGATGCCGTTGCTCTGCACGAGCGCGATTTCGTTCTCCAGGGGGGCCAATGGATAGCGCCGCATGATGCTGATCACAAGGCTGCGCAGTTCATCCAGGCTGTTGCTCTGAACGACCATGAATGCAGCGTTGAGGGACTGAGTGTCCGGCATGAAGGCTTCCTTGGAAAAGTACAAAAGCTAGGGCTGAACCTTAGCATTGTCGGCCGGCGAGGACAGCCGCAGGGCGGCTGAGAATGCTGTAAGAACTTTCCTGCGGGCAAAACAAAACCCCAACTGCTTTCGCAATTGGGGTTTCGGAATTTAATCTTGACGATGACCTACTCTCACATGGGGAAACCCCACACTACCATCGGCGATGCATCGTTTCACTTCTGAGTTCGGGATGGGATCAGGTGGTTCCAACGCTCTATGGTCGTCAAGAAATTCGGGTACTGACTCGTGACCAGATGGCCTCGCTTCAGCAAATTGAGTATGTGACAGCTTTCGGTGTTTTGTGAGCGTCGAACTTTCGGTTCATTGCGTCTTCACACACCGCAATCTGATCTCTTTCGAGTCTGCAGATTGCTTGGGTGTTATATGGTCAAGCCTCACGGGCAATTAGTATTGGTTAGCTCAACGCCTCACAGCGCTTACACACCCAACCTATCAACGTCGTAGTCTTCGACGGCCCTTCAGGGAACTCAAGGTTCCAGTGAGATCTCATCTTGAGGCAAGTTTCCCGCTTAGATGCTTTCAGCGGTTATCTTTCCCGAACATAGCTACCCGGCAATGCCACTGGCGTGACAACCGGAACACCAGAGGTTCGTCCACTCCGGTCCTCTCGTACTAGGAGCAGCCCCTCTCAAATCTCAAACGTCCACGGCAGATAGGGACCGAACTGTCTCACGACGTTCTAAACCCAGCTCGCGTACCACTTTAAATGGCGAACAGCCATACCCTTGGGACCGGCTTCAGCCCCAGGATGTGATGAGCCGACATCGAGGTGCCAAACACCGCCGTCGATATGAACTCTTGGGCGGTATCAGCCTGTTATCCCCGGAGTACCTTTTATCCGTTGAGCGATGGCCCTTCCATACAGAACCACCGGATCACTAAGACCTACTTTCGTACCTGCTCGACGTGTCTGTCTCGCAGTCAAGCGCGCTTTTGCCTTTATACTCTACGACCGATTTCCGACCGGTCTGAGCGCACCTTCGTACTCCTCCGTTACTCTTTAGGAGGAGACCGCCCCAGTCAAACTACCCACCATACACTGTCCTCGATCCGGATAACGGACCTGAGTTAGAACCTCAAAGTTGCCAGGGTGGTATTTCAAGGATGGCTCCACGCGAACTGGCGTCCACGCTTCAAAGCCTCCCACCTATCCTACACAAGCAAATTCAAAGTCCAGTGCAAAGCTATAGTAAAGGTTCACGGGGTCTTTCCGTCTAGCCGCGGATACACTGCATCTTCACAGCGATTTCAATTTCACTGAGTCTCGGGTGGAGACAGCGCCGCCATCGTTACGCCATTCGTGCAGGTCGGAACTTACCCGACAAGGAATTTCGCTACCTTAGGACCGTTATAGTTACGGCCGCCGTTTACCGGGGCTTCGATCAAGAGCTTCGCGTTAGCTAACCCCATCAATTAACCTTCCGGCACCGGGCAGGCGTCACACCCTATACGTCCACTTTCGTGTTTGCAGAGTGCTGTGTTTTTAATAAACAGTCGCAGCGGCCTGGTATCTTCGACCGGCGTGGGCTTACGCAGCAAGTGCTTCACCCTCACCGGCGCACCTTCTCCCGAAGTTACGGTGCCATTTTGCCTAGTTCCTTCACCCGAGTTCTCTCAAGCGCCTTGGTATTCTCTACCCAACCACCTGTGTCGGTTTGGGGTACGGTTCCTGGTTATCTGAAGCTTAGAAGCTTTTCTTGGAAGCATGGCATCAACCACTTCGTCGCCTAAAGGCAACTCGTCATCAGCTCTCGGCCTTGAAACCCCGGATTTACCTAAGATTTCAGCCTACCACCTTAAACTTGGACAACCAACGCCAAGCTGGCCTAGCCTTCTCCGTCCCTCCATCGCAATAACCAGAAGTACAGGAATATTAACCTGTTTTCCATCGACTACGCTTTTCAGCCTCGCCTTAGGGACCGACTAACCCTGCGTCGATTAACGTTGCGCAGGAAACCTTGGTCTTTCGGCGTGGGTGTTTTTCACACCCATTGTCGTTACTCATGTCAGCATTCGCACTTCTGATACCTCCAGCAAGCTTCTCAACTCACCTTCACAGGCTTACAGAACGCTCCTCTACCGCATCACTTGCGTGATACCCGTAGCTTCGGTGTATGGTTTGAGCCCCGTTACATCTTCCGCGCAGGCCGACTCGACTAGTGAGCTATTACGCTTTCTTTAAAGGGTGGCTGCTTCTAAGCCAACCTCCTAGCTGTCTAAGCCTTCCCACATCGTTTCCCACTTAACCATAACTTTGGGACCTTAGCTGACGGTCTGGGTTGTTTCCCTTTTCACGACGGACGTTAGCACCCGCCGTGTGTCTCCCATGCTCGGCACTTGTAGGTATTCGGAGTTTGCATCGGTTTGGTAAGTCGGGATGACCCCCTAGCCGAAACAGTGCTCTACCCCTACAGTGATACATGAGGCGCTACCTAAATAGCTTTCGAGGAGAACCAGCTATCTCCGAGCTTGATTAGCCTTTCACTCCGATCCACAGGTCATCCGCTAACTTTTCAACGGTAGTCGGTTCGGTCCTCCAGTCAGTGTTACCTAACCTTCAACCTGCCCATGGATAGATCGCCCGGTTTCGGGTCTATTCCCAGCGACTAGACGCCCTATTAAGACTCGCTTTCGCTACGCCTCCCCTATTCGGTTAAGCTCGCCACTGAAAATAAGTCGCTGACCCATTATACAAAAGGTACGCAGTCACAGAACAATGTCTGCTCCCACTGCTTGTACGCATACGGTTTCAGGATCTATTTCACTCCCCTCTCCGGGGTTCTTTTCGCCTTTCCCTCACGGTACTAGTTCACTATCGGTCAGTCAGTAGTATTTAGCCTTGGAGGATGGTCCCCCATATTCAGACAAAGTTTCTCGTGCTCCGTCCTACTCGATTTCATGACTAAGAGACTTTCGCGTACAGGGCTATCACCCACTATGGCCACACTTTCCAGAGCGTTCCGCTAATCTCAAAGCCACTTAAGGGCTAGTCCCCGTTCGCTCGCCACTACTAAGGGAATCTCGGTTGATTTCTTTTCCTCAGGGTACTTAGATGTTTCAGTTCCCCTGGTTCGCTTCTTGCACCTATGTATTCAGTACAAGATAACCATCTTATGATGGCTGGGTTCCCCCATTCAGACATCTCCGGATCAAAGTCTGTTTGCCGACTCCCCGAAGCTTTTCGCAGGCTACCACGTCTTTCATCGCCTCTGACTGCCAAGGCATCCACCGTATGCGCTTCTTCACTTGACCATATAACCCCAAGCAATCTGGTTATACTGTGAAGACGACATTCGCCGAAAATTCGAATTTCTCAACTAAGAGAACTCACAAATTTTACCTTAGCCTGATCACCACCAGTGAAAGTGGCTTTCAGTCTATCTTTCTATCACATACCCAAGTTTTTAAAGAACGAACTAGTCAAAGACTAGAAATCAACATTCACCATCAGCCCGATGGAATGCTCATTTCTAAGCTCTTACTTCAGAAGCAGTAGTGGTGGAGCCAAGCGGGATCGAACCGCTGACCTCCTGCGTGCAAGGCAGGCGCTCTCCCAGCTGAGCTATGGCCCCGTATTTCTACAGGCGTTTCCCACACAAAATTGGTGGGTCTGGGCAGATTCGAACTGCCGACCTCACCCTTATCAGGGGTGCGCTCTAACCAACTGAGCTACAGACCCAATTTCGGGCTGCTTCTTTCGTCTTCTTCAATGAATCAAGCAATTCGTGTGGGAGCTTATGAAGCAGCTGATGTCGTCGATTAAGGAGGTGATCCAGCCGCAGGTTCCCCTACGGCTACCTTGTTACGACTTCACCCCAGTCATGAATCACACCGTGGTAACCGTCCTCCCGAAGGTTAGACTAGCTACTTCTGGTGCAACCCACTCCCATGGTGTGACGGGCGGTGTGTACAAGGCCCGGGAACGTATTCACCGCGACATTCTGATTCGCGATTACTAGCGATTCCGACTTCACGCAGTCGAGTTGCAGACTGCGATCCGGACTACGATCGGTTTTATGGGATTAGCTCCACCTCGCGGCTTGGCAACCCTTTGTACCGACCATTGTAGCACGTGTGTAGCCCAGGCCGTAAGGGCCATGATGACTTGACGTCATCCCCACCTTCCTCCGGTTTGTCACCGGCAGTCTCCTTAGAGTGCCCACCATAACGTGCTGGTAACTAAGGACAAGGGTTGCGCTCGTTACGGGACTTAACCCAACATCTCACGACACGAGCTGACGACAGCCATGCAGCACCTGTCTCAATGTTCCCGAAGGCACCAATCCATCTCTGGAAAGTTCATTGGATGTCAAGGCCTGGTAAGGTTCTTCGCGTTGCTTCGAATTAAACCACATGCTCCACCGCTTGTGCGGGCCCCCGTCAATTCATTTGAGTTTTAACCTTGCGGCCGTACTCCCCAGGCGGTCAACTTAATGCGTTAGCTGCGCCACTAAGAGCTCAAGGCTCCCAACGGCTAGTTGACATCGTTTACGGCGTGGACTACCAGGGTATCTAATCCTGTTTGCTCCCCACGCTTTCGCACCTCAGTGTCAGTATCAGTCCAGGTGGTCGCCTTCGCCACTGGTGTTCCTTCCTATATCTACGCATTTCACCGCTACACAGGAAATTCCACCACCCTCTACCATACTCTAGCTCGCCAGTTTTGGATGCAGTTCCCAGGTTGAGCCCGGGGATTTCACATCCAACTTAACGAACCACCTACGCGCGCTTTACGCCCAGTAATTCCGATTAACGCTTGCACCCTCTGTATTACCGCGGCTGCTGGCACAGAGTTAGCCGGTGCTTATTCTGTCGGTAACGTCAAAATTGCAGAGTATTAATCTACAACCCTTCCTCCCAACTTAAAGTGCTTTACAATCCGAAGACCTTCTTCACACACGCGGCATGGCTGGATCAGGCTTTCGCCCATTGTCCAATATTCCCCACTGCTGCCTCCCGTAGGAGTCTGGACCGTGTCTCAGTTCCAGTGTGACTGATCATCCTCTCAGACCAGTTACGGATCGTCGCCTTGGTGAGCCATTACCTCACCAACTAGCTAATCCGACCTAGGCTCATCTGATAGCGCAAGGCCCGAAGGTCCCCTGCTTTCTCCCGTAGGACGTATGCGGTATTAGCGTTCCTTTCGAAACGTTGTCCCCCACTACCAGGCAGATTCCTAGGCATTACTCACCCGTCCGCCGCTGAATCAAGGAGCAAGCTCCCTTCATCCGCTCGACTTGCATGTGTTAGGCCTGCCGCCAGCGTTCAATCTGAGCCATGATCAAACTCTTCAGTTCAAACATCTTTGGGTTTTTAAGAAACCCTAAACTTGGCTCAGCAATCGTTGGTTACATCTTTGATTTCTCGCGGAGTAACTTGTGATGCTGATAATCTTGTTGACTATCAGTCTGACTCCACAAGCACCCACACGAATTGCTTGATTCAGTTGTTAAAGAGCGGTTGGTTAAGATCTTTCGTCTCAACCGAGGCGCGCATTCTACAGCAGCCTCATTTACTGTCAAGTGATTATTTTCAGAAGTTTTTGAAGATTTCTTCAACAACTTCAACCACTTGCGCTTCCGATCTCTCGTTAGCGGGAGGCGAATTCTACAGCGTTACACGCTGCTGTCAACACCTCTTTTTCTTCGCTTTCGACCGAGAAGATCGAATCGCTGAAAGCGCCCAACAAACCGGCATTTCCAACGCCTTCCAGGCTTCGATGAACTGAAGCGATCCACCTTCGAAACCTACTTAACTCATTGAATCTCAAGGAGTTTTCCGTTTCGACTGCGCCGGAAGTGGGGCGAATTATAGAGATTCAGAATCTGCCGTCAACACTTATTTTCACAAATCTGTCATATCGGTCAAAAAAGCCCCGAAACGCGAAGGCCGACCTTAATAGGTCGGCCTTCTTTGCACTGCTCTTCTACTTACAAGCTAGGGAAAGCGAATTGCGAAGCTTCATGGCTCGCACGCTGCGGCCAGCGCTGGGTGATCGCCTTGCGACGGGTATAGAAGCGCACGCCATCCGGACCATAAGCATGCAGGTCGCCGAACAGCGAACGCTTCCAGCCGCCAAAGCTGTGGTAAGCCACCGGCACCGGCAATGGAACGTTGACGCCGACCATGCCGACTTCGATCTCGTCGCAGAACAGACGCGCTGCTTCACCATCACGAGTGAAGATGCAAGTACCGTTGCCGTATTCATGATCGTTGATCAGTTGCATCGCCTCTTCCAGGCTGTTCACCCGGACGACACACAGAACCGGCCCGAAGATCTCTTCTTTATAGATGCGCATCTCAGGAGTGACATTGTCGAACAGGCAGCCACCCAGGAAGAAACCTTCTTCATGACCGGCAACGCTCAGCCCGCGACCGTCGACTACCAGGGTCGCGCCCGCCGCCACGCCATCTTCGACGTAACCGCTGACCTTGTCGCGTGCCTGACCGGTAACCAGCGGCCCCATGTCCAGACCGCAAGAAGTGCCGGCACCGATTTTCAGCGCCTTGATCTGTGGAACCAGTTTGGCCACCAGTGCGTCCGCCACCTGATCGCCCACACACACGGCTACAGAAATCGCCATGCAGCGCTCGCCGCAAGAACCGTAAGCCGCGCCCATCAGGGCGCTGACCGCGTTGTCCAGATCCGCATCCGGCATCAACACCGCGTGGTTCTTCGCCCCGCCCAGCGCCTGAACGCGCTTGCCGCGTTTGGTGCCTTCGGCATAGATGTATTCGGCAATCGGCGTCGAACCCACAAAGCTCAGCGCTTTGACTTCCGGCGCTTCGATCAGCGCGTCCACCGCAGTCTTGTCACCATGCACGACACTCAGCACACCCTTCGGCAAACCGGCTTCCAGCAGCAGTTGCGCGATCAGCAGGGTCGAGCTTGGATCACGCTCGGATGGCTTGAGGATGAAGCAGTTGCCGCATACGATCGCCAGCGGATACATCCACAGCGGCACCATGGCCGGGAAGTTGAACGGGGTGATGCCGGCCACTACGCCCAGCGGCTGGAAATCGGACCAGGCATCGATGTTCGGGCCGACGTTGCGGCTGTACTCGCCCTTGAGGATTTCCGGCGCTGCGCAGGCGAACTCGACGTTCTCGATACCGCGCTTCAGTTCACCGGCCGCGTCTTCCAGAGTCTTGCCGTGTTCTTCGCTGATCAACTGTGCGATGCGCGCTTCGTTCTGCTCCAGCAGTTGCTTGAAACGGAACATCACCTGAGCACGCTTGGCCGGTGGCGTGTTGCGCCAGGCCGGGAATGCAGCCTTGGCGGCATCGATGGCGTGCTGGATGGTTTCGCGGCTGGCCAGCGGCAGCTTGTGGATTGCCTGACCGGTGGACGGGTTGAACACATCGACCGCGCGACCGTTCTCGGTCACCAGTTCGCCATTGATCAAATGCGGGATAACGCTCATCGGGGAACTCCTGAATTCTTGTGCGCAGACGCCCGCAAGAGGCGCCTGCTATTGGCGTAGCTTTATAGAAGGAAAAATCAGTCGAGCTTGTTCAGCACTTCGCCGACCGCGTCGAACAGACGATCAAGGTCTTGCGGCTTGCTGTTGAAAGTTGGGCCGAACTGCAGCGTGTCGCCGCCGAAGCGCACATAGAACCCGGCTTTCCACAACGCCATACCGGCTTCGAACGGACGCACGATGGCGTCGCCGTCACGACCCGCGATCTGGATCGCACCGGCCAGACCAAAGTTACGAATGTCGATGACGTTCTTCGCGCCTTTCAGACCATGCAGGGCGTTTTCGAAATGCGGTGCGATTTCGGCCACGCTCTGCACCAGGTTTTCCTTTTGCAGCAGGTCGAGTGCCGCCAGGCCCGCAGCGCAAGCCACCGGGTGCGCCGAGTAGGTGTAGCCGTGCGGGAATTCCACGGCGTATTCCGGGGTCGGCTGGTTCATGAAAGTCTGGTAGATCTCGGAGCTGGCAATCACCGCGCCCATCGGGATCGCGCCGTTGGTGACTTGCTTGGCGATGCACATCAGGTCCGGCGTCACACCGAAAGTCGTTGCACCGAACATGGTGCCGGTACGGCCGAAACCGGTGATCACTTCGTCGAACACCAGCAGGATGTTGTGCTGATCGCAAATTTCACGCAGACGCTTGAGGTAGCCCTGTGGCGGAACCAGTACGCCAGCGGAACCGGCCATAGGCTCGACGAACACCGCTGCGATGTTCGACGCATCGTGCAGTTCGATCAGCTTCAGCAGTTCATCGGCCAACGCGATACCGCCCTGCTCCGGCATGCCACGGGAGAACGCATTGCTCGCCAGCAAGGTGTGCGGCAGGTGATCGACATCCATCATTGCCTGACCGAACAGTTTGCGGTTGCCGTTGACGCCGCCGAGGCTGGTGCCGGCGATGTTCACGCCGTGATAGCCACGGGCACGGCCGATCATCTTGGTTTTGGTCGACTGGCCTTTCAGGCGCCAGTAGGCACGGACCATTTTCACCGCGGTATCGGCGCACTCGGAACCGGAGTCGGTGAAGAACACGTGATTCAGGTTGCCCGGTGTCAGGTCGGTGATTTTTTCCGCCAGCTGGAACGACAGCGGGTGGCCGTACTGGAAGCCCGGCGAGTAATCGAGGGTGCCCAACTGCTTGGCCACCGCTTCCTGAATTTCCTTGCGGGTATGCCCTGCACCGCAGGTCCACAGACCGGACAGCGAGTCGTACACCTTGCGGCCCTTGTCGTCGATCAGCCAGCTGCCTTCGGCGCCGACGATCAAACGCGGGTCGCGCTGGAAGTTGCGGTTGGCGGTGTACGGCATCCAGTGCGCGTCCAGCTTCAGTTGGCTGGCCAGTGGCGACGACGCGTTTTCAGGCATGTTCATCGGGCAAAACCTCGCAGGGCAATAAGCTTCAGAGAGATAAAAAGCGTTGTTGCAGCTAAATTGCCACGCGGATAAAGTCGGTGAAATTCAACTCTTCTAACCTTCAGTTAGAACTCTGCTAAACAATGAGAACAACAGCATGAGCAGCCGCCGCCCCGATCCACTGGCCCAGGTCAGTGACTTCGACATTCGTCTGCTGCGGATTTTTCGCAGCGTGGTGGAGTGCGGCGGCTTCTCGGCGGCGGAAACCGTGCTCGGCATCGGTCGCTCGGCGATCAGCCAGCAGATGAGCGATCTGGAGCAGCGTCTCGGACTGCGTCTGTGCCAACGCGGGCGCGCGGGTTTCTCGCTGACCGAGGAGGGTCGCGAGGTCTATCAATCGGCGCTGCAGCTTTTAAGTGCGCTGGAAAGTTTCCGCACCGAGGTCAACGGCCTGCACCAGCACTTGCGCGGCGAATTGATCATCGGCCTGACCGATAATCTGGTCACCCTGCCCCACATGCGCATCACCCACGCGCTCGCGCAGTTGAAAGAGCGCGGGCCGGACGTGCAGATCCAGATTCGCATGATCGCCCCCAACGAAGTCGAGCAAGGCGTGCTCGACGGACGCCTGCATGTCGGCGTGGTGCCGCAGGCCAGTGCGTTGTCGGGACTGGAATATCAGCCGCTGTACAGCGAACGTTCGCTTCTCTACTGCGCAGTGGGTCATCCGCTGTTTTATGTCGACGATAAACAGCTGGATGACGAGCGCCTCAACAGTCAGGACGCCATTGCCCCGACCTTCCGTTTGCCGGCGGAGATCCAGGCGCACTATCAGGCCCTCAATTGCACCGCCAGCGCTTCCGACCGTGAAGGCATGGCGTTCCTGATTCTGACCGGGCGCTACATCGGCTACCTGCCGGATCACTACGCCAGCCTCTGGGTGCAACAAGGTCGCTTGCGCGCGCTCAAGGCCAGTACGCGGTTCTACGACTTGAGCCTGGCCTCGGTCACACGCAAGGGCCGCCGCCCGCATCTGGTACTGGAAAGCTTTCTCGAAAGCCTGGCCGCCACCCGCTGATGACCGGGGTTTTATTCGACCGGGGCTTGTCCCGCGCCGACGGTTGCGCTATCAACGCAACTGGTTGCACCCCACAGACAAACCCGGAAGTGCCTATGACCTTTGAAGTCCCCGCTCACGGCGGCAAACCCGCCAGCCGCATTCGTCAGAAGAACGAAGAGACCATCATCAAAGCCGCCGAAGACGAGTTTGCCCGTCACGGTTACAAAGGCACGAGCATGAACACCATCGCCACCAAGGCCGGGCTGCCCAAGGCGAACCTGCATTACTACTTCACCAACAAGCTAGGTCTGTACGTGGCGGTGCTGAGCAACATCCTTCAATTGTGGGACAGCACCTTCAACACCCTGACGGCCGAAGACGATCCGGCCGAAGCGCTGACCCGCTACATCCGCGCGAAAATGGAATTTTCCCGGCGCCAGCCGCAAGCGTCGCGAATCTTTGCGATGGAAGTGATCAGCGGCGGCGAATGCCTGACCGAATACTTCAACCAGGATTACCGCGCCTGGTTCCAGGGCCGCGCCAGTGTATTTCAGGCCTGGATCGACGCGGGCAAAATGGACCCGGTCGACCCGGTGCACCTGATCTTCCTGTTGTGGGGCAGCACCCAGCATTACGCCGACTTCGCCACCCAGATCTGCCGGGTGACCGGTCGCAGCAAGTTGACCAAGCAAGACATGGAAGACGCCGGCAACAATCTGATCCGCATCATCCTCAAAGGCTGCGGCCTCACTTCTTCCATATAAGTCGTTTTATGCCATTCACCCTCAGCGGCTTCTGCGAATTTCGCGAAGAGATTCGCAAAAGCCGTTTCATCACCTTCGCCGCGCCGATCGCAAGCCCCACTGAGGCGCAAGCCTTCATCGAGCAACACAGCGACTTGAATGCCTCGCACAATTGCTGGGCGTGGAAACTTGGCGATCAGTACCGCAGCAACGACGACGGCGAACCCGGTGGCACAGCAGGTCGACCGATTCTCGCGGCCATCGAAGCGCAGGACTGCGATCAGGTCGCGGTGCTGGTGATCCGCTGGTACGGCGGCATTCAACTGGGCACCGGCGGTCTGGCCCGGGCCTATGGCGGCGGCGCCAACAAATGCCTGCAAGCAGCGCCGAAGATCGAATTGATCAGTCGTGTGCCCGTGCGTTGCGCCTGCGCCTTTGGCGAACTGGCGCTGGTGAAGCTGCGGGTTGCGGATCTGGGCGGATTGGTGGTGGAAGAAAACTTCACCGCCAATGGTGTCGAGTTGCAACTGGCCGTGGGCGAAGCGCACATTGAGCTGCTGCAGAAACAGTTGGCCGATCTGAGCCGTGGACGAATCCTGCTGCAGCGTTGAGCCCTCGTCCTGTTTTGGGGCACAAGCCGTTTGCTTATGCCCGTGACTTGCCCACATCCGCTGTGCACCCGGCTGTGGATAACCTGAGCACAGGCTGCTGTAACCCTTCTGTCACGTGGCTTTGCGGGATTTGCTCACTTTTCGTCCAAACGGCTGACCCGGCGAACAATTTCACGTAAAAACAATCGCTTAGCGTTGTTTATCGCCTTTAGAAGAAAGCCCGGCAGTGCTTATGCCCGGGATTCTGTCTTGCGCACAAATACTGTGGAGCAACCTGTGGATAAGCCGTTCATGGCTGGCGCAGTCGCCGGTTCTGTATGGCTTGGACGGGGTTGCTCGTTTTTTGATCAGCCAGGCGCGGGCAAAACTGGAGCCTGATCAACGGCTTTGCCCTCATGTGGTGCCGCACAAGACGTCGAACTTACTTCACAGGCTCTGCGCCAAAGGCTGGCAAACAGCGGCCGCCCGCGTTCCTGACTCAATGGCCAGGAAATTGCTTTATCCACAGGCACAACTCCAAGCAACCCGAGCCTGTCATGCCAAACCCCACGTCCACACCGCGCCTGCAACTGCGCCACATCAGCAAACGTTATCCCGGTTGCCTCGCCAATGACGCCATCGACCTGAGCATCGCCCCCGGTGAAATCCACGCGCTGCTCGGTGAAAACGGTGCCGGTAAAAGTACGTTGATGAAAATCATCTACGGCGTCACCCACGCCGATTCGGGTGAGATGCTGTGGCAGGGTCAACCGGTGACCATGCGCAACCCCGCCCAGGCGCGGCAGTTGGGGATCGGCATGGTTTTCCAGCATTTCTCGCTGTTCGAGACTCTGAGCGTTGCGCAAAACATCGCACTGGCGATGGGTCCGGCGGCCGGTTCGCCGAAACAGCTTGAAGCGAAAATCCGTGAAGTGTCGCGCCGATACGGCATGGCGCTGGAGCCCCAGCGACTTGTCCACAGCCTGTCGATCGGCGAGCGGCAACGGGTCGAGATCGTTCGCTGCCTGATGCAGGACATTCGCCTGCTGATTCTCGATGAACCGACCTCGGTGCTCACGCCGCAGGAAGCCGACGAGTTGTTCATCACCCTGCGCCGGCTAGCGGCCGAGGGCTGCAGCATTCTGTTCATCAGCCACAAACTCGGTGAGGTGCGCGCCTTGTGCCACAGCGCCACGGTGCTGCGTGGCGGGCGGGTTGCCGGGCATTGCGTGCCGGCCGATTGCAGCGATCGGCAACTGGCGCAATTGATGGTGGGCGACGCCGCGACATTGATCGGCGAGTTCTCGAAGGTCAGCGGTGGCGCGGCGTTTTTGCAGGTCAGCGGATTGAACTGGCACAACCCGGATCCGTTTGGCTGTTCACTGAGCGACATCGACCTGCAGGTGCGCAGCGGTGAAATCGTCGGCATCGCTGGCGTGGCAGGCAATGGTCAGGACGAGTTACTGGCCTTGCTCAGCGGCGAACAGACATTGCCCAACAACGCAGCGTCAACCATCCGCTTCCGAGAACACGCTGTCGCCGATCTGCGCCCGGATGCGCGACGCAAACTCGGTCTGGCGTTCGTCCCCGCCGAGCGCCTCGGGCATGGCGCGGTGCCGGACATGAGCCTGGCGGACAACGCCCTGCTTACCGCCTTCCAACAAGGCCTGGTCAGCCACGGCTTGATCGAGCGCGGCAAGGTCGAAGCCCTCGCCGAAACGATCATCCAGCGCTTCGGCGTGAAAACCCCGGACACTCAAACCGCTGCCCGCAGCCTGTCCGGCGGCAATCTGCAGAAATTCATCCTTGGCCGGGAAATCCTCCAGCAACCGAAACTGCTGATCGCCGCGCATCCGACCTGGGGCGTGGATGTCGGCGCGGCGGCCACCATCCACCGCGCTCTGATTGCCCTGCGCGATGCCGGGGCGGCGATTCTGGTGATTTCCGAAGACCTCGACGAACTGTTCCAGATCAGCGATCGCCTCGGCGCGCTGTGCGGCGGGCGTCTGTCGGCGTTGCAGGACACCGCGCTGACCCGACTCAGCGACGTCGGCGGCTGGATGGCCGGCCAGTTCGACACCCCTCAATCACAACCGGCCACGGTTTAACGGAGTTTTCCCATGTTGCTTTCCCTTGAACCCCGAGGCCGGCAATCGCGCCTGATGCTGTGGTGCTCGCCAGTGCTGGCGGCGGCGCTGACGCTGGTCTGCGGGTCGTTGCTGTTCGTCGCCCTTGGCCATGATCCACTGAAGACTCTGCACACGTTGCTGATCGCTCCGGTCAGCGACCTGTATGGCGTTTCCGAACTGCTGGTCAAAACCCTGCCGATCCTGTTGTGCGCACTCGGCCTCGCAGTGGCCTATCAGGCGCGGATCTGGAACATCGGCGCCGAAGGCCAGTTGCTGCTCGGCGCTCTGGCCGGCAGTGCGCTGGCGGTGAACATCATTGATATGCAAAGCCGCTGGGCGCTGGTGCTGATCCTGCTCAGCGGCACCCTCGCCGGCGCCGCGTGGGCCGGGCTCACCGCCTGGTTGCGCACTCGCTTCAACGCCAACGAAATCCTTACCAGCATCATGCTCAATTACATCGCGCTGAACCTGTTGCTGTTCTGCGTGCACGGGCCGCTGAAAGACCCGGCCGGATTCAATTTTCCCGAGTCGGCAATGTTCAGCGACGCCAGCCGCCTGCCGCTGTTGATGGAGGACGGTCGCGCGCATATCGGCGTGTATTTCGCCTTGCTCGCGCTGGTCGCGGTGTGGGTGTTGTTGCAGAAAAGCTTTATCGTTTTCCAGATCAAGGTGTTGGGGCTGGACAAGCGTGCAGCAGGATTTGTCGGGTTTCGCGAGAAACGTCTGATCTGGCTCGCATTGCTGATCAGTGGCGGGTTGGCGGGGCTTGCCGGTGTCTGCGAAGTCACCGGACCGATCGGCCAACTGGTGCCGCAGGTCTCGCCGGGTTACGGCTATGCAGCGATCACTGTGGCGTTTCTCGGCAGGCTGAATCCGATCGGAATTCTGTTTTCCAGCCTGTTGATGGCGCTGCTGTACATCGGTGGCGAGAGCGCGCAGATGACGTTGAATCTGCCACAGGCGATCACCCAGCTGTTCCAGGGAATGATGCTGTTTTTCCTGCTGGCCTGTGACGTGCTGATCCTCTATCGGCCACGCCTGAACCTGCGCTGGGTACGGCGCACTTCTACCACCGCCGTAACTGCCGGAGCGTTGTGATGGATATCGATCTGTTGAGCAATATTTTCTACGCCATGGTGCGCTGCGGTACGCCACTGCTGCTGGTGGCATTGGGCGAATTGATCTGCGAGAAGAGCGGCGTACTCAACCTTGGTCAGGAAGGCATGATGCTGTTTGGCGCGGTGATCGGTTTCATCGTCGCGTTCAACAGCGGCAACCTCTGGTTGGGCGTTGTGTTGGCGATGCTTGCCGGGATGTTGCTGTCGTCGCTGTTTGCCCTGGTGGCGCTGGTGTTCAACGCCAATCAGGTGGCGACCGGGCTGGCACTGACAATTTTTGGCGTGGGTCTGTCGACCTTTGTCGGCGCAGCGTGGGTCGGCAAACCGCTGGCCGGTTTCGAGCCGCTGGCCATTCCTTACTTGAGCGAAATCCCGCTGATCGGCCGCATGCTGTTTGCCCAGGATCTGCTGGTGTACCTGTCGTTCGCGCTGTTTGCGCTGGTGGCCTGGGTGATCGTGAAGAGCCGTGTCGGGCTGATCATTCAAGCGGTCGGCGAGAATCCCGACGCAGCCAGCGCCATGGGTTTGCCGGTGCTGACCGTGCGTACCCTGGCCGTATTGTTCGGCGGGGCGATGGCCGGGCTGGCCGGCGCTTATCTGTCGCTGGCGTACACGCCGATGTGGGCCGAGAACATGACCGCCGGACGCGGCTGGATTGCGCTGGCGCTGGTGGTGTTCGCCAGTTGGCGGGTGTGGCGACTGTTGCTCGGCGCGTATCTGTTCGGACTCGCCAGCATCCTGCACCTGGTGGCGCAGGGGTTGGGGCTGGCGATTCCTTCGAGTTTGCTGGCGATGCTGCCGTATGTCGCGACCATTCTGGTGCTGGTGTTGTTGTCGCGGGATGCAGTGCGTACGCGGCTGTATGCGCCGGTGTCACTGGGGCAGCCGTGGCAGGCCGGGCATTAAACCGTGACGGCTCGCGACAGCGGTCGAACCGGCAACGCCTGAGCGATGCCCCACGCCACTTCGAGCACCAGGAAACCCACCACCAAAGAACTGGCGCCGTGGGCCAGGGCATACGTCATCCACGCGGCGAACAGAAACCGGGCCACCGCGTCATAGCGCCCATAAACCGGCTGCGGATCACGTATCCGCAGCACCGCCCACAAGCACACTACCGAACCGAACAGATTGGCTATCAGCAGATGCGCCGGTTCGAACGGCGGCAGCTCGCCGGGCAGCTCCAGCGCCTGACTCAGTGCCGTCAGCAACCCATGCAACACAGCAAAACTCCACGGTGTGACAAACGCCGCCGTCACGATCAAGTCATACCAGGCGCTGCCGCGCACCAACTGCCGATACTGCGTTGAAGTCCACATCATCCTTGCTCCGAAAATTCAGGGAGCAACCACGGTAAAGCCTGGAGTATGCTCCAGGGTCAAACACTTTCGAGACCTGCAAGATGCGCATCGGTGAATTGGCCCAGGCCTGCGATGTCAGCCGTGACACGCTGCGTTTTTACGAGGAGCGCGGATTGATCGCGGCGCAACGCAGCGCCAACGGTTATCGCGACTATCCGCCGGAGATGGTGCAATTGGTGCTCTACATCAAAACGGCGCAGCGTCTGGGCTTTACCCTCGGCGAGATCGGCAGCAGCGTTGGCGCGTTGTGGCAATCGCCAAATCCCGACACCACCGTCACGCAACTACTGCAAGACAAACTCAAGCTGGTCGAAACCCGCATCGCCGAACTCGGCGAGCTGCGCCACGAATTGCAGCATCGGCTCGGTCAACGCTGTCCATTGAACCCGTGATCTTTCAACTTTCGAGGAAAGCCCATCATGTCCGCATTGAATTCTGCCAAGCACGCACTGATCATCGGCGCCTCCCGGGGCCTGGGCCTGGGACTGGTGAAAACCCTGCTGGCCGACGGCTGGCAAGTCACCGCCACGGTTCGCAATCCTTCCAACGCCGAGGCGCTCAAAGCACTGGGTAACGTACAGATCGAAAAACTCGACATGGATGACCAGCAAGCGGTAATCGCCCTGAGCCAGAAGCTCAAGGGCGAGACCTTCGACCTGTTGTTCGTCAACGCCGGGGTCAAGGGGCCTGAAGTCCAGACGCCGGGCGGCGCGACGCTGGCGGAAGTCGGTCAGCTGTTCTTCACCAACGCCGTGGCGCCGATCAATCTGGCCCAGCGCTTCGTCGGGCAGATTCGCGACGGCAGCGGCGTGCTGGCGTTCATGAGTTCGGTGCTGGGCAGCGTGACCATGCCCGACGCGCCGGAACTGGCGCTGTACAAGGCCAGCAAGGCGGCGCTGAACTCGATGACCAACAGCTTCGTCACTCAGTTGGGCGAGCAGAAACTCACGGTGTTGTCGCTGCATCCGGGCTGGGTGAAGACCGACATGGGCGGCGAAGGCGCCGACATCGACGTGGAGACCAGCACCCGTGGCCTGGTGGATCAAGTGGGCGCGTTTGCCGGCAAGGGCGGCCATCACTTCGTGAACTACAAGGGTGAAACCATTCCCTGGTAACCACTGGACCCTGTGGGGGCTTGCTCCCGCAGGGTTATCCCGGTGTCTGGTCGGATCGGGCTTGCCCGTCGCAACATTTTGTTCGAAACTCCGCACCTCGTCCTTCGCGGCGACCCTGGATCAGCAGACAGGGCAACACTGAGCTGGCAACCCTGAACCCAACTTTCAGAGGAGCCGGCCACAATGCCTGCGACCCGTATCTGGTTAAAAAATCCCCTCGCCATTTTCACGGCCAACGGTCTCGATGCCCGTGGCGGCCTGGTGCTGCAAGACGGTGTGATCACCGAAGTGCTCGGCGCTGGCCAGCAACCCTCCGCCCCCTGCAATGAAGTGTTCGACGCCCGTGAACACGTGATCCTGCCGGGCCTGATCAACACCCACCACCACTTCTATCAGACCCTCACCCGCGCCTGGGCGCCGGTGGTCAATCAGCCGTTGTTCCCGTGGCTGAAAACCCTCTACCCGGTTTGGGCGCGCCTGACGCCTGAAAAACTCGCCCTCGCCACCAAAGTCGCGCTGGCCGAGTTGCTGTTGTCGGGTTGCACCACCGCTGCCGACCACCATTACCTGTTCCCGGATGGCCTGGAAAACGCCATCGACGTGCAAGTCGAAACCGTGCGCGAACTGGGCATGCGCGCCATGCTCACCCGTGGCTCGATGAGCCTCGGCGAGAAGGACGGCGGCCTGCCGCCGCAGCAGACCGTGCAGGAAGGCCAGGTGATTCTCGACGACAGTCAGCGGCTGATTCACGAGTACCACGAACGTGGCGACGGTGCGCAAATCCAGATCGCTCTGGCGCCGTGCTCGCCGTTCTCGGTGACCCCGGAAATCATGTCCGCCAGCGCCGAACTGGCGAACAAGCTTGATGTACGCCTGCACACTCACCTCGCCGAAACCCTCGACGAAGAAGATTTCTGCCTGCAACGCTTCGGCCTGCGCACCGTGGATTATCTGGACAGCGTCGGCTGGCTAGGCCCGCGCACCTGGCTGGCCCACGGCATCCATTTCAACCCCGACGAAATCGCCCGTCTCGGCGCGGCCGGCACCGGTATCTGCCACTGCCCGAGCTCGAACATGCGCCTGGCGTCCGGCATCTGCCCGAGCATCGAACTGACCGATGCCGGCGCGTTGTTCGGTATCGGTGTGGATGGTTCGGCGTCCAACGATGCGTCGAACATGATCCTCGAGGCGCGTCAGGCGCTGTACATCCAGCGCCTGCGTTATGGCGCCGAGAAGATCACCCCGGAACGTGTGTTGGGCTGGGCGACCAAGGGTTCGGCGAGCCTGCTGGGCCGCACCGATATCGGTGAACTGGCGGTGGGCAAGCAGGCGGATCTGGCGTTGTTCAAGCTGGATGAACTGCGCTTCTCCGGCAGCCACGACCCGATCTCGGCGCTGTTGTTGTGCGGCGCGGATCGTGCGGATCGGGTGATGGTCGGCGGCAAGTGGCGTGTGGTTGACGGGCAGGTTGAAGGCCTGGATCTCAAAGGCCTGATTGCCGATCACAGCCAGGCGGCCCGGCAGTTGATCGCCGGCACCTGATCTCCCCCCCTCTGATCATTCCCACGCTCCGCGTGGGAATGCATACCGGGACGCTCTGCGTCCCAGCGTAGGACGCGGAGCGTCCTTTGCGGCATTCCCACGCAGAGCGTGGGAACGATCTGTCGGTGCTGGTCGCTCTCAGAGGCCCAGCAGCGACAACATGATGAACGTCGCAAACAGCACAAAGTGGGTCATGCCTTCGATGGCATTGGTCTCACCGTCATTAAGGTTGATCGCGCTGACGATCAACGTGATGAAAATCATCACTGTCTGCACCGGCGTCATCGCCATCTGAAACGGCTGCCCCGTGTAAAGCGCCATTGCTTCCATCACCGGCACCGTCAGGATCACCGTCGACAACGAAGCCCCCATCGCGATGTTGACAACCGACTGCATACGGTTGGCCAACGCTGCGCGCAACGCAGTCAGAATCTCCGGCGCTGCCGAAATCGCCGCCACCAGAATCGCCGTGATCACCGGCGGTGCGCCCGTCCCTTCCAGGCCCAGATCGAGGGTCTTGGACATCACTTCGGCCAGTGCGCCAATCACCACCACACCGAACACCAGAATGCCGATCGACAGCGCCAGGCTGACCGGTTTCGGCTCCTGCTCCACCGGCTCTTTCTTGCGGCGTTTGTCCGGGTAGCTGTAGCTGAAAAAGTAGCTGTGCGGCCCGACCTGCATGCGCAGGAACAACGCATAAAGCAACACCATCGCGCCGATGGTGAACGCCGAATAGAGTTTCCAGTTGGCCTTGGGAATGAACTCCGGCACCACCATCGACACGCCCATGGCGGTGAGGATCATCACGCTGTAACTGCGGGCCGAATCATCGTTGTAGGACTGCTCGCCATGCTTGATCCCGCCCATCAGCGCGGCGAGACCGAGGATGCCGTTGATGTCGAGCATCACCGCCGAATAGATCGTGTCGCGTACCAGGGTCGGCGAGGCTTCGTTGCTCATCATAATCGCCAGGATCACCACTTCCACCAGCACGGCGGCGAGCGTCAGGATCATCGTGCCGTACGGGTCGCCGACTTTTTCCGCGAGCAGTTCAGCCTGATGGGCGACGCGCATCGAGGCGGCGACGATGAACGCGATCAGCACCAGCCCGGCCGTCAAGGCAACGATCTGGCCGCTGTGCAGCAACCAGTGCTCCAGCGGATAGGCAACACAGGCGGCGATGACGGCCAACAGCAGAAAGCTTTCTTGCTTGAGGATGGTGAACATGACGGGCCTTTTTTGCCGAAGAGTGCGAATGAGCTACTGACTGCGGGGCGGCGCTAACGTTTCGTTACACCTTAGCGCACCAGTGGATGGCGTCCCTGTACGGCCATGCACTTTTTTCGGCCCGGCCGGCCTCATCGCGAGCAAGCTCGCTCCCACAGGGATCGCGTTTTTTTGTGGGAGCGGGCTTGCCCGCAAAGGCCTCGCCGCGATTTCGAATCGATTTGTTGTCCGCTTGGTCAGCCTTTTGCATTGCCCTCCCCACACACAACAAAAGGGAGTTCGCGTTCATGCATAAACGTCCACTGCAAACACTGCTGTGCATCGCCATGGGCCTTGGCCTCAGCCTGAGCGCCAGTGCCGCCGATCCACTGAAAGTCGGCTTCGTCTACATCGGCCCCATCGGCGACCACGGCTGGACGTATCAGCATGAGCAGGGGCGCAAGGCGCTGGCGGAAAAACTCGGCTCGCAGATCACCACCAACTATGTGGAAAACGTCGCCGAAGGCGCCGATGCCGAGCGGGTGATCCGCAACATGGCCAAGGACAATTACGACCTGATCTTCACCACCTCTTTCGGCTACATGAACCCGACGGTGAAAGTGGCCAAACAGTTTCCCAAGGTGACCTTCGAACACGCCACCGGCTACAAGCAGGACAAAAACCTCGGCACCTACCTCGCTCGTACCTACGAGGGCCGTTATGTCGGCGGTTTCCTGGCCGCGAAAATGACCAAGACCAAAAAGATCGGCTACGTAGCCTCGTTCCCGATCCCGGAAGTGATCCGCGACATCAACGCCATCCAGCTGGCCCTGAACAAATACAACCCCGGCACGGAGATCAAAGTGGTGTGGGTCAACTCCTGGTTCGATCCGGGCAAAGAGGCTGACGCCGCCAACGCGCTGATCGATCAGGGCGTGGACGTGGTGTTCCAGCACACCGACAGTCCGGCGCCGATCCAGGTCGCCGAACGGCGCGGTGTGTATGCCGTGGGCTACGCTTCGGACATGGCGCACTTCGGGCCGAAAGCGGTGCTGACCTCGATCGTCAACGACTGGGCGCCGCACTACATTCAGGCGACCCAGAGCGTGATCGACCACACCTGGAAATCACAGGACTACTGGGGCGGGTTGAAGGAAGGCACGGTCGAACTGCCGATCAGCGATCTGGTGCCGGCACCGGTGAAGGCCGAAGCCGAGCAGATCATCGCCGACATCAAGAGCGGCGCCCTGCAACCGTTCACCGGGCCGATCAAGGATCAGGCCGGCGTCGAGAAAATCCCGGCGGGCGTGAGCGCGACCAACGCCGAACTGGCGTCGATGAATTACTACGTCGAAGGCATGAAGGCCGAAATGCCGAAGTAACCAACCTGACGCCGACCTGACCCTGATCGTTCCCACGCTCTGCGTCGGAACGATCAATAAAGAGCATTCGAAATGAACCAACTCCCGATCATCGATATCTCGCCGCTTTACTCCAACGACCAGAACGCCTGGCCCGCCGTCGCCGAACAGATCGACCACGCCTGCCGCGAATGGGGCTTTTTCTACATCAAGGGTCATCCGATTTCTGCGCAGCGCATCGCCGCCCTGCTTGATTACGCGCAGCGCTTCTTTGCGCAACCGGCAGAAGAAAAACTCAAGATCGACATCACCCGGACCGTCCATCACCGCGGCTACGGCGCCATTGCCACCGAACAACTCGACCCGGACAAACCCAGCGACCTTAAGGAAACCTTCGACATGGGCCTGCACCTGCCGGCCGATCATCCCGAGGTGCTGGCGGAAAAACCCTTGCGCGGCCCCAACCGTCATCCAGCGATGCCCGGCTGGGAAGCGCTGATGGAGCAACACTATCTCGACATGCAGGCCCTCGCGCAAACCCTGTTGCGGGCCATGACTCTGGCGCTGGGCATCGAGCGCGACTTCTTCGACACTCGCTTCAATGAACCGGTCAGCGTGCTGCGAATGATCCACTACCCGCCGCGCCACACCGCCAGTTCCGCCGAGCAGCAAGGTGCCGGCGCGCACACCGATTACGGCTGCATCACTTTGTTGTATCAGGACGCGGCCGGTGGCTTGCAGGTGAAAAACGTCAAAGGCCAGTGGATCGACGCACCGCCCATCGAAGGTACCTTTGTGGTCAACCTCGGCGACATGATGGCGCGCTGGAGCAACGACCGTTATCGCTCGACCCCGCACCGGGTCATCAGCCCGCTCGGCGTGGATCGCTACTCGATGCCGTTCTTCGCCGAGCCGCATCCGGATACCCGCATCGAGTGCCTGCCCGGTTGCCAGGACGCACAGCATCCGGCGAAATATCCGACCACCACCTGCGCCGAGTTCCTGCTGTCGCGCTTCGCCGATACCTACGCCTATCGACGGGAGCAGGAAGCGGTGTGATGGATCGGTTGGTCAGGTTTTGCCAATTGTTTCGGCGCGCATCTGTAGAATGCCGTCATTGCACCTGATGAGAAAAGAATATGTACGACTGGCTCAACGCCCTGCCCAAAGCCGAACTGCACCTGCACCTCGAAGGCTCGCTGGAGCCCGAGCTGCTGTTCGCCCTGGCCGAACGCAACAAGATCGCCCTGCCGTGGAGCGACGTTGAAACCCTGCGCAAGGCTTACGCCTTCAACAACCTGCAGGAATTTCTCGACCTGTATTACCAGGGCGCCGACGTGTTGCGCACCTCCCAGGATTTCTACGACCTGACCTGGGCCTACCTGCTGCGCTGCAAAGAACAGAACGTGATTCACACCGAGCCGTTCTTCGATCCGCAGACCCACACCGACCGCGGCATCCCGTTCGAAGTGGTGCTCAATGGCATCGCCGCCGCGCTGAAGGATGGCGAGCAGCAACTGGGCATCACCAGCGGCTTGATCCTGAGTTTCCTGCGCCACCTGAGCGAAGACGAAGCACAGAAAACCCTCGACCAGGCGCTGCCGTTCCGCGATGCATTCGTTGCGGTGGGTCTGGACAGTTCCGAGATGGGTCACCCGCCGAGCAAGTTCCAGCGCGTGTTCGACCGTGCCCGTCACGAAGGCTTCCTCACCGTCGCCCATGCCGGTGAGGAAGGGCCGCCGGAGTACATCTGGGAAGCCATCGACCTGCTGAAAATCCAGCGCATCGACCACGGCGTACGCGCCATCGAAGACGAGCGCCTGATGCAGCGAATCATCGACGAGCAGATCCCGCTGACCGTGTGCCCGCTGTCGAACACCAAGCTCTGCGTGTTCGATCACATGTCGCAGCACAACATCCTCGACATGCTCGAGCGCGGCGTGAAGGTCACGGTGAATTCCGATGACCCGGCGTACTTCGGTGGTTACGTGACCGAGAACTTCCATGCGCTGCACACCCATCTGGGCATGACCCAGGATCAGGCCAAACGCCTGGCGCAGAACAGTCTGGATGCGCGATTGGTAAAACCGTAAAGGCACAAAGCCGTTCGAACATGCCCGTGTTCGAACGGCTTTTCAGTTCTCAGCGCACGACCGCTTCGGTCAGCTCTTCCAGCGTCTTGCCGCGGGTCTCCATCCCGAACAGCCACACCACTGCCGCCGCGATTGCAAAGCACAACGCACCCAGCGCAAACACCCCGCCCTGCCCGGTGATCGGGAACACCAGCCCGGTGACCAACGGCCCGAGCAGCGAGCCGACGCGTCCGATGGCCGAAGCAAACCCCGAGCCCGTTGCCCGCGCCGAGGTCGGATAGAGTTCCGGTGTGTAGGTGTAGAGCACCGCCCACATGCCGAACAGGAAAAACTGCATCAACAGACCCGTGCCGATCAGCAGCGCCACGTTGCCGCCAAACACCGCGCTTTGTCCGTACAGAAACGCCATCACCCCGCCGCCGAGCAACGTGACGATGCACACCGGCTTGCGACCCCAACGCTCCACCAGCCAGGCGGCCATCAGGAAGCCAGGAATCCCGCCGAGGGAAATCAGCACCGTGTAATACACCGACTGGGTCACGGCAAAACCCGATTGTTGCAACAACGCACTGAGCCACGAGGTCAGGCCGTAGAAACCGAGCAACGCGAAGAACCACAGGCTCCAGATCATCGTCGTGCGCTGGCGATACAACGGTGACCAGATCTGCTTGAGCGCCGAAAGGAAATGGCCCGGAGGGGTCACGCTTCGTGGCAGACGAACCGGCTCCGGCAATGCAGCACCGCCGAGTGAGGCCTGTACCCGCGCTTCGATCCCGCGCAAAACCTTGTCCGCCGCGTCATGCTTGCCGGCCTGTTCCAGCCAGCGCGGCGACTCGGGAATGAAAAAGCGGATCGCCAGCACGAACACCGCCGGCACCGCCAACACCAGGAAGATGTCGCGCCAGCCAATCAACGGCAGCAGGAAATACGACAGTACCCCGGCAGCCACGAAACCGAGCGGCCAGAAACCGTCCATCAAGGCAATGTAACGACCCCGACGCTGCGCGGGGATCAACTCCGACAACATGGACTGGGCAATCGGAAACTCCATGCCCATGCCTATCCCCAGCAGAATGCGAAACAGCGTCAGGCTCTCGACCGTCTGCGCCGTGGAACACAGGTAACTGGCCAGCCCCCACAAGACGATGCTCCATTGGAACACCGGTTTGCGACCGAACCGATCAGCCAGCAGTCCGGACAGCGACGCCCCCAGCACCATGCCGAAAAAACTCGAACTGGCCAGTAGACCAGCCTGCGCACTGCTCAGGCCGAACTCGGCTTTGATCGAGCCGAGCAGGAAGGTCATCATCGCCAGATCCATGGAGTCGAAGAAAAACGCCAGGGCGATGATGATGAAGATGATCCGGTGATAACCGCTGACTGGCAGACGCTCCAGTCGATCTGCCGCGCTGAAGTTTCCCGTGTCCATGCCACCTCCTCAATCCGAAAAGTCCCCGGATCGAGTGTGCGCGATAGCGGTGACGCGCCTGTGCCAGATGCGACGTGTTCGCAGCCGCTGGCGACGTTTGCTAGCAAATCAGTGGAGGAAAGCGCTCTACAACGCCATTTCCAGCTCGGTTTCACAGGCAAATCGATGAATTTCCCGCTGGCCCGCCGCCGTCAGTTGCAAGGCGCGGGAATCGTTGGGCAGCACCAGCCAGCCCGACTGCATGAACAACTGCAGCAACGCCGCTCCCAGCGAGCCACCCATGTGCGGGCGACGTTCGCTCCAGTCCGGACAGGCGCACGCCACCTGGGCATTGCGGTGGGCCAGCGCCTGGATATAAACGCCGCGCCCGGCCAGCTGTGTCGAGCCTTTATGCGTGACCACCACTCGATGCTCAAGCTGTTCGATCCATCCGGCATCAAGCAGGCGCTGGTACAGGTCGGCGGCCAGCGTTCCGCCCAGATGGTCGTCACAAAACCTTGCGCGCAGCAGTGATGAAGGAGCCGCCTGGGGTCTGACGACCGGCGAGGCACGCTTGAACACTTCGGGGATTTCTCGCGGAGCGCTGGCCAGCGTGGCGCTGGCGAGCGCTTCGATGGCCGCGCCGATTTCGGGAGCCGCCAGGCGGAAGAAGCGTTTGCGACCGCGCGCCTCGACCTTCAACAGACCGCCAGCGGACAAGCGCCCCAGATGCGCACTGGCCGATGACGGCGAAAGCCCCGCCAGCAACGCCAGTTCCTCGGTCTGCCGCGCCGAGCCATCCATGAGCGCCCACATCATTGCGCTGCGTTTGGGATCGGCCAGCAACGTGGCGATCTGGCTGATGCAAGGTGCATGTTCCATCTATTCACTCCCTGTTGAATCGTATCGTCTACAGCTCATAGACATCTTGACCAGTAATCAGTCGTCGGCCAAGGCGCGCAAAATACCTTGAGCCGAAGCGAGGCAGCGCGCCGCAGCAAGGAAACCGCAGCACTGTCGCGACCCTCGCCCCTACCCGGCCGGTTGCGGTCTGATCGTTCTCGCATCGGCCTTTTGGTGCGGGCAACAGGCGGCCGTTAGTATAAGCGGGTTGCTCGCGGCGTCCTGCGCCGGAGTGCCCGTGGCTGGTGATTGTTCCTGAGAGAAATTTCGCTATTTACCTGCGACTAATGGTCAGACTTCTGGAAAACGGGAAAACGGCTACCCAATTCGGCGCAACGGCTGGCGAGCATTTCCCTCAGAAGGTTCACTGGCTTACTCAATTGTGCGCGATGGGCGCACAGCAGATTCAGCGGAGCGCGTTCGCAGAGCAGCTCCGGCAGCAGCACTTTCAGCCGCCCCGCCAGCACATCACCGGCCACATCGAGCCACGACTTGTAGGCGATGCCGGCTCCCGCCACCGCCCACAGGCGTACCACATCGGCATCGTCACTGAAGCGGTCGCCACTGACCGTCAGGCCGACTTCACGCTTGCCGTCGTGGAAACTCCAATGGTCGTGCACCCGGCCACCGAGCATATAAAGCAGGCAGTTGTGCTGAGCGAGCTGTTCCAGATGCAGCGGCTCGCCGTGCCGGGCCAGGTAGGCGGGCGATGCGCACAACACCCGTCGGTTGTGCGGGGCAATCGGCAACGCCACCAGGCTCGAATCCTCCGGCTCGCCATAGCGCAAGGCGATGTCCACCGGCTGGCGAAACAGGTCAGCGATGCGGTCGCCCAGCAACAGGCGCACCGTCAGCTTCGGGTGTTCACGCTGAAAATCATCGAGCCACGGCAACAGCAGGTTGCGCCCGAAGTCGGAGGGCGCCGACAGCTGCAGAATCCCGCTGACCTGATCCTGCCCGCTGGCCAGCAGGCGGCGGCCTTCATCGAGATTGCTCAGCGCCGCCCGGGCGTATTCGAGAAACCCTTCACCTTCGGCCGTCAGCCGCAGGCTACGAGTGGAGCGCGCCAACAGCCGCGCGCCCAATTGCTGCTCGATCCGTTTGAGCGCAGCACTGGCCACGGCGGCGGACATGTCCATCACCCGCGCCGCCGCCGACAGGCTGCCGAGATCCGCCGCCCGAACAAATAACTGCAAGTCATCGAAACGCAGCATCCTCAGCCCCGATTATCAAAAAATATTGAAAGAGACTGCTCTTTTAGCCGGTTTTATCTCCCGCAGAAATAGCCAATCATGCCATCCATCGAATTCATCCCGTCCCGGAGTCGAACATGTCCCAGCCTTTCACCGCCATCGCCACCCTGATCGCCCGACCTGGCCAGCAGGAGGCCCTCGAACAGCACCTGCGCGCTCTGATCGAGCCGACCCGCGCCGAAGCCGGTTGCGGTCAATACGAACTGCACCAGGACCTGACCAATCCGCTGGCCTTCTACATGATCGAGCAGTGGGCCAGCGACGAAGCCCTGCAGGCTCACGATGCCAGCGCCCATATCCAGCACTTCCGCAGCCAGGCCGAGGCGTTCCTCGAACACTTCGAACTCAAGCGCCTGCGGGTCATTGCCTGAAGCCTTCCTTGTATTCACTGTTGGAGATTTCCATGAAAGCCATCGCCTATTACGCCTCGCTCCCGATCAGCGACGAAAAATCCCTGCAAGACATCGAATTGCCGGAACCGGTAGCCGGCCCCCGCGACCTGCTGGTAGAAGTCAAAGCGATTTCGGTCAACCCGGTCGACACCAAGGTTCGCCAGAACGTCGCGCCCGAAGGCGGCGCCGCCAAGGTACTGGGCTGGGACGTGGCCGGTGTGGTCAAGGCCGTCGGCAGTGAAGTGACCCTGTTCAAGGCCGGCGACAAGGTGTTCTACGCCGGTTCCATCGCCCGGGCCGGTGGCAACAGCGAACTGCACGTGGTGGATGAGCGGATCGTCGGCCATATGCCGAAAACCCTCGGTTTCGCCGAAGCTGCTGCCCTGCCGCTGACGGCGATCACGGCTTGGGAGTTGTTGTTTGAACGCCTGCAGATTCGCGAAGGCAATACCGATGAAGGCCAGAGCCTGCTGATCGTCGGCGCGGCCGGCGGCGTCGGTTCGATCCTCACCCAACTCGCCAGCCAGTTGACCGGGCTCAAGGTGATCGGCACCGCCTCCCGCCCGGAGACCCGCGACTGGGTGACCGAACTGGGCGCTGATCGGGTGATCGATCACAGCCAGCCGTTGAGCGAAGAGCTGAAACGCGCCGGTGTCGCCAACGTGACCCACGTGGCCAGCCTCACCCAGACCGACCAGCACCTGGACCAACTGGTCGAAGCCCTGGCACCGCAAGGCAAGCTGGCGCTGATCGATGATCCGAAGGCGCTGGACGTGACCAAGCTCAAGCGCAAGAGCCTGTCGCTGCACTGGGAGTTCATGTACACCCGCTCGCTGTTCGAAACCGCGGACATGATCGAGCAGCACAAACTGCTCAACCGGGTGGCCGGGCTGATCGACAGCGGGACCTTGAAAACCACGGTCGGCGAGCACTTCGGCACGATCAACGCAAGCAACCTGCGCCGCGCCCATGAGTTACTGGAAAGCGGCAAGGCCAAGGGGAAAATTGTTTTAGAAGGTTTCTAAAACTTGGAAGACCGCAGCCTTCTTCAGCCTCTGATGTGGCTGGCTCGGGGGCTGCGGTGTTTTTTTGCCGTCAGTCAGATGCTTGACCCTTGTCACAATTGCGATCGTATTCAGGACTACACTCGAGTCCTCTGCGATGCAATCTTTTACGTACGGGAGGTCAGCAATGAAGATCCTGATAAAAGAAGTGGCAAAGTCCCAGTGGCAAGTTCGTCTCGACCAGCACGCCGTGACCTTCCGCAGTGAGGCCGAAGCTCGCGCCTTCACTCGCACCCTCGAAGCGCGTCTGCGCGCGCCCCATCAGATTCCCGATCCCGACCAGCAGCGCGCTGTCGGCTGAGGCTTTCGACTTCAGATTTCAGCCTGCGCCTTTGCCAGCGCCCGGGCATTCTGTATGCGCCGGGTAAGCATCGCTGCACACACCACCAGCAGACCACACAGGCTGATGACAGTGGCCATCGGCACGGCGGTGCCATCGTGCAGGATCCCCACCAGCGCCGAAGCCCCGGCGGCGACACTGAATTGCAGGCTGCCGAGCAAGGCTGAAGCACTGCCGGCGCGACCACCCTGCCCGTTCATTGCACACGCTGCCGCGTTGGGGCTGATGCAACCAAGGCTGGCCACGCAGATGAACAACGGAATCAGCAATGGCCACAGCGCTTCGGTGTGCAAGGCGCCGACCGCAAGCAGCGTCAGCCCGGCACACAGGTAAACCCAGACCGCTCGCGACAGCAGGAAGGCCGGGCCACGTTTGGCCAGCAGCCGCGCATTGACCTGCGCCACCAGAATGAACCCGGCCGCGTTGGTACCGAACAGCCAGCCGAAGTGCTCGGCGGGTACGCCATACAATTTGATGAAAATGAACGGGGAACCGGCGATGTAGGCAAACATCCCGGCGATGGCGATGCCGCCGGTCAGGGCATGGCCCATGTAGACCGGATCGGTCAGCAACCGGCCGTACTGACGCAGGGCGCCAGACAACGGCTGACGCGGAACATGCGCCGGCAGACTTTCCGGCAGGCCGAGGGCTACCGCCAGTCCGGCCAAGGCACTGAAACCGGTCAGCACCAGGAAGATCGACTGCCATCCCGACGTGTTCACCAGCAGGCCGCCGAGCATCGGCGCCAGAATCGGTGCCAGCCCCATCACCAGCATCAGTTGCGAGAAGACTTTCGCCGAGCCCACCGCATCGCATTTGTCGCTGACCACCGCTCGGGCAATCACCATCCCCGCACAGCCGCCCAGCGCCTGCAAGAGCCGCGCGCCGATCAGCCATTCCAGATTCGGTGCGTAGGCGCAGGCCACTGACGCCAGCGTGAACAGCGTCAGACCAATGAGCAGCGGAATCCGCCGACCGAAGCGATCCGCCAACGGCCCGTAAGCCAGTTGGCCGATGGACAGGCCGAAAAAGTAAGCCGACAGCGTCAGCTGGACGTGTTTCTCATCCGTGCCGAACGCCAGCGCCATGGTTGGAAAGGCGGGTAGATAGAAGTCGATCGCCAACGGACCGAAAGCGGTCAGGGCACCGAGAATCAGAAGGGTACGGAAGTTCATCAGGCGTCCAGTTCGGGCGGCGGTTGGGTTGGGCAGTCGGACTGACTATGCAGCCCGACAGTCTAGCCGCGCGAGGACGCCTTGAACATTCCGGTAGCTCGCTAACTATTAAAAAGATCAGGCGAGTTTGATCGCATAACCTTCTTCGCTGATCGCCTCGATCACTTGCTCGGCGCTCAGCGCACTTTCGACGCCGACTTCCTTCGCCGCCAGATCGACCCGCACGCTGGCGGCCGGATCCTTGCTCTGCACCGCCTGGGTGACAGCTTTGACACAGTGACCGCAGGACATGCCTTCAACAGTGAACACTTGCATGGAATGACTCCTTTGAGTGAGGTTGCCGGCAGTCTCGGGCTTGCCACAATGGCAAGGTCAAGTTCTGCAAAAAACTGCCGGGCTGGCAATCGGCGCCGCGCTCGGCCAAGCTGCGTGCATCAATGACATGAATTCAGGAGATTCAGCCATGCGCTGGTCAGCTTTCAGCCTGTTTGGCTTACTCAGCCTCTTTGCCGCGATCCCTTCGGTGCATGCCGCCGGGGAAGATTACGGGGTGCTGATCATTTCCCGCGAGCGCCTGGAAGTCGCGACCTCGTGCGAAATCGGCGTGTACATCCAGGATCAACTGTCGGCGCGCCTGTTCCAGGAGCAAAGCACTTCGTTCAACCTGCCGCCGGGCAATGTCTCGCTGCGCCTGAAACTGCTGCCGGGGCAAATGCCGGGTTGCAACCCGGGCATGCTCGCGCCAGGTTCGCAGGAGATCAAACTGCATGCCGGCGACATCCTGAAATTCCGCATCGCGATGAATGCGGAAGGCATGTACCTCAAGCCGACCGGCCTCGGCTACTAAGGCCTGCCGCTCGTTCCCACGCTCTGCGTGGGAATGCCTCTTGTGACGCTCTGCGTCACGCTTTGGGACGCAGAGCGTCCCCGGCTGCATTCCCACGCGGAGCGTGGGAACGATCAGGCGAACAAGCGAGCAGCCGGTAGCGGAAACTGGTGCTTGACCTTGCCAGCATGGCAAGGTTGATCCTGTAGGCATCCACTACAGGGAGTACGACCGATGTCCGATTCCATCACGTTTGATCTGCCCATCAGCGGCATGACCTGCGCCAGTTGCGCCGGCCGTGTCGAGCGGGCGCTGAGCAAAGTCAGCGGCGCCAGTGCCGTCAGCGTCAACCTCGCCACCGAGCAGGCCAGGGTGCAGGCCCCCGGCGACAGTCTGCCGGCGCTGGTCGAGGCAGTCGAACGCGCCGGTTACAGCGTGCCGCAGCACACCGTGGAATTGAACATCGACGGCATGACCTGCGCGTCCTGCGTGGGTCGTGTCGAACGCGCCCTGAACAAGGTTGCGGGGGTGAAAAGCGTCAGCGTCAACCTCGCCAATGAGCGCGCTCATCTTGAATTGTTCGGCGCGGTCGACCCGCAAACCCTGATCGCCGCCGTGACCAAGGCCGGTTATTCGGCCAGCCTCTTCGAACTTGAACACCCTCAATCTGATAATCGCCAGCAACGCCTGAATCATGAGCGCCGGGCGCTGATCTGCGCCATCGCCCTCGCCTTGCCGCTGGTGCTGCCGATGCTGCTGCAACCGTTCGGCATTCACTGGATGCTGCCGGCCTGGGCGCAGTTCGCCCTCGCGACCCCGGTGCAGTTCATCTTCGGTGCGCGGTTCTATATGGCCGCTTGGAAAGCCGTGCGCGCCGGAGCCGGCAACATGGACTTGCTGGTAGCGCTGGGCACCAGCGCCGGTTATGGCCTGAGTCTCTATGAATGGGCGACCGCTGCCGGGCGCATGCCGCATCTGTATTTCGAGGCCTCGGCAGTGGTCATCGCGCTGGTACTGCTCGGCAAATACCTGGAAAGCCGCGCCAAACGCCAGACCGCCAGCGCCATCCGCGCACTGGAAGCGTTGCGGCCAGAACGGGCGATTCAAATCATCGATGGCCGTGAACAGGACGTTGCCATCAGCGCTCTACGCCTTGGCGATCGGGTATTGGTCAAACCCGGCGAACGTTTCCCGGTGGACGGCGAAGTGCTGGAAGGCCAGAGCCACGCCGACGAAGCACTGATCAGCGGCGAAAGCCTGCCGGTGCCCAAGCAACCGGGCGACAAGGTCACCGGCGGTGCGATCAACGGCGAAGGCCGCTTGCTGGTGAGCACCACGGCGCTCGGCGCGGAAAGCGTACTGGCGCGGATCATCCGTCTGGTGGAGGACGCCCAGGCCGCGAAAGCACCGATCCAGAAACTGGTGGATAAAGTCAGCCAGGTGTTTGTGCCGACGGTTCTGCTGCTGGCCCTGGCCACGCTGATCGGCTGGTGGTTGTATGGCGCACCACTGGAAACCGCGCTGATCAACGCCGTCGCGGTACTGGTTATCGCCTGTCCTTGCGCCCTCGGCCTGGCGACACCGACCGCCATCATGGCCGGTACTGGCGTGGCCGCGCGGCACGGGATTTTGATCAAGGACGCCGAAGCTCTGGAGCGCGCCCATGAAGTCAGCGCCGTGGTGTTCGACAAGACTGGAACTCTGACCTCCGGCACGCCGCGCATTGCGCATTTCAGTGCAATCGACGGTAACGAAAACGCCCTGCTGACAGCGGCCGGCGCGCTGCAACGCGGCAGCGAACATCCGCTGGCCAAAGCGGTGCTGGATGCCTGCGCCGAACGCAGCCTGAACGTACCGGACGTGAGCGACAGCCAGTCCCTGACCGGACGCGGCATCGCCGGCAGCCTCGACGGCCGACGCCTGGCGCTGGGCAATCGTCGCTTGCTGGAAGAAAGCGGTCTGAACGCCGGAAACCTGAGCGAGTCCGCGAAGGCCTGGGAAACCGAAGGCCGCACACTGTCCTGGCTGATCGAGCAAAGCCCCGAGCCCCGCGTGCTCGGTCTGTTCGCCTTCGGCGACACCCTCAAGCCCGGCGCGCTGCACGCGGTGCAACAACTGGCGGCCCAGCACATCCACAGCCACCTGCTGACCGGCGACAACCGTGGCAGCGCTCGCGCCGTCGCCGAAGCGCTGGGCATCGAAAACGTCCACGCCGAAGTGCTGCCGGCGGAAAAAGCCGCCACCGTCGCCGAGCTGAAAAAAACCGGGGTCGTGGCCATGGTCGGCGACGGCATCAACGACGCCCCCGCGCTGGCCGCTGCCGATATCGGCATCGCCATGGGCGGCGGCACCGACGTGGCCATGCACGCCGCCGGCATCACCCTGATGCGCGGCGATCCGCGACTGGTGCCGGCGGCGCTGGAAATCAGCCGCAAGACTTACGCGAAGATCCGCCAGAACCTGTTCTGGGCCTTCGTCTATAACCTGATCGGCATCCCGCTGGCGGCGTTCGGCTTTCTCAATCCGGTGCTGGCCGGTGCGGCGATGGCCCTGTCGAGCGTCAGCGTGGTGAGCAATGCGCTACTGTTGAAAACCTGGAAACCCGAGGATCTGGAGGACAACCGATGAACATCGGCCAAGCGGCCCGCCACAGTGGCCTGAGCGCGAAAATGATCCGGTATTACGAGTCGATCGGTCTGCTCAAGGCTGCGCATCGCACCGACAGTGGCTATCGCCTCTACGGCGACGATGACCTGCACACGCTGGCGTTCATCAAGCGCTCGCGGGACCTGGGATTTTCGCTGGAGGAAGTCGGCAAGTTGCTGATGCTCTGGCAGGACCGCCAGCGCGCCAGCGCCGATGTGAAGGCTCTGGCCCGCCAGCACATCGACGAGCTGAATCAAAAGATCCGCGAACTCGGCGAACTGCGCGACACCCTGCAGGATCTGGTCGAACACTGCCACGGCGACCACCGCCCGGACTGCCCGATCCTCAAGGAACTCGCGTCGGGCTGCTGCGCGCAACCCGCTCGCGCCTGAGCAGCAGGGCTTTCATCGACAGCACCGTGGCGAGGGGAATGCCGTGGAACAGCAACACCACGGCCCCCGGCGCCCACCACTCATAGAACGGTGCGGCGATCAGCATGCCGACGCCGAACCCGGTCATCTGCAACAGCGTCAGGAAACTGAAGATCGGCAGGCGCAAAGGCTCCGGCTCCCGTTGCAGCCGTGACATCAGGCAGACTTCCGAGAACCCGTCACCCAATCCGGCCGGCAGCGAAAACAGCAACAGACCGATGACGCTGTGCTGCTGGAACATCAGGATGAAGCCGCAGGACATCAACAACACGCCGCCGAAATAGCGACGCTCCAGATGGATGTTTTCCGAGCCGTTCAGGCGACTGGCAATCCGCGCACCGAGCAGTTTGCCGGCGGCCCACACCGCGAGCATCAGGCCCAGCGTGGTGCTCGCCGCGTCCGGTGTCAGCAGTCTGGAAATGATCGGAAAACCGACGTTGTGCGCAGCGCTGCCAAGGGTGTCGGCCATGGTCACCGCCAGCATCGCGGCCACCACCGGGGCACTGCGCAGGCCTTGCAACAACGCCGACCACTCACCCTGTCTGGCGCTGGATTCGGCCACCGGCTCCGGTGCGTTGAACCGCAATGGCGCAATCAACAGCGCCGCCAACAGATAGGTCAGCGCGTTCAGCGCAAACACCGTTTCAAAGCCACACCCCGCAACCAGCAACCCGGACACCAGACTGCCGACGACCATCGCCATGGAGGAGGCGGACGTGATCCAGGCATTGGTATTGAGCAACTGCGCAGGCTCGATCAGTCGCGCAAGCTGGCTGTTGAGACCGATGGCGAACATCGAATTGCCAAAACCCAGACCGAACGCAATCAGCGGCAGCAACAACGCCTGCTGACTGACCGGCACGATCAGCAATAAACCGAGCACAGCGGCGCGCAGCAGATCGAAGGCAATCAACGGCCAGCGACCGCTGCATCGACGATAAAACGCGGTGCCGATCAGGCTGGCGAAAATTCCCCCGCCCACCCGACTGGCGAGAAAGATCCCCACGCTCACCGCGCTGTTGCTCAGCAGGTAGACATACGTGGCCAGCGCGACCATGTTGAGGAACGCGCCGAAATCGGAAATCAGCCGCGCGGTGATGATCAGCCGGGCATTGCGCGAAGTGGTGCTCACAATCAATCCTTGAATGTGTAAAACCCGGCCGAAGCCGGGTTTCCCATTTCAGATGCTCACTGCATCCACGGTGGCGGAGGCGGTTCGTCGGACTTGCCCTTGGGCTCGTCGTCCGCCGCGCGGATGGCTCGCTTGCGCTCCTCATCCAGACGCGCCGCTTCGATCTCGCGCAGCACCCCGCCGACATCGGCCAGGTCCTCGGGATCGTCGAACTCGCCGGTCAGCACGCTGGCCGGGTGCAACGTACCGGCTTCGTACAACGCCCACATTTCCTTGGCGTATCGGGTCTTCTTCAACTCCGGAGCGAAACGGCCGAAGTACGCCGCCATGTTGCCGACGTCACGTTCGAGCATGCTGAACGCGTGGTTGTTGCCGGCGGCGTCCACCGCTTGCGGCAGGTCGATGATGACCGGCCCGGTCGGGGTCAGCAGCACGTTGAACTCCGAGAGGTCACCGTGCACCAGACCGGTACACAACATCAGCACGATCTGCGAAATCAGGAACGCGTGATATTCGCGAGCCTGATCCGGCTCCAGCACCACATCATTCAGACGCGGTGCGGCGTCGCCGTATTCGTCGGCCACCAGCTCCATCAGCAGCACGCCTTCGAGGAAGTCGTACGGCTTGGGCACTCGCACCCCGGCGTTGGCCAGGCGGAACAGCGCCGCGACTTCGGCATTCTGCCAGGCGTCTTCGGCTTCCTTGCGCCCGAATTTGGAACCCTTGGCCATTGCCCTGGCCTGTCGGCTGTTGCGCACCTTGCGGCCTTCCTGATACTCGGCCGCCTGGCGGAAACTGCGTTTGTTCGCCTCCTTGTAGACCTTTGCGCAACGTAACTGATTGCCGCAGCGCACCACATAAACAGCTGCTTCTTTGCCACTCATGAGTGGACGCAGCACTTCGTCGACCAGACCGTCCTCGATCAGGGGTTCAATGCGTTTTGGAGTCTTCATCAGCTTTTATTGTGGGTCCTTTATTACCAAACACGCGAATGTCACTCGTTATACGGCAATCCTCGCATCACGGGGAGGGGTTGCCGACCTGTGAACCTGTGGATGCACACACTGTGCCGGATAAACCGGGCCGATCCGCCTCTTTATCGACCGCTGCGAATCATAGCCGAGGCTGTCGGAGTTGTTGGCGACAGGCCTTGAGGGCATTTGCGACAGAATCTGACATCCCGCCGAACACCGCTCACATTAATTTTCTTTTGCAGCCTCAATTTCCCTCGCGCGCGGCCGAATTCCTTTGAGGCAGAGGAATTTGTCCGACAATCGTTTCAAAAAAATCTTCGATGTCGCACTCAAGGAAACGGGTGAGAAATACGTTTTTCGGCTGCCAATAACCGCGAGTCATCTGCACTGCGTGGGCCTACAAGAAAATCTGGAGCGCGGATGAACATCAAACAGAAGTTGACCTGGGCGTTTGCAATCATCGCCTGCTTGCCCGTGGTGCTGGTCGCCACCCTGGTGGTACTGAACCTGCGCAGCGATGCCCGGGACGATTTTGTCGACAGCAGCGGGCGCGAGATCCGTCAGGTCAGCAACGCCATGCAGCTGTTTTTCGACGGCATCAGCCAGAACGTCGATTACCTGGCGGCGCAGCCTTTGGTCAAAAACGCCGACGGCAGTGTGCGCAGTCGCATGAGCGCCAATGCCTCCGATACCTCGGATGGCGAGATCGACAAGCAACTGTTTGCCCTGTTCGAAGGGCTGGCGAAATCCCACCCGGCCTACTCCTACGTTTCCTATGGCCTGAGCAGCGGCGGCTACGCGTTCTGGCCGGGCGACCCGAAAATGGCCAACTACGACCCGCGTACCCGCCCGTGGTACAAGACCGCCATGGCCAACCCGGGCAAGACCCTGCGCACCGAAGCCTATTACTGGGCCGGCGATGACGCGGTACTGGTCAGCACCGTGCGCGCAGTGGCCAACCAGTTGGGCGCCCAGGGTGGCGTGGTCAACATTGACGTGTCGCTCAAGCAACTGACCGAGATCGTCAAACAGATCAAGCTCGGTGAAAGCGGTTACCTGATGCTGATGGAAAACACCGGCACAGTGCTGGTCGATCCGAAGCAACCGGAGCATAACTTCAAGAAGCTCGACAGCCTCGGCGACGGTTACGCGCAACTGGCCAAGGCCGGCAAAGGCCTGGTGGAGGTCGAGCTCAACGGCGAACGCTACATGGCCAACGTCTGGCCGTCGGAGCAATTGGGCTGGACCTTCATCGGCCTGATCAAACAGAACGAAGTGATGAGTTCCGCCACTCAACTGACCTGGCTGATCGCGATCATCGCGGCGGTGCTGGCAGCACTTTTCGCGGTCGTCGGCGCCAGTTTCGCCAGCCTCATCGTGCGGCCGATCCGCAGCGTGGCCAGCGGTCTGGAAGGTATCGCCCAGGGCGAAGGCGACCTGACCAAGAGCCTCGACATCCGTGGCAGCGACGAAACCGCGCAACTGGCCAACTGGTTCAACCAGTTCCTCACCGCAATCCGCAGCCTGATCCAGCACATCGGCGGCGCGGCCGGAAAAATCCTCGCCACTTCGCAGAGCTCGACCCGGGTCTCCGGCGATATGGCCGAAGCCGCCGGACGCCAGCGCGAAGCGGTGGACATGGTCTCGACCGCATTCCACGAAATGGTCGCCACCGCCAACGAAGTCGCCCGCTCGTGCAGCCAGGCAGCCGAGTCGGCCGACAGCGGCCAGCGCCAGGCCCGCGAAGGTCAGCAGCAGATCGATGCGGCGGTGCACAGCGTCGACCAACTGAGCCAGGAACTGGAGCAATCGGCGCAGTCGATGCAGCAACTGGAACGCGACAGCAACGACATCCAGTCGATCCTCGGCACCATCCGCTCGATCGCCGAACAGACCAACCTGCTGGCGCTCAACGCGGCTATCGAAGCAGCGCGGGCCGGTGAGCAGGGGCGTGGATTTGCGGTGGTCGCCGATGAGGTTCGCGCATTGGCCAAACGCACGGCGGATTCGACGGCTGAAATCGACGGGCTGCTGGGCAATCTGGCGAAGCGCACCAGCGCGGTGACCCAGCAGATGCGCGCCAGTCTTGATGTGTCGCAGCAATCGGTGGCACGGATTGGTGAGGCGCGGGAGAGCTTTGGGCAGATTCGTGAGTCGGTGGATGTGATTCGTGACATGAACACTCAGATCGCGACTGCGGCGGAAGAGCAGCATCAGGTGGCCGAGGACATCAATCGGCACATCAGCCAGATTCATGGTGATGCGCAGTTGGTGGCGGAGCTGGCGAATTCGGCGCGGCTGGATTCGCAGAGTCTGGCGGGGTTGTCGAATGAGCTGGATGGGTTGGTGCGCAGGTTCCGTACCTGAGTAACCTTTGCAATCCCCTCTCTTCAGGAGAGGGGATTGTTGTTCTGTCAGCGTTCGATGATCGCCGTCACACCTTGCCCCCCGGCCGCACAAATCGAAATCAACCCCCGCCCCTGCCCCGCCGCATCCAGCAACTTCGCCAGGTTCGCCACGATCCGCCCGCCTGTCGCGGCAAACGGATGCCCCGCCGCCAGGGAGCTGCCCTTGACGTTCAAGCGGCTGCGATCAATCGATCCCAGCGGAGCGTCCAGCCCCAGCCGCGTCTTGCAGTACTCCGGATCTTCCCAGGCCTTCAACGTGCACAACACTTGTGCGGCAAATGCTTCGTGGATTTCGTAGTAGTCGAAGTCCTGCAAGGTCAGGCCGTTGCGCGCCAACAGCCGCGGCACCGCGTACACCGGCGCCATCAAAAGTCCTTCGGCACCGTTGACGAAATCCACCGCCGCCGCCTCGCCGTCGCGCAGATACGCAAGGATCGGCAAGCCGCGCTCCTTCGCCCATTCTTCGCTGCCCAGCAACACCACCGAGGCGCCATCGGTCAGCGGCGTGGAGTTGCCGGCGGTCAGGGTGCCCTTGGCGCTTTTCTCGAACGCCGGTTTCAGGGTCGCAAGTTTTTCCAGGGTCAGGTCCGGACGCAGGTTGTTGTCGCGGGTCAGGCCGAGGAACGGGGTCATCAGGTCGTTATGCCAGCCTTCGCTGTAGGACGCCGCCAGTTTGTGGTGGCTTTCGAAGGCCAGTTGATCCTGTTCTTCGCGGGGGATGTTCCAGGTCTGCGCCATCAACTCGCAGTGCTCGCCCATCGACAGGCCGGTGCGCGGTTCGCCGTTGCGCGGGAATTCGGGGATCAGGTGTTTCGGACGCAGTTGCAGAAAGGTCTTGAGCTTGTCGCCGGTGGTCTTGGCGCGGTTGGCTCGCAGAAGGATTTTGCGCAGGCCTTCGCTGACGCTGATCGGCGCGTCCGACGTGGTGTCGACGCCGCCGGCAATGCCGCAGTCGATCTGGCCGAGGGCGATCTTGTTCGCCACCAGCAGCGCGGCTTCCAGACCGGTGCCGCAGGCCTGCTGGATGTCATAGGCCGGAGTGGCCGGTGACAGGCGCGAGCCGAGCACGCATTCGCGGGTCAGATTCATATCCCGTGACAATTTCAGCACCGCGCCTGCGACCACTTCGCCGATGCGCTGGCCGTGCAGGTTGTAGCGTTCGATCAGGCCTTCGAGGGCGGCGGTGAGCATCACCTGATTGCTCGCGGTGGCGTAGGGCCCGTTGGAGCGGGCGAACGGAATGCGGTTGCCACCAATGATCGCGACGCGGCGCAGCTGACTCATGAAATGCTCCTTGTGAAATATCCAGTCTGAAAATCGGGCACTGAAAATCCCGTCGGGCCACAAAAGCGCCGAGGGCAAACTACTCTGCTGTTCTAGCGTAGGCCTTATTGCGTGGATCGAACGATTGATTGCCCTTCGCAGTCCACACTTTGAACCCCATCTTCTGGAGAGCGTTCCATGTCTGACCGCTATATCGACTTCGCCAACTCGTCCATCGGCCACCGTCTGGTCGGGGCTTTGGGCCTGCCGTCGCCGGTGCGGCTGGAACGCTGGCAGGCCGGGCGCCTGCGGCCGGTGGACGGTGCACTGCTGATCGGCGGCGGGCCGCTGGCCGAGCGGGTCAGTGTATTTGCCAACCGCCTGACCGACGCGATCTACCGCTACGGCGACCAGCCTGCGGCCGCCACCCAATGGATTCCCGGCCATGGCCCGAAACTCAAGGCCGTGGTGTTCGACGCCAGCGATTTGCAGCACACCGACCAGCTCAAGCAACTGCGCGAGTTCTTCCAGCCGCTGATGAAGAACCTCGACAGCAGCGCGCACCTGGTGATCCTCGGCCGCGCCCCGGAAACCCTGCGTGAACCGTTTGCCGCCAGCGCGCAGCGAGCACTTGAAGGCTTCTCGCGCTCGCTGGCCAAGGAACTGCGCAGCGGCGGCACCTTGCAACTGATCTACGTCGGCGAAGGTGCCGAGGATCAGCTCGAAGGGCCGCTGCGTTTTTTCCTCTCGCCGAAAAGCGCGTTCGTCTCCGGACAAGTGATCCGGCTGACGGCCTGCGCCACTCAAGTCACCGACTGGACGCGCCCATTGGCCGGGCGCAAGGCGCTGGTCACCGGGGCAGCGCGCGGCATCGGCGCCTCCATCGCCGAAACCCTGGCCCGTGACGGTGCCGAGGTGATCCTGCTCGACGTGCCGCCCGCAAAAACCGATCTCGAAGCCTTGGCCGCCCGCCTGGGCGGGCGCGCCATCACCCTCGACATCTGCGCCGAAGACGCCGCCGCGCAACTGACCGGACAGCTGCCGGACGGCCTCGACATTCTGGTGCACAACGCCGGCATCACCCGCGACAAGACCCTGGCCAACATGACACCCGAGTTCTGGGACGCAGTGCTGGCCGTCAATCTCAACGCGCCGCAAGTGCTGACCAAGGCCCTGCTCGACAGCGGCACCCTGCACGACAACGCGCGGGTGATTCTGCTGGCGTCGATCAGCGGCATTGCCGGCAATCGCGGGCAGACCAATTACGCGGCGAGCAAGGCCGGGTTGATCGGGCTGGCCCAGGCCTGGGCGCCGACCCTGCTGGAACGCGGCATCAGCATCAATGCCGTGGCGCCGGGTTTCATCGAGACCCAGATGACCGCGCACATTCCGTTCGGCCTGCGCGAAGCCGGGCGGCGCATGAGTTCGCTGGGCCAGGGCGGCCTGCCGCAAGACGTCGCCGAAGCCGTGGCGTGGCTGGCACAACCGGGCACCGGCGCATTCACCGGGCAAGCGTTGCGGGTCTGCGGCCAAAGCGTTCTGGGGGCCTGAACATGACCATCGAATGGCAAACGCTGCACCACGAACCGAGCCTGCCGGGGCTGTACGCCCGGGCGGCGACCCGACGCAAAATCACCGGCACCACCCTGCCTGACAAAGGTTTGCGTTGCGCCGTCGAGGTAGATGGCAAACGTCTGGCGGCCTATCGCAAAGTCTGCGGGTTCGCCGATGACGGCCTGCTGCCGCCGACCTATCCGCATATCCTGGCGTTCGCCTTGCAGATGCAACTGCTGACGGCCAAAGAGTTTCCGTTCCCTTTGCTGGGGCTGATTCATCTGAGCAACCGCATCCGCGTATTGCGACCAATGGGCGGGATCAGTCGCGCGCAAGTCAGCGTCCGGGTGCATAACCTGCAACCGCATCCCAAAGGCGCGACCTTCGATCTGCTGACCACCCTGGACGATCAACTTGGCCCGTTGTGGGAAGCCGAAAGCCGGATGCTCTGTCGCGGCGTGAAGCTGGAAGGCGAACCGGTGGAGAAAAGCTGGGAGCCGGCACTGCCCCTCGCACAAGTGGCGCAGTGGAAGGCGCCGGCGGACATCGGCCGGCAGTATGCGAAAGTATCCGGCGACTACAACCCGATTCACCTGAGTGCCGCCAGCGCCAAACTGTTCGGGTTCCCGACAGCCATCGCTCACGGTTTGTGGAACAAGGCCCGCAGCCTGGCAGCGCTGGCGGATCATCTGCCCAAGGCCAACCTTGAAGTCACCGTGCACTTTCGCAAACCGGTGCGCCTGCCGAGCGAGGTGAGCCTGTTCGCCAGCGTTGCCGGTTCCAGCGGTGAGTTGCGTCTGATCGGCGCCACGGATCTGGAGCACATGGTGGGCAATTGGCAGCCGGTTGCCTGACATCGAGGGCGGGAAAACCTGATTAATTGTGTATATATCACTTAAGTTTTCCCGCGCCGCACACGCGACGTCGCCGAATTTCCAGCCTTGATTTTCAAGGCTTTTTTTTGCGCGCCTATATCCTCGGTATTAGTCGTTAGGCGGCATTCGCGGCCGCCTGCATAAAGGCGTTAATACCAACTGGAGAATGGCGTCGATCCAGCCTTGCGACTGATATGAGCACAACGGACGAAGGCATTGCCGGCAACAGAACCGGCAAGCCGTCGAAGACAACGAACGTTGTGACAGGTGCAAGGAATAACGCTCATGAAAACTCAGATGAAAGTTCAAGCGTCTTGGTGCAAATCGGCAACAGCACTCGCCCTCATTCTCTCCCTCGGTCTGGCCGGTTGCAGCAGTGGCGGCGGCGGTCATCACAGCAGCTCCGGCAGCTCGTCCCCCGACAGTTCGACGGCGGGCACCGGCGGCACGGGCGGTACCGCAGGCTCTGGAGGCACGGCGGGCACTGGCGGTACCGGCGGAACTGGCGGCACGACGACGCCGACCGATCCTACCAATCCGACCAATCCAACCGACCCGACGGACCCGACCAACCCCACCAATCCGAGTACACCGACGCCTTTGGTCACCACCACGCTGGTGCAGGACGTCGGCAATACCGTCAGCGGAGTGGGTGATGGTGTCGGTCAGGTCGGTGATTCCCTGAGCGGCGTGCCGGTGGTTGGCGGCGTGGTGCAAAGCGCGGCCCGGACTGCCGGCAACGTAGTGACCACGCTGGGTGACGGCGTAGCCAACGGCATCGGCAAACTGGCGACCACCGACAATGGCCTGGGCGTCACCGCTTCGGCAGTCGGCGGCGTGGTGCAGGATGTGGGCAACGGCGTGTCCGACCTGAGCGGCAAACTGGCGACGGCCACGGGCAGCGTTCCGGTGGTCGGCGGCGTCGTCACCCGTGTGGCGCCGGTGCTCAATGGCGTCGGCGAAAAAGTCACCATGCTCGGCGACACCCTCAGCACCGCTACCACCACCGGCCCACTCGGCTCGGTGACCAAAGAGGTCGGCAGCAAACTGGTGCCGGTGATCGCCATGGTCGAAAGCACCACGGACAAACTCGGCAGTGCCACGGGGCTGGGTGCTCCCGTGAACGGCCTGCTGCAGAAAGTCGGCACCACGGTCGATGGCGTGGGCGACAAAGTCACTGGCGCCGGCAACGGCAATGCACTGACCAACACGGTCGGCGGGGCCTTGAGCAACGTCGGCACCGCTGTCGGCAAGGCTGGCGGACTGGTGGACAACGGGACCGGTTCGGGAACCGGCGTCGGTGGCGGTCTGGGCAACAATGGCTTGCTGCAAACCGTTGGTGGCGCGGTCGTGAATGTCGGCGCCGGGTTGAGCAGCGGCAACGGCAGCCTCGCCGCACCGGGTGGTGTACTGGCGGCGGCGGGTAATACCGTGGCCTCGCTCAACACCGTGCTCGGCGGTTCGGGCACGCCGATCACCAGCCCGACCACTCCCCTGGCCACTCTGGGCAACAGCGTGGGTGCCGGACTTGCTCCGGTCACCACGGCGGTCACCAGCCTGACCCAGAATGTCGGCGCCGCCACCGGGCTGGGTACCCCGGTTGCCGGCCTCACCGGCCAGGTCGGCGGTGCTGTCGGCAACCTCGGCAACACGATTGCCGGCACCAACAGCAACCCGGTAGTGGCGGCGGTCGGCAACACCGTCACCACAGTGGGCAACACCGTCACTGCGGTGGGTGGGCTGGTCAACGGCGGCACCACCACCGGAACCGGCGGCGGACTGGGTGGCGTCCTCGGCGGGCTGACCGGTGCCCTGGGCGGCAACAAACGCTGATTTGCACCTGGCCGATTCGACGGCCGAACCTACAGCGCCTACGCTTGGTTGAGGGCGGAAGATTCCCACGAGTCTTCCGCTTTTTTCTTAGGAGAAACCCGCCCGGTGCTGGGGGTTGAACATGGAGTGTCCTATGCGCGTTATGGCATCCCTGCTGTTTGTCAGTCTCAGTTCCACAGCCCTCGCCGATACCCTGCCCAGCTTTCTCAACAGCAACGAAACCATACGCAATCTGCCGGTGCCGAACCTGCCCGCCGACGCCTACCGGCCGAACGCCGCGCCGCTGCAAGTGCCGGAGCCCGGCGCCACGGCCGCCCAGCCGTTGCTGATGAGTACCAGGATCAACCTCAGGACCGTGCAGATCGAAGGCGGCACGCTTTATCCGCTGAACGAACTGGCCGAAATCTACAAACCCCTGATCGGCCGCCAGAGCAGTCTCGCCGACCTGATCGAGGCCACTCGCAACATCACCCGTCGTTATCAACAGGACGGTTATCTGCTGTCCTACGCGTTCCTGCCACAGCAGACTTTCGATGACGGTGTGGCGCGCGTGGTGCTGGTGGAAGGCTACGTCCGCGACGTGCAGATCGCGGGCGACGTCGGACGGGTCAAAGCCCTGCTCGAGCGACTGGCCGCCAAGCTCCAGGCCGAACGCCCGCTGACGCGCAAGACGTTCGAGCGCTACACCACGCTGATGACCCGCATTCCCGGCGTGACGATCCAGGCCCAGGTGCCACCACCCGGCACCACCGACGGCGCAACGACGCTGGTGGCCCAGGCCAGCCGCAAACCGTTCACCAGCACCCTGAGCACCACCGAAGACAACCGCAACGGCACCCAGGCATTGCTCGGCGTCAGCAGCAATTCACAAACGTCGATGGGCGAACAGCTGAGCCTCAGCGGGTTGTTTCCGCCGGGAGATGATCACGAGCATTACTACCGGCTGGACTACAACCAGTTCATCAATGACGAAGGCGCGCAATTGAACCTTTCGGCCTCACGCTACCGGGCCGATCCCGGCACCAATGTGCAGTTGAGCAATGGACTGGAACTCAAGCCGCACCGTGAAAACGACCGTTATTCGCTCGGTTTCACCCTGCCGCTGATTGCCGCTTCGGATGAACTGCTGACTGCCGGATCGCGCTTGTACGCCGTCAACGACAAGACCCGCTACAAGGTGATCGGCTACCCCCTGAGCGTCGAAGAACGCACCGACATCCGCGCCCTCGCCTTCGAAAGCGACTGGCGCAAGGTCGATGCCCGACAACTGCGCATTCTCAGTGGTGGCGTGTACCAGGGCTTCGACAGCATGGGAGCACACACCAACAACAACGCCATCGACCTCGACTTCTTTCGGGTGCGTCTGTCGGGGGTGCAGAGCGACAAGTTCTTCGACAATTGGCAAGGGGTGCTGTCGGCTGCGTTGTACTGGAGCCGCGACACCCTGCCCGACAGCGAACGTGCGGTGTTCGGCGGGCAGAATTTCGGCCGCGGTTATCCCGACGATCAGGCGTCGGGCGACAAGGGCTGGGGCGTGGCTTACGAGATCAACTACAGCTTCAACCGCGACGGCAACTGGGTGCGCATCCTGCAACCGTACTTCGTGCTCGACCGCTCGCGCAGCTGGTTCAACGAATTGCCGGTGCAGGCCAACAACCTGTCATCGGCGGCGGTCGGCCTGCGATTCGGCGATGCGAAGTACTACAACATTGCCCTGGAAGCGGCCAAGGCGATGTCGGATGAAGCGCTGGACACCTTCAATCGCCGGCCGCGCTACAGCATCAGTTTCAGCTATCAGTTGTAGCTCGACCGGCCGATGAATCAGAAGGCGTAGCGGACTTTTGCCGTGAACCCGTCAGCGTCAAAACCGCTGGCGGTCACGTAGTTGTACGACCCGCCAACACTCCACGCGCCGAACCGGTAGTTGGCACCCAGGCCCAGCTCATAGCTGTCGCGAACGGGTGTGGTACCACGGCTGGTGAACGAATCGCCCCCAGCACAAACGACGACGTGGTACCGGTCTTATCGCCAATGGCGTCATGCCAGGCCATCAACTTCGCTTCAGGTTCCAGGCTCCCGGTGCCCACATCGAACGCGGCGGCCAGACGTGCCCCCACACCTACTTCGCCGACCTCGTAGCGTTGGCTGCCGACATTCAACGAGGCCGAACTACCCTTCTCGCGATAGCTGTCCATGCCTACGTTGGCGTAACGCGCCCCGACCTGCGGCTCAAGCACCACATCCGGCATCAGGTGCGCGGTGTAACCAGCCAGCGCGCTGACGCCGAACACGTTGCTGTCGTAATCCCCCTTGGCCCGAGTGCCGGCGATGTAGCGGCGGGACTCGTTGTCGTTCCAGCCATACATCAGCGACGAATCGACGAACCAGTTTTCATGGGTCCAGTTGCCGTAAAGGGTCAGCGCATGGCCGGTGACCTGAGTCTTGTTGCCGCGATCAGACTTCACATTGGTGTCGAGGTAGCTGTACGCCAGCCCGATTGCGGTATCGGCATTCAACTGACCATCGGCACCTACCGCGATACCGTGACTGTCGGCGTCGTAACCACTGACACCGTGACGCTCATCCTGGCTGGCATCGCTGCTCAAGGCTTGCAGCCAGACACCTTTGCCCGCGCCAACGCCTCCGGTACGGACGCGACTGGAGCGCTCATTGATGACATCCGACACCAACGTCTGACTGTTGATGGCCGCGTGAATCACGCCACGGCTAACATCCGGACTGAGTGTTTCGGACAACCTGGCCAGTTGTGCATCGGTGCTGGCGTTAGCGAACGCCTGGAACACCGGATCCTGCTCATCGAGCCGCGACAACAGACTCGACACACGGCCCACCGCCGTTGCCGCATTGCGACTGCCGCCCGCCACAAGGGTGTTCTGCGCCAACACCTCATCGGATTTGTTGGTCACCACCGACGTAATGTCGTTGCCCACGACCCCGAAGCTCTTCACATCCAGCAACGCAGACGAAGACGTCACGTTGAGGTTATTGCCACCGACGAGACTGCCCGAGCTGATCAGGGTGTATTTCGTACCACCCGGCGTAACCCGGAAATCACTGGAGCGCGCCAGCAGCCGCAACGTCGCGCCCGGCGCGATATCGGCAGTGCCCGTGACCTTCAACACCGGCAACGCCGGATTGGTGTCATTGCCCAGGTACATTTCCAGCACCGAATCGGACTCTTCCATGTCGAAGTCACCGATGATCGTGGTGTGCGGTTTCACCAGCGTCAGCGTCCCGTCCTCGATGGTCACGTAACCGGACTTGATGGTCGAACCGTCGAAGATTGCGTCACCGTCGATGATCACGCCGGACAACCCGAGCAGATCACCTTTGACCTCGCCGCCATAGAAATGAAAGTAGCTGACTCCGTCATCCACCTGAATCGCCGCCTGACCACCCTCGATCAGACCTTGCTGCTGATAGATCACAAACGGCAGGCCACCGGCCGGCTGATCGCTGACATGCACGCCGATGGATTCACCGGAAATCGTACCCTGGTTGAACAGCGCGAAAGTACCCGCTCCTGCCGAGGCACTGTATTTCACACCCTCCAGCGTCAAAGCCTCAGCATTTTCCCCGGTTACGCGAATCGTGCCGTTGTTGTTCAGTACTCCCTTGAGCGTCGTACCATCCAGAAACAACCCCAACGCGTCGGTCCCACTGACACTGATCGTGCCATCGTTGGATACCCCGTTCAGCGTGGTATGCACCAGCGACACGCCGGCAGCCCGCGCCCCGCTGACCTCAATAAGGCCTTCGTTGATCAACGAACCGCCCAGCGTGCTGCCGATATCGGCAATACCGCTGGAACTGCCCGAACCGGCCAGACCGTTGACTGTGATCGAGCCCTTGTTGATCAGGCTATAGGCAATCTTGCTGGGCGTCACACCTGAGGAACCGAGCATAAGGCCCACGCCCGAACTGGCTCCATCAATCCTGATCGTGCCGTTGTTGCGCAACTGATCCGCTGTCAGCCCCATGAACTGAACGCCATAAGTCACCGTCGACGGCGTAACTGGCGCAAATGTCCCGTTGCCACTCAAATCGACCAGATTCCAGGTTTGCAGATTACTGCTCAACGGCCCGCCACTCAGGTCGTAATTCAGATTGGCAGCAAAGACAGAAGACGCCTGCAAAGAGGCGGCAGCAACAGACAGCGCCAGCAACGAGCGCCGCACGCAGGAAATGTTCAAACCAGAGTCCCTTCCAAAACACAAAATTGTTCCAGCAGGGCTCTACACTCGAAACAGGCCTCCCTACCGACCCGTCAGCAACTGACCGGGCGCGCGGAATTTACACGAGCCATCATTTCGACACCACCCAAAAGTCAAACCACTGACGCCAAATAAAAACACGCACTCCCAGCACCTCAAATCAAATAATGAGCGTTAGCTCGAGTAACGCTTTGGATCTTCGGGAGACGTCGGCAGGCTGAGTAGAGGGATTCATCCGGGGGTGGGGTTTGGCGAAGCCAAACACATCGAGAGGAGGTGCAGCGGCGCTCCACCAAAAAAATCAGGAAACATTCACCCGAGGTTTGGGAAACAGATTATCCAAAGTCTCAAGCAACCGAACGTGATAAATCGGCTTGCGAAACAAATCCAGCACCTGTAACCGCAACATGTCACTCACATCCTCCATGTCCGCATGCCCGGAAGTCACAATCACCGGCAAATGCTGACGCGAAGTATGTTCCCGTAGCCGCTTGATCAACGACATGCCACTTTCCTCCGGCATGCGCAGATCGGTAATCACCAGCGCAATGTCCGGATGCCGGGTCAGATGATGCAGGGCCAGCTTCACCGACGTCGCGGTATGACAGACAAAGCCCTCTCCCTCCAGCAACTCCGCCAGCTCCAACAACGCGTCCTCCTCGTCATCGACCAGAAGCAATTGTTGGCGGGGAGTCGGGGAGGAAGACATAAGGCATTACCTTGCGATGGACTGAGCGCTGACGTTAGAACCCCTTGGGCGCATTCGCAAGTTGCCGTCCACGGATCTTCAACCTTCTCTCAGAGTGCAGCCTGAATGGTGTTGAACATCGTGGTAATAGCACCGGAAATGGGAGTCACGAATGCCGCCAGCGCCACCGCCACCATCCCGGCGATGATCGCATATTCGATACCGGATGCCCCTTCGGTGTCCCTGGCCAAGCCTTTGTAGAAGGCGACCTGGGATTTGATTGTCTGCACCGCTTTTTTTGCAAAGGACATGACTGATTCTCCTTGAAGGCACGGGGTGTTGCGGCGTTCGCAACATGATTCCCCCGTGCCAGCATCAGCATTGTCGGCAATGCCCGGACCTACAACTGTAAGAACGAATTAACACCAAAGTAGTAACGGCCCGAATAACGGCAAAAAACCATTTTTGGCGCTTTAGACCCCTACTTTCGGTAGATATTTCGGCCCGCGTAATGGCGTTTTGTTTTGGCTGCGCTACCGTCAAATAGCGAAATAGTTACTGGTTCATAGCTGCCTGTTTGCGAATTTATCTCGTCGAAAGTCACGGGTTGTTGCAAGAGACATAGCGCAGCGGGAAAGGGAGAGCCGTCATGAACAGTCGCGTCACCCTGGGCTTGGCCAGCATCTTGCTGCTAGGTGCCATCATCGCCGGTTACTGGGGGCTCACATTGAGTCGTCAGACCCCGGCCTCCGAACCCGTGGTTGCCGCCCCTGATACCCCGCCGCCACCCCGGTACCGGTGGAAGATCCGACTCGCCAACCGGTGGTGGTGCTAGTGCGCGACATCGCTCCGTTCGTAACCATCACCGCCGCCGATGTCGCCGTGGAAAAACTGCGCACCGCCCCCGCCGGCAGCCTGGCCAGCGTCGATCAGGTGGTCGGCCGCACGCCATGGCGTGCCCTGTCCGCCGGAACCTGGCTGACCCAGGAAAGCTTTGAGGCCGGCAGCCCGCTGGCGCGGATGATCCGTCCCGGCGAACGTGCACTCGCAGTGGCCGTGGATGAAGTGATCAATGCCGGCGGCCAACTGGCGCCGGGGGATTACGTCGATGTGCTGCTGTTCTTGCGCAAGGATGAAAACAACCCGCAGCCGACCGCCCAACTGGTGGTGCCTGCCGTGCGGGTGCTGGGCGTGGGTAATCAGATGGGCCTGACCAACAGCGGCCAGCCCGCGAGTCCAGCTCACAGCGAAGAAGAAAAACTCAAACAGGAACAACTGCGCGCCGCCGCCCGCAGCGTGGTGCTCGCGGTGCCTGAACCGTTGCTCAACCGCCTGATGCTGGCCTCCAGCGCCGGCGTCTTGCGGCTGGCCGTGCGCAGTGCCGACGAGCAGCAACTGGCCCGCTATTGGGCCGGCGACAACAACGTTGCCGCCGGCCTCGACAGCCCTCGGCGCGAATTGATCGATTTCAGCCAACTGTCATTGACGCCACCACCCAAACCCCTGGCGATCGCCAGTCAGACGGCCCCCAGAAAGCCGGCCGTGGAAGTGATTCGCGGCACCGAATCCGCCGAACCCAACCCCTGAATCGAGCAAGGACGCACATTCATGCGCAAACGCTTTACGCCCCTGTTCCACTGGCTGCGGTTTATCTTGCTGAGCGTGGCTTCGATCGGCAGCGCGGCCGCCGCCACCGGCAATTGCGCCGCGCTCGCGCCGTTGCCGGCCGTGCTGGAAATCGGCGAAGGCCTGCAACAGGCCGTGCAATCACCGGTGGCGATCACCCGGGTGGCAGTGGGCGATCCGAAGATCGCCGACGTGCGCGTGACCGGCGATCAGGGCGTGCTGCTCACCGGCGTCGGCCCCGGCGCCACCACGTTGATGATCTGGACGGCCTGCGCCAGCACACCGCGTCAGAGCATGGTGTTCGTGCAGGGCAAGGCCAGCGCGGCGATGAGCGCGGCGGCGCTGCCGTCCAACAGCGAACCGAACCTGCCCTCGCAGGTGCAGACCGACATCCGTTTCGTCGAAGTCAGCCGCACCAAACTCAAGGAGGCCGGTACGTCGATCTACGGCAAGGGCTCCAACAACTTTCTGTTCGGTGCGCCGGGCACCGTGCCGAACACCGGGGTCACGCCGGGTGTGGTGCCGCTGCTGAACATTGATCCTCGTATTGCCTCGCCAAGCATCCCGTTGGCCAACGACATGTTCAACATCGTCTGGGGCGGTGGCAGCAGCAAGTTCCTCGGCATCGTCAACGCACTGGAAGGCAGCGGTTTTGCCTACACTCTGGCGCGGCCGAGTCTGGTTGCGCTGAGCGGTCAGAGTGCAAGTTTCCTGGCCGGTGGCGAGGTTCCGATCCCGGTACCCAGCGCCAACAGCAACAGCTATTCCATCGAGTACAAGGAGTTCGGTATCCGCCTGACCCTGACCCCGACCGTGGTCAGCAACGACCGGATCGCCATCAAGGTCGCCCCGGAAGTCAGCGAGCTGGACTACAACAACGGCGTGACCATCGGCGGTACCAAAGTACCGGCGTTCACCATTCGACGTACCGACACCAGCATCTCCCTGGCCGACGGCGAAAGCTTCGTCATCAGCGGCTTGATCAGCACCCGCAATGCCTCGGAGGTGAACAAGTTTCCGGGGCTGGGCGACATCCCGGTGCTTGGCGCGTTTTTCCGCAACTCGTCAATCAACCGCGAGGAACGCGAACTGCTGATGATCGTCACCCCGCACCTGGTGCAACCGCTGGCCGTCAACGCGCCATTGCCGTCGTTGCCCGGCGAGAAACTGCGCAACTACGATCCGAACTGGTATCGCCTGTACTTCCTGGAAAACGGCAACTTCGATAAACGCAGCGGGTTATCGCAATGAGCCAGAGCCTGAGCCAGACGTTCCTCGCCATCACCCGCAACACCACTGATCTCGAGTGGCTGCAAGGCGCGCTGGCGCCCTTGGGCCAGGTGGTCAGCGCCGGAGGCGGCAGTCTCGACGAACTGCTGGCGCTGGTCGACGTGACCTTCGCCAGCCTGGTGTTCGTCGGCCTCGACCGTGAACATCTGGTGGCCCAGAGTGCGTTGATCGAAGGCGTGCTCGAAGCCAAACCGATGCTGGCGATCGTCGCTCTCGGCGACGGCATGGACAATCAGTTGGTGCTCAATGCGATGCGTGCCGGCGCAAGGGATTTCGTGGCCTATGGGTCGCGTTCCAGCGAAGTCGCCGGTCTGGTGCGACGGCTGAGCAAACGCCTGCCGGCGGTAACGCCGAACGCCCAACTCGGCGGTTTGACCGTACTGTACGGAGTCCAGAGCAACGCTGACGGTGCGCTGCTGGCCAATCACATGGCGCTGGTGGTGCAGAAGAGCGGTCAGCAGACCTTGCTGCTCGACCTCGGCCTGCCGCGCGGCGACAGCCTCGCCCTGCTGGGGCTGGAGAGTTCTTTTCATTTCGGCGACGCCTTGCGCCACTTGCGCCGCCTCGACGCGACCCTGATCGACAGCGCCTTCACCAGCGCCGAGGCCGGGTTGCGCATCCTCGCCTACGCCCCCGGCGACGAACCGCTGGAACGCACCAGCGCTGCCGAGCTGTACATGTTGCTCAGCGCCCTGCGCCAGCACTTCCAGCACATCGTGGTGAACCTCACCGGCCAGCCCGACAGCGAAGCGCTGCGCACCTTCGTCAGCCATTGCGACAAGTTGCTGTGGTACACCGACCAGAATGTGCTCGACTGCCGGCGCAACCTCGCAATACTCAATCTGTGGCGCGAAAAAGGCATGAAGCTCGACCACGGCCGGCTGCTGGTGGATCGCTATCTGCGCAATGTCGCGCCGGACTCCGACACCCTCGGCCGGACCTTCGGCCTGGAAGTCATTGCGGTGCTCGCGTACAGCCCGGAACTGCGCCTCAACGCCAAAAACCAGGGCGTAACCCTGTTCGAACTGGCACCGCGCGAAGCCATCAGCCAGAGCCTGCGCACCCTCGGCGAACGGCTGGCCAAGCGCTCCGAAGGCCTGGCCAAACCCAAAGTCACCTGGTTCGATCGCTTGCGAGGCAGCTCATGAGCAGCGAGCAATTGTTCGGCGGGCCACAGCGCAACGCCACCGGCAACACCGACCACGACGGCCTGAAGCTGGTGCTGCATCGCTACATCATCGACGCCATCGAAGAATCGGGGAAAAACCTGCTGGAAGGCTCGCGGCAAGTGCTGTCGCAGTTCGTCATCGACAAGGTCGCTGAGTACATCGCCCGCCTGCACCTGGCGATTTCCCGCTATGAAATGGAGCGTCTGGCTGAAGAAATCGTCGATGAACTGACCGGCTTCGGCCCGCTGGAAGTGCTGCTGCGCGACAGCGCGGTGACCGAGATTCTGGTCAACGGCCCGCACCGGGTGTTCATCGAACGCGATGGCATGCTGCATTTGAGCGACTTGCGTTTCATCGACGCGCACCACGTCGAACGGGTGATGCAACGCATCCTCGCCCCGCTCGGCCGGCGCCTCGACGAGTCGTCGCCGATGGTCGATGCGCGCCTGCCCGATGGCAGCCGGGTCAACGCGATCATCCCGCCGATCGCCCTCGACGGCCCGTGCCTGTCGATCCGCAAATTCCGCAAGGACATGCTCAAAAGCACCGATCTGATGGCGATGCAGACCATCGATCAGGCGATTTTCGACTTCATCGCCGAGGCCGTCGGCAAGCGCTGCAACATCCTCATCAGCGGCGGCACCGGCACCGGCAAGACCACCCTGCTGAACATCCTCAGCCAGCTGATCAACCCCCATGAACGTCTGGTGACCATCGAAGATGTCGCCGAACTGCAACTCGGCCATCCTCACGTGGTGCGCCTGGAAACCCGCCCGCCGAATGCCGAGGGTCACGGCGAAGTGAAGGCCAGCGACCTGATCCGCAACGCCCTGCGGATGCGTCCTGACCGGATCATCCTCGGCGAGATTCGCGGGGTCGAAGTGGTCGACGTGCTGACCGCAATGAACACCGGCCACGACGGTTCGATGAGCACGGTCCACGCCAACAATGCCCAGGACGCGCTGCTGCGCCTGGAAACCCTGGTTGGCCTGACCGGCCGCACCATTGCTGAACGCACCCTGCGCCAGATGATCTGCGCGGCACTCGACGTGATCATTCAACTGACGCGCATGCCCGACGGCCGCCGCTGCGTCAGCGAAGTGGTGGAAGTGGTCGGGGTACGCGACGACGTTTACGTCACCAACACTCTGTTCCGTCTCGACCGCCGCACCGGTTTCGGTTTTCTGCGCGAAGCGGTCAACCCGGCCGGTGACAAATTGCGCCGTGAACCGGCGCTGCCACAGTGAGGATCACGGCATGCTCAAACCCCTGGTGCTGATCCTCATCTGTCTGGCGCTGCTCGGGCTGTCGCTGCGCCTGTTCTATAACGGCTGGCGCCAGGGTGGCACGGAACGGGTGCTGGATCGCTTGAATCAGGGACAACCACAGCTATTGGCTGAGAAACCGCGCTGGGCCGGACTGGAACGAGCCTTTTTGCGCGCCGGTCTTGGCCGCCCGGATCGCCTCGAATTGTGGTTGCTGCTGTGGGCCTTCGGCAGCGTAATCGGCCTGGCAATCGGTGGCTGGATCGGCTTTCTGTTGCTGCTGGTATTGCCATTGCTGGCGTTGCGTCTCTACGTCAGCTGGCGCTATCAGCGACGCCTGCGGCGAATGATCGAACAACTGCCGCAACTGCTCGATCACACGGTGCGCAGCCTGAAATCCGGACGCACTTTGGCCGACGCGGTACTGGGCGCCATTGACGCCAGCGAAGACCCGTTGAAAAACGCCATGGGCCGGGTGCAGCGCAACGTGCAATTGGGGGTAAGCCTGCCGGAGGCTGTGGGCGATGTGGCCGAGCTGTATGAAAAGGACGAACTGCGCCTGTTCGCCGTCGGCCTCAAGGTCAATCACCGCTACGGCGGCAACGCCAGCGAACTGCTGGAAAACCTGATCCGGATGATCCGCGAACGCGACCAGGCGTCCCGCCAGTTGCGCGCCATGACCGGCGAAACCCGCATCACCGCCTGGGTGCTCGGCCTGCTGCCGGTGGGGCTGGCCGGGTACTTTCTGCTGTCCAATCCCAAGTACCTGATCGCCATGTGGAACGACCATTCCGGCCAGATGATGCTCGCCAGCGCCTTCGGCCTGCAGGTGATAGGCAGCCTGTTGCTCTGGCGGATGTTGCGCAGCCTATGACAATGCCCCTGATGATTAGCGCCCTGTTAATGCTGGGCGCCGCACTGTTACTGATCAGCGCCCTGTTTGAGCGCCGTCGTCGCGCCCGTCAGGTCACGCGGCGGCTGGAAGGTGCGCTGCTGCGCGACAATCGTTTCGACAACCTGCTGCAAGTGCTCGGCGGCAGTGCCCTCGGCCAGCGCGCGGTCAAACTCGACAACGAAACCCAGACCCTGCTCAACCGCCTCGGCTGGCGCAGCGCCCGCCAGCGCTCGCTGTTCGCCGCCTGCCAGATCGCCTCGCCGCTGCTCTTGCTGACTATTGCGGTATTGCTGCAAGGCGTGTTGTTTCCTCATATCGAAAGGCCATGGATCGCCCCGATGTTCGCCCTCGGCATCGGCTACCTGTTGCCCAAACGCCTGCTGGCGATGGCCTCCGCCCGCCGGCAAAAACAACTGGCCACGGAAATCTCCACCTTCATCCCTTTGCTGCGCATCCTGTTCGAAGCCGGCATGGCCGTCGAGCAGGCGTTGCGCGTGCTCAGCCACGAAGGTCAGACGCTGCTGCCGGTGCTGACCCAGGAATTGCGCCTGGTGCTGGCCCGGGTCGATTCGGGCCTGGAACTGGGCGAAGAACTGAACAAGGCCACGCGCCTGCTGGCGGTGGACGAATTCACCGACACCTGCGTGATCCTTCAGCAACTGCTGCAACAGGGCGGCGGCGCGATGAAATCGCTGCTGGCGCTCAAGCAACTGCTCGATGACCGGCGCCTGACAAGGCTGCAGGAATACATCTCGAAAATGTCCGCCAAAATGTCCGTCGTGATGATGATGTTTCTCTTCCCGGCGCTGTTGATCGTCCTCGCCGGCCCGGGCTTCAGTGCCCTGGCACGGGCGCTGGGCTCATAAAGGAATCGCCATGAAAGCAATGATTGCCTGTTTGACCCTATTGATGCTCGGCGGCTGCGCCAGCAATGGCCAGGCGTCCTGGAACGCCCTGACACAAAACGCCGGTTGCGGCCCATTGAGCCAGGAACAACAACTGTCGATGACCCTGGCCGACGACATGGCCAAAGACGGCAAACTGCATGCCAGCCTGGCCAACCTGCAAAGCCTGCCGGACAACCTCGCCGAGGTCCGCCTGCGCAAGGCCAAGGTCTATCGCCTGCTGGGGCGCAACGAAGCCGAGCCGTTGTATCGCGGCCTGCTCGGCAGTTGCCTGGCCGCCGAAGCCGAACACGGCCTCGGCCAACTCGCCGCCGCCCGCGCCGACTACGGCCAGGCCCAGGCCCACCTGCAACGCGCCGCGCGCCTGGCCCCCACTGATGAAAAAATCCGCAACGACCTGGGCGTGGTGTACCTCAACCAACTGCGCATCGAAGACGCTCGCTTCGAATTCCTCACCGCCATGGAACTCAAGCAAAGCGACTCGCTGGCCGCCCTGAACCTGGTCACGCTGCTGCTCTACCAGGACGACTGGACCCGGGCCGCTGAACTCGTCAGCCGCCTGAACCTCAGCCCCGAACAATTCAGCGAAGCCCAGGCCCGCGCCCAGAAACTCAAGACCCCAAGCCCCGTCACCGCAGCCACCACCGCGATGCTCAAATAAGGAGCCCCGCCATGAAAGCCACCGCGCTCTGCCTCACCCTCCTCGCCTTGCCTCTGACCACCCACGCCATCGACCCCGGCCCCTCCTCGGCGCAACAACAGGAAACCGAAGGCTGGCTGCTCCTGCAAAGCCGCAACAAAGCCGCCTCCGCCAGACCCCAGACCAGCACCCCCACCGAACGCGAACTGAGCATGCAACGCTGGTTGAAGAGCTACACACACGAGATTCCGGAATTTTTGATCAGAAGCAGGGAGGAACTGTTGACAGTGGGTCGGGAGGTTAATCGGGGCGCAAGCACACACTTCCAAACGTGTTTGTTCCTACAGATGGCGTGATTCTGGAGGATGTTTCCGACACCTCGCGTCGGTTGTCCCTCGGAAACGGGGTGGATAGGCTTTGGGGGTCGCTGCAAATTCAGCGAACGGGCTTGGTCGTCCGGGTTTAGAATGGCGCACTTTTCAGCATGCTTAATGGCGAACTGTGCGTGGGAGGGCTCCGGCCCTGCCGGGTTTCCATTCCCTGGTCGACCAACCCGCGTACGGTTCGCCACCCGACTGCTTGGTCGCAGAGCGCGGCGAACTCCATATTCCGAATGGAGCTTCACCATGAAAAAACCAACGCCGAATCCACCCGAAACCGACAACACCTCGCCCTACGAATCTACCGATTCAAAGAAACTCCACGACGCCGCCGAGCGCGCCCTCGATCACTACCTGAACCCCTCCCGAAAAAATGCCCCGGCCGTAAACCGAGCGAAATGTTCCAGATTTCACCGGACATGGACGATGAAAGCCTGCTGGCCCACGCCTGCGAATCCCTGGCCTCGGCCAGCGTCATGGCCAGTGACGTGGCAGCCTATGTCGACTCACCGCAACGGCACCGGATCCTGGGGATACAACAAGTCATCATGCCCGCCGAACTGGCGGTGAACCGCGTGCTGGATAACGTCGAAGTACAGCGTTACCCGACCCCCTGCTAAGCCGTTCCGACAAAACCGACCTGCCAGCGCCGGCTGCATTCGCTGGCAGATCGATTGGGACGCAGAGCGTCCCGGGCTGCATTCCCACGCGAAGCGTGGGAACGATCAAGCAAAAACAGTTCGCCTTTCGCCCTCCACCTCCACATCTCACCACTCACCACGATGAGCGTTAGCTCGAGTACCGCTTTTGACTTGCCGGCCCCATCGGAAGGCTGAGTGGAGGGATTGATCCGGGGGTGGGAGCGAAGCGACCGTTTGGCGAAGCCAAACACATCGAGAGGAGGTGCAGCGAAGCAAACCGTAGGCGATGCCCCCGGATCAATCCCGGAACGAAGGAACACCGAGCCCAGGCGAGGTGCCGAACGCAGGGGCCAAGCCTTTTGGTTCCTTTTTGGCGTTTGAAAAAGGGACCCGCCGTAAGGGCGAAACCGCCAGCAGAGGCACCCGCAAAAACGGATATTCACCCAAACCAACCCAAAGCCTGGCCGGCCCAAAGGCCGCCAAGGTCAATGCGCCGTAACCCCCCGCCGAACAGATAAAGAACTCCCCGGTGCCAAAAGCCAATGCAAGCTGCGTCCGATTATGCATATGCGTCAACCGCAAAACCTGCGACACGTACAACTTCACCGTGTTCTCGGTAATCCCCAACTCACAGGCAATCTGATAATTGGTCTGCCCCTTGCCCACCAGCCGGGCCACATCGAGCTGTCGTGGCGACAACTGCTCGAAAATCGCCGGCATCTCCACACTGTCACCCTCAGGCAACGACTGGGCTGCCGGCCCAGGCCCGCGCCGCGCCTTGTCCAGATCCTGATACAAATCATCGATCGACGAAGAAAGATCCTGCAGCTTCTGATTCAGGTGCCCCAGTTGCAGCGTTTTATGCCGCTCCTGCAGCACTGCTTCCTGACGCCGCAGGCCGTCCAGCAACTCATTCAGATCCACCGGCTTCTGGTAGTAATCGGCAATCCCCGCGCGCAACGCCTTGATCACATCCTGCTTGTCGGCGCGACCGGTGAGCATGATCGCTTCGAACGCGCGACTCTTACCGGCCAAGCGTTGCAGCGCCTGCACCAGCTCGATGCCGTCCATGTCCGGCATGTGCAGGTCGCAGAGCACCAGGCCGATCGCCAGATCGTCACTGAACCGCGCAATCGCCTCCTGACTGGACCCACAAGGAACGCAGCGATAACCGCTGCTCTCGAGAAACTCGCAAAGTTCTTCAACAATCAGCGCCTGATCATCGACCACAAGAACCTTTACCGCCGACGTAAGCTTGTTCACGTGCCACTCCATGCCCGGGCCAAAGCTGACCATTCCTGTACTGCCAGCCAGTGGCTGTACAAACCCTTATTTGAAAGTAGACGCACTTTCCGACTATGTACATCGCAGTAGTGGCGAATGGCGACTAATGGATCCAACAGAAAGTCAGGATTGTTCCAACCAGCACGAAAGGCGCAAATGGCAGCTTTTTTGACGGTTCCGGGCTCAAATATCGAAGGCGTTCCCTAACCTCTTGACTTGCAAGCAGCCAGACTTTTGGCACCAGAAGCATCCAGATCACACTGCAAAGTGCGGCGCCGATAAACGCGCCGAGCAGGTGCTGACCGTCTGTCGCAAGGGCTAGGGCTGTCATTAGTTTCACATCGCCGCCGCCCATTCGCCCCAACAGATAACCCGGCAGCGTGAGTGCCAGCGCCAGCAACACTGCCCAGCCGCCCTGCGCCGCATCGGCACCGAGCCAGGTGCTGCCGGTGACCAGCAACCAGACCAGCACCAGCGCGCCGACGCCGAGGGTCAGGACGTTGCCGATATGGCGTTCGCGGGCATCCTGCACAGCGCAGAGTGACAGCCAGATCAGTAGGGCAAAGTTGTGCATCCGGTAAAAATCGTCCGTTTTGGCTGAATGATTCTATGCTGATACTACGTAGTGACTGTCAGGGTAGACGCGCTCATGAAAACCGGCCTCCCCCGCAAGCAAAAAGGCGCTGCCGCCATCGAATTTGCCTTGGTCTTTGTCATTTTCTTTGCAGTGTTTTACGGGATCGTGAGCTACAGCCTGCCGATGTTGCTGATGCAGGCCTTCACCCAGTCGACGTCCGAAGCCGTGCGGCGTGGCGTGGCACTGGACCCGTCGACCGCCAACTACGCCACCGCGATCCAGAACGTCGCTCGCGCTGAACTGGCCCGGCGCCTGACATGGCTGCCACCGGCGCTGAACTTCAACGCAGCCACCGACGCCACGGTTACCTACGCGGGAGGCCTGCTGACCGTCACCATCAACTACCCGACCAACAAGCTCAACCAGGCGTTACCGTTTCTGGTCTTGCCCGGTATCGGCGCGGTGCCCAATCTGCCTGCCAACCTGACCGCCAGCTCGAGCCTGCAATTTTGAGTTCCGGAGACAAGCTGTTCGACCGCCTGCTCAATCGTCAAACGCCCACACCATCCGTGGACAACCCCATGGTGCCCGGCGTCGGCTTGCAGCTGCATCTGGATGGCGAAGGTCAGGTCACCCACCTGACCGGGCCGCTGCGCCATCTGCTGGCGCAACAACTGTCCGCCACCCACACGCTGCATTTGCTCGATTACCTGCTGCCGCACAGCGCGCTTTCGATCGAAGGCGTGCCCGCGGACTGGCAGGGACAAATGCTCGATCTGGATTTTTTCAGCCTCGCCGGCCCGCCACTGCATTTGCGCGGCTGGGTGCAACCGCAGGGGGATGGCTGGGTTCTGCAACTGCTGGACATCGGCGACCTGTTGGGGGAACGGCGTCAGGCGCGCAGCCGCGAGCAGTGCCAGTGGCTCGCCGCACACATCCGCGACCACTTGCGGCTCTGCGGCCTGGCGCGTCTGCCACAAGTGCTGGGCGAACAGTTGCAGTGCCTGAGCCAGCGTTTTCAGGTGCCTAGCCTGGCCGTGGCGCTGCTGGATGAAGAGACCGGGGGCTGGCAGATCCGTCACCATTACAGCGCGCCCGATGCTCCGCAGTTATGGGACACCGATCAGCGCCTGGGCACCGGCCTCGACAGCCTCAACGGCGCTGCACCGCAACGTGTGCTGCCCGCCGAGCATCCTCGCCTGAGCAGTGTGTTCGGCCCCGCCGAAGGGTTTGCGGTGCCCTATCGCGATGCTCATGGCGTGGCGGCGTGGCTGCTCTTCGGCTGCTTCAGCGTGCAGCCACACACCGCGGACTTGAACGATCACGACTGGCTGCAACTGGCCGCCGCCGTGGCCGCGCCGCTGCTGGAACGTCTGCGTGAACATCGTCACCACTTGCAGCTGGAACGTCTGGAAATCCTGCAAAGTCTGCTCGGAACCGGTTGGTGGGAGGTGTTCAGCGACAGCGCCGAAGTGCTGCTGGCCGATGCACTGGCCAACTGCCTCGGATTGAGCGCCGGGCGCCTGCCGATCCAGGACTGGTTCGCCCGTGTACACCCGGCCGACCGCGAAGAACTGCGCAGCCGACTGCAAGCGTTGCAGGATGAAGGTCAGCCGCTGGAACTCTGCGTGCGCCTGCAATCCGACGATCAGGCGCAACCGCAGTGGTTCCGTTTGCAGGGCCAATCGCTGGGCATCGGTGCCGAGCGGCGTCTCGTGGGCTTCATGCTCGACATCAGCGACATCAAGAACCAGCAACAACAGGCCGCCGCCGCCCATGCGCGACTGGACAACCTGATCGCCAGCGCGCCAGCTGTGATCTATGTGCAGCGTTATGTCGAAGGTGCGTTGCAGCCGACATTTTTCAGCGCCAGCCTGCAACCGCTGCTGGGCTGGGGCCTCGCCGATTGCGCCGATGGCGGGCTGGTGAATCATGTGCATCCCGAGGATCGTGCGGCGTACTTCGAACGTACCCGGCAGTTGCTGCGCGAGGGTTCGGTGAGCACCCGCTACCGGATGCTCGATACTCAAGGCAACGTCCACTGGCTGCTCGACGAAGCCAAACTGTTGCGCGACGACCTCGGTCTGCCGGTGGAAGCTGTCGGACTGTGGCTGGATGTCACCGACGCGACCCTCGCTGCCGAGCGGATCAAGACCAGCGAAGAACGCTACCGCATCCTCGTCGAAGATTCGCCGGCGATGATCTGCCGCTATCGCCCGGACCTGACCCTGACCTTCGGCAACCGGCCACTGGCGATGTACCTGGAATGTGCCCCGGAGCAACTGCCGGGGGTGAATCTGGGCAGCTGGATGTCCGACGAACAACGCGAGGCGTTCGTCCAGCGCCTGGCGCAACTGACCCCCGATGCGCCAGTGAGCAGCGCCGAAATCAACCTGCGCCTGCCGGGCCGCGAGCATGCGTGGTGGATCTGGTCGGATCGCGCAGTATTCGATGAACAGGGCCTTCTGCTTGAGGTGCAAGCGGTGGGCCGCGACAACACCGAGGTCCGGCGTTCGCAGCAACAACTGACCCAAAGTGCGAAAATGGCCACCCTCGGCGAGATGGCCACGGGGCTTGCACATGAGATCAATCAGCCGCTGAACGTGATGCGCATGGCCATCGTCAACGTGCTCAAACGCCTGGGCAACGGCGATGTACAGATCGATTACCTGACCGACAAACTCTACCGCATCGACGCACAGGTCCAGCGGGCGGCGCGGGTGGTCGATCACATGCGGGTGTTCGGCCGGCGCTCGGAAATCGAACAGCACCCGTTCAATCCGCTCGACGCCATCGAAGGCACCCTTTCGCTGCTGTCCGAAGGCCTGCGCGGCAAGGGGGTGGAGCTGCGGATCGGCGAAGCGAATTTTCAGGTGCAGGTGCGCGGGTACGTCGATCAACTGGAACAAGTGCTGATCAACCTGATGGTAAATGCCCGGGATGCTCTGCTGAGCAAGCGCGAATCCAATCGCGACTTCCAGCCATGGATCAGTGTGCGTGCCGAACTTGACGAACAGATGGTGCGGCTGTGGGTCGAGGACAATGGCGGCGGCATCGACCCGCGTTTGCTGGAGCGGATTTTCGAGCCGTTCTTCACCACCAAACCGGTAGGCGTCGGCACCGGGCTGGGCTTGTCAGTGAGCTACGGCATCGTCGAGAACATGGGCGGGCGCCTGAGCGTGCGCAACGGCGACGACGGCGCACGATTCTGCATCGAATTGCCGATTGACTTGGGCGATCAGATCACCAGCGTCGCCCGCCCCGACTGACAACTCAGATTGGCGCCGACATCGACCTGGTTGAGGTTGATCCCCAGGGCCATCAACAGGGTATTGATCAGGGTGTCGAGCAGCGGGCTGAGTACGGTGTTGATGGTGGTGACCAGCAAGGTCTTCACTGAACTCAGAATTGCCCCCAGCCCGCTGACCAGACTGCCCGTCGGGCCGTACATGTTGAGATTGATGTTGGTCAGGGTGTCGCTCAGGCTGCTGACCATGTTGCTGGTAGCGTAGCTGTAATAGAACGGCGGCTGGTTGATCTCCGGCAGGCTGGCGGCCGGCGGCGCGGAATAAACGTGGGGGATATTGGCGCTCTGGCCGACGGTGGTATCGGCCGAGATGTCGAGCCCGCCACCGACAGACGGGATGCGTGGATCGCAACTGACCGGCAACACCAGGAAGCGTCGGCAGGTCTTCACGCCGATATCGATCACCTTCAACGGCTGCACCACCACGGTCGGCGGCGTGATGTTATTGCCGAACACCGATGCCGGATCCATGTGGCCGATTTTCAGGTTAGCGACCGAAGTGGTGGTGTTGGTGGTCAGGGTCTTGTTGGTCGGCGTCAGGCAGCTGAACGCGGTGACGTAGCTATTGGCCGCCGCCACATCCAGCGCAACATCGAGACGAATCGGCCCGGGCAGCACTTCGATCGACGGTGTCTGGCAGGCCGCACCGAGTGCGCACGTCAGCGAATCGATCACGCCCACCAGGTTCAGGTTGAGCAAGGCATTCAACGTATTGGTCAACGGGCCGGCGAGATCGGCCACGCCGTTGACCAGCGACAGGATCGTATCCAGCAACGGCAGATTGACCGACAACAGCGTTCGCACCTGCGCGGTCTTCACATAAATCCGGTTCGGTCCCAGGGGGTTGGCGGCCGCCAACCGAGGGTTGCCGATGGCCGACAACTGCGACGGCTCCAGCACCTGCACCCGGGCGGTGACTTGTGCCACACCGAGGTTGATCGTCTGGCTGGCCACCAGGCCGTTCTGCTTGTTGGCCAGTTGCACGAAGCCCTGAATCAGATCGAATGCCCGCAAGTCCACCGCCAGCGCCGTGGCCTGAGTACCGGCCTGAACGTTCAGCAGATTGCCCAGTACTACTTGTGTCGCGCCGGCCGCCGCCTTGATTGCCTGCAACCCGAGGATGGTCGCCGTGGCACTCAGGGTGCCGTTGGGGTCAAGGACGTTGATCGCGGTCTGGACGAGCTGACTGACCGCGATGGTGTTGCCGAGTACCTGCTCGTAACCACCGGCACTGAGGCCTATATCGACTTTCAACCGGTCCAGATAGCCGAGCAGGTTGATGTTGGTGTTGACCAGACCATTCCAGCTCGCGGCGCTGAGCGTGAGGTTGCCACCCAGCAATCCGCCGAACAGCGCATTGAGCACGGCCGACCGGCCTGTATCGACACTCAATGTGGTGCTGCGGATGGTCAGTGAAGCCAATGGTGGCGGCAATGCTGCGACCGCCGTGGCGTTGAGGTTGATGGTTGCATTGCGCCCCGCGCCGCCGAACATCCCGCCGATGGCACCGGCAAAACTCTGAGGCACGGTGTGACTGACGATAACGCGGATTGCATCCGTGCTGGCGGCGTTGGCGGCAAACACCCGCAGATTGCTGGCGTCCAGGTTCAGGGTGCCGCAGGCGACCGCCAAGGCGCGACCTGCACTGGGAATCGGGAAATTGTTACGCACGACGCTGGCCTGCGCATAGGCGTTGGCCGTGGCCCCGGTGCCGCAATTGCCGCCACGGGTCGCGGCTTCCAGGGCAGCGACATCGGCTATCTGTTGCAGGTGACGACGCTCAAGGTACAAGCGGCCGCTGTCGACCACCACCAGAATGAACACCAGCGCCATGCCCAGAGTCAGCGCCGCCATCAGGCCTATGGCCCCCCGCTGCCGGGCAGGATCGATGAACGGCGGATGACGCGACATGGCGCACTCCTTTGCCGGCGCACGGCCGGGCGCAACCTCCATTGGTGGGTTTGAGTGTAGACGCGCTGCATCGACACTGCTGGCAACGCGCCAGTTTCACTTGCCCATAAAAAACGGGAGCCATGGGCTCCCGTCGTTTTTCAGCAGATTCAGCGCGGTGGATAGTTGGACAGGATCCGCGTCACGGTTTCGCGGATGGCGTTACTGCGATCTGCCGGGTTCGGCGTGCGGCTGAGCATTTGCTCGTCGCTGCCGCGCCACACCAGTTTGCCGTCCTTGCCGTCGAGCAGATCGATCTGGATGGTCGCCACCTTGTAGGTGATGTTGCGGGTTTCGTTGTACATCGGGGCACCCCAATACCCGTTCCATGGGCCACCCCAACCGCCGCCGTAGTTGGTGGTCACCTGTTGCTGACGGTCCTCGACGATCAGGTAGGTCTGCACATTCAGATCACCTCGGGCGCCCGAAGCGGCCGGGCGCAGGCCACGCTGATCCAGTTGATCGGCGACGGCCTGCCGGATGCGTTGTTCGGTCAGGTCGCTCTTGATCCGTGGATCGTCGGGGCGGTATTGCAGGGCGGGGTCTTTCCAGCTCCAGCTGCGATAAGCGGCAAAGTCGCGGCTGGCGTCGAAGTCATGATTGACCTGGTTGGCGGCACAGGCACTGAGCAGTGCGGCCACGGCCAGTAAAGCGAGACGGCGGAACATGGTTTTTCTCCGGTGGAAGACATGAACCTGAGCTTCTCATTGGCGGGAAGCTAACCGGGAGGATACGCCGACATGGCCTTTTCGACAGCCTCCCGAATCGCGTCGGTGCGATCACCTTGCTTGCCCTGAGTACCGGTTTCGGCGCTGGCGCTCCAGACCGGCTGACCACTGCCGGCGTCGAACAGATCGACTCGCACCACCACGACCTGCTCCTGATAGGTCCGCACGATCGGCACCGTGTTGTACATCCCGTAACCCCGGCCGTAACGGTCATAACCGCCATAGCCGCCGTAGTAACCGTAATCGTCCTGCACCTGACGCAGGCGGGTTTCCAGGCTCAGGCGGGCACTGACCAGCAGGTCGGCCGGGCGATTGTCATGCAGCGGACGTAAACCACGCTGGTCCAGTGCACTGCTCACGGCTTCGGCCACTTGCGCCGAATCCGCCCAGGCCGTGCCCGGCGGCAGCTGACCGTTGAGCCACGCCCAGCTGCGATAGCGCCCGTAATCCCGAGGCGGCGCGGGATAGGCGCTGCGGTCGAAGGTAGTCGCCGCTTGCGGCGGCGCCGGTGGCAACGGCCGCGACTGCGCCACGTAAGGGTTGCTGCCCTGGCAGGCGGCCAGCCCCAGACAGATCAGCAATAACCCTGAATGACCTTTCATATCTCGCTCCGATCAGATCGGCCGGCAGATCCAGTGCAAGTAGCGCCCAAGCCCGGCGAAGCTTGGGTGACGACGGTGGGCGAGCTCCATCTCGAGCAAATCAATCAATTCGGCGCGGGCCTGGAATTCCACCGGCATGTAATCGTGAAAAACCCGCACCCCGCTCTGGGTTTCGACCTGCCACAACCCGGCGAGTTGCGTCGCCAGTTCCCGTGGATCGAGTGGCTGTTGCGGGGTCAGGCTCTGCTTTTCACCGGCCATGTCGTTCTTGCGCATTTTCTTGAAATGGCCTTTGAGCAGGTTCCGGTAAATCAGCGCATCGCGGTTGTAGAACGCCAGCGACAGCCAGCCGCCGGGCTTGGTCAACTGATGCAGCACCGGCAGGATCGCGTGGGGTTCGGCCAGCCATTCCAGCACCGCATGGCACAGCACCAGATCGTAGGGTTCGGTGAGCTGGCCGAGCAGTTCCTGCCAGGGCGCCTGAATGAACGTCGCGGTTTGCCCGGCGTCGGCAAAGCGCTGGCGTGCGCCTTCAAGCATCGGTTCGGCTGGCTCGGTGAAGGTCACCTGGTGCCCGCGCTCGGCCAGCCATAGCGACATGTGGCCCAGGCCGCCGCCAATGTCCAGCACCCGCAACGGACGATCCGGCAGGGCTTCGACGAGGTCGGCCTGCAGCACCGCGAGGCGGATCGCGCCTTTGGCGCCACCGTAGATTTTTTCGGCGAAGCGGGTCGCCAGCTGATCGAAATGACGGTCGCTCATCAGCTGAACCGCCGTTCGCTGTCGGCGAGTTTGCTGCGCACCACTTCATTCATGTCCAGCCCCAGTTCGCTGCACAGCAGCAACAGATACAGAACGATGTCGCCGACTTCCTGCCCGGCGTGGGCGAGTTTGTCCGCCGGCAATTGGCGGGACTGGTCTTCGGTCAGCCACTGGAAGATTTCCACCAGTTCGGACATTTCCACGCTGGCGGCCATGGCCAGGTTTTTCGGGCTGTGAAATTGCCGCCAGTCATTGCGGTCGCGAATGGCGTGCAGGCGTTCGGTCAGTTCAACAAGGTTCATCGGGCTCTCCTGAAGGCGTATAGCTTCGGGGGGATGCGTATCGAAGGCAAGCGCCAGTCGCCCGTTAAAACCCTCTATGCTTGCAGGGAACTCGACCGCCTCCGCTGCGGCCCAAGGCTCAGCTCTTTCATCAGGAAACAGACATGCAGGTAGAAAGCTTTTTCGAATGGCTGGGCCAGGCGCTCGGCTCGATCATCCGCTTCATCGTCGATGGCCTCAGCGGCCTGTTCAATCTGCTGGGCAACGCCGGCGGCAACTTCGTCGACGGGCTGTCGAGGGCGTTGGGCATGGACACGTCGATCATCAGCATCATCGCGCTGATCGTTGGCCTGATGCTGTTGTGGTCGGCGATCCGCGCGTTCATGAATGCCTCGATCATTGCCGGGATCATCTGGTTGCTGCTGGGATTATGGCTGTTGAGCTGGATCATTCACTGACACCTGCCGCTACAATGCCGCTCCCCAAGGAGCCCGCATGTCCAACCTGATCACCGACTGGCGCGACCGCCCGACCCATCACCGGGTCTGGGCCCTCGCCGCCCCCATGATCCTCTCCAACATTTCCGTGCCGCTGGTGGCGCTGGTCGACAGCACCGTCATCGGGCATCTGCCTCATGCCCATCAATTGGGCGCAGTGGCCGTCGGCGCCAGCCTGTACACCTTTCTGGCCTGGGCCATGGGTTTTCTGCGCATGGGCACCACCGGTTTCGCCGCGCAGGCCGCCGGGCGCAGCGACGGCGCGGCCTTGCGGCAGATTCTGCTTCAGGGCCTGTTGCTGGCGATGGGGTTGGCGCTGTTGCTCGGAACCCTGGGCGTACCGCTGAGCGGAGTCGCGCTGCACTTCATGCAACCGTCGGCGGAACTGGATCAACTGACCCGCGACTTCTTCCACACCCGGCTGTTCGGGTTGCCGGCGGCGCTGGCCAGTTATGCGCTGGTCGGCTGGTTCCTCGGCACGCAGAACGCCCGGGCACCGCTGGCGATTCTGCTGAGCACCAACCTGATCAACATCGTGCTCAACCTGTGGTTCGTGATGGGTCTGGACTGGGGCGTGGTCGGTTCGGCCCGAGCCTCGGTGATCGCCGAATGGAGCGGCGCCCTGCTCGGCCTGTGGATGACTCGCAAGGCACTGCGCGCCTATCCCGGACACATCGCCTGGGCCGCCCTGAAAATCTGGCAGAGCTGGCGCCCGCTGCTGGCGGTCAACCGCGACATTTTCATCCGCAGCCTGGCGCTGCAATCGGTGTTTTTCCTGATCACCGTACAGGGCGCGCGACTGGGCGATGCCACGGTCGCGGCCAACGCGCTGCTGCTCAACGGCCTGCTGCTGACCGCCCACGCGCTGGACGGTCTGGCTCACGCCGTCGAAGCCCTGTGCGGCCACGCCATCGGCGCCCGCGATCGTCTGGCCCTGCGCCGGTCGCTGGTGGTTGCAGGTGGCTGGTCGTTGCTGGCGAGCCTGGGCTTCGCGGCACTGTTTCTGTTGGCCGGCCACTTGTTCATCGAAATGCAGACCGACATCCAGAGCGTGCGCGAGACCGCGTTCATCTACCTGCCCTACCTCGCCGTCCTGCCGTTGATCGCGGTCTGGAGCTACTTGCTCGACGGCCTGTTCATCGGTGCCACCCGCGCCCGGGAAATGCGCAACGGCATGCTGGCGACCGTGATCCTGCTGCTGCCTGTCGCCTGGGCGCTGCAAGGTCTGGGCAATCACGGCCTGTGGATTTCATTCCTGTTGTTCATGGTGCTGCGCAGCCTGACGCTCGGGGGCCTGGCGTGGTGGCTGCGGCGCACCGATGGCTGGTTCAACGGTGCCGCTCACTGAAGCGGCGCCTCACGACGGGTCGTCGAGCCAGCGCCGACGCAACAGCTCAAGCCGTTCCCGTGGGGTCAATCCATGTGGCAGCGGTGTCAGCTCGGCATGCGGATGCTGCAAACGCAGCCACAACCAGTCGTCCAGCAACGCCTGCTCGCTGAACCCCAGTTCCAGGCCTTGCTCCTGAAAGGATGAGATCAGCCGATAGTCGTTTCCCATCGCCTGACTCCAGCGCCAGACCTGCTGATCCAGCAGACAACGGTGCAGACGTTCGCGCTGTCGGCGGGTCAGGCTTTGTTCGATCCGCAGCGGCTCCACGGCCAGTCCCGGATTGCGCAGTTGCTGCCAGCCCTGGCTGCCGCCGGCCAGATCGGCCCAGGTCCCGCCGAACCAGCGCAGCCATCCGATCGGTCCGAGCCAGCAGCTCAATTGTCGGGCGTCGCAGGCATCGAAAAAGTAGCTGGCGGTCTGCCGATTGTAGAAATTGAGCAATGCCCGATGGTTCAGGCCGACAGACACGGTCAGCATCCGCTGCAAGTGTTCGCGCAATGACGGCTCCGAGGCCTCGCTGCCCAGCAGCAGACCTTGCCAGGTCAACGGATCGGTGTGGCAGAGCGCCGACAGCGCCGGGCTGTCGCGCAAATCGATCAACCACGGGCCCTGTTCACTGACAGGCTGAAACTCCGTACCGTCAAACAGCTTCAGGCTGTGCACACCGGCAAATCCATGGCGTAACATCTGCACGGCCTGCGGCGCCTGTGCGATGTCCAGCAATAACCACTGAGCGTGCCGTCCGGGAGTCGCGAGGCTCATCTTCCGTTGCTCGATTTGAGCCCGGCGACCAATCGACAGCTGCACAGTGACGCCGCGCAATGGTGATAACTGCCGCCTCCGGGTATCAGGCACAACAGCAATAATGGCTCGGCCGCTTTCAACCATTGAGGCAGGCCCACGCTCGCCATACGCGAGGGCAGCGGTGACGGTGCATCATCCTCGATGACTTCGGTCAGTGCCGGGACCTGCAGGACGCCGCTGATCACGGGCTGCTCAGGGTCACCTTCCAGAAAACTCACCACCACCTCTACCCCGTCCTTCAATGACGCCATCTGCATTTCGGCCAACGCCGGCGCCACCGGCAGCCAGCAGTGGCTGGGGCGGGCCCCTTCCCCCTGATAGAGCCAGTCGAACTGAACGGCCACCGGCCGCACGGGATCCGGTTGCGCCTCCTCGACCGACACCACCCATGCACGTTGCGGGCTACACATGCGCGCCCCCCGGGCTGCAATAGATGACCGGGGCAGCGATAACTGGTCAGTGGCAAAAATCCGGTTGCTGTAGGGCGGCTCGAGGGACTGATCGGCCCGATGTTCGATTCGGCTCACCAGCCAGTGCGTATTCGAGTCTTCCAGGGGCTGGCCGGAAATCGTCAGCCAGTGCCCACTGCGCAGGGTCGGCGAAGCGGAATGCCCCTGCGCCGAACGCGCCCGCCGCGAGCCTTCTGTGTGCAGTCGCGCGTGCTCGCTCACTTGCCAGCGGCTCAATGTCGGAATCGGCTCCCCTTCCTCGCCCTCGAATTGCGGGCTCCCGGCGCGGGGCAGCCGGGCCGGATCGTCGCCGAACACCAGGCAATGTCCCCGGATCCCGTGTTCGAAGTGGTAGTGAATGCGTGCCTGGCCGCACAACCGCTGCAACAGTTGCAGATCCGACTCGCCGTACTGGGTGCAGAATGTCAGGGGCGGATACGCGCCTTGCAGATCGAATCGGCGTCGGGCGCCACTGATTCCGTGCTCCCTGAGCACCTGATCAAGAATCTGCGGTATCGAGAGATCAGTGAAGATGCGCTGGCTGTTACGCAGGCCCAGGCAGCTAAGCCGCGGCCCGAGCCGCGCCTGAAACAACCGGGCACCGCGCCGCTGTTCATGCTGGACAAGGCTGTGCAACTGGCCGTGAATACCATTGCCGCAAGGCCCGAAGCACAAGCGCGCGGAACGATACATCAGGCCTGCAAGGTCAAGGTGAGGGTCATCGACCAGCACATCGATTTCGAATGAAAAAGGCTCGCTGATGGCTTCGCAACCCGTGAATGCGAGGACTTCAAGTGAGTCGGACAGGCCCGCTACATCGAGACGAAACGACGGCTCGTCGGCTGGATCGAACATGGGGCGATTCTCTACAGGGGGGCGGGCGGGGATTCTCGCCGAGACCCATGGCCGAGTAGAGGGCCGAACTACAAATTCGGAAATGACCTACGCGAAAAGCAGACGACGTCACTTTGCCAGCCTGGAAGCAAGCCGTTTCGCAAAGAGAAAAAGAAGCGTCTCACCCGGTTGTCTGAAACGTCCGCACTGAGCGGAAAAATTTCAGACAACCAGATGAAAGCGGAACCTGACCTCAGGAAGACAGGTAAGAAGAGCGGGTCAGACCCAGGCGCAATGCATCGAGGAACTGAGTGCGCTCGTTGGCGCTGATGCGGGCACTGGCGCACTTGTCGCGGTAGTGGGTCATCAGCTCTTCCGGCGACAGGTGCACGTAGCGCAGCATGTCTTCGATGGTGTCGTGGGTTTCAATGCCGGCGTGGTACACGCTGCCGTCGGCGTTCTGGTAGATGTTCACCGAGTCGGTGTCACCGAACAGGTTGTGCATGTCGCCGAGGATCTCCTGATAGGCGCCGACCAGGAACACGCCCAGCAGGTAGTCTTCACCTTCGTTCAGCGCGTGCACCGGCAGGCTGGTCTCGATGCTCTGCTCGTCGACATACTGGTTGATCTTGCCGTCGGAGTCGCAGGTGAGGTCTTGCAGAACGGCACGACGCAGCGGCTCTTCGTCGAGACGGTGCAGCGGGATGATCGGCAGGACCTGATCGATCGCCCAGGTATCCGGCAGGCTCTGGAACACCGAGAAGTTGCAGATGTACTTGTCGGCCAGCTTGTCGTTGAGTTCGTCCAGCACCTGGCGGTGCGAACGCTGACGCGCCTTCAGCGAGTTGTGCAGACGCCGGCACACGGCGAAGTAGCACTGCTCGGCCAAGGCCTTTTCAGCCAGGGTCAGCTTGCCGTCAGCGTATTGGGCAGCCACGTCGCTCAGGTAGTGGGTGGCGCGCCAGTAGGTTTCGGTGACCATTTCGATGTCGGTCGGGCCGAGCAGGTCCACCAGCCACTGCACGGTTTCCGGCAGCGCCTCCTTGTTCTCGATCTGCGGCACGTCGTCGTTGTGTTTCTCGACGTCGGTCACCTGCACCACCAGCATGGCGTGGTGCGCGGTCAGCGAACGACCGCTTTCGGAGAAGATGTGCGGATGCGGCAGGCTCTGCGCATCGCAGAATTCCTTGAGCATGCCGACCACGACACCGGCGTAGTCATCCATGTCGTAGTTGATCGAGCTGGCGTTGCGCGAGTGGGTACCGTCGTAGTCGACACCCAGACCGCCACCGACGTCGATGTGATCGACCGGCAGACCCAGATTGCGCAACTCGCCGTAGTATCGAATCGCTTCTTTGAAGCCGTGCTGGTAGTCGGCCAGATTGGCGATCTGCGAACCCATATGGAAGTGCAGCAGACGGATGCCCTGATCCAGGCCGGCCGCGCGGAAACGCTCCACCACCGACAGCAGTTGCGCCGCCGACAGGCCGAACTTGGATTTCTCGCCACCGGTGTCCGCCCACTTCGACGACGCCAGCGACGACAGACGCACGCGCAGGCCGACCTGCGGCTTGACCTTGAGCGAGGCGGCTTCTTCGATCACCAGACCGACTTCGGATTCTTTCTCGATCACGATGAACACGTTGTGGCCGAGCTTCTGACCCATCAGCGCCAGACGGATGAACTCGCGGTCCTTGTAACCGTTGCAGACGATGGTGCCGCCCTTCGGCGCCAGTGCCAGCACCGCCAGCAGCTCAGGCTTGGAGCCGGCTTCCAGACCGATGGAGACGTTCTGGGTGGCGATGATGTTTTCGATCACCGCTTCCTGCTGGTTGACCTTGATCGGGTACAGCGCGGTGTATTTGCTCTGGTATTCCAGACGCTCGATGTTCGCATCGAACGCACCGGTCAGCTGACGGACGCGGTCTTGCAGGATGTCGGGGAAACGCACCAGCAGCGGCAGGGACAAGCCACTCTTGCGCAACTGGTCGACTTGTTCGAACAGATCGATAGGCGAGCTGTTCGGGCCGTTCGGACGAACCTCGACGCGACCGGCGTCATTGATCGCGAAATACCCGGCCCCCCAATGGCGAATCCCGTAAACACTGCGGCTGTCCGCAACTGTCCATTGGCTGCCATCGTCTTTGCGTGTGCGTCGTACGGACATCGAAGTCCCCTATAAAGAAGTCATAGTGCGTCGCCTGATCTCAGGCCGGCGCAGTCTAAAGAATGAAAATGACGGTTCGTCAGCGGGGCGGTAGACCGCGCTGACAGCGTTGAGTTTAGAAACCGGTCATGAACAGGCTCTGTGAAAACCATGGAAACGACGTCAGGCCCAGGCGCTCTGGAGCTGAATCAAGCCGCCGGTGGGTTTCACAGAGGCTGCTAGCCGCCGGACTTCTTCGCCTTGAAACCGTGCTTGACCAACTCGGCCAGAAGCAGCTCGACATGGTCGCCCTGAATCTCGATGACCCCGTCTTTCAACGCACCGCCGGTGCCGCAACGTTTCTTCAACGTTGTCGCCAGCTCTTTGAGTGCGTCTTCGGCCAGAGGCACGCCGGTGATGGTGGTCACCGTCTTGCCGCCACGGCCCTTGCTCTCGCGGCGCACGCGGGCAATGCCGTCGCCGGCCGGGATCACGGTTTGCTTGCAGATACAGGCGTCCACCGGCTTGCTGCATTCCGGGCAATGACGACCTGCGTCGGTGGAAAATACCAGGCCGCCCAGGGCGGCGAAGGATGCGGCTTTTTTGGCCACCGGCAATCCTCTCGGGAGGACAAAGACTGATCGCAGCCTTGGGCAAGGCTATCGACCGCGAAGCCCCACTCAGGCAGGGGCAGCGCTACTGTGCCATGAGCTCCTGAAAGCGGGTCGGCACAGCTTGAAAAGGTCGCGCAGTGTAACGGCAAAAACGCCGATTGCTAAGTGCCAATCGGCGCCAATTTATGTGTTCTTTGCGACGTCGCTCTGTTGCGCCTTCAGATAGCGTTTCAATGCGGCCAGAGAGTCCGGGCAATAAGGCTTTTGCTGGATTTCCAGCATGACCTGTTCGACCGGAATGAAGCGCGCTTCGAGCACTTCTTCAGGCTGCAGGATCAACGGCCCGTCCCACACCGCCGAAAACGCCGAACACCACAGACGATTACCGGTGTCTTCGAAGTAGAAATGGTCGTGGGCCGTCAGCTCGACGCCACTCACGCCCAATTCTTCTTCCAGCTCACGGGCTGCCGACTCGGCGTAGGTCTCGTCCGCCTGCACCATGCCGCCTGCCGCCACATCCCAGTAACCGGGATAGATGGCTTTGCTCAACGTGCGCCGATGCACGCAGAGTTCACCGGCGGAGTTGAACAACATGATGTAGGTGCCACGACCGATCAGCCCGCGCTCGCGCAGGTCGGAACGCACCAGGGCGCCGAGCAGGTTGTCCTGCTCGTCGACCCAGGCGATCTGTTCGGCATCCGAGGCGGCGCGGTGGGCCGCCTCTCTGGCGTGCTCATCCATGACTCAGCCCTGATTGAGCAGTTGACGCAAATCGATCACGGCGGCGTTGGCCCGGGAAATATAGTTGGCCATGACCAGCGAGTGGTTGGCCAGCACACCGAAACCGCTGCCGTTGAGGATCATCGGGCTCCAGACCGGCTCCTGAGACGCCTCCAGCTCGCGAATGATCTGACGCACGCTGACAGTCGCATTCTTCTTCGCCAGCACGTCGGCGAAATCGACCTCGATCGCGCGCAGCAAGTGCGACAGTGCCCAGGCCTGACCACGGGCTTCGTAGAACACGTTGTCGATCTGCATCCACGGAGTCTCGACGACTTCCTCGTCGACCTGCGGCACTTCCCCCACCGCCGGAACTTCGGTTTTCAGCGCGGTGTTGAGCTTGACCCGGCCAACACTGGCCGACAGGCGTTGCGACAGCGAACCGAGACGGGTGCCGACATCGCCCAGCCAGTTGTTCAGGTTGTCGGCGCGGGCATAGAACAGCGCGTTTTTCTGGGTCGGGTCGGACAGGCGCGCCTGATAACGGCTCAGGGAATTGATGCCTTCCTGATATTCCGACTCGCTGGACGGCAGGATCCAGCTCTTGTTGTCGAAGTTGAAGCGCGGCTCGGCCTTGGCCAGATCGGCGTCTTCAGCCGATTGCGATTGCGAGCGGGCGAAGTCCTTGCGCAGGGCGCGGGTCAGGTCGCGGACCTGCACCAGCACGCCGTATTCCCAGCTCGGCATGTTGTCCATCCACAAGCCCGGCGGGAAACGGTCGTTGGAAATATAGCCACCCGGCTTGTCGAGCAAAGTGCCGGCAACGGTTTTCAGGGTTTCTACGGTGGTGTAACCGACCACCATCTGCTTGCCTTCCTTCTCGGCGGCAACCTGGGCGTTCTGCGCCACGGGAAACAGCGCCGGTTCCTGGCTCCAGTACCAGCCCAGGCCAATGGTCACCAACAGATAAATGGCAACCAGCGTAGCCAGCGCCCGGCTGAACAACAGCCCGCCGACATAGCTGCGGGCGGCCGACTTGGGCTCGGCGGCACGTTCAGGCGCGCTGCCCGCGCGGTTCTTCCAGTCCAGCATGGCGATATCCTTTCAATCTTGGGTTCAACGGTTCGACCACAACCATACAACAACGTGCCTCGCCCCGGCACCCGCGATCAGGGTCGCGGAAAAAAACAGGCGGTGTTCGTCAGTGAACGAAAGGATAGTCGCAGGCACAAATGCGCGGCGTTCCGGTGACACAGGGTCATGTTCAGACAAATGTCTCGTAGGGGTTTCCCTGACCCTTCCAGCGCAAAACCCTTGTGAAGCTGACCTTGGAAAAATCAGAAAGCCCTGACAAACGATGACCATCCAGCGCAGGGGAAGCGTCCTCAAAAGCCCTGGGAAATATCCTTTAAGGCCCGGATTACGGGCCCTTGGTCGACGAGCAAGTCGCGGACAAAACCAACCAGTCAGAAACTGAATGATGCCGCACCGCAGATTATTGACGTACGACACTCATGTAAGGGAAAAGAGGTGCTAGCATAGAGCCACCAGTCGATCTCAGCATGCAGCCTAACTAGTAGTCAGGATATGACCGAGCCAGAAGACCCCAGCCGTGAGCGCCTCAAGCACCACTTTGCCCAGCGGGTAATTCATCAGGCACGTCAGATTCTTGAGATATGGCAGCGCCTGCAACGCAGTGAGTGGTCCACTGCCGATCTCGCCGAACTGAGCGAGGCCAATCTGCGCCTGCTGCGTTTTGCCGAGCGTTTCGAACAGCCCGAACACACGCAACTGGCCCGCCACATCAGCCAGTCGCTGGAAGCGGTGGACGCCAATCGCGGCCGCCTGAGCAGCGGCCTGATCACCGATCTCAACCGCTTGATGCAGCGCTTGTCGCGCACCGGTCTGCGCCATGGCGATCAGCTTGACCAGACTTTCCTGCCGCCCCTGCGCAAACCGATCTACGTGATGCTGCAGGATCATGACCGCGCCGAACGTCTGGCCAAGCAGCTGGAGTTTTTCGGTCTGAGCGCTCAGGCGCTGGACAGTGTGGCGGCGTTTCGCTCGTCGATGGTCGAGCGCCTGCCCGCCGCGATTGTTATGGACGTGGACTTCAGCGGCGCCGGCGTCGGCCTGAAACTCGCCGCCGAAGCTCAGCAAGGTCTGGAAGAACCGCTGCCGCTGCTGTTTTTCAGCCTGCACGAAACCGACACCCCGACCCGCCTCGCAGCGGTTCGCGCCGGCGGCCAGGAATTTCTCACCGGCACCCTCGAAGCCTCAAGCCTGCTGGAGAAGATCGAGGTCCTGACCTGCGTCGCCCAGTACGAACCCTATAAAGTGCTGATCATCGACGACTCCCGCGCCCAGGCCTTGCACACCGAACGCCTGCTCAACAGTGCCGGGATCGTCACTCGCACCCTGATCGAACCGATCCAGGCGATGGCCGAGCTGGCGGATTTCCAGCCGGACCTGATCATCCTCGATATGTACATGCCGGCCTGCACCGGTACCGAGCTGGCGAAAGTCATCCGCCACAACGACCGCTATGTCAGCGTGCCGATCATTTATCTGTCGGCCGAGGACGATCTGGACAAACAGCTCGACGCCATGAGCGAGGGCGGCGACGACTTCCTGACCAAGCCGATCAAGCCGCGCCACCTGATCACCACCGTGCGCAACCGCGCCGCCCGCGCGCGCAACCTGAAAGCACGGATGGTCCGCGACAGCCTCACCGGCCTGTACAACCACACGCACATTCTGCAATTGCTCGAAGACTGCTCGTTCCGCGCCCGCCGCGAGAACAAGCCGCTGAGCTTTGCGATGCTCGACATCGACCACTTCAAACGGGTCAACGACAGCCACGGCCATCCCATGGGCGACCGGGTGATCAAGAGCCTGGCGCTGTTCCTCAAGCAGCGGCTGCGCAAGACCGATTTCATCGGCCGTTACGGCGGCGAAGAATTCGCCATCGTCATGCCCGACACCGATATAGAAGCGGCGCACAAAGTGCTCGACGAAATCCGTCAGCGCTTTGCCGAAATTCACTATCCGGCCCAGCCGCAGGATCTGTGGTGCACCTTCAGCGCTGGCGTGGTGGAAATGCACGACGACTCCGACAGCCTGATGATGGCCAGCCAGGCCGACGAGGCGCTGTACCGCGCCAAGGGCGAAGGACGCAATCGGGTGCAGATCGCGCGCGACTCAAAGCAAAGTGCCACTTTTTCATCGGAATCGACCCAATCGGTCATAACCCTGTAATAGAACCGCAATAAATTCAGGCGCTTACCGTTCTGCCGTTGGTAGCCGTCATGCGCCTGAAGTTGCTCACCAATCTCAATACTCTTTTGCTGGTCGCCGTCTGCGTGGCCCTCGGCGCCACGCTGTGGTGGTCGCAGAAAGCCCTGGAGCGCCCATATCTGTTGATGGAGCGTTATCTGGGACTGTCGCAGCAATTTCAGAATGACGTGGCACGCAACGTCGAGGACTACCTTGCCAGCGGCGACGCCCTTCGCCTGAGCAGCGCCAGCCAGGCCATCGAACAGTTGCAGAAAGAACTTGGCGAGCTGCCGCCGGCGCTGGCCGACACCTTGCGCCCGAGCCTCACCGGCCTCGATGAATTCAGCAAGACCGACCTGCTGGCCGCCGGCAAACTGGCCGGCGATCCGCAGGCTCTGCTGTTGCAGGCCGAACGCGAATTGAGCGCCAGCCTCGATCAGCTCAGCACCTACGCCGGCGGCAACGCGACCTATCTAACGCCCCTGCTGGTTGCCTCTCAACATCTGGGCAAACTGTCGCTGGCCCGGGACAAGCTGGTCAGCAGCGGACGCAGTGAACTGGCCGCCGATGTCGAACGCGAACTCAGCAACATCCGCACCCAGGCCCAGACAATCGAGGCCCTGCCCTTGCTCGGCGTGGTCGCCAGCAGTGAGTCCGGCAGCGACGACTTCGCCGCGATGATGGGCATCGAAAGCACGGAAAAAGCCGCTGCCGAAGATGCCGGCGTCGGCCTCAAACGCGAACTCAACAGTTTGCTCGGCCGTTATCCGGCGGAGCTGGCGCGCACCCGCGATCAGATCCAGAAACGCACCGACCTGAGCACCGCGACCCACCAGAAAATCGCCGCCGTGCAGCAAGCCATCGCCGGTCTTGAACCGGTGGTGCGCGCCCAGCATGGGCAGATTCAGGGTGAAGTGCGCCTGATGCAAGGCGTGATGATTGGCCTGATTCTGCTGATCGCGCTGCTGATCGACACCCTGCAACGACGCCTGGCCCGCACCCTGACCAACCTCGCCCCGGCGCTGTCGACCTGGGCCGAAGGCGACTTCAGCCGCGACATTCATCTGGGCAAGATCAACCGCGAACTGCACGACATTGAAGCCTCGCTCAATCGCCTGCGTGCCTACTTGGTGGACCTGGTCGGGACCATTCGCGGCAATGCCGAGCAGGTGGCGGGCAGCAGTCGCACCCTCGCCGAGCTGAGTAATGACTTGCACAGCGGTGCCGAACATCAGGCCGGCGATACCGCGCTGATCCGTGATTCCCTCGGCGAACTGGAAGCGACCATCCAGCAAGTGGCCGGCGATGCACGCCAGGCTGCCGACGCCAGTCGCCATGCCGGGCTGGCCGTCGAACACGGGCAACAAGTGATCGGCCAGAGCCTCACCGGCCTGCACGCGCTGGTCGGCGAGGTGCAGGGCAATGCGCAGATGATCGAACACCTGGCCGAAGAGTCGGCCACCATCGGCGGCGTACTGACGGTGATCCGCTCGATTGCCGACCAGACCAACCTGCTGGCGCTCAACGCGGCAATCGAAGCCGCCCGCGCCGGGGAAATGGGTCGCGGATTTGCCGTAGTGGCCGAGGAAGTTCGCTCGCTGGCACAACGCACCGCCGGCGCCACGGCAGAAATCCAGACCCTGATCGCCGGCCTGCAAACCGCCGCAAGGCAATCGGTCGAGGGCATGCGCGCGCAGGTCGAACACGCCGAGGCCACGGCCAATCAGGCGCAATCGGCGGACGGTGCGCTGGACAAAATTGTCGGCGCAATCCAGACCATTTCCGACACCGCGATCCGCATCGCCGACATCACCGCACAACAGAGCGGCGCGGTCAGCGAGATTCGCGATCACAGCGAGCGGATTCACCAGTTGGGCGGGGCCAATCTGCTGCGCATCGGCCAGGGCCGCGAGCAAGGCGAGAACCTGCTTTTGCTGGGCGGCCAGTTGCACACCGCCGTGCAAGCGTTCCGCGTGTGACACACAGCGCAGGGCCAAGTCCGCTATCATTCCCGCACCTTTGATTCGCGAGATTGTCATGCGCCGTCTGCTCTGCCTGCTGTTTTTCGTCTTCGCCCTGCCGGCCGGTGCCGCCGGTCTGTTTGACAGCAAACCCAGCGCCACACTGGGCTCGGTCAACAACAGTGCCGACTTCCTGCCGGTGCGCGAAGCCTTTCAACTGAGCCTGGTCGAGAGCACCCCGCAATCGGTCAAACTGCGCTTCGTTGCCAGCGAAGGCTATTACCTCTACCGCCATCGCTTCCAGTTTCGAGCCGAACCTGCCGAGGTGAAACTCGGTGCCGCACAGTTACCCCAGGGCGAACAGAAACACGACGAGTATTTCGGCGACGTCGAGGTCTACCACGGCATTCTCGACGTGGAACTGCCGCGCAATGACGCCCGGGCGTTCACACTGGCCGTCACCTATCAGGGCTGTGCCGACAAGGGTCTATGCTATCCGCCGGAAACCGAACGCCTGAGCATCGAAGGCAACGCATTGGCAAGTGGCGCGTCCACTCCGGTGACGGGTTGGGACTGGCGTGACCTGGCGCTGTTTTTCCTCGCGGGTCTGGGGCTGACCTTCACGCCTTGTGTATTGCCGATGCTGCCGATCCTGTCCGGCGTGGTGCTGCGAGGGCAGGTCGGCGGTTTGCGTGGTTTCAATCTTTCCCTCGCTTATGTGCTGCCGATGGCCGCCTGTTTTGCGCTGCTCGGGGCCTTGATGGGGCTGTTCGGCGCGCAACTGAATTTGCAGGCACGGCTGCAATCGGCGTGGGTGCTGGTGCCGTTCGCGATGTTCTTTGCGGTGTTCGCGCTGGCGATGTTCGGCGTGTTCGAGCTGAAACTGCCGCACTTCATCAGCAGCCGCCTCGACCGGATCGCCGGGCGCACCGAAGGCGGCTCGTTGTGGGGCGCGGCGGTGCTGGGTGTGGTGTCGAGTTTGCTGGTATCGCCGTGTGTTTCCGCCCCGCTGGCCGGCGCGCTGCTTTATATAAGCGCCAGTGGCGACGCGCTGGGCGGCGGCCTGAAGCTGTTCATGCTCGGCCTGGGGATGGGCGCGCCGTTATTGCTGGTCGCCACTGGCGGCGCGGCGTGGCTGCCGAAAAGCGGGCCGTGGATGATGTACGTGAAAAACGGCATCGGCGTGTTGCTGCTCGGGTTGGCCATCGGTTTGCTCAGCCGGGTATTGCCGGGCCAGATCACGCTGCTGCTGATCGGCTTGCTGGCCGGTGGCGTCGGCCTGTTCCTCGGCGCTCTGGAATTCGTCTACAAACCGCCGCGCAAACGCCTCGGCCAGTTGCTGGGCATGTTCCTGCTGTTTTATGCGCTGGCCTGCTGGTACGGCGCGTTCAGCGGGCAGACCGACCCGTTGAATCCGATAGCCCCGGCGCGCCTTGCCGACAGCGGATTGTCGGCGCAAGACGGCGGTTCGTGGCAGACCGTCAGCACCCCGGCAGAACTGGACCGGGTGCTGCTCGAAGCGAAAACCGCCGGCACCCCGCTGCTGCTCGACTGGTACGCCGACTGGTGCATCAGCTGCAAAGTCATCGAACACGAAGTACTCAATGACGCCACGGTCGTGAATCGGCTCAAGGGCTATCGGCTGATTCGCTTCGACATCACCGCGAGCAATGCCGAACAGCGCACCCTGCTCGACCGCTACAGCCTGTTCGGCCCACCGGCGCTGATGTTCTTCGGCAAGGACGGGGTGGAACGTCGCGATGTGCGGGTGATCGGCGAGATCAACGCCAGCGACTTCGCCGAACGTGTTGCCAAAGCGAATGACCGGATTTAATCACTCAGTCACATATTTTGCGCAAACATCGGTCATCGTGCTGGCTATTGCAGAGAACTGGACAGTCACAAAGGCTTTGCGGCATAGTCGCCGGGTTCTGACGAAGGCTCACCCATAACAAGGAACACGCAGATGGCAACGCTACTGGTGCTGCACGGCCCCAACCTGAACCTGCTCGGCACCCGGGAACCGGGGACCTACGGGTCGACCACCCTGGCGCAGATCAATCAGGACCTGGAACGCCGCGCCCGTGAAGCCGGCCATCATCTGCTGTATCTGCAAAGCAACGCCGAGTACGAATTGATCGACCGCATCCATGCCGCACGTGGCGAGGGTGTGGACTTCATTCTGATCAACCCGGCAGCATTTACACACACAAGTGTCGCATTACGTGACGCGCTGCTGGGAGTGAGCATCCCATTCATCGAAGTGCATTTGTCCAACGTGCACAAACGCGAACCTTTCCGCCATCACTCCTACTTCTCCGATGTAGCAGTAGGAGTGATCTGCGGCCTTGGCGCCAGCGGTTATCGACTGGCCCTGGAGGCTGCACTAGAGCAGCTTGAACAACAAGCTATACGCCCCTGACCGACCCTTGGGAGTTGATGATTCATGGATATCCGTAAAGTTAAGAAACTGATCGAATTGCTGGAAGAGTCCGGCATCGACGAGCTCGAGATCAAGGAAGGCGAAGAGTCCGTACGCATCAGCCGTCACAGCAAGACCCCGGCGCAGCAGTACTATGCACCGGCTCCGATGCAGGCTCCGGCCGCTGCACCTGCCGCCGCTGCCGCTCCGGTTGCTGCTGCAGCCGCTGCTCCAGCTGCCGCTGCTGCTCCAGCGCTGAACGGCACCGTTGCCCGTTCGCCGATGGTCGGCACCTTCTATCGCAAATCTTCGCCAACCTCGCCAGCCTTCGTTGAAGTCGGCCAGACCGTGAAGAAAGGCGACACCCTGTGCATCGTCGAAGCCATGAAGATGATGAACCACATCGAAGCTGAAACCAGCGGTGTGATCGAGTCCATCCTCGTCGAAGACGGCCAGCCGGTTGAGTACGACCAACCGCTGTTCACCATCGTTTGAACTGCGGAGAGCCTTTGATGACTGCGAAGTTGGAAAAAGTTCTGATCGCTAACCGCGGTGAGATCGCCCTGCGGATTCTGCGTGCCTGCAAAGAGATGGGCATCAAGACCGTCGCCGTTTACTCCAAGGCCGACAAAGAGCTGATGCACCTGGGTCTGGCAGACGAATCCGTCTGCATCGGCCCGGCTTCTGCCGCGCAATCCTACCTGCACATCCCGGCAATCATTGCGGCCGCTGAAGTGACCGGCGCTACCGCCATTCACCCAGGCTACGGTTTCCTTGCGGAAAACGCTGATTTCGCCGAGCAGGTCGAGAACTCCGGCTTCGCCTTCATCGGCCCGAAAGCCGAAACCATTCGCCTGATGGGCGACAAGGTATCGGCCAAGCACGCGATGATCGAAGCGGGCGTGCCAACCGTTCCAGGTTCCGACGGCCCGCTGCCGGAAGACGAGGAAACGGCGCTGCGCATCGGTCGTGAAGTCGGCTATCCGGTGATCATCAAGGCCGCCGGCGGCGGTGGTGGTCGCGGCATGCGCGTGGTGCACAAGGAAGAAGACCTGATCGCCTCGGCGAAACTGACCCGCTCCGAAGCGGGCGCGGCGTTCGGCAACCCGATGGTCTATCTGGAAAAATTCCTGACCAACCCGCGTCACGTCGAAGTGCAGGTTCTGTCCGACGGCCAGGGCAACGCCATCCATCTGGGCGACCGCGATTGCTCGCTGCAACGCCGTCACCAGAAGGTTCTCGAAGAAGCGCCGGCACCGGGCATCGACGAGAAGGCCCGCCAGGAAGTCTTCGCCCGCTGCGTCCAGGCGTGCATCGACATCGGCTACCGTGGCGCCGGCACCTTCGAGTTCCTGTACGAGAACGGTCGTTTCTACTTCATCGAAATGAACACCCGTGTTCAGGTGGAGCACCCGGTTTCGGAAATGGTCACCGGTGTCGACATCGTCAAGGAAATGCTCAGCATTGCCGCCGGCAACAAGCTGTCGATCCGCCAGGAAGATGTGGTCATCCGCGGCCACGCGCTGGAGTGCCGGATCAACGCCGAAGACCCACGCACCTTCATGCCGAGCCCGGGGACGGTCAAGCATTTCCACGCTCCAGGCGGCAACGGCGTTCGCGTCGATTCGCACCTGTACAGCGGTTATGCCGTTCCGCCGAACTACGACTCGCTGATCGGCAAACTGATCACTTACGGCGCGACCCGCGACGAAGCCATGGCCCGCATGCGCAATGCCCTGGACGAAATCGTGGTCGACGGGATCAAGACCAACATCCCTCTGCACCGTGATCTGACCCGTGACGAAGGCTTCTGCAAAGGGGGCGTGAATATTCACTACCTCGAGCACAAGCTGGCCAAACAGTCGTAAGGCTGAAGCGGCATGAAAAACCCGATCCCTGTGGATCGGGTTTTTTTATACCTGCAACAAAGCCATCAGACCATTACCGTGGAGAACGCGTGCTGCTCGACCATTGTGTCAGACGCCCGCTGGCCAGCATCATCGACCACCACTCCTGCTGCGTTTTCATGTAACGGTCTGCGCTTGAACCGCCTCGTAAAGTTTCGGGCGCGTATCGAGAGGCCGTCCGTGGCATAGGTCGATCTGGCGATAAGCGGGTTGTACAGCCCGCCAATCTGACCAGAGGAATGCTTGAACACTCTCGAGACTCCATTGTTCAGATTCAGCACCACGCCATAGCTGTTGCCCAGGCACGACGAGTATGACCAGTAATCCCAGGTCGGCTGCAGGCCCTGTTCGCGCAACACGCGCCTGACCGGACCGCCGATGTCAGCGCCCGCCGACAGCCAGTCGCCCCCCACCAGCGTGGCGCGAATGTTCTGCGGTGTTCCCCCCAGACGCTCCAGCACCTGCGTGACACTTCGCTCGATCAACGGACGAATATTGTGATCAAAATGAATGACCGCCCCCGCTCTTGTCGTCGGGTTATACAGCGAGGCGATGACGTAACTCTGCGCATTCAGGGAAAACAGGTAGTTATCTTGCGATCCGGGATGGAAAGCCGCCACCACGGCCTCGCCCTGCAGCGCGCCGCGGTTCAGCACCGGCTCGACACCTCCAGGAAAAGCATCATTCAAATTGTTCACGCGCCCAAGGTCGCGCACGTTGCCACCTGCGAGTCCGACCCTGGCGCGTACCCACTTGCCGCCCGCAGCAAGACGTATCGGTTGCTGATAGATCGCGTTCGGGCGACGGGCATCGACCAGGCTCAGCCCACCGAAATGCGGATTTTCCCTGACCAGAAAATACTTGCCTTTGTTGCGAATGTAATAGGCCGGGTGCGGCTGTGCAGCGCTGGGCGGGCTGCGCCAGGTGCCGAAAAAGACGCCTTCTTCGCTCACCCTTTGCAAACCCTCGGGCTTCTTGCTGACGGCCTGCCTGGCATGGAAGCGTACTTCCCGGGTCGCCGGCAGCGCTTCCCTGCGCAGCGGAGCCACGGTATTCAGACGCTCTGACAACAACGAGACCGGCCTCATCGTGCTCTTCAGACTTCTGGCCGCGCTGCCCAGCCACTTGATCGCACTGCCAGCGCCGACCATAGCGAACAATGCTCCCCACGACGCCTCCAGCCAGTGGCCGAGAGCGCCATCGACGTCACCCTCCAGATGCGCAGCGACCGCCCGACCGGCGCTGACGGCAATGAACACTACATCAAGCAGCAAGGCAAACGGAGGGAACACCATGCAAAACGGTGCGGCTGCAAACATCAGCCCCTTGACCACTTGGCGTTCGATCATTTGCGCGCGGCTGGTGGTGATGTCCTGCACATCCGTAACCGCGCGCTCGATGTACGCATTGAACTCGCTGCGCGCGTCAATCAGGCGCTGCGCTTCGTACAGCGTATCGACCCGTTGTTTTTTTGCCGCAATCGCATACAGGGTGCGCGACACGATGCTGCGCGCGGCAACCGGCGTACGCGCCATCAAGTAGTCATGCAAAGCGCCTGCGATATCGCCGAACAGTGATTGATATGCACGCACCACAACGCCGTCGGGCGCGTCAGGCGTGTACAGCCACCAGGACGGCTCGGGGTCGAACGAGGTCAGAACATAAACCCCGAGCACGACGTGGTGGCGCACGGTGAACCTGAACACGCCGTCACTTTCGACCATGCTCGCGCCGGGAAAATGCGCACCCGGTGCTGGCACCTGGCTCAACAGAGAGACCTGACGGACCAGTGCCGAATACACCGCGTCGCTCAATCGCGCCTGACTTCTGGCCACGCGTAAATCACGGTCCATCTTTGACAGCAGTACGTTGCGATAGGCAAAGCGACGCGGTTCGTAGGCTGCATCACGCGGGTCGAGATATTTGCCACGGATCTCGCTGGCGTATTTTTCACCCAGCCCCGCCCGACGCAGAAACAGCGCCAGATCGGCGCTGCGCACCAGGCTCAGATCCTGGCCAACCGACGATCGCACGCCTTTTTTCGGATGTTCGATGCCGGAGTTGTCATCGTAGCCGTGAATGGCCAGGTCGAGCAGCGTTGACACCTGCTGCTTCCTGCGGTCGGCGACGCCAGGGTTGTAATCGATCAACACGGTGGCCGGATCGACCGGTTCCAGCACGTTCTTGCTGCGCATGTAGGGCGTGATCGCTGCGGCAACCGTGCGCTTGGCGAAATCAACAAAAACCTCGAAACCGCCGAGCAGCTCGTTGAAAACCTGCTGATGAACGATCAGTTCCTGATTCAGACTGCTGATGTGCCGGCGGGCCTCGAGCCCCAGCGTCGTGTACCAGCGCAGCGAGTTGTCCTGCTCGACCCGCTGCAGGTTGTTTGCCAGACCCATTTTTGCAGCGGCTTCGACGCATTCGGCAAACGACAGAGGCGCTCGTCGAAGGTCACTCTGCATGCCCCAGAGCGCGGGGCTGGCCGCCGCGGCCAAAAGATAATCCCGTGCAGCGTGATGTGCCGTCGGCGAAAGTTGCTGCAACAGATACTCACGACCGGATTCGCTCTGCGTCCAGCTCCACACTTCGCCGGTCAACGCCGCAATCGACGGCAACCGCACCCACTCCTGACCGTCCGGTTTGTTGGGCGCGTACAGCACCAGATGATTCACCACTTGCTCGGTTTCTGCCTGGTAGAACACCAGAAGATCGGCGCACTGCATGCCGTTGGGCAGTGTCAGTGCGGCCACTTGCAACGGTTTGTTGATAGCGTGTCCAGACCACACCTGCTCCAGACGCTCATGGTCGGAATCCGACAGATGAGCTGCGCAGCGCGCGACGAATGCGCTCTGCCGAAGCCGTGCGGCGAACCAATCGATGAGCGCCTTTAGTACTTCTGTGCGCTCATATTGCACGGCGAGAACTCGCAGGTAGTCTGCCGGGTAATCCTGCATCGCCAGCATATCGGCAACGAATGTCGGCTTCAGTGACTGATTGCGCAATGGCGCAGGACTGCTGATCTCCAGTACCGCTGCGAAGTCCTGCCCGATCGGCCCGCAGGCCAGCAGATCACTGAGGCTGCGATTGTGGGTCGGCTCACCGACCGCCGAGCGCCATTTGAGCCGCACGTCGATCCGGTCTGGTTCAACCGTCATGTCGAGCTTGAGCTGAATGTATTCGATGGCCTGCTGGCGGGCAAAGTCGCGCAACGAGCCGTAGCCCAGCAGCAGGTCATCGAGTGCTGCCTGGGCCAGTGAAGTCTGCTCCTGATAATCGCGCAACAGGGCGCGTTCCGGCTCCTTCAGCGCCTTCATCCATGACGGCAGTTGCGCGAAGGAATGCGCCTCGAGAATCTTTTTCTCTGCACCGGTTGCCAGGGCGGTCAACCGGTACCGACGCGTGCTCCGGGCCTGAACCCGGTCGATTTTGCTGCGCAATCGATCCAGTGTCAGGCCCGCCAGTCGATCACGGTGCAACAGCAACTCGATGTCCTTGATATAGCGCCGCAGCTTGCGTTTGACCAGACGATCAAACAGCGCTTCCTGCCCTTTTGTCGCCCAATGTTCTCGCAGGTATTTTTTGTACTGGTCGAGGAAATGCAGCGAAACGCTATCCACCGTCCGGATAACATGCTCATGACGGCTGGACGGCAAACCGGGGTCGGCGCCCCCCGGCCAGCGAAATGGCGCGTCCTGGAGCGCCAGGAACATGACTGGCCGGCCGTCGATAAGCTTCTGCAGAATGGCGTCAAGCAGGGCAACCACAAAACCCGGGGCGAAATGGCCGTCCGGGTAATGCCTGCGCAGTTCAGTCAATGCGAAATGCTCCAGTGCCTCGAGCAACGTCATCTGGCTGTTCAAGCGCTTGTCGATCATCACCTGCCAGCGCGTGATGCGCAGCAGGATCTCCTGCACCGACCCCGCAGACGCAGCGGCTACCGGTAGTTCTTCTACAATCCCTTGTTGATCCGCCATGTCGCCCAGCCTTTTGTTGCATAGAGATGAGCCCTGACTCTATTTGCCGACAACAGTGCTCAGGCCATACATAGGTATATCGCGGCCGCGAATGTGTAACAGCCAAGCGGTGTGTCCACTTTGCCGGCGACCTGGCGTAAACTGCGCGCTTTTGCAGCTTCGGGCTGCCCCACAGATTTTCAAAGGTGCCCGCCATGCCTTGGCTGCAAGTCCGTCTCGCCATCACCCCGGAACAAGCCGAAACCTACGAGGACGCATTCCTCGAAGTCGGCGCCGTGTCGGTGACCTTCATGGACGCCGAAGATCAGCCGATCTTCGAACCGGAACTCAACACCACGCCGCTGTGGTCGCACACCCACTTGCTGGCGCTGTTCGAAGGCGGTACCGAACCGGAACCGGTGCTGGCCCATCTGGAACTGCTGACCGGCAGCCCGCTGCCCGAGCATCACAGCGAAGTGATCGAAGACCAGGACTGGGAACGCAGCTGGATGGATGGTTTTCAGCCAATGCGTTTCGGTCAGCGCCTGTGGATCGTGCCGAGCTGGCACGCCGCACCGGAGCCGGACGCGGTCAACCTGCTGCTGGATCCGGGCCTGGCGTTCGGTACCGGTACTCACCCGACCACCGCTCTGTGCCTGGAATGGCTGGACGGCCAGGACCTGAAAGACTGCAACGTGCTGGATTTCGGCTGCGGCTCGGGGATTCTGGCGATTGCCGCCCTGCTGCTCGGCGCCAAAGAAGCCGTGGGCACCGACATCGACGTGCAGGCGCTGGAAGCGTCCCGCGACAACGCCGGGCGCAACAACATCGCTGACGAACTGTTTGCGCTGTACCTGCCGGAAGACCTGCCGCAGGTCAAAGCCGACGTACTGGTGGCCAACATTCTCGCCGGTCCGCTGGTTTCCCTGGCACCGCAACTGTCCGGCCTGGTCAAATCCGGCGGGCGCCTGGCACTGTCCGGGATCCTCGCCGAACAAGGTGACGAAGTCGCCGCTGCCTACGCGCAAGACTTCGATCTCGACCCGATCGCCAATCGTGATGGCTGGGTGCGCATCACCGGCCGTCGGCGCTAGAATGACCGCCTGCTCAATCCGGACCGCCGCATGACCGACAGCTTCGTCACCCAGTGCCCGCATTGCCAAACCAGTTTCCGCGTCAGCCATGCTCAGTTGAGCGTGGCCCGCGGGGTGGTTCGCTGCGGCTCCTGCCTGCAAGTGTTCAATGCCGCCAAGCAATTGCTGGAGCAACATGCAGGCAAGGAAGCGGTCACGCCGGTCACGCCGTTAATCAGCGAGCCGGCGCCTGTCGAGCCACCGGCCATCGTCGAAACGCCCGAACCGCGCGCCATCAGCCAGAAGCAATGGAGTGCCGCCGAGCTGGATCTGGACAGCCTGGATCTGGACGAAGAACTGGCTCGCCTTGAACAGCGGGAAATCCAGCCGACCACCGAGTTCGGCCGCCCGCGTGAAGACGCCCTGAGTGCCCGCCGCGACAGCCACGAACCGGAAGATACGACATGGCCGGACAGCCTGTTCAGCGAACCGGCGGATGAGCGCGCAGCAGACGTCGAAGAGGCACCCGAAGCCGTCGAGGCCGAGCCGATCAGACCGGAGCGCACCGAGCCTTCGCTGTCGCTGGAGCCGGTGGATCTCGATGACGAACCGCCGATTCCGCAACTGCGCCTGCACGACCCGATCGACCCGAATGCCCGCCGCGAGCGCCTGTCCGCCAGCGACGACATCGACGACGAACTGGCACTGATCGAACCTGCGCGCAAAAAACGCGAACGCGTCGAATCCAGTGTTCGCGCCGAAGCCTTGCAGGATCTGACCGACGACCCGCTGCAACTGGACTGGCAGAAACGCCGCTCGCCCTGGGGCCGTCGTCTGCTCTGGCTGCTGCTGATCGTGCTGGCCGCCGCCGGGCTGGGCGGACAGTACATCGCCTATCACTTCGATGAACTGGCCCGCCAGGATCAGTACCGGCCTTGGTTCCAGCAAATATGCCCGCAAATTGGCTGCACGGTGCCGTCCAAGGTGGACATCGCCAAGATCAAGAGCAGCAACCTGGTGGTGCGCAGCCACCCGGAATTCAGCGGTGCGCTGGTGGTGGACGCGATCATTTACAACCGCGCGCCGTTCTCGCAGCCGTTTCCGCTGCTGGAGTTGCGCTTCGCCGACCTCAACGGGCACCTGATCGCCAGTCGTCGCTTCAAACCCGGCGAATACCTCAACGGCGACCTCGAAGGCATGGCGGAAATGCCGCCGCAGACGCCGATCCACATCGCTCTGGACATCCTCGATCCAGGCCCCAAAGCGGTGAACTACAGCCTGAGTTTCCACTCACCCGAGTGAAACGCTTCACCGTTCCCGGATTGACGGCAGTTTTCTGACTGCGCCGCGCACGACCAAACCGGCGGTAATAACAGAATAACTGTTCAGATTTTGTTCAATTCAGCCTTTATCCAGTCATCGAGAGCGGGTATCATGCCAACCCTTTTTCGAACTCTCATGATCCGGCCCCACTTCAGGGAAGTCCTATGTCGGCGGTACGCATCGGCCCATATACATTGCAGAACGGCTTGATCCTCGCCCCGATGGCGGGTGTCACCGACCAGCCCTTTCGTCAGCTGTGCAAGCGTTTGGGCGCAGGGCTTGTAGTCTCGGAAATGGTCACCAGTGACATGAGCCTGTGGAACACCCGCAAGTCGCGCATGCGCATGATCCACGAAGGCGATCCCGAGCCACGCTCGGTGCAGATCGCCGGTGGCGATGCGCAGATGCTGGCGGATGCGGCCCGGGCCAACGTCGAGCTGGGCGCACAGATTATTGATATCAACATGGGTTGCCCGGCGAAGAAGGTCTGCAACAAGGCCGCCGGCTCCGCGCTGTTGAAGGATGAGGCACTGGTTACCGAAATCCTGCATGCCGTTGTGGCAGCAGTTGATGTACCGGTGACCCTGAAGATCCGCACCGGATGGGATCGCGACAACAAGAACGGCCTGACCGTGGCGAAGATCGCCGAGCAGGCCGGGATCACGGCACTGGCGGTGCATGGCCGCACCCGCGCCGACCTGTACACCGGTGAAGCCGAGTACGACACCATTGCCGCGATCAAGCAGGCGGTGTCGATTCCGGTCTTTGCCAACGGCGACATCGTATCGCCGGAAAAGGCCCGCTACGTGCTCGACGCGACCGGTGCCGATGGCCTGTTGATCGGCCGGGCTGCCCAAGGGCGGCCATGGATTTTTCGCGAGATCGAACACTTCCTGCGTACCGGCGAAAAACTGCCGGCGCCGGAGCTGATCGAGGTGGAACGCATTCTGCTTGAGCATCTGGCCGCCCTTCACGCCTTCTATGGGGACGTGATGGGTGTGCGAATTGCCCGCAAGCATGTGGGCTGGTATCTCGCAACCTTGCCGGGCGCCAGGGAATTTCGCGCCCACTTCAATCGTTTGGATGGTACGGAAACACAATGCGCCAACGTTCGGGAGTTCTTCGCCGAACGTTACAAGAGCCTGGCAGGGGACGGAGAAGGGGTGGCCGCATGACGATGATGACCGAGACTTTAGTGAGTGGAACAACACCCGTGAGCGACAACGTGAATTTGAAACAGCACCTCAATACCCCGAGCGAAGAAGGCCAGACCCTTCGCGGGAGTGTCGAGAAGGCGCTGCACAATTATTTCGCCCACCTTGAGGGCGCGTCCGTCACGGATGTGTACAACCTGGTGCTCTCCGAAGTCGAGGCTCCCCTGCTCGAAAGCGTGATGAACTACGTCAAGGGCAACCAGACCAAGGCCAGCGAGCTGCTCGGACTGAACCGCGGCACGCTGCGCAAGAAACTCAAGCAGTACGATCTGCTGTAAGCATTCAATCAAACCTGAAAGGCGCCCGCGTAAAACCGGTCGCCTTTTTTGCTGACTTCCCTTGCTTTTGATGGAAATTGAGATGACCGACCAGACTACCCGCCTGCCGATCCGCCGCGCCTTGATCAGTGTTTCCGACAAGACCGGGATCCTCGAATTCGCCAGGGAGCTGGAAGCCCTAGGCGTGGAAATCCTTTCCACCGGCGGGACCTTCAAACTGCTGCAGGACAACGGCGTGGCCGCAGTGGAAGTCGCGGATTACACCGGTTTCGCAGAGATGATGGACGGTCGGGTGAAAACCCTGCACCCGAAAATCCACGGCGGGATCCTCGGTCGTCGCGGTATCGACGACGCGATCATGAACGAGCACGGCATCAAGCCGATCGACCTGGTAGCCGTCAACCTGTACCCGTTCGAAGCCACCATCAGCAAGCCAGGCTGCGACCTGCCGACCGCCATCGAGAACATCGACATTGGCGGCCCGACCATGGTCCGTTCGGCGGCGAAAAACCATAAAGACGTGGCCATCGTGGTGAATGCCAGCGACTACGCCAACGTTCTGGAAAACCTCAAGGCCGGTGGCCTGACCTACGCTCAGCGTTTTGACCTGATGCTCAAGGCGTTCGAACACACCGCCGCCTACGACGGCATGATCGCCAACTACATGGGCACCGTGAACCAGGCTGCCGACACCCTGAGCACCGAAGACCGCAGCGAATTCCCGCGCACCTTCAACAGCCAGTTCATCAAGGCCCAGGAAATGCGCTACGGCGAGAACCCGCACCAGAGCGCGGCGTTCTACGTTGAGGCCAAGCCTGCCGAAGTCGGCATTGCCACCGCCACCCAACTGCAAGGCAAAGAACTGTCGTACAACAACGTGGCCGACACCGATGCCGCGCTGGAATGCGTGAAGAGCTTCGTCAAACCGGCCTGCGTAATCGTCAAGCACGCCAACCCGTGCGGCGTGGCCGTGAGCCCGGACGCCGAAGGCGGTATCCGTCAGGCCTACGAACTGGCTTACGCCACTGACACCGAATCGGCGTTCGGCGGCATCATCGCCTTCAACCGCGAACTGGATGCCGAGACCGCCAAGGCAATCGTCGAGCGTCAGTTCGTTGAAGTGATCATCGCCCCGAGCGTCAGCGAAGAAGCCCGCGCCATCGTCGCCGCCAAGGCCAACGTGCGTCTGCTGGCCTGCGGCCAGTGGTCGGCCGATCGCGTTCCGGCCTGGGACTACAAGCGCGTCAACGGCGGCCTGCTGGTACAGAGCCGCGACATCGGCATGATCGGCGCCGACGACCTGAAAGTGGTGACCAAGCGCGCCCCGACCGAGCAGGAAATCAACGACCTGATCTTCGCCTGGAAAGTGGCCAAGTTCGTCAAATCCAACGCCATCGTCTACGCCAAGAACCGTCAGACCATCGGGGTCGGCGCTGGCCAGATGAGCCGCGTGAACTCGGCGCGTATCGCTGCGATCAAGGCTGAGCACGCCGGTCTGCAAGTGGCCGGTTCGGTGATGGCATCCGATGCGTTCTTCCCGTTCCGCGACGGCCTGGACAATGCGGCCAAGGTCGGTATCACGGCGGTGATCCAGCCGGGTGGTTCGATGCGTGATGCTGAAGTGATTGCTGCTGCCGACGAAGCTGGCATCGCGATGGTATTCACCGGCATGCGCCACTTCCGTCACTAAGTACACGATCCACTGTGGGAGCGAGCTTGCTCGCGAAGACGGCGGCACATTCAATTCAGATGTGACTGAAAATCCGCTTTCGCGAGCAAGCTCGCTCCCACAGAAAAGCGCCCCAGCGGCGCTCAACAGAATTAGCGTCATCCGAGGTTTTTGAAATGAATGTTTTGATCATTGGCAGCGGTGGCCGCGAACACGCACTGGCCTGGAAAGTGGCTCAGGATCCGCGTGTGCAGAAAGTTTTCGTCGCGCCGGGCAACGCCGGCACCGCGATTGAAGCCAAGTGCGAAAACGTCGCGATCGACGTGCTGGCCCTTGAGCAGCTTGCTGACTTTGCCGAGAAAAACGTTTCCCTGACCATCGTCGGTCCGGAAGTGCCGCTGGTGGCCGGCGTCGTCGACCTGTTCCGCTCTCGTGGCCTGGACTGCTTCGGTCCGACCGCCGGTGCCGCGCAGCTGGAAGGCTCCAAAGCCTTCACCAAGGACTTCCTCGCGCGCCACAAAATCCCGACCGCCGACTACCAGAACTTCACCGAGATCGAGCCGGCCCTGGCTTATCTGCGTGAAAAAGGCGCACCGATCGTGATCAAGGCCGACGGCCTGGCCGCCGGTAAAGGCGTGATCGTTGCCATGACCCTGGCCGAAGCCGAAGACGCCGTGCGTGACATGCTCGCCGGCAACTCCTTTGGCGATGCCGGCTCGCGTGTCGTCATCGAAGAATTCCTCGACGGCGAAGAAGCCAGTTTCATCGTCATGGTCGACGGCAAGAACGTCCTGCCGATGGCCACCAGCCAGGACCACAAACGCGTCGGCGACGGCGACAGCGGCCCGAACACCGGCGGCATGGGTGCCTACTCCCCTGCTCCGGTGGTTACCGCCGACGTGCACCAGCGCGTGATGGACCAGGTGATCTGGCCAACCGTGCGCGGCATGGCCGATGAAGGCAACGTCTACACCGGTTTCCTGTACGCCGGTCTGATGATCGACAAGGCCGGCAATCCGAAGGTCATCGAGTTCAACTGCCGCTTCGGCGACCCGGAAACCCAACCGGTGATGCTGCGTCTGCAATCGAGCCTGGTGCTGCTGGTCGAAGCGGCACTGGCTCAGGCGCTGGACAAGGTTGAAGCGCAGTGGGATCCACGTCCGAGCGTCGGCATCGTGCTGGCCGCCGGCGGTTACCCGGGCGACTACGCCAAGGGCGCACCGATCAACGGTCTGGACGCAGCCGCCGCACTGGAAGGCAAGGTCTTCCACGCCGGTACCGCGCTCAAGGACGGAAACGTGGTGACGGCCGGTGGGCGGGTGCTGTGCGCCACCGCCATGGGCGCCAGCGTCGGTGCCGCCCAGGAGCAGGCCTACAAACTGGCCAAGGCCATCGACTGGGAAGGCTGCTTCTATCGCACCGACATTGGCTACCGCGCCATTGCCCGTGAACGCGGCGAATCCCGGTAATAAGCTACGCTGTGTTTCCGGCAGGGGCTCAACGCCCCTGCCGGACTGTTCCGACGCTGCGCATCGTTATATTCTGGCATCAACCTACGAAGGGATTTCGCCGTGCGCTGGCTCAGGATTGCCATAGGCTTCACTGTCACGCTGTTGACCATGCTCTGCATGCTGCCGGCCCAGGCCGCGCAAGGCAGTGGCTGGTCGGTATTGCTTGACGATCAGGGCAACCTCCAACTGAGCGATATCCGCTCCGCCCGCTACACCAATCAATTCAGTCCTATCGAGCTTGACCGCCTGACCGCGGCCGAACCCGATGGCGCCTTGTGGCTGCGCTTCAGACTGGCGCCCGGCAAGCACGAACAAGTGCTGCGGATTTTCGCCCCCGACCTGTCGCACCTCAATCTGTATGTTCTCGACGGCGACCGCCTGATCGAACAGCGCGACACCGGCACCACCCAGCCCCAGGTGGAGCGACCGCTGCCGAGCAGCGACTTCATGCTGCCGTTGCCGCAGAGCGACAAAACCCTCGACGTTTACCTGCGACTGGTTTCCGATCACCAGTTGCGCCCGTACATCACCCTGCAGTCGGCGGTGATGGCCGCGGCCAATCACAATCAGACGCTGATCTACGGCCTGCTCTTCGGCTGTCTGGCGATGCTGATCCTGCACAACCTGATCCGCTACGCCTATACCCGCTCGCGCAGCAGCCTTTGGCTCGCGGTGTGTGAGGGCCTGTTGAGCCTGAGCCTGTTGCTGTTGCTCAACCTCCTCGGTCCGTGGCTGCCGAACTGGCACGCAATCCAGACTCCCGGTGCCTACCTGGCCTTGCTGCTGACCGCACCTGCGGGCCTGATGTTCGCCTACCGTTTCTTCGCTCCGCTCGGCCCGCATCCGCTGAACAAGCTGCTGATCGGCGACATCCTGTTCATCGTGATCTGCAGCCTGCTGCTGTTGTTCGTCAACACCCTGCCGCTGAACATCATCACCTACGCGCTGGTGGCCCTGGCCGGGCTGAGCATGTTGCTGGTGGGTTTCTATCACTGGCAGAAAGGCTACCGCCCTGCCCGGTTGTTCGTTGCCGCGATGGTGGTGTTCAACATCGGCACGTTGATCATCCTTCCGGCCTTGCTGGGGCTGACCCTGGTGGCGCCGCAGGGCTTGATCATGGTCCTGACGGGGTTTATCTGTATCAGTGGCCTGTTGATGAGCATCGCTCTCGGCGAACGTCAGCGCAGCATCACCGAAAGCCGCTTCAGCATCAGCCGCGACCTCGCCGCGAGCAACGCCGAGATCAATGCCAAGGCCGAATTCCTGGCCAAGATCAGCCACGAAATCCGCACGCCGATGAATGGCGTACTGGGCATGACCGAGCTGCTGCTCGGCACGCCGCTGTCGGTCAAACAACGCGACTACGTGCAGACCATCCACAGCGCCGGCAACGAACTGCTGACCCTGATCAACGAGATCCTCGACATCTCGCGGCTCGAGTCCGGGCAGATCGAACTGGACGACGTGCAGTTCGACCTCAACGCGCTGATCGACGATTGCCTGAGCATCTACCGCGCCAAGGCCGAGCAACAGAACGTCGAACTGATCAGCTTCATCCAGCCGCAAGTGCCACGGGTCATCAGCGGCGATCCGACGCGTCTGCGCCAGACGTTGCTGAGCCTGCTGGAAAACGCCCTGAAGAAAACCGAAGAAGGCGAAGTGCTGGTGGTGGTCGCCCTCGACGAACGCAGCACCGGGCCACGTCTGCGCATTGCCGTTCAGGACAGCGGCCAGCCCATGGATCAGGAAGAGCGCGACGCACTGATGCATGCCGAGCTGCACAGCAAGCACTTCCTGTCGGCCAACCGCCTGGGCGGCAATCTTGGGCTGGTGATCGCCCGCCAATTGATCCGTTTGATGCAGGGCGAATTCGGCATCAAGAGCGGCGCCAACCAGGGCAGTACGCTGTGGCTGACCCTGCCGCTGGACCCTGATCGCCTGGAGCACCCGACCTCGGACCTCGACAGCCCGCTGCAAGGCGCGCGCGTGCTGGTGGTCGACGACAACGACACCTGCCGCAAGGTGCTGGTGCAGCAATGCAGCGCCTGGGGCCTGAACGTCAGCGCCGTGCCGTCGGGCAAGGAAGCATTGGCCTTGCTGCGCACCAAGGCGCATCTTCGTGATTACTTCGACGTGGTCCTGCTGGACCAGAACATGCCCGGCATGACCGGTATGCAACTGGCGGCCAAGATCAAGGAAGACCCGAGCCTGAACCACGACATCCTGCTGATCATGCTCACCGGCATCAGCAATGCGCCGAGCAAGATCATCGCACGCAACTCGGGGATCAAGCGCATCCTGGCCAAACCGGTGGCCGGCTACACCCTCAAGACCACGCTGGCCGACGAACTGAACCAGCGCAACCGTGGCCAAGTGGTGTTTCAGCCGCAGCCGGCCAGTCCCGCAGCGCCGGTCAAGGTGCCAAGCGATTTCCGCATTCTGGTGGCCGAAGACAACACGATTTCGACCAAGGTCATCCGCGGCATGCTCGGCAAACTCAACCTGCAGCCCGACACCGCCAGCAATGGCGAAGAGGCCTTGCAGGCGATGAAAGCCCAGCGCTACGACCTGGTATTGATGGACTGCGAAATGCCGATCCTCGACGGATTCTCCGCCACCCAGCAACTGCGGGCCTGGGAAGTCGGCAATCAGCGCACCCGTACGCCGATCGTCGCGCTGACCGCGCACATCCTCGCCGAACACAAGGAACGTGCGCGTCAGGCCGGGATGGACGGGCACATGGCCAAACCGGTGGAGCTGTCGCAACTGCGCGAGCTGATCGAGCACTGGGTGGCCCAGCGTGATCAACAGAACCGCGCAACAACTCAACCGTCGTAAGCCGACAGACCCGATAGCGCCTGATAGACTGCCCACGACTTTCCCGCCAGCGAGCCCGCGCCATGCTCCACGTGTTATTCAGCGTTTACCTGAAGATGCTGGTGCTCTACAGCCCGTTCTTCGTGTTGTCCTGCTTTATCAGCCTGACCCGCGGTTATTCGCGCAAGGAACAACGTCGCCTGGCGTGGAAAGTGGCGATTGCCACACTGGTGTCCAGCGTCCTGCTTTATCTGTTCGGCCGAGTGATTTTCGACGTATTCGGCATTACCGTGGACGCATTCCGTATCGGTGCCGGCAGCGTGCTGTTCATCTCAGCGCTGGGGATGGCCCAGGGCAAGTCTGCGGTACAAGCCGATAACGTGCAGCAGGACGTAACCATAGTCCCGCTGACCATCCCCCTGACGGTTGGCCCCGGGACCATCGGTGCGCTCCTGGTGATGGGCGTGAGCCAGCCCCATTGGGACGACAAGCTCACAGCGATCCTCAGTATCGCGCTGGCCAGCTTCACGGTGGGCGTAGTGCTGTACCTGTCGAACCGCATCGAGCGGATCCTAGGAGACCAGGGTTTGCAGATTGTCAGCCGACTGATGGGGTTGTTTGTCTGTGCCTTGGCGGCCCAGATCATATTTACCGGCATCAAGGGCTATCTGGTGCCCTGAATCTGGCGTCGTGCAAAATCCAGACAACCAGACCATTCGGATAAAACGAAAAAGTCGTGAACCTGCCGTTCACGACTACATGCCCGCACCTGACCTGCTTTCACACTGGACCCGAAAACACGCCGATTTCGATGTACGCGGGTTGCGGCTCCTGGGCCAGCCATTCGATCGTGTCTTGCCGGAATGCTTCAAACTGATCCTGATTGAAACGCGCCGCATAAGTAAGACGAGTAGCTCGTCGACCAGAATCCGGCGACACCTTCCCTTTTCCGGATTGTTCCGAAGTGTTGAACGACACGGAAACGATGCTAAGAATCCCATCGTCTTCAACGATCCCGACCATTGCCCTGAGCCACGACGTCTGAGCGTCACTCACCAGGCAATGCTGGCTAAATCGCTCGGGCAATTCACCACTTCTGGTGACTGAAGCCAGCGCCTCCAATGCAGCCGAGATCACCGCAGCCTGGTGACCAGGCAATCGCAATTCAGCCACATGCCCGATAGCGGCCCTTGCTGAAAGAAATTGCCCTTTGATCAATGGCACCTGATCCATCTCATGAGCAAACAGACTCCAGCCACAGGAAGTCAGCATCTCTGAGTGGGTACCAAACCATTGTTCGTCGTTCAGCTCTCCCGGAAAATCCTCGTCCGCCGCCAGCGTGGCGAAAGCTACCGTATCCAGCACATCTTTTTTAATGGCGGGGGACAGCGCCTGCGATACAGCCAGAACGACACCCGCGTTTACATATAACGAGTAAGTCATCTGTTTAACTCCGCAACAAGGCTGGCGATCACATTCGCCAGCCTTCGCAACCATTGGTTATTTTTTCTTGCGTCGTTCAAAACGCTTGCTCAGTGCCGCCTTGAAGTGCTCGCCCAGGTACTCCTCCAGGTCAGCCTTCAATTCCGAATAACGCAGGGGATTGAAGGTGAGATAGGCACTGCCGCGAAAGATTCTCCGCCCAGAGGTTTTCCAGTTGAAAAACAGCGGCGAAGTTTCACTTTCACTTCCTGAGCTATCTATCGACGACAGGGAAGTCAGAATAATACCGTTCGCCAGTTGGTCGCACGGCAAGACCGCCATCCTGACGCCTTTGTCTTTGGTCACTTCACGATTATAAAGATTGATAGCCTCGGGCTCTTTCTTCAAGGAGTCGAGTGTTGTATCAACGATTGCGGAAAGGGCTGTAGCACCTGGAATTGCAGCTTTCGCAGCCGCAATACCGGACTTAACGATATCCACTACGACGTTATCCATCGTCAGTGTCGCAGCGTTCTTTTCATAAACCGTGTAGCCGGAATCCGCAACGAAACACCCCAGGTCATCCATACACTGCAAGAATGCGTGGTACCACTGTTCCGGATTATTCCCAGGCACCTCGAAATTCGCTTCGAGTTTGGCGAACTTGATCAGATTCTCGATAATTGCCATGTTCTCAAGGGTAATATTTTCGCCATAACCCACCAGCGCGTTCGCCAGAACAACTGCATCAAGCTCCTTAGTCGGACTGGTCGGATCAACCGTGAAAAAGGCCTTGGCACGCGCAGTGCCAATGACTTCAGCACCCAACTCCAGACGCTTGGCGATACGTGCCTTTACCAACGACACACATTGTTCGCTGTTTTTTGTATTTTCCATCACAACTCCAACTCCATAAACCAGTAATGTTTTTTTGCGCTCACTGTTCAAGCGCAAACAAAACTAACTGACGAACAACCAAACGAACACCCTCAACTTAATTCAACATATTAACTTTCACGCGCCACTCTAAAAAACCAAAATACTTACAAATACTGCATTTCAAACACCGCCCGGAGCTTGCAAGATACACCGCACATTGAAAATGCCATTTGACAACCGAGAACACGATGAACAATGAGACTCCAATTGGCGCACTCACTCAACACAACATTATTTCCTGCATCGACAACTTGTCGCTTCAAGACTATAACGACCTGACTGACTGTACCCGCGTCGCCACCCGTTCAGCCGACATGGCCCACAACCGCTATTCCGATTCTGAAGTCTGGCTGGAAGAATATTTACGCACGTTAATGTATCTGGGCTGGAAGCTTCATCAGGGTACTGTCACGACCAGAACAACGACAGTGCTTGATGGAAGCATCGCCGACTTTCTGGTACTCAGCGCAGAGAAAATGAATGATGTCCGTCAGGCCAGCGCGATGATGGACACTCTGGATGCCCTGAAACCCGACAAACCCGCAGTACTTTCGCTCGATAACGAGAGCCATAGAGGCCGGCGCTTTCAAGTTGCACCCACTCGGTATGACTCAAACGGCGACCTGCACCTGGCCATTTTCAATATTGAGCTGGTTGCCAGCGTCGAGCAGAACAGTTTCCTGTTTTGGTCCTGGAGCAAAAATTCTGCAAAGCTCATTCAGCGCAGTGCGTTTCTTAAACTCAATCGAAGCGAACTCAACGCACAAAGAAGGCAAATGGAAGCCGCACTTTCAAAGATTACCGCGAGCCGTTTTGCATTGAGGAAATCGCAGCAATAAACCTGCAGGCAATAACCGACAAGGCCGCGAATATTCAATTCGCGGCCTTGTCGGTTATTGCCTGGCGTTCCCTGGAAGCCAGGGGCATCAGCCTGCCGGCTTTTCCCCGTACCAGCGCGGCGTATACACCCACTCCCGGCCGTCGGCACGCGGGAAGGTGCAAGTGGTGGATGAGCCGATCAACACCATGGTGCGCATGTCCACCTGATCCGGGGTCAGCGCTCCCAATGTTGTCACCCGCAGTGTCTGCCCTGGCCGGCCGATATCGCGCCCCAATACCACCGGCGTTTCCGGCGTGCGGTGTTGCGCGACGATTTCCAGCGCTCGCCCCAGTTGCCAAGGGCGGGCACGGGAGATCGGGTTGTAGAACGCCAGCGCCAGATCCGCTTCGGCCGCCAGATCCAGGCGTTTCTCGATGATCGACCACGGCTTGAGGTTGTCCGACAGCGACATCACGCAGAAATCGTGACCCAGCGGTGCACCCGCCTGAGCAGCGGTGGCGAGTGACGCGGAAACACCCGGCAGGATCTCCAGGTCGACGCTGTGCCATGCCGGATCCGTCGACTCGTGCAACGCTTCGAGTACCGCCGCCGCCATGGCGAACACGCCCGGATCACCCGATGAAACGACAATCACCGAACGGCCCTCGGCGGCCAGCCTGAAGGCATGACGGGCACGCTGCATTTCTTCGCGGTTATCGGTGCAATGCTGCACCTGATCATCGCGGAACGGGCCGGCCATGCGTACGTAGGTTTCGTAGCCGAGCACATCGGTGGCGCGTGCCAGTTCGGCTTTCACCGCCGGCACCATCAGCTCTGCCGCACCCGGACCGAGGCCGATGACCGCCAGACGACCGCGCGGGCGCCCGATCCGCGAAACGTCCAGCGGCTGTCCGGCCACGGCGATGGCAAGGTCTTGGGATGTCGTGATGATTCGAGCGTCGGGGACGGCGTCGCGAGCCAGCTCACCGATGTCACTGGCCGGCGCGACAAAGCGCAACGGCACCGCCAGTTCAAGCGCTGCCTCACGCAAGACCGGGCTGGCCATCTGAACATCAACCGCCACCAGACAGGCCAGCGATTGAATCGCCACACCGGCCTGCTGCAACGCCTCGCGAATTGCGCGCGGCAGATCGGTCACTTCTGAACCGACCACCACCGCTACGCTGCGCGGATAAATCAGCAACTCACTGGCGCTCGCCGCGCGGGCATCGCTGCTCACATGAATCGAGCGCTGCGCGTGTGGATCCTCCGGCAGCTGCGCCTGCTCAAGCCACGGCGCCTCGCCATCAATGCGCACGCTGTGGCCGGCGAGCAAGTCGGAGACAAAGCGCTTGCCCTGCTCCAGATCGCCAAGCGCGTAACCGCCCGGCGGGTTGAGCAGACAGGTGCCGAAACGCAACTCGCCGCTGGTGGTGATCGCCGCAGCGACTTCAAGCGCTGCTGCAATCTCGCGGGCCATGACATTCACCCCGCCGAGGCCGCCGAGCAACGGCACCACGGCGCTGCCGTCTTCAGCCACGGCGAGCACTGGTGGCTCGACGCCTTTCTCCAGCAACAGCGGCGCCAGGGTGCGGATGACAATGCCGGCCGCGCACAGGGCAATGATCGGCGTGTCCTGTTGATACAGCTCACGCAGGGTCGCGCCGAATTCGCTGTAGGTCAGGTCGGCGCCTTCGACGCGCCCTTTCAGTCCGTGAATCTGTGCTGCCGGATAGACCTGCTGCAGGCGTCGGGCCGTGGCCAGCGCGCCCTGGCCGAGAATGACGATGGCCGGTGTGGAATGGGTCATCAGCCTTGCCACCGTTCGCCGGGAACAATGATCAGCGAGAAGTACGGCGACGACATCGGCTCGACCTCATCCAGCGGTACGATCTTCTGGTTGGCCATGGTCGCGCGCTCGACGTACAGCGCACGCCCGGCCAGGCCCAACTCGCCCAACACCTCACGCACTTTTGGAAAGTTGCGTCCCAGCTTCATGATCACCGCCGCGTCGGCATCGGCCAGGCGACGCTTGAGCTTGTCATGAGGCAGCACGCCGGACAGCACCGACAGACTCTGATTGCGATACACCAGCGGCGCGCCCAGCACCGATGCGCCGCCGAGCATCGAGCAGACGCCCGGCACCACTTCGGCTTCGTAACGGCTGGCAAGACGATCGTGCAGGTACATGTAGGAGCCGTAGAAGAACGGATCACCTTCGCAGATCACCGCCACATCGCGACCGGCATCCAGGTGCGCGGCCACTTCCTCTGCCGCGTCATCGTAGAAATCACTGATCACCTGCTCGTAGGACAGTGGCGCCGGCAGCACTTCGGTGGTCACCGGGTACACCAGCGGCAGCAGGTTCTGCGCGTCCTGCAGGTGCGCTTCGATAATGCCGAATGCGTTGCCCTTCTTGCCCTTGGCCACGAAGTACGCCACCACCGGCGATTCGCGCAGCAGGCGCAGGGCCTTGACGGTAATCAGTTCAGGATCACCGGGGCCGACGCCCAGACCAATCAAACGTCCTTGAGCCTGCATCATTCGACCTCCGTGGCGAGGGCATTGACCGCAGCGGCGGCCATGGCGCTACCGCCAAGGCGGCCCTGCATGATCACGAACGGCACGCCACGGCTGTTGGCGGCCAGCTCGGCCTTGGATTCGGCAGCGCCGACGAAGCCGACCGGGAAGCCGAGGATCAGCGCCGGTTTCGGCGCGCCGGCGTCGAGCATTTCCAGCAGATAGAACAACGCAGTCGGCGCATTGCCGATCACCACCACGCTGCCCGCCAGATGCGGACGCCACAGTTCCAGAGCGGCAGCGGAGCGAGTATTGCCCAGCTCACGCGCCAGCTCCGGCACGCTGTCGTCGCGCAGGGTGCAGATCACTTCGTTGTTGGCCGGCAGGCGCGCACGGGTCACGCCCTCGGAGACCATCCGCGCATCGCACAGGATCGGCGCGCCAGCGGCCAGCGCATCACGCCCCGCCTTGCCGGCTCCTTCGGAAAATTGCAGCCCGTCGATGGCCTCGACCATGCCGCAGGCGTGGATCACCCGCACCGCGAGTTTTTCCAGGTCGGCCGGGATGCGCGCGAGGTTGGCCTCGCGGCGAATGATCGCGAAGGAATTGCGATAGATCTCCTGACCGTCGCGGATGTAATCAAGCATCAAGGGGGCTCCGTGAGCGGGCGGCGAGCAGTTTCGCGGCCGCTTCGATAGTAAGGTTGTGAGCGTGCAGCGCGCCGAAACCCGGCAGCGCTGCATCGCGGAAATAGAGATCGTAGTGACCGGGGCCGACCGCCAGCAGCGTGACCGGGGCACGGTGTGCAGCAGCGCAGGAGCGCGGGCAGCCGGACAGGTGCACATCCACGGCATGTGGCAACAGCGCAGCCAGCAGGCGGGCATCGTGCTTGGTGTCGGCCAGGCCTTTGCCGCAGCCGTTGGCGCCGGTGCAGGCGATCAGGTGCGACAGCGGGTCTTCGACATGGGTCAGCAGGTTCAGCCTGGCCAATTTGTCGAGCACTTGAGCCGCATCGGTTTCCCGCACATCGGGCAGCAACAGACTCTGCCAAGGGGTGAAACGCAAGCTGCCATCGCCGAAGTTTCTGGCCAGTTGCGCAGCGCCACGCAGCATGTCCGGATCGAGCCGGCCGAGTGCCGGTGCAGCACCGACATACACCTGACCGGCCGAGGGTTGAGGATGAATGCCGAGGTGCAAACCTTCGGGTCCGGCTTCGCGCTGCCAATCTGTGGCGGCTTGCAGTTTGATCCGTTGACCGAGTTTTTCGAGGAACACCGGCGCCGCGCATTCATCCAGCAGATGACGCATTCGCGTCTGCTCCGGCCGGGCCAGATCGTGGAACAGCTCCAGCACCGCAACCACCAGCGCATGCCCATCCGCCAGCGCCACGGCAGCCAGCGGCCGGTCCGTCGGACAACCCGCCAGACCGAACGCCAACAGCGTGTCTTCACCGCTTTTGAATGCCGACAGCCACAAGTCATGGGGATGTTCGAGCATCGCCAGCGCTTCACCGCCGTCCAGTTGCACGGCGAACTTGGCGCTCAGTTCATGGAAGCGCGGATGGCTTTGCAAAGTCTCGAGGATCTGCCCGGCCAATGGACGGGTATCGAAGCGCATCTGCCGGTCGATGCCGGCCGCCGGGCTGAGCATCAGGTTGCGAACATCGTCGCCCGCCGCGGTTCGTGGCCCGAGACCGGCGGCCAGCAGGCTGTCGATCAGCGCGGCGGACTGATCGCCGATGCCACGAATCTGCAGATTGCCCCGGTTGGTCGCTTCGATAGCCCCGCCGGCAAATCGCTCGGCGGTGTTGGCCACCGCATCGGCCTGATCGGCCGTGATCGACCCGCCATCGAGCTTGATCCGGCAGATCCCGCCATCCAGCGCCTGGACGATACGCAGCAACCCCGGACAGGCCGAGGGGCGTATGGCGTTGGACATCGGGCGTTCGTTCAAGGGCTGGCAGCTCTGTGGGAAAGGCGCTTCGCGGACGAAGGCGCGGTATTATGCCTGCTTTGTCCGACGGCATGAAAAGTCTGCCCGTCGGAACGGCGCGTTTGCGGACACTTTTTTGAGGGGCTACAGATGTCACCCTGGCTGACAGTAGTAGGAATCGGTGAAGACGGCTTCAAGGGCCTGGGCAAGAATGCCCGGCGCGCCCTGATGGGCGCTTCGCGGATCATCGGCGGTCAGCGTCAGCTGGATCTGTTGCCGGTGTGCATCCGTGGCGAGCGCCAGTTGTGGCCGAGCCCGTTTTCCCTGGCCCCGGTGCTTGAGCGCCGTGGCGAAGCGGTGTGCGTGCTGGCCAGCGGTGATCCGATGTTCTACGGCGTTGGCGCGAGTCTGGCGCGGCAGGTGCCGGGGGCCGAGATGCTGGTCCTGCCGGCGCCGTCGTCCTGCTCGCTGGCAGCAGCCCGACTGGGCTGGCCGTTGCAGGACGTCAGCGTGCTGTCGCTGGTGGCTCGCCCGCTGGCGACCCTCAATAGTCAGTTGTCCAGCGGCGTGCGCCTGTTGCTGCTGAGCAATGACGGCCAAAGCCCGGCAGCGGTTGCGGCATTGCTGCGCGAACGTGGATTCGGCGCCAGTCGCCTTAGTGTGCTGGAGCATCTGGGCGGCAGCGCCGAACGCCGGATCGACGGCACCGCCAACGACTGGAACGATCCGCGCGTTGCCGACCTCAACGTGATCGCCATCGAATGCCTGGCCGTTCCGCAGACACCTCGCCTGTCCCGCCTGGCCGGCCTGCCGGACTCGGCCTTCCAGCATGACGGCCAACTGACCAAACGCGACGTGCGCGCAATCACCCTCGCTCGCCTCGCCCCGACACCGGGCGAATTGCTGTGGGACGTCGGCGCCGGTAGCGGCTCGATCGGTATCGAGTGGATGCGCGCTCACCCGAGCTGCCGTGCGCTGGCCATCGAGGCCGATGACGGTCGCCAGCAACTGATCGAACACAACCGCGATGCGCTGGGGGCTCCCGGCCTGCAACTGATTCGCGGCAGCGCGCCGCAAGCCCTCGCAGGACTGGAGCGTCCGGATGCGATTTTCATCGGCGGCGGCGTCACCCGCGAAGGCGTCCTCGACACCTGCTGGGAACAATTGAAGCCCGGTGGCCGACTGGTCGCCAACGCCGTGACCCTGCAAAGCGAAATGACTTTGATGAACTGGCGCGAACGCCATGGCGGTGAGTTGACCCGCATCCACATTGCCCAGGCGCAGCCGCTGGGCGAGTTCGATACCTGGCGCCAGGCGTTGCCGATCACCCTGCTCGATCTGGTCAAGCCCTTCGATGCGTGACGAAACCGCCGAACAACCCGCGCCCCTGCGCAGCGGCCTGACCACCGGCAGCTGCGCCACGGCCACCAGCCTCGCCGCGGCTCGCCTGCTGCTCGGCGGCCCATCGGCCGACGCCGTGCAGATCGTGTTGCCCAAAGGCAAGCAGGTGCAGATGCGCCTGGAGTTCTGCCGGCTGACCGAGAACGGCGCTGAAGCCGGAACCCTCAAGGATGCCGGTGACGACCCGGACGTGACGCACGGCGCCCTGCTTTACTCCCGCGTGCAACTGACAGCCGAGCCGGGAATCCGCTTCATCGCCGGCAAAGGCGTCGGCACCGTGACTCGCCCGGGGCTGGTGCTGGCCGTCGGCGAACCGGCGATCAACCCGGTACCGCGCAAGATGATCAGCGATCACCTGACCCTGCTCGCCGAGGAAACCGGCTATCGCGGCGGCTTCGAGGTAACGGTCAACGTTGAGGGCGGCGAAGCCCTGGCGCTGAAAACCATGAACCCGCGCCTGGGCATTCTCGGTGGCCTGTCGATCCTCGGCACCAGCGGCATCGTCCGGCCGTTTTCCTGCGCGGCCTACATCGCCTCGATTCATCAAGGCATCGACGTCGCGAAAACCAACGGCTACCTGCACATCGCCGCCTGCACCGGCAACGCCAGCGAAGACACCATGCGCCGGGTTTACGACCTGCCGGAAATCGCCCTGATCGAAATGGGCGACTTCGTCGGCGCCGTGCTCAAGCATCTGCGCAAAGTGCCTGTGGATAAACTCAGCCTGTGCGGCGGTTTCGGCAAGATCAGCAAACTGGCGGCCGGGCACATGGACCTGCACTCGCGTCATTCGAGCATCGACCTGCCGCAACTGGCCGAGTGGGCGGCGGCGATTGGCGCTGACGATGCGTTGCAGCAAGCCATTCGCGGGGCGAACACCAGCCAGCAGGCGTTGGCGATGGCCAGTGCGGCGGGTGTTGCGCTGGGTGATGAGGTCTGCCGCCATGCTCTTGAATTTGCCCGCAGCGTAGTGCCGGCGCAGGTTCAGGTCGAAGTGTTTGCGATCGATCGTCAGGGCGGCATCGTCGGCCATGCGGGGGCTTTTGTATGAAACGGATTCTGTTGCTGGGCGGCGTGACTGAAGCGTTAGCCATCGCGCGCACCTTGGGGCCGGAACACATTTACAGCCTGGCCGGGGTGGGCCGGGTGCCGACCGATCTGACGTGTCAGGTGCGCGTCGGCGGCTACGGCGCAGCGGAAGGTCTGGCGCAGTTCATTCGCGACGAAGGCATCACGCTTTTGCTCGACGCCACCCATCCGTACGCCGCGCAAATCAGCCACAACGCCGCCACCGCTGCGCAACTCACCGGCATTCCCTGCTGGGCCCTGCGCCGCCCGGCGTGGCGACCACAGCCGGGCGATGACTGGCGCGAAGTTGCCGACTGGGCGGAACTGATCACCGCTCTCGCCCCGTTCCATCGCCCGCTGTTCACCCTTGGCCGCGAACCGCTGCAACACCTCGACGAAATCCCTGCGCACCAGTTCTGGACTCTTCGCGCCCTCGACGTCTACCCCGGCAACGAACGCTGCGAAGTCATCGGCGCCCGTGGACCGTTTCTGCTGGAGGATGAACGGGCGCTGTTCGAACGCCAGCAGATCGACGTGCTGATCAGCAAGAACAGCGGCAGCACCGCGACCGAGCCGAAACTGGACGTGGCGCGGGAGCTTGGGGTGCCGGTGATGGTGTTGAAGCGGCCGGTGTTGGCGGGGGTTGATCGGGAATTTGCGACGGTGGATGAAGCCATCAGCGCACTCACCATCAACTTACAGCCCTGAGCCTTTTGCGCTCTTGAGTACGCCTTCGCGGGCAAGCCCGCTCCCACAGTGGTTAACGCCGATCACAAAACTGATGTCCAACGCTAATCCTGTAGGAGCGGGCTTGCCCGCGATGGCGCCGGCTCTCACAGCGAAAAACTTGAGTCCTACAAGTCAATCGGACGCTACGCACAACAACTTAAAGCCCGACTGACTACCTGCAGCAGTCTCCCGAGCATACGTTTTGCAATATCAACCTGCCTCGGGACGCACTCGCTTCGACGCTGCAGAGTTTCTTAAAACACCCGAGGAAATGGCGGCTTACCTGAACGCTTGTTTTGACGAAGATGCTGGCGATGGCGTTCTTATCCGTGCAGCACTTAATGACATCGCCCGCGCCCAAGGCATGACCCAGGTTGCACGAGATGCAGGCTTGGGTCGCGAAAGCCTTTATAAAGCGCTGAGCAGCACTGGAAATCCGGAATTCGCGACTATCATGAAAGTCATGAAGGCACTGGGTTTGCGGTTGCATGCCGTAGCAGGCTGAATCCTCTGCGACACCAAACCGCACGACGCTTTTTTACTTATCGGCCCTGATCAGGCTAAATAGCCGCGCCTGATCGCCCACCCTACGGATCTGTCCCATGAACCGACACCGGCTCGCATTTGCCTGGATCGCCTGCTTTGCAGTGCTGTTCAACATGCTTGCCATGCCGTTGACGGGAGCGATGGCACAGGCGGCGCAGACGCCGGCCGAGCAGTTGCTGTGGAGCAGTTTCTGCACCGGCAGCGGGACGAAGATGGTGGCGATCGACATCGGTAGCCTTGATCAGAAAGCGCCGCAGAGCGGTGACAGTCATTCGACCATGCAGCATTGCTGGTGCTGTTCCGGATCGGCGCCGGTGGTGGCGTTGCCGGGGCATTCGCCGCAGCTGTATTTCGCCCAATATGAAAGCAATCGCAGCGTGGCGCCCGCCTTGCTGCAAACCCCGACACCGCGCCAGCAATGGCCGAGCCTCAATCCCCGCGCGTCCCCTCTGGTTTGATTTGTTCCCGCATTTGACCTGCGTTTCAAATCGTTCTGGAGAACTGTCATGTTGAACAAATTCATCGTCATCGCTGCGCTGTTGCTGCCGGCGTGCTTCGCCCATGCCCACGAATACAAGGCCGGCGAGCTGGAAATCGCCCACCCGTGGTCGCAGGAACTGCCGCCGAACGCGCCAACCGTTGCCGCGTATTTCATCATTCACAACGCCGGCAAGACGGCTGACCGCCTGCTCAGCGTCGACTCGCCGATCGCCCCGACGGCCGAACTGCACGAGCACGTGATGCAGGGCGATCTGATGAAGATGCAACAGGTGCCGAACGTGGCCATCCCGGCCGGCGGAAACGTGACCTTCGCGCCGATGGCCTATCACGTGATGCTGATGAATCCGACCGACCGCAGCCTGCTGACTGACGGCAAGCGCTTCCCGCTGACGATGCACTTCGAGAAGGCCGGTGACGTGACCGTCGAAGTTGCCGTGCAGAAGAAGCCGCCGGAAGCCACGCAAGCCCACGCGCACGCCCAGTAACCGTTCCGGCAGACTCCGCCCATGCGCCCCCTGAGCGCCAGGCTCTCCCTGCAACGTCGTCAGACTGAACACCTGACTCGCGGCAGCTGGATCGCCCTGTTCGCCATGTTGATGATCTTCATCGGCCCGCTGATTTCCCAGTCGATGCCGATGGATCAGCACGCCTCGACCTCCATGCCGATGAGCATGGACATGTCGATGGACATGCCGGGGATGGATCATTCCGGGCACGGTGCACAGCCCACCGCCGAACACTGTCCGCCACAATCCTCGCACCACGTGCTGTGGGAAAAATGCGGCTATTGCAGCCTGCTGTTCAATTGCCCGGCGCTGACTGGCGGCGGCAGCTTCGCCACTTTCAGCATTCCTCTCGTCAACACCTTCACCCCACCCTCCCCGCGTCTGGGCCATGCCCGGCAGACCTTCTTCCCCGGCGCCCGCACCCGCGCCCCGCCCGTCGCAGCGTAAACACCCGACTCTGATTGCACACGGTTGAGAAGACAGCTTCAGGCTGCCGGCCGTGTCGTTTACGACTGTTTGATGGAAATTGTCATGTCCAGGTTTTCTGCTGTCCCACGCCCGGGTTCTGCCCCGGCGTCCTTTGCCCTGAACGAATCGCGCATTCGTTTCAGGCACGCTACCGCCGTCCTTTGCGGCGTCCTGCTGTCCCCGCTGGTCCATGCCGACGAACACGCCGGCCACGCTGACGAATTGAGCCCGACGGTGATCACCGCCATCGCCCCGAGCTCGCCGCTGACCATCGTCACCAACCCGAAAGACCCGCGCCAACCGGTGCCCGCCAGCGATGGCGGCGACTATCTGAAGACGATTCCCGGCTTCGCCCTGGTCCGCAACGGCGGTACCAACGGTGATCCGGTATTGCGCGGCATGTTCGGTTCGCGCCTGAACATTCTCACCAACGGCAGCATGATGCTCGGTGCCTGCCCCGGCCGGATGGACGCGCCGACCTCGTACATTTCACCCGAGACCTACGACAAGCTCACGGTGATCAAAGGCCCGCAAACCGTGCTCTACGGACCGGGCGCCTCGGCCGGCACGATCCTCTTCGACCGCGAGCCGGAAAGCTTCGGCGAACTCGGCACCCGCGTGAACGCCAGCGTACTGGCCGGCTCTCACGGACGCTTCGACAAAGTCGTCGATGCGGCAGCCGGCGGCTCGCTGGGCTATGTGCGGGTGATCGGCAACACCGCGCACTCCGACGATTACCGGGACGGCAACAACGACATCGTTGCCTCGCGCTATGACAAGTGGAACGGCGATGTAGCGGTGGGCTGGACCCCGGACGCCGACACCCTGATCGAACTGACCGCCGGCAAGGGCGACGGTGAAGCACGCTACGCCGGACGCGGCATGGACGGCTCGCAATTCCTGCGTGAAAGCCTCGGTCTGCGCGTCGAGAAATCCAACATCACCGACGTGCTGGAGAAGCTCGAAGCTCAGGTCTATTACAACTACGCCGACCACGTGATGGACAACTACACCCTGCGCACGCCGTCCGGCACCGGGATGATGGCAGGGCCCATGGCGTCCAACGTCGACCGCCGCACCCTCGGCGCGCGGATCAAGGCGACCTGGCGCTGGGCCGATATCCAGCTGATCACCGGCCTCGACGCGCAGACCAACGAACACCGTCAGCGCAGCGGCATGGGTATCGATACCTACAAGGATCAGCCGTTCACCAAGGACGCCGACTTCCACAACTACGGCGTGTTCAGCGAAATGACCTGGTACGCCGCCGACCGCGACCGGCTGATCACCGGCGCCCGGGTCGACCGCGCCTCGGCCAGGGATTTCCGGCAGACCACCGGCTCAGGAATGATGTCCCGGCCGAACCCGACCGCCGGCGATACCCGTGCCGACACCTTGCCGAGCGGCTTCATCCGTTACGAGCATGACCTCGCCGACAGCCCGACCACGCTCTACGCCGGTCTCGGCCACGCGCAACGGTTTCCGGATTACTGGGAGCTGTTTTCGCCCAAGTCCGGCCCGGCGGGTTCGGTCAATGCGTTCGATTCGATCAAGCCGGAAAAGACCACTCAGCTCGACTTCGGCGTGAACTACAAGAGTGCCGAACTCGAAGCCTGGGCCTCGGGCTACATCGGCCAGGTGCGCGACTACATCCTGTTCGACTACACCCCGGGGATGATGGGCATGAGCACTTCCCGCGCCGAGAACATCGACGCGCGGATCATGGGCGGTGAACTCGGTGCCGCTTACAAGCTCACCGACAACTGGAAAGCCGATGCGACCCTGGCCTACGCCTGGGGCAAGAACAGCAGCGACGGCAAGGCCCTGCCGCAGATGCCGCCGCTGGATGCCCGTTTCGGCCTGACCTACAGCGAAGATAACTGGAGCGCCGGCGCACTGTGGAGGGTGGTTGCCGCGCAAAACCGGATCGACCGGAACAAGGGCAACGTGGTCGGCAAGGATTACGACAAGAGTTCGGGCTTCGGCGTGTTCTCGCTCAACGGTGCCTACCGGATCAACAAGAACTGGAAGGTCAGTACCGGCGTCGACAACCTGTTCGGCAAGGCTTACGCCGAACACCTGAACCTGGCGGGCAACGCCGGGTTCGGCTACCCGGCCAACGACCCGCAAGCCATCAATGAACCGGGGCGCACGCTCTGGACCAAGGTGGACATGAGTTTCTAACCCTTCCCCCTGTGGGAGCGAGCTTGCTCGCGAAGGCGGTGTAACAGGCGGCATTTATGTTGGATGTGCCGCCCCCTTCGCGAGCAAGCTCGCTCCCACAAGGGTTGCAGAACAACTAGAAGATCCAAGCCAAGCGGAGCACTCGTGATGAAACAGCCCAAACCGAATTTCTACAACCTGGCCTGGCGTTGGCATTTTTATGCCGGATTGTTCGTCGCGCCATTCATGGTGATGCTGGCCCTGACCGGCATCATTTACCTGTTCAAGCCGCAGCTCGATTCGCTGATGTACAGCAGCCTGCTGAACGTCCCGGCCGGGCATCACACCGTGCCGGCCGACGACCTGCTGCAAAAGGTCAAAAGCGCTTATCCACAAGGCCAGGTCACCCAGTACCTGCCACCCGCGAACGCCGAGCGCAGCGCGCAGTTTGTCGTGGCCAATGCCGGCCATGAACTGAACGTATTCGTCGATCCGTACCACGGCGACATCCTCGGCGAGCAGGATGCCAGGCAGAACCTGCAAGCCATCGCCCGGGCGATTCACGGCGAACTGATGATCGGCACCGTCGGTGACCGACTGATCGAAATGGCCGCCGGCTGGGGCGTGGTGCTGGTGGTGTCCGGGGTTTTCCTGTGGTGGCCGCGCGGTCAGGCCGCGGGGATTCTGTGGCCGCGCCTGAGCAGTCGCGGCCGCGTGCTGTGGCGTGACCTGCACGCGGTCACCGGTTTCTGGGGCGCGGCATTGCTGCTGGTGATGCTGCTCAGCGGCATGACCTGGACCGGTTTCTGGGGCAAGCAGTACGCCCAGGTGTGGAACGTGTTCCCGGCGGCGATGTGGGACAACGTGCCGACCTCCGACGTCGAGGCCGGCAGCCTCAACAACGCCGCCCGCCAGACTGTGCCCTGGGCGATGGAAAACACTCCGATGCCGATGTCGGGCGACCACGCCGAACACATGGCCCACGGCGGCATGCAACACGGGCCGGCCGCGCCGACCATCCGCCTGCAGGACGTGCAGAACATCGCCGTTGAGCGCCAGGTCGAGCCGGGCTACAGCATTACCCTGCCGACCACCGCCACCGGCGTGTTCACCATCGCCGTGTTCGCAGACGATCCGCGCAACGACGCGACCCTGCACATCGATCAGTACACCGGCAAGGTCCTCGCCGACGTGCGTTTCGAGCAATACGGCGCTGTTGCCCGCGCTACCGAGATCGGCGTGATGCTCCATGAAGGCAAGATGTTTGGCACCTTCAACCAGCTCATCGTGCTGCTGATCTGCCTGATGATCCTGCTCAGTGCCGTCAGCGGCGTGGTGATCTGGTGGAAGCGCCGGCCACAGGGCAAGTTCGGCGTGCCGCCGCTGCGCCACGATCTGCCGAAGTGGAAAACCGGGGTGGCGATCATGCTGGTGCTGGCGGTGGTGTTTCCGCTGGTGGGCGCTTCGCTGGTGGTGGTGTGGGTGCTGGATCGACTGCTGCTGTCGCGTCTGGGCCGACAAGCTGAATCTGCCTCAACTTCATCATGAGACTGGCGAGATGCAGGTTTCAGACAAGTCCTTAAACTGCCGGACCTGATATTCGGCCGATTTAAGTGTTACTGTATAACTAAATTTCAGCTCATTGCCCGCCGTCCACGCTGCGGGCTTTCTTTTGCGCTGACCGACTGCGGGCGATGGAACGGCCGGATTCACTTCATGGACTTCAAGCTGAACAACACATGACCTCACTGTCCCTCACCGATCTCGCCTGGTCACCCTTGGGCCACGATCACTGCCATCACCAGTTCCAGCTGCGTGACGCCTCGTTGCACGTGGCCGCCGGTGAGTTTGTCGGGCTGATCGGGCCAAATGGCAGCGGCAAGACCAGCCTGTTGCGCTGCGCCTATCGCTTCAGTCAGCCGGAACGCGGTGAGGTCAGACTCGATCACCACAACGTCTGGAAGCAATCTTCACGCTGGTGCGCGCAACGCATCGCCGTGGTTCTGCAGGAATTCCCGGATGCCTTCGGCCTGACCGTCGAAGAAGTGGTTGCCATGGGCCGCACGCCGCACAAAGGCCTGTTCGACGGCGACACGCTGGAAGACCGCCAGGTCGCCACCCAGGCCCTCAAATCGGTGGGCCTCGATGGCTTCGAAGATCACGCCTTCGCCACGCTGTCCGGCGGCGAAAAACAACGGGTGATCCTGGCCCGCGCCCTGACCCAGCAACCGCAACTGCTGATCCTCGACGAGCCGACCAACCACCTCGACCCGCGCTATCAGCTGGAGCTTCTGCAACTGGTCAAGCGTTTGCAGATCGGCACGTTGGCGAGCATTCACGACCTGAACCTGGCCGCCGCGTTCTGCGACCGGTTGTATGTGATCAACCACGGTCGCATCGTCGCCAGCGGCACCCCGCAACAAGTCCTGACCGTCGACCTGCTGCGCGACGTGTTCGGCGTCGAAGCATTGATCGATCCACACCCCCTCCACGGCTACCCGCGAATCACCTGGATAACCCGACCATGACTGTGCGCTCCCTGCTTTGCCTCGCTCTGTTGCTGGGCACCACCCACGCCTTCGCCGAGGCCACCCCGTACCCGCTGACGATCCACAGCTGCAACCGCGAAGTGACCTTCAAGGAAGCGCCCAGACACGCGGTCAGCCACGACATCAATATGACCCAGATGATGCTCGCCCTCGGCCTCAAGTCGAAAATGGCCGGCTACAGCGGCGTGAGTGGCTGGAAGTCGGTGACACCGCAAATGCAGTCGCTGCTCGACGGGTTGCCGGAACTGGCAGCCAAGTACCCGTCGGTGGAAACCCTGCTCAACGCCAACGTCGATTTTTTCTTCGCCGGCTGGGATTACGGCATGCGCGTGGGTGGCGATCTCACGCCGCAGACCCTGCAACCGCTGGGCATCAACGTCTATGAGCTGACCGAATCCTGCGCCTTCGTGATGAAGCGACCGGCCGCCACGCTGGACGACACCTACAACGACCTGCGCAACCTCGGCAAAATCTTCGACGTGCAGGATCGCGCCAACGCGCTGATCGCCGATATGCAAAGTCAGGTTGCGGACATCCGCAAAGACCTGCCCGCCGAGAAACCGCGGGTGTTCCTGTACGACAGCGGCGAAGACCGCGCCATGACCTCCGGCCGCCTCGGCATGCCGCAAGCACTGATCGACGCCGCTGGCGGGCGCAACGTTCTCGATGACGTCGAAGCGAGCTGGACCCGGGTCAACTGGGAAACCGTGGTCGAGCGCAATCCGCAGGTGATCGTGATCGTCGACTACAGCGAAATCACCGCCGAGCAGAAGATTGAATTCCTGCTCAAGAACAAGGCGCTGCAATCGGTGGACGCGATCAAGAACCAGCGCTTCATCGTCATCCCTTACGTGCAGGCCACGCCGGGGATCGACAACGTGCTGGCGGTTGAAACCCTGGCCAAAGGGTTCCACGGCGAATGATCAATCGTGGTTACGGCTGGCTGCTGATTGCCCTCGGCGCGGTGCTGCTGGTGTCGTGCGTGGTGTCGCTGGGCTTCGGCCCGGCGCGGGTGCCGGTGGACGTGGTGTGGCGGATTCTGCTGCACAAGCTGTTCGGCCTCGGCGCGCCGGACTGGAGCGCTGGCCAGGAACACATCGTCTGGCTGATCCGCGTGCCGCGCATGCTGCTCGGTGCATTGGTCGGCGCCGGACTGGCGTTGATCGGCGCGGTGCTGCAAGCGGTGACGCGCAATCCGCTGGCCGATCCTCATCTGCTCGGCGTCACTTCCGGTGCCACGCTCGGTGCAGTGATCGTGGTGCTGCACGTCGGTGAAATCGTCGGCCTGCTGACTTTGCCGATCGCCGCGTTCATTGGCGCATTGTTGAGCATGTTTCTGGTGCTGGGCATCGCCAGCCGGCAGGGTCGGCTGGACAGTGATCGTCTGCTGCTGTGCGGCGTGGCGGTGTCGTTCGTGATGATGGCGATCGCCAATCTGCTGCTGTTCATGGGCGATCACCGGGCCAGTTCGGCAGTGATGTTCTGGATGCTCGGCGGCCTCGGTCTGGCACGCTGGGAATTGTTGGCCGTGCCGGCGCTGAGCGTGTTGCTCGGCCTGATTCTGCTGATCGGCATGGCCCGTCCGCTGAACGCCTTGATGGCCGGCGAACAGACCGCCGTCACCCTCGGCCTGAATGCCCGGGCGGTGCGTCTGCGGGTGTTCGTGATCGCTTCGCTGATGACCGGGGTGCTGGTATCGATCAGCGGCTCCATCGGTTTTGTCGGGCTGATGGTGCCGCACATTGCCCGGCGCCTGATCGGTGCCGAGCATCGGCGTCTGCTGCCGGTGTGCGTGTTGCTCGGCAGCGTTTTCCTCGTCTGGGTGGACGTCGCCGCACGCACACTGATTGCCCCGGAAGACCTGCCCATCGGCGTTGCCACCGCAGCCCTCGGCGGCCTGTTTTTCATCGGCCTGATGCGCCGCCGCTGAATCCTCCGGGTGCGCCCCAATCTGGCGCACCTCGTTGCACCTTTGCATGCAACACGTCCCCTCATGGTGCGCCGCCTTCGCGCGCGACCGCTCTAAACCGACATTTCCCTGCCCAAACCCGACCGGGCACAGCCCTTGCAAAACCCCCTTCAGTCGTTCGCATCTGCCAACCATAAAAAACTTTAACGTTCATGGAGATCGCACAATGAAGCGTCGCAGTTTGATCAAGGCTTTCACACTCACGGCATCCATTGCCGCGATGGGCATGACCTGGACCGTACAGGCCGCCGAGACCATCAAGGTCGGAATTCTGCATTCGTTGTCCGGCACCATGGCGATCTCCGAAACGTCGCTCAAGGACATGGCGTTGATGACCATCGACGAGATCAACGCCAAGGGCGGGGTGAACGGCAAGATGCTGGAGCCGGTGGTGGTCGACCCGGCGTCGAACTGGCCGCTGTTCGCGGAAAAGGGTCGGCAGTTACTGACCCAGGACAAGGTCGCGGTGGTGTTCGGTTGCTGGACTTCGGTGTCGCGCAAATCGGTGCTGCCGGTGTTCGAAGAACTCAACGGCCTGCTGTTCTATCCGGTGCAATACGAAGGTGAAGAGATGTCGCCGAACGTGTTCTACACCGGCGCCGCGCCAAACCAGCAAGCGATCCCGGCGGTTGAATACCTGATGAGCGAAGAAGGCGGCAGCGCCAAGCGTTTCTTCCTGCTCGGCACCGACTATGTGTACCCGCGCACCACCAACAAGATCCTGCGTTCGTTCCTGCACTCCAAAGGCGTCGCTGATAAGGACATCGAAGAGGTCTACACCCCGTTCGGCCACAGCGACTATCAAACCATCGTCGCCAACATCAAAAAATTCTCGGCCGGCGGCAAGACCGCTGTGATCTCCACCGTCAACGGCGACTCCAACGTGCCGTTCTACAAAGAGCTGGCCAACCAGGGCCTGAAAGCCACCGAAGTACCGGTGGTGGCGTTCTCGGTGGGCGAAGAAGAACTGCGCGGCATCGACACCAAGCCGCTGGTGGGCAACCTCGCGGCGTGGAACTACTTCGAGTCGGTGGAGAACCCGGTGAACAAGAAGTTCGTCGATGACTGGAAAGCCTACGCGAAGAAACACAACCTGCCGGGCGCCGACAAAGCGGTGACCAACGACCCGATGGAAGCCACTTACGTCGGCATCCACATGTGGGCGCAGGCGGCCGAGAAAGCCAAATCCACTGACGTCGACAAGGTCCGCGAAGCCCTCGGCGGCCAGACCTTCGCCGCGCCGTCCGGCTACACCCTGACCATGGACAAGACCAATCACCACCTGCACAAACCGGTGATGATCGGCGAGATCCAGAGCGACGGTCAGTTCAACGTCGTGTGGCAGACCGAAGGGCCGATTCGTGCGCAGCCGTGGAGCCCGTTCATTCCGGGTAACGACAAGAAGCCGGATTATGCGGTGAAGAGCAACTGAGTTAACCCGCTCAACCTGATCGTTCCCACGTCGAGGCGTCGAACCGTCTGCGTGGGAATGCCTCAATGGACGCTCTGCGTCCGCTTTTGGGACGCGGAGCGTCCCGGGCTGCATTCCCACGCGGAGCGTGGGAACGATCACTACGCAAGGCCATTTCATATGCCCACTGCCCTTTACCGCTTGATCCTGGCCCTGGCACTTTTGCTGCCGATGGCCGCCCATGCCGGGGACGCCGAAGACTTCGTCGCCGCCAACCCGATGCAACAGGCCAAACTGCTGGAAGCCTGGGCCGCGCAGCCCGATCCGGCCCGTGTCGAACTGATCAACGCCCTGCAACAAGGCGAGCTGACCGTCGACGGCCAACCCAAGAGCCTGCGCCTGAACAACCGCCTGCGGGGTCTGATCGACACCGCACTGGCCAGCCACCAATTGCTCGCCGCCGACGCCAAAATCCGTCTGAGCGCCGCGCAGCAATTGCAGAAAAGCGCCAAACCGGCGCAGCTGAAATTCCTCGACCAGCAACTGGCTGGCGAACAAGACGAAAGCGTCCACGCCGCCCTGAGCCTGGCGCTGGCCAACCTGCAACTGGTCGACACCGACCCGGCGGTGCGCCTCGCGGCCGTGCGCCTGCTCGGTGAAACCGGCGATCCACTGGCCCGCACCCGCCTCGAAGGCTTGCTCGAACCCGGGGTCGAAACCGATGCCAATGTGCGCACCGCCGCCGAAACCAGCCTTGCCCAGGTCAAGCGCAAACTGCTGGTCGGCGAACTGCTCGGCCAAGCCTTCAGCGGCATGTCCCTCGGTTCGATTCTGCTGCTCGCGGCACTCGGTCTGGCGATTACCTTCGGCCTGCTCGGCGTGATCAACATGGCCCACGGCGAGATGCTGATGCTCGGCGCCTACTCGACCTATGTCGTGCAGTTGATGTTACAGCGCTACGCCCCGCAGGCCATCGAGTTCTATCCACTGATTGCGCTGCCCGTGGCGTTCTTCGTCACCGCCGCCATCGGCATGGCACTGGAGCGCACGGTGATCCGTCACCTCTACGGTCGCCCGCTGGAAACCTTGCTCGCGACCTGGGGCATCAGCCTGATGCTGATCCAGCTTGTCCGGTTGCTGTTCGGTGCGCAAAACGTTGAAGTGGCGAACCCGGCATGGCTGTCCGGCGGGATTCAGGTGCTGCCGAATCTGGTGCTGCCGTACAACCGCATCGTGATCATCGCCTTCGCATTGTTCGTCGTGGTGCTGACCTGGCTGCTGCTGAACAAGACCCGCCTCGGTCTGAACGTGCGCGCCGTCACCCAGAATCGCAACATGGCCGCCTGCTGCGGTGTGCCCACCGGGCGTGTCGACATGCTCGCCTTCGGCCTCGGCTCGGGCATTGCCGGGCTCGGTGGCGTTGCCCTGAGTCAGATCGGCAACGTCGGCCCGGATTTGGGCCAGAGCTACATCATCGACTCGTTCCTGGTGGTGGTGCTCGGCGGCGTCGGCCAACTGGCCGGCAGCGTGTTCGCCGCGTTCGGCCTGGGCATCGCCAACAAGATTCTCGAACCGCAGATCGGTGCGGTGCTCGGCAAGATCCTGATCCTCGCGCTGATCATTCTGTTCATCCAGAAACGTCCGCAAGGCCTCTTCGCACTGAAAGGACGGGTGATCGACTGATGAACCAGCCTCTACTAGTCACGGCCACACAAAAGGCCGGCCCGAAAGTCACGCTCGCCATCGGCGCGGTCGTTCTCGCATTGCTGATCGCCCTGCCGCTGCTGTCGCTGCTGCCGACAGACAGTGCGCTGCATGTCTCGGCTTACACCCTGACACTGGTCGGCAAGATTCTCTGCTACGCCATCGTCGCCCTGGCACTGGATCTGGTCTGGGGTTACGCAGGTCTGCTGTCGCTGGGCCACGGTCTGTTCTTCGCCCTCGGCGGTTATGCGATGGGCATGTACCTGATGCGTCAGGCTGCCGGTGATGGCCTGCCGGCGTTCATGACCTTCCTGTCGTGGACCGAATTGCCGTGGTACTGGAGCGGCACCGGCAACTTCCTCTGGGCAATGTGCCTGGTGGTGTTGGCACCGGGACTGCTGGCGCTGGTGTTCGGGTTTTTCGCCTTCCGCTCGCGGATCAAGGGCGTGTATTTCTCGATCATGACCCAGGCCCTGACCTTCGCCGGGATGCTGCTGTTTTTCCGCAACGAGACCGGCTTCGGCGGCAACAACGGCTTCACCAATTTCCGCACGATCCTCGGTTTCGGCATCACCGAACCCGGCACTCGCGCGGTGCTGTTTCTGGCAACGGTGTTGCTGCTGGTGGCGAGTCTGTTCATCGGCTGGCGCCTGGCCCGCAGCAAGTTCGGCCGGGTACTGACGGCGCTGCGCGATGCGGAAAACCGCCTGATGTTCTGTGGCTACGACCCGCGCGGTTTCAAGCTGTTCGTCTGGGTCTTGAGCGCGGTGTTGTGTGGTCTGGCCGGTGCGTTGTACGTGCCGCAGGTGGGGATCATCAACCCGAGCGAAATGTCGCCGACCAACTCGATCGAAGCCGCCGTGTGGGTAGCCTTGGGCGGACGCGGCACCCTGATCGGCCCGCTGCTCGGCGCCGGCGTGGTCAACGGCATGAAGAGCTGGTTCACCGTGGCCTTCCCCGAATACTGGCTGTTCTTCCTCGGCGCGCTGTTCATCGTCGTGACGTTGTACCTGCCCAAAGGCGTGATCGGTCTGCTGAAGAAACGAGGTGAATCATGAGAGTCACGGCGAGCGCTGAATTCATGCTGGAACCGGCCTTTTTCCCGGTGGAGCCCAACAAGGACGAAGGCACCAGCCGCGACTCGATCGGCCTCGGGCAACGCGTCGGTCCGGGCCTCGACACCCGTCACGGCACGATCCTGACCCTGGAAGACATCAGCGTCAGCTTCGATGGCTTTCGGGCGTTGAACAATCTGAACCTGTACATCGGCGTCGGCGAATTGCGCTGCATCATCGGCCCCAACGGCGCGGGCAAGACCACGCTGATGGACGTGATCACCGGCAAGACCCGCCCGAGCCACGGCAAGGCCTGGTTCGGCGAAACCCTCGACCTGACGCAGATGAGCGAAGTGCAGATCGCCCAGGCCGGCATCGGTCGCAAGTTCCAGAAACCGACGGTGTTCGAAGCCTTGAGCGTGTTCGAGAACCTGGAGCTGGCGCAGAAGACCGACAAGTCGGTGTGGGCCAGCCTGCGGGCGAAGTTGAGCGGCGAGCAGAAAGACCGGATCAGCGAAGTGCTCGACACCATTCGCCTGACCTCCTCGGTCAATCGTCCGGCGGGGCTGCTGTCCCACGGGCAGAAACAGTTTCTGGAGATCGGCATGTTGCTGATGCAGGACCCGCAACTGCTGCTGCTCGACGAACCGGTGGCGGGCATGACCGATGCCGAAACCGAGTTCACCGCCGAACTGTTCAAGTCGCTCGCGGGCAAGCATTCGCTGATGGTGGTGGAACACGACATGGGCTTCGTCGGCTCGATCGCCGACCACGTCACCGTGCTGCATCAGGGCAGCGTGCTGGCCGAAGGATCACTGGAACAGGTGCAGGACAACGAGCGCGTGATCGAAGTCTATCTCGGCCGCTGAAGAGGAAATCAGATCGTTCCCACGCTCTGCGTGGGAACGCCGCCATGGACGCTCCGCGTCCGCCGTTATGTGACGCGGAGCGTCACGAGATGCATTCCCACGCAGAGCGTGGGAACGATCACCGGGGAGAATTTGAACATGCTGCAAGTCGACAAGCTGCACCAGTACTACGGCGGTAGCCACATCCTGCGCGGCCTGAGCTTTGACGTGAAGGTCGGCGAAGTGACCTGCCTGCTCGGGCGCAACGGCGTGGGCAAGACCACGTTGCTCAAATGCCTGATGGGCCTGCTGCCGGCCAAGGAAGGCGCGGTGAACTGGGAAGGCCAAGCGATCACCACGTACAAGCCGCATCAACGGGTGCACGCCGGCATCGCCTACGTGCCCCAGGGCCGGGAAATCTTCGGCCGGCTGACAGTGGAAGAGAACCTGCTGATGGGCCTGTCGCGCTTTCCCGGCAGCGAAGCCAAAGAGGTTCCGGCGTTCATCTACGAGCTGTTCCCGGTGCTGCTGCAAATGAAACAGCGGCGCGGTGGCGACCTGTCCGGCGGTCAGCAACAGCAGCTCGCGATCGGCCGCGCGCTGGCCAGCCGTCCACGGTTGCTGATCCTCGACGAGCCAACCGAGGGCATTCAGCCGTCGGTGATCAAGGAAATCGGCGCGGTGATCAAGAAGCTCGCGGCCCGTGGCGACATGGCGATTCTGCTGGTGGAGCAGTTCTACGATTTCGCCGCCGAACTGGCCGATCAGTACCTGGTGATGTCCCGGGGCGAGATCGTGCAGCAGGGCCGGGGCGAGAATATGGAAGCCGAAGGTGTACGCGGGCTGGTGACTATTTGAGGTTACGGTCTAATCTGTAGCGTCCTAACGATAATCAGAAAACATGAACTTACCTGTTGCGACTGCCCTGTTTACCCCGAGCTGGCACGCCGAGCTGGAGCTGGCCTATGCCCGCTTCGGCGATTGCACGCGGCCGACCCGACGCCGGCACTTAGGCCCGTTGCGGGTGCAAAAGCATCTGTACGCCGAAGGGCCCGAGGTCTGCCAGCACATCGTTGTCCACCCGCCGGGCGGAATTGCCGGCGGTGACCGGCTCGACATCAGCGCCCGCGTCGAACAAGGCGCCTGGGCGCAGATCACCAGCCCCGGCGCGGCCAAGTGGTATCGCGCGGCAGGCCCCGCCTATCAGTCGCTGAACCTGCATATTGCTGATGGCGCGACACTGGAATGGCTGCCCCAGGAAACCATCGTCTACAGCGCCGCCCAGGCGGAACTTGCGACCTCGATCGATCTTGAAGGCGATGCGCGCCTGTTCTACTGGGACGTGATAGCGCTGGGTCGTCCGGCCAGTGGCGAGCGTTTCGATCTTGGGCATTTTCAGGCGCATCTGGATATTCGCCGCGATGGCCGACTGCTTTGGCACGAACGCCAGCGCATCGTCGGCGCCGACGGTTTGCTTGATTCGCCGATCGGGCTGGATGGCAATCCGGTGTTCGCGACGTTGCTGGTGACCGGCGAGATCGATGCCGAACGGCTGGAGCGCTGCCGCTCGCTGGGCCACGACGTGCGCGGGGATCTGACGCAGTTGCCCGGTCTTTTGGTCGCCCGTTGCCTGGCCAGCGAAGCGTTGCTGGCGCGGGCCTGGATGATCGAACTCTGGCGATTGCTACGTCCGGCACTGCTCGGCCGGGAAGCCCTGCCCCCCGAATCTGGAATACCTGAAACATGCTTTTCTGTGGGAGCGAGCTTGCTCGCGAAAGCGTTGCATCAGTCACCTCAAATGCTGAGTGTGACGACGTCTTCGCGAGCAAGCTCGCTCCCACAGGGATCTGTGCCAACAGTCCCGACCTTTTCAATCTGCCCAAATGGATTTCTACGATGGACCTGACCCCACGCGAAAAAGACAAGCTGCTGATCTTCACCGCCGGCCTCGTTGCCGAGCGGCGACTGGCCCGTGGCGTGAAGCTCAACTACCCGGAAGCCATGGCCTATATCTCGGCGGCGCTGCTTGAAGGCGCCCGTGACGGCCAGACCGTGGCCGAACTGATGCATTACGGCACGACCCTGCTGACCCGCGATCAAGTGATGGAAGGCATCCCGGAAATGATCCCGGAGATTCAGGTCGAAGCGACGTTTCCCGACGGCACCAAACTGGTCACTGTCCACCAACCGATCGTCTGAGGCCGCGCCATGACTTACACCATCCGCGATGCACTGCACGCCGACCTGCCGGCGATCCGCGACATCTACAACGACGCCGTGCTCAACACCACGGCGATCTGGAATGAATCCGCCGTCGACCTCGGCAACCGTCAGGCATGGTTCAGCGCGCGTCAGGCCCAGGGTTATCCGATCCTGGTGATCGTCGACGCCGACAACGCCACCCTCGGCTACGCTTCGTTCGGTGACTGGCGGCCATTCGACGGTTTCCGCCACACGGTCGAGCACTCGGTCTACGTGCGCAGCGACCAGCGTGGCAACGGCCTCGGCCCGCAACTGATGACCGCGCTGATCGCACGCGCGAAAACCTGCGGCAAACACATCATGGTCGCCGCCATCGAGAGCGGCAACGCCGCGTCGATCCGCCTGCACGAACGCGCCGGTTTCATCACCACCGGGCAGATGCCGCAAGTCGGCACCAAGTTCGGCCGTTGGCTCGACCTGACCTTCATGCAACTGACCCTCAATCCTGGCGCGGAGCCACCGCCCGCCAACAAGGAGTGATACCGATGAACCCCGCCCAACTGCGACGCGTCAATGCGGAAAGTTTTGCGCACTATCGTCAGGGCCTGATCGACCTGCTGCTCGACGCCGTTGGTTATGGCGCCAGCGTCGGCTTCATGGACGACCTCGATGCCGCTCAGGCCCGCGCCTATTTCGACGACGTGCAGGACAACCTGAACAAAGGCAACGTCTTGCTGTGGGTGGTGGTCAAGGATGAACAAGTGCAGGCCAGCGTCCAGTTGAGCCTGTGCCAGAAGGCCAACGGCCTGAACCGTGCCGAGGTGCAGAAGCTGTTGGTGCGCGAACACGCCCGGCGGCGCGGCCTCGGCCAGCAGTTGATGCAAGCGCTGGAACTGACGGCCCGCCAGTACAAGCGCGGCATGCTTTACCTCGACACCGAGGCCGGCTCCCCCGCCGAAGATTTTTACAAGGCCCTGGGTTACACCCGCGCCGGGGAAATCCCCGATTACGCCTGCGACCCGAACGGCACCTATCGCCCGACGGCCCTCTATTACAAAGTCCTGCAAGGAGCGAACTGATGATTCCCGGCGAATACCGGATCCAGCCCGGCGACATCGAACTCAACGTCGGTCGTCGCACGGTCAGCCTGAAAGTGGCGAACAGCGGCGACCGGCCGATCCAGGTCGGCTCGCACTACCATTTTTTCGAAACCAACGACGCCCTGACCTTCGACCGCGCCGCCAGCCGTGGCATGCGCCTGAACATCCCGGCGGGCACCGCCGTGCGCTTCGAGCCGGGACAAAGCCGCGAGGTGGAACTGGTGGAATACGCCGGGCATCGCCGAGTGTTCGGGTTTGCCGGGCGGGTCATGGGTGACCTCTGAATTTATACCGTTTGCGCAGGCCCCTTCGCGAGCAAGCTCGCTCCCACAGGTGATCGCATTCCCTCTGTGGGAGCGAGCTTGCTCGCGAATCTGTGAGCGAAGCGAACAGTCTCAAAAACAATTGAATCTCAAGGCATGCGCATGAAAATCTCGAGACAAGCCTACGCCGACATGTTCGGCCCAACCGTCGGCGACAAGGTGCGCCTGGCCGACACCGAGCTGTGGATCGAGGTCGAGCAGGACTTCACCACCTACGGCGAAGAAGTGAAATTCGGCGGCGGCAAAGTGATCCGCGATGGCCAGGGCCAGAGCCAGTTGCTGGCGGCCGAAGTGGTCGACACCGTCATCACCAACGCGTTGATCATCGACCACTGGGGCATCGTCAAGGCCGACGTCGGCCTCAAGGACGGGCGCATCGCCGCGATCGGCAAGGCCGGCAACCCGGACGTGCAGCCCGGCGTGACCATCGCCATCGGCGCCAGCAGCGAAGTGATCGCCGGCGAAGGCATGATCCTCACCGCCGGTGGCATCGACACCCACATCCACTTCATCTGCCCGCAGCAGATCGAAGAAGCGCTGATGAGCGGCGTCACCACCATGATCGGCGGCGGCACCGGCCCGGCCACCGGCACCAACGCCACCACCTGCACTTCCGGACCGTGGCACCTGGCGCGGATGCTCCAGGCAGCGGATGCGTTCCCGATGAACATCGGCCTCACCGGCAAGGGCAACGCCAGCCTGCCGGAGCCGTTGATCGAACAGGTCAAGGCCGGCGCCATCGGCCTCAAGCTCCACGAGGACTGGGGCACCACCCCGGCGAGCATCGACAACTGCCTGAGCGTCGCCGACCAGTACGACGTGCAGGTGGCGATCCACACCGACACCCTCAACGAATCCGGTTTCGTCGAAACCACCCTCGGCGCGTTCAAGGGCCGCACGATCCACACCTATCACACCGAAGGTGCCGGCGGCGGCCATGCGCCGGACATCATCAAGGCCTGCGGTTTCGCCAACGTGCTGCCGAGTTCGACCAACCCGACCCGGCCGTTCACCCGCAACACTATCGACGAACACCTCGACATGCTGATGGTCTGCCATCACCTCGACCCGAGCATCGCCGAAGACGTGGCGTTCGCCGAAAGCCGCATCCGCCGCGAAACCATTGCCGCCGAAGACATCCTCCACGACCTCGGCGCGTTCTCGATGATCAGCTCCGACAGCCAGGCCATGGGCCGCGTCGGCGAAGTCATCACGCGCACCTGGCAGACCGCCGACAAAATGAAAAAACAGCGCGGCCCGCTCGCGCAGGACGGCGAAGGCAACGACAACTTCCGCGCCAAGCGCTACATCGCCAAGTACACGATCAACCCGGCGATCACCCACGGCATCAGCCATGAAGTGGGTTCGGTGGAAGTCGGCAAATGGGCCGATCTGGTGCTCTGGCGCCCGGCGTTCTTCGGCGTGAAACCGACGCTGATCCTCAAGGGCGGTGCCATCGCCGCGAGCCTGATGGGCGACGCCAATGCCTCGATTCCAACCCCGCAACCGGTGCACTACCGCCCGATGTTCGCCAGCTACGGCGGCTCGCTGCACGCCACCAGCCTGACCTTCATCAGCCAGGCCGCGCAGGAGGCGGGACTGCCCGATGCATTGGGCCTGAAGAAGAAAATCGCCGTGGTCAAAGGTTGTCGCGACGTGCAGAAAACCGACCTGATCCACAACGATTACCTGCCCAACATCGACGTCGACCCACAGACCTATCAGGTCAAGGCCGACGGCGTATTGCTCTGGTGTGAACCGGCCGAAACCCTGCCGATGGCGCAGCGTTACTTCCTGTTCTGAGACAAAGCCCTGGGCGTCGAGACAGTCGACGCCCAGGGCTGTGGTGATCATCGAGCGGAAGCGTTCATCAGGTCTTGCGAAGTGCCCTCGGTGGCGGTGGGCATCGGTTCGCCGGTCTCAAGGTGCGACAACTCGATCAGTTTCGTATTGCGCTCAATGCTGCGCTCGACCTCAAGCATCTGCACCGCCTCGCGATAGGCTGTGCTGCTCACGTCTTCGTGTTCACCTTCCAGGCTTTCGAGTTGCTCATCGGCATGGCGGCCAAGCGCGGCGAACGCCTCCGGATATTTCTCGTTCAGGTATTGCACCCAGTATTCGCGGCTGATCAGGTCCTCATAGAACCGCACGCTTTTCTCGGCCTTCACCACCGCAGCACGCGCGGCTGCCAGCTCTTCGCCCCTGATCGGCCGGGCGAACCGCATCTGGCCGGGCTGACCCGGGAGCTGCAATCCATCCTCCCAGCCTGAGGTCAGGCCGATTCGATACTGCAGACGCACCTCCGCCGGATCGGCATGACGGTCCATGCTGCGGGTGGCGAGTTTTTCCACCTCGCCCAGACGGAACAGCTGCCGTGACAAGTCGAGCAAGGCGCGTCCCTTTTCCGCAAGGCCGGGCTGCAAATGGCGCAATGCGTTGTATTCGAACACCTTGACCTCGATTTCACTGAACGCCAGGGTTCGCCCGTCGACACAGGTGGAGTGAGTGGTCGCCATGGAAAATACCGTGTCGCGCAGCTCCTGGCTGCCATCGATCGTCTCGACGATTTTCCATACTCGCCGGGTCAGGTCGGCACGAAAAACCCGGAACTCTTCGGTATCCGGCATCCGCGACAACAGATGGAAGAACGCAGCGTTGTCGGGTTCGCCAGCCAATCGCTGCCACATCATCCGATATGACGCGACATCCTCCTGGGCAACGCTTTCCATCCACGGAGCGGCCTGTTGTTCGAGGATGCCTTGAGCAGGCGTCAAAAGAACTTCATCCGGCTCCGGCTCGCTCTCGAGCCCCGCACCCTCACCGTCGCTTTCAGTGGTGCTATCCATGTCATCGATCATCCGGTCGATGTCGGCATAGGTAATGCCCAGCACCTCATGGCGTCCCTGGGTATCGGCGTACGCTCGCAACCGGACAAGGCTTTGCTGCGATATTTCGTAATTCTCCGACAGGTTGCTGCTCGCGATCAGCGCGGTATGAGTGCCGTCATACAGCTCGGAAGGAATCGACGCGATTTCGTTGCTGCTCAGATCGACCGCTTGCAGATTCGGCAACTGCAATACACCGTCAGGCCAGGCAGCCAGCAGATTGTCACGCAGGTCCAGCCGTTCCAGCCGCCCGAGGCCAGTGACATCGAACGTGTACAGGCTGTTATGGCTCAGATCCAGCCAGCGCAATTGCTCCAGCCCCTGAAGGATCGGATACATGGGTGTGGATTGCGCCAGGCCCGTGGACGACAGCTCAAGCCGTTCCAGCAAGCGCATCTGCGCAACAGGTTCAGGAATTGCCAACAGATGGTTGCCGCTGAGACTGAGCCGACGCAGCTGCGTAAATGCCCCGAGAAACCCGTTCGAACCACTTGTGGTCAGCTTGACCCCGGACAGATTCAGGTTGCTCACCGCAGGCATTGACTCGACCAGCTCAGGCAGATTACCCACCTGTAGACCGTCGAGGCTCAATTCGTGATCTGCCACGCCGTTCCAGTCAATCGAACCTTCGCGCCAGCACCTGATGATGCGCTGCGCGGCGAGCTGGCGGCTGCGCGACGATACGACCCAGTGCGTGCCCCGGGTTTCATGGGTGAACAGCCAGTCGTTCAGGCGCCGGGTGAGCGACTCGAATGACTGCTCCCATTGCGCGATCCGGGCACTGATCTGTGTATCGACCAGGCCGGCGTCCCGCATCTGTTCAATGGACGTCTGCGCACGGGCGGCGTCGTAATCCGGGCGCAGCCGCCGCAAACGCGCTTCCCACGTTACCGGACCTTCGCCCGTCGGCAACGGTGGCAGCGGCAACAGGCGTCGAGCAACCACCGAGCCGCTTTCCATGGGCGGTGTCCGGTGACGCGGCTCTTCCAGTGCAAAGCGTTGCAGCGAGCCGGCGACCAGGCCATGGCTGTCCTCGATCCGCGACCGGGCAGCAGCGAGATCGGCACGCGCCTGCGGACTCAGCGGAGTGTCGGTCAGGCTGGTGTCGAGCAACAGCTGATCACGAGACAGCAACGCCTGCGGTAACGACGTCAGGCGGCTGTCACTGAGATCCAGCCAGGTCAGCTCGGGCAGCGTCTCGGCACCGGTCGGCCATTGATCAATGGCAGTCTTGCTCAGGTCGAGCGCCCTCAGTCGGTTCATGCCGCGCACATCAATATTGCTCAATGGATTGTCATGCAGGTTCAGGGTTTCCAGCGTCGGCAGATCACCTGGCTCCAGCGGCAACGCAGACAGATTGCAATCGCTCAGATCCAGCGTATCGAGGTGCTGGAAAGTACGGAGAAAACCGCGCATTTGCTCCAGCGGGGCCTTTAACCCTGCCAGATACAGGTTGCGGACATGGTTGAAACCTTCAGGAGATAAGGTTGGCAGACTCTCCATCGGCGAACCGGCGATATCCAGCACCGAGGCGTCGTTGGGAAAACTGACATACAGGTTGTAAAACACGCTTTCAGTGCGTGTGCCATAGCGCTGAAGCAACCCGCTGCGCCAACTGCTCATCAGCGCTTCAGCCACTTCCGAGCGTGCTGTTCCGCCGTTGAACACGGTCGGCTCGGACCCCACCCACTCCTGCAACCGATTGAGTTCGTTGAACTGCTCGCTCAGGGTTTCGATGGCCGCAAACCGGCTCATCGCATCGGTAAATTGCGCTTTGAAGCCATTGTTCAAGACATCGAGCAGGCCGGACTCCATGCGGACGAAACGCTTGAGTTCGCCGCGACAGTAATCGGCAACCATTTCGTCCAGATCGAGCAGATGCCGGGGTTGGCTGCGGACAAACTCGTAGATCGGCTTGAACACTCGTCGCGTGAACCTCGACCAGTCCAGAGACAGACCGGACAACAGGCGCTGGTGCCCTTCATAGATGTCCACCGGCAGGCTGTTGATGGCGGTCGAGCGCAGGTTCAAGCGCTCGAGCCGGGGCAGGTCCAGCACACCGCGCGGCCATTGGTCCATTTGCAGGGCGTTGACTTCGAGCCTGCGCAACTGCCGCATGCCGCTGACATCAAGGGTCGTCGGTACGACTGGATTCATCCCGACACCGGTACAGTGCAGCTCAAACTCTTCAAGCCGGCTCAACTCTCGAAGCCGCGTCGCCACAGTCGCAGTCAACGGCGTCGAAAGTTTCAGGCGGGTCATGTGCCGCAGCGACTTCAGCGTCGCAAGCGTCTTCTCGAACTCCGCCGTACTCGTGGTCAGTGTCAGCCTCTCGACATTGGGAAACACGGCGAGCGTTTCGGCGACCACCGGCGCGCGCAGGGTCAGTTCGCGGACGTGGGCGAAATCTGCCGCCAGTGGCGGCAATGGCGCATCACTGATGAGGGTGAGGCGCGCCGCTTCAGGATCGTGTCCCGCCAACGGTGCATTGCGCCAGCCATCCTTGATGCTTTGCGCCGTGTGCATGATTGCGTCGCGGGACTCTCGCTGGCGCAGGTCCGGTGACATCGACCATTGATCAAGTGTCGTTTCAAGCTCTCGCCATTCGCTCATGCGATTGTTGAGCAGATGGAAGATCTGTTGATCGGTCTTGCCCAGGCGCCATTGTTCGAGAATGAAACCTCGGGCCTGTGCGTCACTCAGTCCGGGATAGAGCGCCTGGACGTGGCTGGTCAACACCGGATCCAGCCCGGCGCTCTCACCACTGGCCGGATACCCCAGCCGCCCGGAAGCCATGCGACGAGGCGGCCTGAACCAACGGGCGGCGGGTCGAAACACCTGCGCGCACGCCGTGCGATGAGTGCGTGCGTAATCAATGATCGCGCGTTGCAGTTCCCTGCTTTGCCCCACCTGTGGCAATCCGATCGAGCGCCGAGCCTCATCGGGCAGCGCATGCATCAGCGAGGCGTAAAAGTTGTCCCCTCTGGCGGGCATACTGTTGAGTGTTTCAGCACGATCGTCAAAGGCCTGCCAGGCCGTACCGTTCCTGACCACGAATTTGTGATGCGGCGCGGCCTCGCTGCCAATGGCATCGATCAGCGGTCCGCCGACACCGCCTGCGCGTAGTTCCAGACGTACATCGCCAGGCCAGCCAGGTAGTCTGCTCAATGCATGCAGCGCCAGTCGGGCGCTATCGTTCGACGCCATGGTTTCGCCGTGCAGCCCGGCCATGGCCCGGGTCAGGCGCCCTTCACCGGCATACTCGCGACTGAGCTCCTGCAAATGCAGGGGAACGCGTGGTGAACTGTCCAGCCGCGCGAGTTCGTCGGCATTCGCCTGATGCAGCACAGTCTGCGCGGCCCGCTCTGTCAGGCCTGGCTGGCTTCGCTGCAATTTCGCGATCCGTGGCGCAACAGGATCGACGGGCCGTAAAAGGCTCTCGAGCAGCGCCGGTTTGCGAGCGCCGGCAAAATCGCCGATCTGCCGGGCCAGTTCCTGCGGCCTCACGGCGGCGACCCGTGCAGGCTCATCACCGAGTAATCCAACCACTTCGGCCTCATCCAGTGAGGCCAGAATCCGCGCCGGCAACCCACCGCTCAGCACCTCGGCCCGGCTGATCCGGATGGGCGCCCTGCCACCGCGCCGTGTCCCGTAACGCAGCGCACTACCCGACAAATCAGGAGACTCGTAGACCTGCAACTGCCGCCCCCACGGCCAGCGTGGCATCTCGGGCAGCAAGGGCAAAACCTGCAGGTATCGCTCGTCGATGGGTTGCGTACCGGCCACCTGTTCGACGATCAGTCCGGCATCCCGTTCGGCGCGGAAAAGTCTCATGGCGTCCGCCAGCTCCGGGGGAGGCAAGGCGTTGTCCAGGTGCATTTTGCGCAGGGCTTCATCGCTGACACCGGCCACGTCGCCAAGGATCAGCAACTGTTCGTCGGCGAAGGCGTCAGTACTGTGGCCGATTCGCCTGAGCAGTTTCAGTCGATCCCAGCGCTGCGGGCGCTCAAGCGTGTGTCGCCAGGCGCCGGCGCCGTTGTGCGCCAACGGCGGATGATAGGCCTGCGGATCACTTGGATGGCTGATACGCCACGCTTTGAGCGACTCGTCATAAGTCTGCCGATACGTCTTGCCGTCAAGCTGAATGTATTTGTCCTGCCCGACTTCGTATTGCCCCAGCGCATTGGGCGCTGCGCGCGAGTCCAGCTTCACCGGACTCTCGTAAGCGCTCAGGTCAGGCTTCCACAAGCGGGTGGTGCCATCGGGCATCTGCACCTGATGCAGGTTCTCGATGGCCGGCACCGGCCTGGCAGTCGTCAGCCTGGCGAACGCTTTACCGCCACCTGACATCAGAGCGATCAATGCCAGGTTCTGCGCGACATCGATCAGATGCGCCTTCGCGGCCTTGCGATCGCCCTCACTCCATTCGATGGCACCTTCAAAGGTTTCGTCGAGCAGTTGCCCGGCCATCACCCCCATCATCAATTCCCCCAGCACCGGCACGAACATCGAAACACCGGTCAGCACCAGCATTCCGAGATTGAGCAACCCGGCGAGTTTTTCCGAGCGCACCCTGGCATCGACATCCGCGGTGGGTACGGCGTGGCTACGGGCATCGGCGATCAGTCGATCGCGATGCTGATCGAACAGGTATTCCCACAGGTCGACATTGTCCGCCCAGATCCCGTGGCCCTTGCGCGACAAGTCCACGGGATTCAGATACGGATCAGGATTCGGGACCTGCTCGACGGCAGGCGCAGGCGGCAACTCGCGGATGCCGACAAACGTCCCGCTGATCGGGTTGATGGCCTTGAAAGCCTCATTAAGCAGTGGAGCGTAGGGCGTCAATCTTTGTAAGGCCGTTCGGCCTGGCTTGTCATCGGTGAACTGACTGAAATAGTAAGACCGGTCGGCATAGGCCACGAACTGACTGAAGAACCGCTGATACGCATTCGGGTCCGCCGGATGAGCCTGCGTGGCATCGCGCGCAGTGAAGCGCTGCTTGAACATCGCTTCGATTTCCTGGCCCTTGTAACGCTTGAGCGGGTGATAAGGATCGCCCGGGATATACAGGATCGAGTCGTCGCTGTAGCGGTACTTCTCGCAGATCGCGAACAACACACAGCCGGTCATGCGCCGCCCCATCAGGCCCAGATCGCAGAACCAGATCTGTCGCTTGCCCTGGCGCGGCGCAAGCTCGCCATTGAGGATCGAGCGAATCGAGGCGTAGTCTTCGCGCCCGATATCGCCCGTGAGCAGCGCCACTTCGGCCGCTGCCCGCAAAGCAGTCTTGTGGGCGTCGATGAACTTGTCGCGCAGCACATTCCTGGCCACCGCATCCTTGGGGTACAGAAACGCCTTGAGGTAATCCTGATACTTCGCTCCGATGTCCAGCGAACGGCACAGTCCGGTGAACTGCTCGACTGTCAAACGGGTGGTTAACGGTTCCAGGGTGCCCGGTTTCGAGGTTTCAATGCGAAATCCCGAAGTCCGATGAAAGGCCCCGCCCTTACATTCGCGGGCTTCGAAATTGTGCAGCGCTGCTTGCAGCAAAGGCAGTTTCAGGACCTGGAAAGAATCGATTTCGATGGCGAAAATCCCCACCTCCACCGGTTTGTTCAGCACCAGCCAGGTCTTGTTGACGTCGAGGGTCACGTTGAACCGGTCCTTCAGGGCCTGGGTCAGCAAGGGCGCTGCGAAGCGATCGATGTCCTGAAAATCCGACATGGCATTGTCCAGCCGTGCCTGAGCGGCGAGGCTGGCGGTCAAGGCATCGCCCACGGCCTTGCGTTGATCGCGGGATGCGTGCCTGTACCAGTCCGGTGTGGCGACATCGGTATGCTTCAACGCCTCACGCTGGCGCTGCGAAGCATCGATCAGCCATCCGGGACTGGACCGCTGCAGCAGGTCGGCGTGCAGACTTTGCGTTACAAAGGCGCTCGGCGCTGCAACGGGGTCCGGGGAAGATGAAGCGGCAGGGATTTCGGACATGGTTTCACTCCTTCAAATGGAGCAAAAGCAGACCATGACCGACCTCCGTGGCTGCGGTACATAAATATCGCAACGGGGCAGCTTGTCAGCGGACGTTTCAGGCTGGAGCGGCGCTTTCATTCCCGCGCAAAGGGTCTAATATTCGAACGCCCCGCCTTGAATTTCCAGGAACCCGGTCATGCGTTTATCCGAATTCATCAGGCAACACGCGGATCACATCGTCGAGGAGTGGGAACAGTTCGCCAGGACCATCAGCCCGGCGGCCGACACCATGGATCAGGCGGCACTGCGCGACCATGCCAAGGCCATCCTGCTGGCCGCCGCGCGGGACATGGACACCACACAAACCGCCCGCGAACAAATCGCCAAGGCCAAGGGCGAAGGCCCGGAGAAAACCCCGAGCCTGGATGAGGCCGGTGCCAGCCACGGTGAGTTGCGCCATGCCGTGGGCTTTGACCTGGTGCAGATGACATCGGAATTCCGCCACTTGCGCGCCTGCGTGATCCGCCTCTGGGCCAACAGTCTGGAAACCCCGGACATGGCGTACTTCCAGGACATGATCCGTTTCAACGAAGCCATCGATGAAGCCCTCGCCGAGTCGACCGCCGCCTACGCCGAGCAGGTCAACCGCTCGCGCGACATTTTCCTCGCGATCCTCGGTCACGACCTGCGCGCACCGCTGCAAGCGGTCAGCATGTCTACTGAGTTGCTGATGCGCAAAACAGCTCTGGAGGGCGATGCGCTGAGCTGTGCGTTGAGCATCAAGCAAGGTGCGCGGCACATGGCGGCGATGGTCAGCGATCTGCTGGAACTGGTGCGCAGTCGCCTGGGCAAGAGCCTGCCGATAGAGCCCGCGCCGATGGACTTGGCCGATGCGGCGCGGGCAGCGATTGCCGAAGCCTGTGCCGGCAACCCGCAAAGCGATCCGACGCTGATCATCGAAGGCGATACGCGGGGTGTCTGGGATTCCGCTCGACTGGCACAACTGCTGCAAAACCTGATCGGCAACGCCTTGCAGTACGGGACTCACCCGCGGGATCTGATCGTGACGCTGAAAGGTGAAGGCGATGTCGTGAGCCTGACGGTGCACAACCATGGCGAGCCGATTTCCGAAGAAGCCATCGGCACGATTTTCGACCCCTTGGTGCGTAGCTCCAATGAAGAGCTCGGTCAGGCCTCGACCAGCCTCGGGCTGGGCCTGTTCATCGTCAAGGAAGTGGTGACCGCCCACGGCGGAACCATCGAAGTCAGCTCAAGCGAAGCCGAAGGAACGCTGTTCAGCGTGATGCTGCCCAGACAGGCCTGAGCGCTACTCGACCACCAGCCGCGCCAGCCGCTGACGGAGCATGCGATTCTCGGCCCGCAGCTCCTTGACCTCTTCCAGCAGGTCCAGCGCCAGGGCGACGCCTTCCCATTCCAGGTCAAGGTCGCGCCGCAGTTTGGCGGCGCGTTTGGCCAGGGCCAGTTCGTAGTCGGTGAAGCGCCATTCCCTGGGCTGCGTGCCCTGAGGTTCGAGGATGCCGTGTTCGACGATTTCGATCACGTAGACGTCCGACAACTCGGCCGCCTCACAGAATTCTGCCATGTCCAGTTGAACGATCAGGGGGCTGCTCATGATGGGCTACTCCGTCGTCAGTATCAGAAGTTCTCGCGCGGATTGAAGGCGGCTTTCTTCGCCAGTTCCTGCCACAGCGCCTTGACGTCATCGCCGTTGGCTTTGGGCATCACGGCCTTGAGCTGGACGAACAGATAACCGCGTTCGCCGGCCTTGTTCTGCAGACCGTGGCCCTTGGCGCGCATGCGCTGGCCGTTCTGGCTGCCGGCCGGGACCTTGAGGTTGATCTTGCCGGTCAGGGTCGGCACGGCCACTTCGGCGCCCAGCGCCAGTTCCCACGGTGCCAGCGGCAAGGTGATGATCAGGTTTTCGCCTTCGACATCGAATTTCGGGTGTGGCGCGAAACGGATGGTCAGGTACAGATCGCCATTGGCGCCGCCACCGATGCCCGGTGCGCCCTGGCCCTTGAGGCGGATGCGCTCGCCGTCGGTCACGCCCGCCGGAATTTTCACGTTCAGGCTCTTGCTGGTGTTGCTGACGTGCTGGCCCGAGCCGTTGTATTGCGGCACCTGGAAGCTGATCTTTTTCGATTCGTTCGAAAGCGTCTCTTCCAGAAAGATCGGCAGTTCCAGTTCCACGTCTTGCCCTCGCCGTCCGGCGCTGCGGGATTGCCGGCCAGCGCCGCCACCAAAACCGGGGCCGCGATTGCCGAAGATCGAACTGAAGAAGTCCGAGAAGTCGCCGGTGTCGCCACCGCCGCCGAAACCGCCACGGCTCTGCCAGCCCGGCGGGCCCTGGAACGGCTGCCCGTGCTGGCCGTAGCGGCGCAGGTCGTCGTATTCGGCGCGCTTGTCGGCGCTTTTCAGCGCTTCATAGGCTTCCGAGGCATCCTTGAACTTGGCCTCGGCGTCCTTTTCCTTGCTGACATCGGGGTGGTATTTGCGCGCCAGCTTGCGATAGGCAGCCTTGATTGCCTTGTCGTCCGCCGTCGGCTCCACGCCGAGTATCTTGTAATAGTCTTTGAAGTCCATCGAAGGAATCACCATCCGTTAACGATTTCGCGCCGTTGCCAGCATGCGCCGATTTGCGCGTGCCGGGTTGACCGATCTCAAGTTTGTGACCGGGTGGCGCAGCAGAAGTTTATCGGCAGTGGACAGCGGTTCTTGCGACCGCCGGTGTGTCTGCCGGCCCATGCCAGCAAGTTTGGGGCAAAGCGCCGACTTTCAAGCAAGCTTAGTCGCTAAATAGCAGATGACCGGCCTTCGAATCTGTCGCGCACTGACATACACTGCGCGGCCGTTTTTTTGACCGGAACCGAAAGACCATGAAAGACGCCTCTCCAGCCCGTGCCTGCGGCATCGACTTCGGCACGTCCAACTCCACCGTCGGCTGGCTGCGCCCCGGCGTGGAAACGATGATCGCGCTGGAAGACGACAAGATCACCCTGCCGTCAGTGGTCTTCTTCAACATCGAAGAGCGTCGCCCGGTTTACGGCCGTCTGGCGCTGCACGAATACCTGGAAGGCTACGAAGGCCGGCTGATGCGCTCGCTCAAGAGCCTGCTCGGTTCCAAACTGATCAAGCACGACACCAGCGTCCTCGGCACGGCGATGCCGTTCAAGGACTTGCTCGGGCTGTTCATCGGCCAGCTCAAGAGCCGCGCCGAAACTGCCGCCGGTCGTGAGTTCGAGCAGGTTGTTCTGGGCCGCCCGGTGTTCTTCGTCGACGACGATCCGCTGGCCGACCAGGAAGCCGAAGACACCCTGGTGGAAGTGGCGCGCAAGCTCGGTTTCAAGGACGTTTCCTTCCAGTACGAGCCGATTGCCGCTGCGTTCGACTATGAGTCGACCATCGAAAAGGAAGAGCTGGTACTGATCGTCGACATCGGCGGTGGTACTTCGGACTTCTCGCTGGTGCGCCTGTCGCCCGAGCGTCGCGGTGTGGATAACCGTCACGACGACATCCTCGCCACCGGCGGCGTGCACATCGGCGGAACCGACTTCGACAAGCAACTGAGTCTGCAAGGCCTGATGCCGCTGTTCGGCTATGGCAGCCGCATGAAAAGCGGCGCGTTCATGCCGACCAGTCATCACATGAACCTGGCGACCTGGCACACCATCAACTCGGTGTACTCACAGAAATCGACCCTGGCCCTGGGCAGCATGCGCTACGACATCGAAGACACCGGCGGCATCGACCGTCTATTCAAGCTGATCGAACAGCGCGCCGGGCACTGGCTGGCGATGGAAGTGGAAGAAACCAAGATCCAGCTGACCCACAACGACAGCCGCCATGTGGCGCTGGATCGCATCGAGCCGGGTCTGAGCGTTGAATTGACCCGGGCGCTGTTCGAGTCGGCCATCGAATCGCAGCTCGAGCGCGTGCGCGGCAGCGTCACCCAGTTGCTGGCAGACGCCAACGTGGCGGTCGGTCAGGTCGATACGGTGTTCTTCACCGGCGGTTCCAGCGGTATTCCGGCGCTGCGCAATAGCGTCTCGGCAATGCTGCCGAACGCGCGGCATGTCGAAGGGAATATCTTTGGCAGCATTGGTAGCGGCCTGGCGATTGAAGCCATGAAACGTTACGGCTCAGTAAACTGATCCAGTTTCTGCGGCGCTGCCAATCGCGAGCAAGCTCGCTCCCACAGGATCAAATTGAACCTGTGGGAGCGAGCTTGCTCGCGAAAGGACCGGTTCAGACGCTACAAGGCCTGGATCAAACCATCCCGCCCAGCTTCAACTCACTCTTCAGATACGCGTAATAGATCGGCCCTGCCACCACTCCAGGCAGGCCGAACGCGGCCTCGAACACCAGCATCGCCAGCAGCAACTCCCAGGACTTGGCACTGATCTGCCCGCCGACGATGCGCGCGTTGAGAAAGTATTCCAGCTTGTGGATAAAGATCAGGTAGCCCAGCGCCGCAATCGCCACCCAGATCGACAGCGACAGGCCGACGATGGTGATCAGCGTGTTCGACATCAGGTTGCCGATCACCGGCAGCAGACCCAGCAGGAACGTCAGCACGATCAGGGTCTTGGTCAGCGGCAGCTTGATCCCGAACAGCGGCAGGATCACCGCCAGGAAGATCCCGGTGAAGAAAGTGTTGAGCAGGGAAATCTTGATCTGTGCGAACACGATGTTGCGAAATGCCTGAACCAGCAGGTGCAGACGGTCGAACAGTGCGGCCGCCAGCGGTTTGCGCTTGGTGACGTCCGGTACGCGCTGCAAGGCGATGATCGCGCCGAGCACCATGCCGATCAGCAGCGTCACGAACATGTGCGCCGCGTCCTTGCCCACCAATTGCAGTTCGGACAAATGCTTGCTCGCCCACTCACCGATGGCCACCCGGAACTCGGCAGCGCTGGCCGGCAGATAGGCATCGATGAACGGCGGCAACTGCCCGCGCGCACGGTCAACCACACCCATGAATTTGTCGAGAGAAGCGCCAGGGTTTTCCGCTTCATGCAGCAGGAAACTGATGGCGCCGGCAAAGATCAGCGTCAGCACACTCACCACCAGCGTGCCCAGCAGCGCCACCGCCAGCCAGCGCGCACGCCGGCCTTCGATCAGCCGTTGCAGTTGCGGGGTGAGCATGTTGACCAGCTCGTACACCAGCAATCCTGCCAACAGACTGGGCAACAATCGCAACGGCAACACCAGCAACAGGCCGCCGAAAATGATGATGCAACTGACCCAGAACACTACATGACGCTCAGAAAACGTTGGCATACAGCCTCAAAACGAACGGCGTAAAAGGATTGGCAGTCTGCCAGCGATCCGAGAGGAGCACTAGGGATATGCGGGCAGACCTTTGGGGCCTCATCGCTGGCAAGCCAGCTCCCGCAAGTTATGTGTCGAACACAAATAGTGTGAACAGCCTCATTCGCTGTGGGAGCGGGCTGGGTCCGGGCGGCGATCCGACGATGGGGCCAGCACACTCACCACAAAGCTTCGGCGTTTATTTTTTCTTCAGGCAATCACTCATGAACGCCTTGCGCGCATCGCCGGTCAGGGCCTTGGTCTTGGCGTCGGCATTGCAGGTCTTCATCTTTTCCTGCTGCGGGGTCAGGGTCTTGGCGTCATTGGCGGCCGGGGCGGCCTTGAGGCAAGTGCTCATGAAGGCTTTGCGCTCGTCGCCCTTGAGGCTCTTGGCCGTGGCGTCGGCGTTGCAGGTGGTCATTTTGTTCTGTTGCGCCGTGGCGGCGAAACCCTGGGAGCACAGCAGCAGACCGATCATCAACAAAGGGACACGCAGCATCTTCATGGAGTTTTCTCCTTGTCGCCGCATCGATGGATACGGCCTCCGGCTGAGTGTAGTCAAAGCTTGTTACACCTTCCTGCTCTCCAGGTGACTGCGCCGGTATTGCTCCGGGGTACATCCGGCCTGCCGGGCGAACATGGCGATGAAGGCCGAGCCGCTGCTGTAACCGAGATCGAAGGCGATTTCCTGCACGCTGCGCGCCGACTCCAGCGCCTCGATTGCCGCCAGATAACGCAGCCGCTGGCGCCATTCGCCGAAACTCATCCCCAACTCCCGCACAAATTGCCGGGCCAGGGTGCGTTCGCTGACATGCACCTGCGCCGCCCAGTGCGCCAGCGGCTCGTTGTTGCCGGGCTCGGCCTGCAGGGTTTCGAGGATGGTCAGCAAGCCGGGGCTGCTGGCGTAAGGCAAATAGCATTGGTGAACCGGCGCCTGACGCAGCTGATCCACCAGTACCTGAGCCAGTCTCTGGTCGGCCTCGAACGCGGGGATCTTCACATCACGGGCGGCGAAGTCCTTGAGGATCGCCTTGAGGATGTCGCTGATTGCCAGGGTGCAGGCCTGCGCCGGCAAGTCGGAACACACCTCCGGCGCCAGACACACCGCCCGATAGTTGACCGGCTGATGGCTGTAGAAACTGTGCTCGACCTGCGGCGGCACCCACACTGCGTATTGTGGCGGCGACATGAAGCGGCTGCCGTCGACATCCATGTGCAGTACACCGTGGGCCGCGTACTCCAGCGTGCCCCACGGATGGCGGTGCGGCGCGGCGTATTCATGAGCGTTGAAGTCGGCGTAGCGGAAATACACCGCCGACGGCAGTTCGCTGAAATCCAGCAGGTCGATGTGCTTACTGTTCATGCTGTCCGGAATCAGGGGCGGGTTGTCCGGTTCGCAGTATAGGCCTGTATCCAGACAGAGGATAATCAGCGTTCATCAACGTACTGGTTTCTCTTCCCATGCAATACGCGTTTCCCCTGCTGGCGATTTTCATCTGGGCCGGCAACACCGTGATCAACAAGCTCGCAGTCGGTGCAATTTTCCCCGCCGAGATCGGCTTCTACCGCTGGCTGCTCGCCGGCCTGCTGTTCACGCCGTTCATGCTGAAAAAGGTGATCGCGCACTGGCCGCAGATCCGCCCGAATCTGGGCAGGATCTTCATCCTCGGCGTGCTCGGCATGGCGGTCTACCAGAGCCTGGCCTACTTCGCCGCAACCCTGACCAGCGCCACCAACATGGGCATCATCCTGTCACTGATGCCGTTGATGTCGCTGGCCATGGCGATCATCAGCCTCGGCCAGCGCCTGACCGCCGGCGCATTGGTCGGTGCGGTGCTGTCATTCGCCGGCGTGCTGGTGGTGGTGTCGTCCGGCAGCCTCGGCGCACTGCTACAACACGGCGTTAACCTGGGTGACGCGATGATGCTGATCGCCACCCTCGCCTACGCGATCTACAGCACCCTGCTGAAAAAATGGCAGCTGCGCCTGCCGCCACTGGTGTTGCTGTATTTGCAGGTGCTGGTGGCGGTGGTGGTGCTGTTTCCGCTGTATGCTGTTTCACCGAAGACCGGCCTGACCCTGCAGAACATTCCGCTGGTGCTCTACGCGTGCCTGCTGGCCTCGATGCTCGCGCCGCTGGCGTGGATGCAGGCCGTGCAGCGCCTGGGGCCGAGTCGGACCACGCTGTTCTTCAACCTGCTGCCGCTGATCACCGCACTGATTGCAGCGGTGGTGCTGAAGGAACAGCTGGCGATGTATCACCTGGTCGGTGGCTTGCTGACGCTGGGGGTGTGGTTCTTTCCGAGCGCTGGACCACTGTCCTCGGCCGCAAACTCAGCGTCGCCTGATCCGGCCTCTTCGCGAGCAAGCTCGCTCCCACAGGGGAACGCATTCCAAATGTGGGAGCGAGCTTGCTCGCGAAGAACGATAACTCGGTTTAACGGTTAAACCCCGGCGGCTTTCAACCGCGCGGCATGCTCGACAAACAGCCGCACCGGGTCCGCGCCTTTGCCGACCAGACCCAGTGACTGGTTGACGATGTCGAAGTGATCCATCGGGTAGTCATCGCCGATGACCGTGCCCAGGTGCGAGCTGTAGCGTCCGACCATGCCGTCGCACTGCCCCGGTTCGCGCACGAAGGTTTTGGCGAACAACCGGCAACTGCGGTTGGTGCCGTCAAACAGGTTGCCGCCGCGATCGGTCTTGCCCGGCTGCAACGTGCCGGACCACGAGTAATAACGCACACCGTTGACCTCTTCCGCCCCGTGCCCACCCCAGGTTTTCGGCAGGCCCTGTGGATAACGCTGGTTGAACAGCGCCACGCCTTCGGTGGTCAGGGAGTTGTGCGAGGCGTGGATATCCACCGGCAGTTTCGGCCCGTGGTAGCCGGTTTCCAGCAGCGCCATCAGCCAGCCGACAAAACGCAACAGCGCCTCAAGGACTCGGCCCTTGGCGCTGTCCGCCGGGTAATGCTTCGCCAGATAGTCGGCCAGTTCCGAACCGTGATTGGGCCCGGCCACCGACGTGACTGAAGCCACCAGATCCGGACGTTTGGCCGCCGCATAACGCGCCGTCAGCGAGCCCTGGCTATGGCCGAACAGATTGACCTTGGCCGCGCCGGTCTCACGGAGAATTTCATCGATGCGCGTCAGCAACTGCTCGCCGCGCACCTCGGTGGAATTGAGCGGCGACACCTGCACCGCAATCACCGTCGCACCACCCCGGCGCAACGCCTTGATGATCCCGTACCAGTACGGGTACAGCACCAGACGGATAAAACCGAGCATTCCCGGCACCAGCACCAGGGGATAACGCGTGGCCGAATCTTGCGACATGGGCAAACATCCTTGTGGTCGGTGAGTGGATGCAGGGCGTGCAAAACGCCCGCCAAGCATCCTCCTCGATGATGACAACTCCACGACCAGCCTACTTCAGCCCCACCACCCCCGCCACAATCAGCCCCACCGACAGCAACTTCACCAGCGTCAGGCTCTCACCCAGCAGGGCAAAACCGAGAAACACCGTGCCGAGCGAACCGATGGCGGTCCAGACCGGATAAGCGATGCTCACCGGCAACTCGCGCATCGCCAGGGTCAGGAAGTACACCCCGCCCACCGCCGCGATCACAGTGATCAGCGACGGCCACAGCCGGGTGAAACCCTCGGCGTACTTCATGCCCATGGCGAAGGTGACCTCGAACCCGGCCGCGATCAGCAGAAACAGCCAGGCCACCTAGAACTCCCGGGCCAGGTCGAGCAAGCGCTGCTCGGCCTCGGCCACCGACACCGCGAAGGTACGCTCGGCGGATTCCTCGCCCTCGGCGGCGACCACCGTGACGTCGTTGATGCCGATGAAACCCAGCGCCGTGCGCAACCATGGATCGGCGTGATTCAGCGCCTCCAGCTCCCCGCCCGGGCCGAATCCGAAACCTCCGCGACTGGTAACGATCAGCGCCTTCTTGCCGTGCAACAGCGGCGTGTACTGGGCGATGCCGTTGTCCAGCGTATGGTCGAACGTCAGGCCCAGACGCACGATCTGATCGACCCAGGCCTTGAGGCCGCTAGGCACGTTGAAGTTGTACATCGGCGTGGAAATCAACAGCAGATCGTGATCGAACAACTCGCCCACCAGTTGATCGCTGAGCGCCAGATCGGCCTGCATTGTCAGCGGTCGAGCCTCGGGCTCCGGGTAAAACGCCGCCGCGACAAACGCTTCATTCACGGCCGGAATCAGCGCCCGCCCGACTTCACGGCGGGTGACCTGAGCCTGTGGATGACGGACTTGCCAGGCGCTGAGAAAACTTTCCGCCAGGCGCCGCGAATGGGAACGCTCACCGCGTGGGCTGGCATGGATCGCAAGAATCTTGCTCATCTGAATCTCCTCGGGGCTAGACTTGAGTGACTGTGTGGCGCCAGATTGCAGCGCTCATGTCATCGGCTCAAATGAGCAAAAATCAGTCTGGATGAATTGATTTCATCCGTGGAGTTTTCATGTTCGCTGCCTTGCCCCTGACCGCCCTGCGCGCGTTCGAATCCGCCTCACGCCTGTTGAGTTTCAAGGCGGCCGCCGAAGAACTGGCGGTGACGCCGACGGCGATTTCCCATCAGATCCGCTCGCTGGAGGACTGGCTCGGCGTGGCGCTGTTCGAACGCCTGCCGCGCCAGGTGCGCTTGACCGAGGGTGGCGAGCGGCTGTTTCGCAGCCTGCACGGCGCGTTTCTGGAGGTGGCGCAAAGCGTCGACACGCTGCGTCCGCAACGCAGCGGCAGCAACCTGACACTGTCGACCACCGCCGCGTTCGCTGCGCTGTGGCTGGTGCCGCGACTGGGGCGGTTTTATGCCAAGCACCCGAACATCAATGTGCGACTGGACACCCACTGCGAAGTCATCGACCTGCATCAGGACGCCAGCGTCGATCTGGTGCTGCGCTACAGCCTCGACGACTACCCGAACCTCTACGGGTTGTGCCTCTTCGATGAATCGTTCGGCGTGTACGGCTCGCCGGAACAGGTGGCATTGGCCGCCCGTCGCACCCCGGCGCTGATCAGCGTGCGCTGGCACAACTCGAAGCTCTACGCCCACGGTTGGGAAGCCTGGTGCGCACAATCAGGCGAGAACTGGTTGAATCAGCACCCGGCCGTCCGCGAATACGACGAAGAGCATTACGCCCTGCAAGCGGCCATCGCCGGGCAAGGGCTGGTGCTGGCGAGCAACATTCTGGTGTCGGAGAGCGTCGCCAATGGTTTGCTGGTGCCGTACAAGGGTGACGTGCAGGTCGACGGTGCCGGTTACAGCGCCCTCTGTGTACCGGGCCGTGAGCGGCATCCACCGGTGAAAGCGTTTTTTGCCTGGCTGCGCGAAGAAGCACAGCTTTCCGGGCATGTCCCGCGCTGAATCCGACAAAACTTTTTGCGGTGTTTATCACTCACAACCAGGTAACGATCACGTCAGCAGAACGTGACGCCAATTGGATTAGCCTCCAGGAGACTGAAATGAGTGACCTGCATTTGTCTGATGTTCAAACCCTGCGCGAGCGCGCACGCCAGCATGTGGAAAATGGCGCGGTGACCGAAAGCTACAGCGCCAACCGTGAAGAAGTGCTGCGCCTGCTCAACGAATCGCTGGCCACTGAACTGGTCTGCGTCCTGCGCTACAAGCGCCACTACTTCATGGCCAACGGCCTGAAAGCCAACGTCGCCGCCGACGAATTCCTTGAGCACGCCACTCAGGAAGCCGAACATGCCGACCGTCTCGCCGAGCGCATCGTGCAACTGGGCGGTGAGCCTGAGTTCAACCCTGACCTGCTGTCGAAGATGTCCCACGCGCAATACGTGGCCGGCAACACCTTGAAGGAAATGGTTTACGAAGACTTGGTGGCCGAGCGGATCGCCATCGACAGCTATCGCGAGATCATCCAGTACATCGGTGAAAAGGATCCGACCACGCGCCGGATCTTCGAAGACATCCTGGCTCAGGAAGAAGAGCATGCGGATGACATGGCGGATATTCTGAAAGACCTCTAATCCCCGCTAACCCCACCGACCGATCGTTCCCACGCTCTGCGTGGGAATGCCGCCATGGACGCTCTGCGTCCGCTGTTGGGACGCGGAGCGTCCCGGGATGCATTCCAGAGCGTGGGAACGATCTGAGTTGCAGCAATTACCTGGTGGGTTTGACAGTTGCTGGCGCCTTGCCCGCCTTCATCTGCTCCAGCAACGGCGCGCACTGGTTTAGCTCGCCACCGCTCGGCGCCACCAGCGCCAGCAGCCCCGCCGCCGGCGCAGCGATCACACCCAGCGCCACCATCCCTGCTCCGCGCAACATCAGCGGCACGGCTTTGACCCCGGCATCCGGCTTGATGAACTTGCCGCGTACATAGAGCGGCGAACGCAGGGAAATCAGGCGCCAGCCCTTGGATTCCGGGGTCACGGTCAAATCCAGTTGCTCGGTCGCCATGTTCGCCGTGCCGTCGATGTAGATGATCGCGTTCTCGGTATCGAACACAAACAGCCGCGTGTTCGCCAGGCCGGTCTTGATGTCGAAGTCCGCCGCCGCGCAGTTGATCTTCACTTCCTTGTCGCCAAAGATCTTGCCGACCACGTAGTTGCCGACGTTGAGACCTGCCAGCTCCATCAACTCGCGACTGATCGCGCCGTCGTTGATCAGCATCTTCAGGTTGCCGTTGGCGCCGCCCAGCAATTTGGCCACCGAGTTGCCGCGACCGGTGATATCGGCATCGCCGTTGAGCTCGCCGAAACTGGTCTTCATCGGTTCGAAGGTCGGGAACAGCTGCTTGAGCTTGAACTTGCGCGCGGTCAGTTTGGCCCGGCCCTCCAACGGCTCGGTGCGACCGTTGAGGCGAATCTGCGCGTCGAGATTGCCGCCGGCCACGCCGAACCGCAGCGGCTCCAGGCTCAGTTCGCCGTCGTTGAGTTTGAGGTGGGTATAGAGGTCGGTGAACGGCAGTTCTTCGCTGTGGACAATGCGCTTGCCGGTGAATTCGACGTCGGCGTCCATGTCGCGCCAGCGTTCGGTCTTGAACTCTTCCACCGGCAGCACCTTGTCCGCCGGCTGTTTGCTCTCGCCGCCACGGGCCTTCTGCTTGGCATTGGAGTCGGCCCCGATCAGCGGCGCGAGGTCGGCAAACAGCAGTTGATTGGACAGCAGCGCACCACTCAGCTTGGGCCGTGGCTGACTGGCGACGTAGGCCAGATCACCATGGATGTCGCTGCTGCCGATCTTGCCGTTGAACTGTTCATAGCGAAATTGCGCACCGCCCGACTCGTGCAGTTTGGCGATCAAATGACCGTCGGTGGCGTACGGCGGGGTGTCCGGCAGTGTTACGCCGGTCAGCGGATACAGGTTGCCGAGGCTGGCGCCTGCCAGTTTCAGGCGCAGATCGAGGGCGCCGAGATTGAGCGGATCGGTCAAGGTACCGGCGAGTTCGATGCTGGTATCGCCGATTTTCGCCTGGGCCTGCAACGGGAACGGTTTGCTCGCATCCTGCAGGGCCAGCAGGCCGCCGATCTTGCCCTGGCCGGCGAGTTTCTGGCCGTGGTACTGGCCGGTGACTTTCAGGCCGAAGGCGTAATCCTGCGGCGCGCCGCCCTTGTCCTGTGCGGTTTTCGCCGCTTTGTCGCCGACGATGTCGCTGAACGGAATCGGCTTGCCCAGCGGATCGATCAACAGATCGAGGTTGGTCTTGAGGGTCTGGTCATCCAGGGTGACGTGGCCCTTGTCGAAACCGATGGCACCGATGTCGACCACCCAGTTCGAGGGCTCGGCATCCGGATCCTTGGGATCGAACTTGAAGGTCCAGTTGGCGCGGCCATCGGCAAGGCGCTGCAATTGCGCGTTCGGTTCGGTCAAGTCGATGCGCGGGATCGTCACCCGTTGTGCCAGCAAGGCCAGCGGCGAAATGCGCAATTCAACCCTTTTCAGGGTGACCATCTGCGGCTGCTTCGACCAGTCCGGATTGCCCAGAGTCAGGTCTTCGGCCACCACATGCGGCCACGGCACCCAGGCGCGCCAGCCGCCCTCGTCGAGTTCGCGCCGCCAGACCACCGACAGATTGCCGTTGATGGCAAACGATCGATGCAGTTCTTCCGAAACTTTGGCGTTGAGCGGCGGTTTGATCCGGTTCCAGTCGAAGAACACGATGATCAGCACCAGCACCGCCAGAAGCAGCACGAGGGTGGTGAAGGTCCAGGCGAAGATTTTACGCGCGCGCGTCATTGCACAAAGCTCCTGAAGACGACTGCATCCATTGGCACGACGCAGCTGAAACGACGGGCCATGATGGCCCTCATGAAATCTGTGACTGACAAACAGCCCGCAGGTTTAATCCAAAGCCCTATCGAGGGCAAAAAACGGTCGCCATTCTGACCGATCGGTCGAATGGGCGTTACCGGGCCCGCACATTTGCGGGGCGCAAGTGGGTGGAAAATACCCACCGCAGTGCAAAACCGCCCGCCTGAAACGCCCGAGCTAGAGCCTCCCAAGCGAACAATCAATTCTGTTGATTATTACCATTGTGTTTATGAACTTTTATATCGACTTATCGAGAGTAGCATTGCCCTCGTACCCACTTTATCGCCCTCCCAAGGAGCAACCCATCATGAAACGCCAACTTCTGTTCAGTCTTACCCTCTCGATGCTGGCCAGCACCGCATTCGCTCTGCCAGCTGCCGACCAAGCGACTCCACAAGTCAAAACCAGCCACTCGGTGTTCAGCCAGACTGTTGCCGCTGATGGTTCGGACCGCACTCCACAAGGCCAGACTCTGGCTGAAAACGGTCGTAACCGCCTGGAAGAAAAAGGCCTGGTTCAAGATGGCTATGACAAAACCCCTCAAGGTCAATTCGTAGCTGAAGGCGGCCGTGATCGCCTGGAAGAGAAAGGTCTGGTACAAGACGGCTCGGATCGCACTCCACAAGGGCAAATCCTGGCATCTGACGGTAGTGACCGTACCCCACAAGGCCAGACTCTGGCTTCTGACGGTGGCGACCGTACCCCACAAGGTCAGACCCTTGCTGCTGACGGCTACGATAAAACCCCACAAGGTCAAACCCTGGCCGAAGGTGGTGGTGACCGCGTGATCGAACGCAACAGCGCTTTGAGCTAAGCCCATGGCGGCCTGGAAAAAAAGCCCAATCCCCGGATTGGGCTTTTGACTTTTCATCAGCCGGTATAAAGAAGTCGAAACTTCCCTGCTCCCTCTCCCCCGCTGCCGTTCGACGCCGACAAAGCCGATTTGCTAGAGTGCGGCGCTTGTCTTGCCTAAGAACACACCCTTGCGATGCTGCCCCGCGCCGAACAGAAACAACAGACCCGCAACGCCCTGATGGACGCTGCCCGCCACTTGATGGAAAGCGGCCGAGGATTCGGCAGCCTGAGCCTGCGTGAAGTGACGAAAACCGCCGGCATCGTGCCCACCGGTTTCTACCGGCATTTCGCCGACATGGACGAACTCGGCCTGGTACTGGTCAGCGAAGTCGGCCAGACCTTCCGCGAAACCATCCGCCTGGTGCGCCACAACGAATTCGTCATGGGCGGGATCATCGATGCCTCGGTGCGAATCTTCCTCGACGTGGTCAGCGCCAACCGTTCGCAGTTCCTGTTTCTCGCCCGTGAGCAGTACGGCGGATCGTTGCCGGTGCGTCAGGCCATTGGCCGTTTGCGCGAGGACATCAGCTCCGACCTGGCGGCGGATCTGGCCTTGATGCCCAAACTTCAGCACCTCAATCGCGAAGGTTTGAGCGTGATGGCGGACCTGATCGTCAAATCGGTGTTTGCCACCCTGCCGGACATCATCGACCCGCCGGCCGAAGCCCTGCCCGAGCATCTGACGCCACAGGCGAAGATCACCCAGCAGTTGCGCTTCATCTTTATCGGGCTCAAGCACTGGCAAGGCCTTGGTAGTACCGAATAATTCCTCTCCAGCCCCAATACCCTGTGGGAGCGAGCTTGCTCGCGATAGCGGTGTGTCAGTCAACTCTATATGACTGGGCGGAAGCCATCGCGAGCAAGCTCGCTCCCACACTGGCTCTTGTTTGGTGCATGTAAAAAACTTCACGCACCAAAACACCTCACAATTCTGCAACATCTTGAAACATCCGCTACGCTCCGACAGGGTTTTCCTACATATCGTCCGATTGGCAAGCCCCTTGCTCTAGCCTGAGCATTGTCCATTGCTGGAAGCTTTCCGATGCTGGTGATTCATCGCAGAATCGACCCCCAACCCGTCTGGGCCGCCGAGTTGCACCTGAGCTTCGAAGCCAGGAGCAAAAGCCGGCTGCGCTGTTTCAGTGCCGAAGGCGAAGACGTCGGTCTGTTTCTGGAGCGCGGCCAGCCACCACTGTACGACGGCGAATGCCTGCAAGCCGAAGATGGCCGGATCGTCCGGGTCTGCGCCCGCCCCGAACAATTGCTTCACGTCACCTGCGCCAACGCCTTCGAACTGACTCGCGCGGCCTATCACCTGGGCAATCGCCATGTTGCGCTGCAAGTCGGTGACGGCTGGTTGCGGCTGCTCGACGATTACGTGCTCAAAGCGATGCTCGAACAGCTCGGTGCCGCCGTGGAATCGATCGAAGCGCCGTTCCAGCCGGAACACGGCGCCTACGGTGGCGGCCATCATCATTCGCGGCACGGTGACGAGGACTTCAACTACGCGCCGAAACTCCATCAGTTCGGCGTCCGTTTGTGAACCCGGCCTGGGCGCTGCTGCGCCTGGCCAGTCCGCAATTGCCGATTGGCGGCTACAGCTATTCCCAGGGCCTGGAGATGGCGGTGGATAACGGTCGCGTCGACAGCCCGGACAGCGCCCGCCGCTGGATCAGCGATCAGTTACTGCTCAATCTCGCCCGGTTCGAAGCCCCCATGCTGCTCGCCCATTGCCAGGCTGCGGCAAACGAAAGCTGGGATGAATTGCGCAGGCTCTGCGAAAGCCACCGCGCCAGCCGCGAAACCCGCGAACTGCATCTGGAGAGTCGGCAGATGGGCTACTCGTTGCAGCAGTTGCTCCACGGCTTGCCCGAACTCGACGCACCGGCCCGCGATTTTCTTGAGCAATGCACCGAACCGCACCTGGCCCTGTGCTGGGCATTTGCGGCCCGCGCCTGGCAGATCAGCCCGCAAGACGCCCTCGCCGCGTGGCTGTGGAGCTGGCTGGAAAACCAGCTCGCGGTGCTGATGAAAACCCTGCCGCTGGGCCAGCAAGCCGCGCAGCGCCTGACCAGCGAACTGCTGCCGCTGCTGCAGCAGGCGCAGCAGGACGCCACCCGAATCAATCCCGAACACCTCGGCAGCGCCGCGTTCGGTCTGTCCCTGGCGTGCATGGCCCATGAGCGCCAGTACAGCCGCCTGTTCCGTTCCTAGGGCCTTTTATCTGGAGAATCACATGAACACACAACCCCTGCGCGTCGGCATCGGTGGCCCGGTCGGTTCCGGCAAGACCGCATTGACCCTGGCCCTGTGCCTGGCCCTGCGCGAGCGCTACAACCTGGCGGTGGTCACCAACGACATCTACACCCGCGAAGACGCCGACTTCCTGGTGCGCAACGAAGCGCTGGCACCGGAGCGGATCATCGGCGTTGAAACCGGCGGCTGCCCGCACACCGCGATCCGCGAAGACGCCTCGATCAACCTCGAGGCGGTGGATCAACTGAACCGGCGTTTTCCGGGGCTGGACCTGATTCTGGTGGAGTCCGGTGGCGACAACCTTTCCGCGACCTTCAGCCCGGAACTGTCCGACCTGACCATCTACGTGATCGACGTGTCGGCCGGCGACAAGCTGCCGCGCAAGGGCGGGCCCGGCATTTGCAAATCCGACCTGCTGGTGATCAACAAGATCGACCTCGCGCCGCTGGTCGGCGCCTCGCTGGAGATGATGAACAGCGACACCCAACGCATGCGCAACGGCAAGCCGTTCGTGTTCAGCAACCAGAAAACCGGTCAGGGCCTGGAAGACATCATCGCCTTCATCGAACGCCAGGGCCTGCTGACCGCAGCCTGATTCACTGATCAACAAGGAAGCTTATCCATGACACTCAAACGCATTCTCGGCGCCGTCGCACTGCTGCTGACACCGGCCCTGGCCTTCGCCCACCCCGGTCACGGCGACTCTGGCCTGGTGGCCGGCATCAGCCACCCGATCGGCGGCCTCGACCATTTGCTGGCGATGGTGGCGGTCGGTCTGTGGGCGGCGCAGCAACAAGGCGCCGCGCGCTGGGCGCTGCCGTGCACCTTCGTCGGTACCATGCTGATCGGCGGCCTGCTCGGATTTGAAGGGCTGGAGTTGCCGGCGCTGGAAAGCGGGATTGCCGCGTCGGTGCTGGCGTTGGGCCTGGCGGTGGCACTGGCGGTGCGTCCGCCGCTGGTGATGGCGGTAGCGGCGACGGCGCTGTTTGCGCTGTTCCATGGCGTGGCCCATGGCCTGGAGCTGCCGGACATGTCGAGCCCATGGGCCTATGCCGCAGGTTTCGTGGTCGCAACGGCTGCCCTGCATGCGGCGGGTTATGCGGTGGTTCGGTTTCTACCTCAGGCTGCCGCGCCGCTGGTTCGACTGGCCGGAGCGGCTTCGGCGGTGACCGGCGCGTGGTTGCTGGCCGGCTGATTTCTATCGCCTGATCAGGCCTCTTCGCGAGCAAGCTCGCTCCCACAAGGTTTGTAAACGCTGCAAAACCAATGTGGGAGATTCTATGGTTTAGGGGAAACCCTCAACTTGCTTTCGGCTGGTATTCGCTCTGCCCCTTTAGTAGTGCGAATACGACCCGAGCAAGTTTACGGGCCAGAATCACCAGTGCCTGAGTGGTGCTGAACCCTTTAGCTCGTTGCTCTTCATAAAAACCTTTCCAGGTCGCTGTTCGGCTGGCCGACATGGCTGCATTGTGCAAAAGTCGGCGCGCCTCCGGATCACCTCGTTTTGTCAGACTGCGACGACCGTCCTTCTGCCCCGACTGTGAAACCCGTAAATCCATCCCCAAAAAAGCGATGAATGCGTCAGCGTTTTTAAACTCGCCCCGTTGAAACGCCGCGATCAGGCGAGCTCCAGTCAAAAAGCCTATGCCTTCAACTTTCATGCAGCGCCTTAGATGGACAAGTAAACCGGCCTCTTTAAGGAGGTCGTTGATCATCTTCTCGACCAGCACTTCAAGCCTCTGCATTGAGGCTATTTGCTCGGCAAAAGCGGCTTTGAGCAGCGGCTCATTTGCCCAGCTCTGTACCAGGCCAACTCGTGCCTGAACCAGCGCGGCGCGCCGGCGGAAAAGGCTCAAGAGCTGACGATACAGCGGCGATGGTGGAGTCCATGGGTGAAGCTCTTCATATTCGTTTTTCAGATAACGGGCGAGCAGCTTTGCATCCAGCGCGTCGGTTTTGGCGCGAACCTTCACACCTTTGCGGTAGTGGCTTAGTTCATAGCCACCGACCATGTAAATCGTGCAGCCGGCATCATGGGCCAGATCGGCGAATTCCAAGTGATAGATATTGGTCGACTCAATTGCTATGTCGACCGGTGCCGGCAAGGTTTTCAGCCATTTCTTGATGGCTGGCTTGTTATTGGGAAGCGTCTCCAGCAGATCCAGTTCGGTCTGGTAGATCACCAGCTCATCTTTGGCGACATCCACGCCCACGATTGGCTTGGAAACAGAAACCGACATTGCCATTGAACACCCCCCGAGATATGGTTTTGAGCACTTGAAGGGCTCACCCAGAGGCGCAGGCTTGTTCCTATCGTCGGTCTAGCCAGATGCATTCTTTATCGGCGCTTGGGTGAAAGGAGGAGGGGCGAAATCTCCCACGGATCTGTACTGCGCCAACAGTCAGAATCGAGCCTTGTCCCTCCTCCTCCCTTCAAGTACCAGCATACAAGCGAGCTTGGTCCGGGCGGCGATCCGACGAAGACGGACTGACAGACACCGCGTCTCATCACGCCGTTGCTCTGCTACCATGTCGCGCAATCGCCCCTGCCGTGACGACGTCCGCCCATGCCCCACGCTTCCCGCTCCACCTCCCTGCCTGAATTGACCGCCCTGTTCGGTGAAGTGCAACAGCACTTTCTGGACGTGATCGTGCCCCTCTGGCAAGGACCGGGCTGGAACGCCGACATGGCGCTGCCCTACGAGGCGTTGGACGCCGCGCACCAGCCGCTGCCACCGCAGCGCTATCGGGCCATGGCCTGCGCACGGCAGCTGTATCTGTTTTCCAGCCTGATCGGGGTTGTGGATAACGCCGAAGTCCGCGCGGCTGCGCTGTTCCGCTCCCTGCAACGACACTTCCACGATGCCGAACACGGCGGCTGGTTCTACAGCATTGATCCGCAGGGCAAACCGCTGGATCAGCGCAAGGATCTCTACACCCACGCCTTCATCCTGTTCGCTTGCGCCCACTATTGGGACAAGTCTCGCGAGCCGTTGGTGGAATCCACGCTCAACGCCGCGCTGGAAGTCATCGGCCGGCGTTTCGCCACTGGTGATGGCCTTTACGAAGCCTGCCTGGACCGCGACTGGATCACACTGGAAACCGGCCCGCTGCAAAACCCGCTGATGCACCTGGCCGAGGCGTTCCTGGCCACGCTGGCTGTGCGCGAAGACGCGAAGGTCAAGCAAGCGCTGAGCGAGTTATGCACAGCCATGCACAAGCACTTCGTTGATCCGCAAGCCGGTGTGCTGATGGAAAAACCGCTGGGAGCTGTGGATAACTGGTATGAGCCTGGCCATCAGTTCGAGTGGTATTTCCTGCTGGAGTCCTCGCCCCTGCTGCGCAGCTCGAAACTGCATGCCGCGCTGGACCGGGCCTTTGCCTTCACCGAGCAGTACGGCGTGGTGCAATCGTCCGGCGCGGTGCGGGCCATGCTTGATCTGAATATGGACGGGCGGCCAAAAGATTCGACCCAACGTATCTGGGCCCAGGCCGAATACCTGCGCGCCCTGACATTACGCCCGGACAGTGAAAGCGCGGTGCTGCGCCAATTGCAGGCGTTGCAGCAGCGCTTCCTGCATACCGGTGGCTGGCATGAATGCCGCGACGAGCGAGGCGAGGTCAGCCGCAAGGACATGCCGTCGACCACGCCGTATCACTTGGCGACCTGCTATGCCGGTCTGGCGGAATATCTCCGCTGACGGATAAATCGCCAGCTGTGCTGGCGACAGGTCGTTATCCGGTTCAAGCCTTGTTGCGCTCGATGGCAAAACCCGCCCAGGTCTGGCTGACCGGCATCAGTTCCAGGCTGTTGATGTTGATGTGCGCCGGGGCATTCAGTACCCAGAAAATCGTCTCGGCGATGTCCTGCGGCTGGATCGGCTCGGCACCGGCGTAGGTCGCGTCATAACGCGCCTGATCACCGCCGAAACGCACCAGCGAGAACTCGCTCTCGCACAGGCCCGGCTCGATGTTGCTGACGCGCACGCCAGTGCCCTGCAAGTCGCAACGCAGGTTCAGCGAGAACTGTTTGACGAACGCTTTGGTCGCGCCGTAAACGTGACTGCCCGGGTACGGATAGTTACCAGCGATAGAGCCGAGGTTGACGATGCCGGCGCCGCGACCGTGAGCGATCAGGCGTGGCAGCAGCAGACGGGTGCTGTACATCAGGCCTTTGACGTTGGTGTCGACCATGGTGTCCCAATCGTCGAGGTCGCACTTCGGTGCAGGGTCTACGCCCAGCGCCAGCCCGGCGTTGTTGATCAGGCCGCGCAGTTTGGCGAACGACGGTGGCAGGTTGGCAATCGCCTCCTCCATCGCCTTGCGATCACGCACGTCCAGCACCAGCCCATGCACTTCGGTCTGCTTCGACAGCTCGGCGCACAGCGCGTTGAGACGTTCTTCACGACGACCGGTCAGCACCAGTTTCCAGCCGGCCTCGGCAAAACGACGGGCACAGGCTTCACCAAAACCGGAGGTCGCGCCGGTGATAAACAGGGTGTTGGACATCGTGTTCTCCTTGCTTCGGCCGCAGGGGCAGCCATTGGAATAGAAAATCAGCGGGCAGCATGCCCGGCCCTGCTTTAGCCGGCAACCACCGAATCCTGCTCATTAATTGATCAACGGCCGCTACGCCATACGCACCGTGGCCTGTAGCCATGTGCACGCACGTTATCCACAAGCCCTTCCACAGTTTCCGGGGGCAAGTGGGAAAGCGCAAAGCCGCGCCACACAAGGCTTTGCGGGCGATTCAGAAAGTTTTTTGCTTGACCCTGCACAATCAGTTGTGCCGGCAAGAGCATTTCGCACGACCGGCCGGTCATGGCCATGATTGCGCGAGGCCAGCAATTACGGCCCTCAGCCGAGTCTTTCCAGAGTTTAATCACAGACTTATCCACAGGAATGACCACAGCGATCCGCGTCGTTTTGCACCTCGATAAAAAGGTTGACAAACGGGCCTTCTCCTCAGCAAAAACACACTGTTCAAAAAACAAACACACCTCTGCAAGCCACGGTTTTCAAGGCTTTCAGCCAGCTACACCCACGTTATTCACAGCCAGCTCCACAGCAAACGGGGACAAGTCAAAACTGTGGAAAAACAGCCATTTGCAGCGGCTTTATGTCGCGCTTTGGCAAGTTTTCAGAATGTTTTCCACAATTTGGCTTCGCCCTTGACCGCAAAGCCGCAGGTAGGGGTAATCGGACTACGAAAAATCGCACGGAAGGGAATTGAAATACCGCGCTTGTGGTCCGTTATCACTTGCTATGAAGGTGGATGATTGATATTTTTTGCCCAATTATTTTGTCTTTTTTGTAACCCGCACTTGGAGTCCAGTGCTTAATGCTGACTCATAAAGAAATTTCTAAACTATTCTCCAGTAAGCGGATTTTAGAAATATGCAATGGCGACTTTACATTCCTCAAAAAAGTTGCAACTAACTATCAATCAAATCTGAGCAACCCATACACCCCCCAAGAAGTTTATGAGGTCTGCTACAAAGATCTTTCTCGAAATTATCGCGGAGAGTATTTTTTCAAGAACACTGTAACCGAAAAAATATTACTTGGCCGACACTCGACGAATACTGCAACCGCAATATCAGAATTCAGGGTAGGGAAAAGCAAGGCAGACTGTGTGATCGTTAACGGAAGCTCAACCTGCTACGAGATAAAATCCGAATACGACAACTTAGATCGCTTAGACAACCAACTTCACAACTACCAAAAACTCTTTGACAAAGTCTACATTGTCACATCAGAAAACCACATTGAGCATATCGAGAAAAAGTAAGTCCCGAAATAGGAATAATCCTATTGACAAAAAGAAACTCTCTTAGCCAAATCAGAGAAGCTAAGTCAAATGAAAACGAAATTGATGTACCCACACTGATCCGTTCACTAAGGGTTGGTGAGTACACGGAAATTGTAAAGCTAATCTATGGTTCTATCCCAAACTGCTCGAATACGGAAATATTTGATACTTGCGAAAAGCTACTGAGGCAGGCACCACCTGTTCGTGTTCGAAATTTTTTCTGCAAAGTAATTAAAAAAAGCCGCTCCATTGAAAACAACTTCATAAACAATCTTCCACGCGCTCTTTTGACAGCCGGCATAAGTTACAAATTCTCAAAAACCAAAAAATAGCTTTATTAGAAAACCTCAAACAAAACATAAGTAAGGATGCTTTATGTACTACCCAATACTTAGAAGCAAGCAATTTGAACTAATTGCTCTCCGAGAACTCTCAGCCGTGCTTTCTCCGGAGCTCATAACCCCACTCATTGAACCCGTACGAGCTAATCTCAAACCCCTAACCACTACAATTGGCGTGTTAAATGAGAAAGGGATAGTACCGATAGTAATAGTCAACCCTTCCCTGGGGGACTTCTCCAAGACCAAAGTTCTAATCCAGCAAGAGCTTGATGGTCCGGAGAACAATGAGTATATGCCCTGCTTTAAAATCATTAGCGGAAGCGATCCAATTTTGGATCAAATCAGCTACATGGATACTGACTATGCCGTTTTCATAGAAAACGGAATGGATCGCCAGTTAATAGAACGTACAAAAAATGCAAAGATAATTTTCGCAAACCAGGATAAAGTAGTTCCTGGCGCTATTGCTTTGATGAAAAACGTTGTTCTATATCGAAATTCGTTTAATAAACAAACCAGAAATGCTGATTATGGTGACAGGTCTTTCTTCTCAAACCTGCACACGGAATATAAGAAAACAGGCAATGTGGTCGGTTTCGGAGACTTCACGATTTCGAGTGAGGAGTACAGTGAGTCGGGGGGGCCTGCCTATGTAGTGACAATACATCTAAGCTATATAGACACAGAAGAATTCGACGCGATGTACGTCAATCACTTTTCATCCTACAACGACGAGTCCCCAACGAACCCTGGCGGTAAGTTTAAAGATGCGCTCGACAAACTAGTTCAATCCGCAAGATCAAATATGGGCATCTACTACCACTCAACTGGACTACAAGGTTTTTTTGAGCTGCACGAAAAACCATTCCCCGGTTTAGGCCAAGTCAAAAAACTTTCTTTAAAACATCACATAGAAACGATTTGCGACTACATCAAGGAGTGATGTTATGGCATTTTGCTGCACCGCCTGCTTTTACGACACAGCGATAATTGAAAAGATAAACTCAAATTCGACTATTGCTCGCTGCGGGCACTGCGGCTCGAATAGAGTCGCATGTGCTTTACCGTCTGAACTTAAGAATAAGATGGAGCTGTTCACCTATGGCTTAACAGAGAGCCCCACCGGAATAAAATTTTCAGAAATAATTTCATCTATATACTGCATAACCTCCCCAAACGTCAGAGATCCTGAAGCGTTATTGGATGAAATATTCGCTGAGCCCGGCATTGGCGAAAAGCGTTTTGAGTTTGAATTTGACTTAGGGGATCACACTCGACAATGGGAGGAATTTAAAGTAGAGCTGAAACATCGAAATCGCTTCTTTCCAAAAAACACGATCTACTCATCTGTATTTCAGCCTCCCTCAGAAGTATCTGATAGCGATGTTTTCTTTCAGCTATTAGAACAACTTACAACACCAATATACAGGGCAGAGACATTTTACAGAGCTCGAATATCAGATACAGCACTTTCTGATACCGACATGAGTTGTCCACCAGAGGAAAAGGTGACCGGCGGTAGAGCGAACCCTCGAGGGATCCCGTATTTATATCTAGCAGAAAACATAGACACATGCATCAACGAAGTAAGACCCAGCAACTCAAGCCAAGTCTACGTAGCAACCTTCCACCCCCAGAAAGACTTATTAATACTAGACCTTACATCGCCGCGACGGATGTGCTCGGCTGCTTCGTTCGAAGAACACCAACTCCCGGCAGTTCTAAATTTTCTGAACCTTTTAGAATCGCTATCGCTGGACCTTTCTAAGCCAATACGCCCAGAAAACAGCAATTTAGAATATATCCCGACTCAATTTTTATGCGAATTTATTAAATCACAAGCGAAATTTGACGGATTGGCATTCAAGAGTTCTTTTGACTCTGGTGTTAATTACGTGATCTTTAACTCTTCACTACTTACACCTAGCCAGCCAGAAAAATTCACAATTACTCGCACTAGTCATGAGTTCTCGAATATACAGTAGAGAAATTTGGTGAAAACAAAATTAGTCGCTGTAGTGACCTACAGCGACTAATAACCAACTCAGTGACCGCCGAGGTAAGCGTTACGCACCTCCTCGTTCACCAGCAGCTCCTTGCCGGTGCCCGTCAGGCGGATCTCGCCGTTGACCATCACGTAGGCCCGGTCGGACAGTTTCAACGCATGGTTGGCGTTCTGCTCGACGAGGAAGATGGTCATGCCGGTTTTCGCCAGTTCCCGCAGGGTGGCGAAGATCTGTTTCACCACGATCGGCGCCAGGCCCAGGCTCGGCTCATCCAGCAGCAACAGCTTGGGCCGGCTCATCAGCGCCCGGGCGATGGCAAGCATCTGCTGCTCGCCGCCGGACATGGTCATCGCGCGTTGATTGCGGCGTTCTTCGAGCCGCGGAAACAGCTCGAACATGCGCTGCATGTCTTCCTTGGCGTACTTGTCGCCGATCGGGATGGTGCCCATCAGCAGGTTTTCCTCGACGGTCATGTCGGGGAACACCCGCCGCCCTTCCGGCGACTGCGCGATGCCGTTGGAGGCGATGTAGTGCGATGACTTGTGGGTAATGTCCACGCCCTGATAGAGGATCTGACCGCCCGCCGCGCGAGGCTGGCCGAAGATCGACATCAACAGCGTCGACTTGCCCGCACCGTTGGAGCCGATCAGGCTGACGGTTTCGCCTTCGTTGATCTGCAGCGAAACGCCTTTGAGGGCCTGGATCGGGCCGTAGAACACGTCCAGATCCTTGAGTTCGAGGATGGGTTGCGTCATACGACTTCCTCTTCGTCGGCGCCCAGGTAGGCCGCGATCACCTTCGGATCGTTACGAATGGCATCCGGACCGCCCTCGGCGATGACGATGCCGTGGTCCAGCACCACGATGTGATCGGAAATGCTCATTACCATGCCCATGTCGTGTTCGATCAGCACCACGGTCAGATCGTGCTCGTCGCGCAGCAGCCGGATCATCGCGCTCAGCGCTTCGGTTTCCTGAGGGTTGAGGCCGGCGGCCGGTTCGTCGAGGCAGATGATCTGCGGCCGCGTGCACATGGCCCGGGCGATTTCCAGACGGCGTTGCTGGCCGTAGGACAGTTCACCGGCCAGACGGTTGGCGCAGTCCACCAGATCCACCACTTCCAGCCAGTAGAACGCGCAGTCCAGCGCGTCGCTTTCAGCCTTGCGATAGCCCTTGGTGTTGAAGATGCCGGCCAGCATGTTGCGGTTGACCCACATGTGCTGCGCCACCAGCAGGTTTTCCAGCACCGACATTTCCTTGAACAGGCGAATGTTCTGGAACGTCCGGGCCAGGCCCGCGCGGTTCACCAGATGGGTGCCACCGAACATCTTGTAGTACAGGCGACTGGCGAAGTTTTTCGGTGAGACGAAGTCGGTCGGCTTGAACGATTCGCCCAGCAGCTGGATTACGTTGGTCTGCCGGCCGCGCACGTTGAGTTCGATCTTGCCGCCGGAGGCCTTGTAGAAGCCGGTCAGGCAGTTGAATACCGTGGTCTTGCCGGCGCCGTTGGGGCCGATCAGGGCAAAGATCGAGTTGCGTTTGACCTTCAGGCTGACATCGCTCAAGGCCTTGATGCCACCGAAATGCATCATCAGTTTTTCAACAGAGAGTACGACTTCACTCATGGCGCAGTCCTCTCATAGTGAATGGCACCTTTGCGTGGAGTGACCCCGGTACGGCTGATGCGGATCAGCCCGCGCGGTCGCCAGATCATCATCAACACCATCAGGATCCCGAACAGCAGCACGCGGTATTCGGCGAAGCCGCGCAGCAGTTCCGGGGCGACGGTCAGCACGAACGCTGCGATCACCACACCGATGGTCGAGCCCATGCCGCCGAGCACGACGATGGCGAGGATCAGCGCCGACTCGAAGAAGGTGAACGAGGTCGGGTTGACGAAGCCTTGGTAGGTGGCGAAGAACACCCCCGCCAGACCCGCCGTGGATGCACCGATGGCGAACGCCGAGAGCTTGACCAGCACGTGGTTCAAACCCATCGAGCGGCAGGCGATTTCGTCTTCGCGCAGAGCTTCCCAGGCGCGGCCGACCGGCATTTTCACCAGACGATGCTTGATGTAAAGCACGGCCAGCACCACCAGGAACAGCACCGCATAGATGAAGTAATACTTCACGTCCGGGTTGTAGGCGATGCCGAAAAACTCGTGGAACGGCACCCCGCCATCTTTCGCCCGCTTGCCGAATTCCAGACCGAAGAAGGTCGGCAGTGGCGCCGGCATGCCGTTAGGGCCGCCAGTCAGCGATAGCCAGTTGTTGAGTACCAGACGAATGATTTCACCGAAGCCCAGGGTCACGATCGCCAGGTAGTCGCCATGCAGGCGCAGCACCGGGAAACCGAGGATGCAACCGGCGAGTCCGGCAGTGATCGCCGCCAGCGGCAGCACCGTCCAGAAGCCCAGCCCGAGGTACTGGTAACCGAGCGCCAGACCGTAGGCGCCGATGGCGTAGAACGCCACGTAACCCAGGTCGAGCAGCCCGGCGAGACCGACCACGATGTTCAGCCCCAGCCCCAGCAGCACGTAGATCAGTCCGAGGATGACCACGCCCAGCAGGTACGAGTTGGAAACGAAAGGCACGATCACGGCGATCACGATCAGCAGCGGGATGATCCAGCGCAGCCTGGATTTGTGATCGGCGGGCAGCACATGCACGCCTGAACCGGAGCTCTCGAATCCTTCGAGGATTTTCAGGCCCCTGGGGGTTTGCAGGAACAGGCTCAGGGCAAACCGGCCGGCCATGACGATGGCAATGATCCACGCCACGCGGGTCGGTTCGAGGTTGAAGCTGTAGCCGTCGAGTACCACGCCGACAATCGGCCCGAACACGATCAGGGCGATCAGACCGGCGAGAATCGCCTCAACCAGGCTCTTTTTCACATCAATGGATTTTGCAGTGGTTGAAGACATCGCTTACACCTTCGACACAAGAGGACGGCCCAGCAGGCCCTGAGGCCGGAAGACCAGAACAAGTACGAGCAGCGAGAAGCTGAACACGTCTTTGTAGTCGGAGTTGACCAGGCCCGAGAACAGCGACTCGGAGATCCCGAGGATGATCCCGCCGAGCATGGCGCCAGGCAGCGAGCCGATCCCGCCGAGCACCGCGGCGGTAAACGCCTTGATGCCGATGACGAAGCCTGCGTAGAAGTCGAACGTGCCGTAGTTCATGGTGATCAGCACGCCGGCCAGGGCCGCCATCGCTGCACCGATGATGAACACATAGGAAATCACCCGGTCGGTGTTGATCCCCAGGATCGAGGCCATTTTGCGGTCTTGCTGGGTAGCGCGGCACATGCGGCCGAGCTTGGTGTACTTGATCACGTAGGTCAGCAGGCCCATCCCGACGAACGCCGCGACGAGAATGAAGACTTTGGTGTAGGTCAGCTGGACGAAGCCCGAGCCGACATCGATGCGCCAGGCGCCGGAAAGCAGCGTCGGAACACCCTGCTGGCGGGCGCCCTGGCTGATCTGGGCATAGTTTTGCAGGATCAGGGAGATACCGATGGCACTGATCAGCGGAGCCAGTCGGGTCGAGTTGCGCAGTGGTTTGTAGGCGATGCGTTCGATGACCCAGCCATACACCCCCGTGACGACGATGGTGAAAACCAGTGTGCCGAGCATCAGCAGCGGGAAGGATTCGATACCGAAGTAAGCCAGCAGAGCCAGACTGATTGCCGCGAGGTAAGCGGAAATCATGTAAACCTCGCCGTGGGCGAAGTTAATCATGCCGATGATGCCGTAGACCATTGTGTAGCCGATGGCGATCAGGCCATAGACCGACCCGAGGGTCAGGCCGTTGACCAGTTGCTGCAGGAAAATACCATCCATAACGCAATCTCACGCAGTGAGAACCTGCGCACCCGGGGGCGCGCGGTTCTTCTAGGAAAAATACAGATTTACGTCGGAGCATTGTCAGAGCGCAGTCAGCCCGACCACCACAGGATCCTGTGGGAGCGAGCTTGCTCGCGAAAGCGGTTAAACATTCAACAGGGATGTTGCCTGTGATTCCGTCTTCGTCGGAACGCCGCCCGGAGCAAACTCGCTCCCACATGGGATGAGTGGGATCAACTGATCGCGTCAGCCCTTACTTCTGCTTTTCCAGCTGGTGATATTTGCCGTCCTTGTCCCACTGGTAAACCACGTAGTCGGAGACTTTCAGGTCGCCCTTGGCGTCCCAGGTCTTCTCGCCCATCACGGTCTTGACCGGGTTGGCTTTCAGCCATTTGGCAGCGTCTTCGCCATTGTTGGACTTGGCGCCATTGAAACCGGCGGCCAGTGCCTGGATCGAGGCGTAGGCGTACAGGGTGTAGCCTTCAGGCTCGGTGCCGGCCTTGCGGAATGCGTCTACCACGGTTTTGCTGTCCGGCAGCAGACGCGGGTCGGCGCCGAAGGTCATCAGCACGCCGTCGACGTATTGCGGGCCGCCGGCGGTGGTCACCAGTTCGTCGGTCACGATGCCGTCGTCAGACATGAACTTCACGTCTTTCAGGCCTTCGGTACGCAGTTGCTTGACCAGTGGACCGGCTTCCGGATGCAGGCCACCGAAGTAGACAACGTCGGCACCGGCCGCGCGGATCTTGGTGACCACGGCGCTGAAGTCTTTTTCACCACGGGTCAGGCCTTCGTACAGCACCGGCTTCACGCCGCGTTTTTCCAGCTGAGCCTTGGTCGCATCGGCCAGGCCCTGACCATAGGTGTCCTTGTCGTGCAGCACGGCCACTTTCTTGCCCTTGAGCACGTCGACGATGTAATCGCCGGCGACGATGCCTTGCTGGTCGTCACGCCCGCACATGCGGAACATGGCGCTCAGGCCGCGCTCGGTCACCTGCGGGTTGGTGGAGCCCGGGGTGATCGCGATGATGCCGGCTTCGTCGTAGATCTCGGACGCAGGAATGGTGGAGGACGAGCAGAAGTGGCCGACCACACCGGCGACTTTCTGATTGGTGAGGTCCTTGGCGACCGTCACCGCCTGTTTCGGCTCGCAGGCGTCATCGCCCTTGACCAGAACGATTTTCTCCCCGTTGACGCCGCCCGCCGCGTTGACCGCGTCGGCCGCCGCTTGTGCCCCTTTCATGTACTGTTCGCCAAATGCCGCGTTGGCGCCCGTCATCGGACCCGCCACGCCGATTTTCACATCAGCTTGTGCAAACGAAGAAACACCCAGCGCAGTAGCCACTGCGAGGGCCAGAAAGCCTTTCTTGTAAAACGTCTGGGACATGAGGTGGTGCTCCAAGGTTTTTTTTAGTTGGCACTGCGACTTCACTTGAATGCTCAGAGCAAGGGCCGTGCCATCGGTTTTTTATTCTTCAAAAAGTCGCTGCTTTCTTGTTATTTCGACTGTTTCGTTCCCATTTTCATTGGGCGTGCAACCGTCTAAACCGCGGAAGGTGAAACCAATTATTTTTCAAGGCGCAACCCGCACGCGCCATCATTGCAACCGCGGCACCAAACGACGTGCAACCAGCCTGTAACAGCCCGCGTCACCGAACTGCACACTGCTGGTGCGGGACTGCTACAACCCGCACCATTACAGGCTAGTCGCTACATTGAAAAGCGCCGCGTCACGCAACAATTTTCAACACTCAGATGACGATCCGCAGGCACTGGCCCGCGTGATACAGCGAGAATCCGGCCTCGTACAGGCAACTGCGCAAGCCCGCACCCGCCAGGGGTTGCATCGGTGCGAAGGGAATCGGCAATGCCTGAGGATTTCCGTTACACAGGTAGTCGGCGAAGGCTTTGCCGACCACGGTGCCGGTGGTCACGCCACGGCCGTTGTAACCGGTGACGGCCACCAGTCCGGGCGCCGGTTCGAACAGGCGCATCAGGTGATCGGGAGTGAAAGCGATGCGCCCGGTCCAGGTGCATTCCCACTCCACGGGTTTGAGATTGGGGAAGTAATGCTGCTGCACCCGGTCGGCCCAGGCCTTGAGGAACCACGTCGGTTTCTGATTACCGTTGCCGAGACTGCCCAGCAACAGACGCCCGTCCTTGTCACGGCGGATGCTGCTCAACACCTGACGGGTATCCCACGAGCCCTGCCCACCCGGGAGGATTTCCTGAGCGGCATCTTCGGTGAGCGGCACCGAAGCGACCTGATAGTAGTAACCGGGGAAAAAATTGCGTTTGAGTTCGGTCCAGTCGCCTTCGGTGTAGGCATTGGAGGCGATCACCACTTGCTCGGCGAGCACCGAACCCTGTTCGGTCTGCACCGACCATCTCGGCCCCTGGCGCTCAAGACGCGCGACCGGGGAGTGATCGAACATCTGACCGCCAAGGTTGATGACAGCATTGGCCAGCCCCGTGACATAAGCCATCGGATTGAGCGTACCGGCGCGCCGGTCGAGCAGCGCAGCGGCGATCTTTTGCGTACCGGTCGCCCGCTCACACGCCTTGCCGGTCAGCAGTTCGACCGGCGCCCCCCGGCGCTTCCACTGTTCTTCGCGACTGCGCAGATCCGCCTCACCCTTGGCGTTGTGCGCCATGTGCAGGGTGCCTTCGCGGCGCAACTGGCAATCGATGTTGTATTTATCCACAAGGCTGAACACCAGCGCCGGCGCCGCACCCAGCATGCGGTTGAGCTGGCTGCCGACCGCTTCGCCGAAGCCGGCCTCGATCTCGTCCGGCGGGATCCACATCCCGGCGTTCACCAGTCCGACGTTGCGCCCGGAGCCGCCATGCCCGGCGCGATGGGCTTCGAGCACACAGACGCTTTTGCCCTTCTCCAACAGATGCAGCGCCGCCGACAGCCCGGTAAATCCGGCGCCGATCACGCAGACATCAACCTTGACCTCGCCCCTGAGCGCCGTGTTATCCGGACGTTGCGGCGTGAGTTTTTCCCACAGACATTCTTCGCGTAACGGCATTGCCAGACTCCAACAGAAACCTGCCAAACACACCTAAAAGATCGTTCCCACGCTCTGCGTGGTAACGCAGTCAGGGACGCTCTGCGTCCCGAAAGCGAACGCGGAGCGTTCGGTGCAGCATTCCCACGCAGAGCGTGGGAACGATCAATAGCTTTGAGAAAACTGTCAGTCGAACGTAATGCCCTGCGCCAGCGGCAATTCCAGCGAGTAGTTCACGGTATTGGTCTGCCGGCGCATATACGCGCGCCACGCATCCGAGCCCGACTCTCGACCGCCGCCGGTTTCTTTCTCGCCGCCGAACGCGCCGCCGATCTCGGCACCGCTCGGGCCGATATTGACGTTGGCGATGCCGCAGTCGCTACCGACTGCCGACATGAATTTCTCCGCCTCACGCACATCGGTAGTGAAGATGCACGACGACAGGCCTTGAGGCACGGCGTTGTTCAGGCGCAGCGCCTCTTCGAAATCGCTGTAGCCGACCACGTAAAGGATCGGCGCGAAGGTCTCGCTGCACACCACATCGCTCTGCTCCGGCATTTCAACGATGGCCGGCGACACGTAGTAGGCATTCGGGAATTGATCTTCCAGTTGGCGCTTGCCGCCGAACACCCGACCGCCCTCGCTCAGCGCCTGCTCCAGCGCATCCTGCATGTTTTCGAAGCTGTGCTTGTCGATCAGCGGGCCGATCAGGTTGCCTTCCAGCGGATGGCCGATGCGGACTTTGGAGTACGCGGCTTTGAGGCGGGTGACGATTTCTTCTTTCACCGATTCATGGGCGATCAGACGCCGCAATGTGGTGCACCGCTGGCCGGCAGTGCCGACGGCGCTGAACAGAATGGCGCGCACGGCCATGTCCAGATCGGCGCTCGGGCCGAGAATCATCGCGTTGTTGCCGCCCAATTCGAGAATGCTGCGGGCAAAGCGTGCGGCGACTTTCGGCGCCACCTCGCGGCCCATGCGGGTGCTGCCGGTGGCGCTGATCAGCGCGACACGCGGGTCATCCACCAGCGCTTCGCCGGCATCGCGACCGCCGATGATTACCTGGCTCAAGTGCGCCGGGGCATCGCTGAAATTCTTCAGTACGCGTTCGAACAGCGCCTGACAGGCCAGCGCGGTCAGCGGGGTTTTCTCCGAAGGTTTCCACACCACCGGGTTGCCGCAGACCAGCGCCAGCGTGGTGTTCCACGCCCACACCGCGACCGGGAAGTTGAATGCACTGATCACGCCGACCACGCCCAGCGGATGCCAGGTTTCACGCATGTGGTGGCCCGGGCGCTCGGAGGCGATGGTCAAACCGTACAACTGGCGGGACAGACCGACGGCGAAGTCGCAGATGTCGATCATCTCCTGCACTTCACCGAGGCCTTCCTGGGTGATCTTGCCCGCTTCCCAGGACACCAGTTCGCCGAGCTCGGTCTTGTATTCGCGCAGCACTTCGCCGAACTGACGCACCAGCTCGCCGCGACGCGGGGCTGGCACCTTGCGCCATTGTTCGAACGCATGATCTGCGCGACTGATGTGCTGCTCGACTTCGGCCGGGCCTTCCCAGTTCACGGCGCCGATGCGGCTGCCGTCGATGGGCGAATGCACCGGCACTTTGCCGTTCTGGTACAGGGCCGGGTTCACACCTAGACGATCAAGCAATGCGGCAACCATGGGTCACTCCTCAAGCAAAAAACTGAATGTGTGCGGGCGCGTTTTCACGACCGGGCAGACCTTTAGTTGTAGCGTCAGGAAGGCTGTGCAACAAACGACCTTTACGCGAGATATCATTCCGTTTATTCATGCTGCGCAGAAAGACAAGAAAAGGATCGCCCATGCTGAACAAACGCCACTTGCCGTCGATCACCGCGTTGCAGTGCTTCGAGGCCGTGACCCGGCACCTGAGTTTCACCCGGGCCGCCGAGGAACTGAACCTGACCCAGAGCGCTGTCAGCAAGCAGGTGGCGCAACTCGAAGAATTGCTGCAGCACTTGTTGTTCCGCCGGGTACGCCGCCGTTTGCAGATGACCCCGGCTGGCGATCTGTACCTGGTGGAAGTCAGAAAAATACTGACCCAGGTCGAGATGTCGACCCATTACCTGCGTTCCTACGGCGGCGAGACCGAAGTCCTGCGCGTTTCGACGCCCTCGACCTTCGGCGCACGCTGGCTGGTGCCGCGCCTCAAGGGCTGGCGCCTGCGCCATCCGTCGATTCATCTGGATCTGTGCAACGAACAGGAAGCCGATGATTTGCTGCAAGGGCGCAGCGATCTGGCGTTCTATTTCGGCCAGGGTTCACGCCCCGGCACCGAATGCCTGAAGTTGTTCGGCGAAGAGTTGGTGCCGGTCTGCGCGCCCGGCAGCCTGCCGGACACGCCGTTGACTGATCCAACGCAACTCACCGATATGGTCCTGCTGCAGAATGCTTCGCGCCCGCAAGCGTGGCACGACTGGTTCGACAGCCAGGGCTACCAGACCGAGCACAGCTACCACGGCCCGCGCTTCGAAACCTTTTATATGTGCATCCGCGCCGCGCAGGTCGGCTGCGGCGTCGCCCTGCTGCCGAGGTTTCTGGTGGAAGAGGAATTGGCCGACGGCAAACTGATCATTCCCTGGCAGCATGCAATGCCCAGCAGCGATGCGTATTACCTGGCCTACCCGGAACACGCGGCGGAAGTGCCCAAGGTACGGGATTTCGTGAAGTGGATGCTGGAGCAGATCGACAGTCCTATTGGCTAAAGGTCAGGCAATAACAAACAACCCATCCACGACTTTGGTTTGAGTGAGTCGCGCACGCAGGTCGTCATCGATAACCGGATCATCAACGTCATAAAGACGTACTCGGCGATAGGCATCGATCCGATTGATTTCCTGGCCCAGATATTCCCAAACGACTCGCGAACAAGCCGGAGCACGATTATCCGCAGCGGACACGCCCATTTTCAGACCGTTAAGCCGAGTGATGCAGCTCTTGAAGCTTGGTATGAGAATGGTCTGGCTGATCTCGTTCGAGGTCAGTGACTCGTAGTCGATAAGGAACAGGCGATCTCTGAGGTAGTAAGCGAACCCGATGTATCGATACCTTTCAAACTCACCTTCGGCACCCGCAATCTGTAAGCACTCGTTTCGCTCATAGACGATGTCTGATCCCTCTTCACGGACGTGCACCAGCGAGCACAGGATCGAGCCAGGCTCCGTCATAGCGTGGTAGTACTCATAGTAGTAACCAGTATGCGCCTTGAGTTCCGGCGAGGAGTGTTGACGCAGGTGTCCAAGCATTCTCTGCGAAGCAGTTTGTTCTTCGACCGTACCGGGCTTCCTCGATCTCATGCCGATCAGTGTGATGAATTGCTCTGTCGGAAGCGCTATTTCAAACGCCTCGACTCCGAAAAAGTCGCAGATTCTTTTCAAGTTGAAAGCTGTAGGCACACTATTCCCACATAGATACTTATTAAATTGCCCACGATTAATTCGAATCTTCCTACAGACTTCCGCGACAGATCTGTAGTGACTGCACAAAAGCCTTAAGTTAGCTGGAAGAAACTCCCACATAAATATTCCTGAAACGATTTTAGAAGACACAAACATAGCAGCAACCCGCATCACTTTTAAGCAACTTGCGAAATTGCGCCCAACGAAATATGGCCGGATATTACGAGCCCTGAAAGGTTTCAGGAATTGACCAGCCAATAAAAAACGCCAGCACTTTCAATAGCAAGGAGCTTTGAATGCTAGACATCATCAACGACTTTCTTTCGGGAAAGGTTTTGATCCCTGTAGTCCTTGGACTGGGTAGCTATTTCACCATCCGATCAAGGTTTGTCCAGTTCAGATATTTCCTGCACATGTTTACCGTTTTACCGGGCAGTTGGCGCAGCGGCAGTCGCCAACTGAGTTCGCTTCAGGCATTGACGCTCAGCCTCGCCGGGCGGGTGGGCACGGGCAACATCGTCGGGGTAGGGATTGCTGTGAGCATGGGAGGCCCCGGTGCCGTGTTCTGGATGTGGATGACAGCGTTGCTCGGCATGTCGAGCAGCTTCTTCGAATGCACACTGGGCCAGCTCTACAAACGTAGCGATGGGAATGGCGTGTTTCGAGGCGGGCCCTCCTGGTACATCGAGCACGGACTGGGCAAACGCTGGCTCGGAACAATTGCAGCACTTCTGCTGCTGGTGACGTTTGGATTTGCAATCAATGGTCTCGAATCACATGCGGTCTCACATTCGCTGAAAGACGCTTTTGGTCTGGCGCCGATAGGGTCAGGGCTCATATTGGCGCTACTGCTCGGGGTAGTTTTCATGGGCGGGATAAAACGAATAGCTGCCGTAGCCGACCTGTTGGTGCCGCTGAAGGTTCTCGCTTACATCGGCGTTACGAGCTATGTGATCGTGCTGCAGTTCGATCAGGTTGCGCCAATGCTGATGACCATCATCCGCAGTGCATTCGGCCTGGATCAGGCCTTTGGTGGATTCGTCGGCGGCGCAATAGTCATGGGGGTGAGACGCGGCGTGTTTTCCAATGAAGCGGGACTGGGCAGCGCTCCCAATGTTGCTGCCGTGGCGAAAACCGACCATCCGGTGGCACAGGGCGTCGTGCAGGCATTCAGCGTATTCATCGACACGTTCGTGATTTGTACGTGCACGGCATTACTCATTTTGCTTTCGGGTTTCTACTCGCCGGGATTTGAGGGCGACGGCGTTGCGCTGGCGCAAAACTCGTTGGCGGCCGTGGTCGGTGAATGGGGGCGAATGTTCATCAGTGTGGTGCTGGCGCTGTTCGTCTTCACGGCGATGCTCTACAACTACTACCTCGGGGAAAACAGCCTTCGGTTCATGTTTGGCGAACCCCGAAAAACGCTGTTCTTCTACCGATCGCTGGTATTGGTTTTGGTGTTATGGGGGGCGGTAGAGGATCTTTCGACCGTGCTTGCTTTCGCCGACATCACCATGACGTTGCTGGCGCTGGTCAACCTTGTATCCATGGCACTGCTGTTTAAAGTTTGCCTGCGGATCTTGCGAGATTACGACGAGCAGCGTCGTATCGGAATCAAGACGCCCCTTTTCGACTCCAGCAAGTTTCTTGATCTTGATCTCGACCCATTGGCCTGGCCGCCGCAACCAAGGGAAGTACAAACAATAAATCGCAGTTCGTCATCGGTAACCAACGAAGCAACTACACGATCAGCTTGAAAAACCAGGCCGAGTGCTGAGCCATTTGACCCGCGATGGCTCAGCTAACCAATACACAAGTACTTCACCGAATCGAATTAAAGAACAAACAGCTCTTCTGCTCATTAAGCCGAAAACAATTATCAGGACGCGCCCGATGAATCGTTATTCCCCACTTAAATCCAACTCGACCAACAGCCCGACCTATTTAATAGATACACACGCCGCGCCCAGCGAACTATTCGAAGATGCCAGTTTCAGAATCCGCGCGGCTGTCGGCCTTCTAGAGACTCTGACATCCGTAACCATCAAGGACATCAATGACTCAGATCTTTACCGACTGCTACTCCCTGTTTATGTATTGCTTCAGGATGGCGTTGCCAGGCTCGATCAGCTTACCTTCAAGGGGGCTTCGCCAATGCCTGAAGCAGCCACTTATGCAATGCTCAGGGCAGCAATGATCAAAGCGGTCGAAACAAATCTCATCCCTAGGCATTCGCTTCTCGAAGAGTACATAAAAAGCTGGGAGCGACTTGAGCGGGTCATTCAAGCGGCGCTCGATGTGTATCCCGAACAAAAAACTGCTTCAGGACAAAAAAGCGAAAGCCTTCAAAGACGAAAGCAGGCCACCGAGCAAAAAATCGCTAGCAATCTTCATTCAGGATATGCGCCACTAGCGCCATTGATTGATACCGCGCCAATGCGCGGCCCGCCTGGAGACCCCGTTATGAGCGAGAGTGTATTTGCCGATCGCATCGTGCAGAACCTGCTCGACACCGACTTCTACAAACTGACGATGATGCAGGCGGTGCTGCACAACTACCCCAACGTCGAAGTCGAATGGGAGTTCCGTTGCCGTAACAGTGAGGATCTGCGTCCGTATCTGGCGGAGATCCGCTTTCAGGTCGAGCGCCTGGCCGAGTTGAGTCTGAGCGCCGATCAGTTGAGCTTTCTCGAGCGCATCTCGTTCCTCAAGCCGGATTTCCTGCGTTTCCTCGGTCTGTTCCGCTTCAACCTGCGCTACCTGCACACCGGCATCGAGAACGGCGAGTTGTTCATCCGCCTGCGCGGGCCGTGGCTGCATGTGATCCTGTTCGAAGTGCCGCTGCTGGCGATCGTCAGCGAAGTGCGCAACCGTTATCGCTACCGCGAAACGCTGCTGGAACAGGCCCGCGAGCAGCTGTATCGCAAGTTCGACTGGCTGACCGCCAACGCCTCGGCCGACGAGCTGTCGCAGTTGCAGGTCGCCGATTTCGGCACCCGCCGACGGTTTTCCTACCGGGTGCAGGAAGAAGTGGTGAACGTGCTCAAGCACGATTTCCCCGGGCGTTTTGTCGGCACCAGCAACGTGCACCTGTCCCGCGAGCTGGACATGAAACCACTGGGCACCATGGCCCACGAGTGGATCATGGCGCACCAGCAACTCGGCCCGCGACTGATCGACAGCCAGATTGCCGCCCTCGATTGCTGGGTCCGCGAGTACCGCGGCCTGCTGGGAATCGCCCTGACCGACTGCATCACCACCGATGCCTTCCTCGGCGACTTCGATCTGTTCTTCGCCAAGCTGTTCGACGGCTTGCGCCACGATTCCGGGGATCCGGTGCTGTGGGGCGAAAAATGCATCGCCCACTATCACAAGCTCGGCATCGATCCGATGAGCAAGACTCTGGTGTTCTCCGACAGCCTGACGCTGCCCAAGTCGCTGGAGATCTTCCGGGCACTGCGGGGGCGGATCAATGTCAGCTTCGGCATCGGCACCAACCTGACCTGTGACATTCCGGGTGTCGAACCGATGAGCATCGTGCTTAAAATGACCGCCTGCAACGGCCAACCGGTGGCGAAGATCTCCGACGAGCCGGGCAAGACCCACTGCAAAGACCCGAATTTCGTCGCCTATTTGCGACACGTTTTCCAGGTTCCTGCCGTTTCCAGCCTTTCTAGCAAGGAGTGAATTCATGCAAGCCGTACAGCGTGAGATTGCTGAACAGCTCAACGTTCAGCCGCCGTTCGCCGATTACCAGGCCCTCGAAGCGGAAGTCGCCCGACGCATCACCTTCATCCAGGATTGCCTGACCAATTCCGGGCTCAAGACCCTGGTGCTGGGCATCAGCGGCGGTGTCGACTCGCTGACCGCAGGTCTGCTGGCCCAGCGCGCCGTACGTGAACTGCGCGAGCGCACCGGTGACGAGGCCTACAAGTTCATCGCCGTGCGCCTGCCGTACGACGTGCAGTTCGATGAGCACGATGCCCAGGCTTCGGTGGACTTCATCGCCCCGGACGAGCGCCATACCGTCAACATCGGCCCGGCAGTGAAATCCCTGGCCAGCGAAGTCGCAGCCTTCGAAGGCAAGCACGCGGTGTCGGTGGATTTCGTGCTCGGCAACACCAAAGCGCGGATGCGCATGGTCGCCCAGTACACGATCGCCGGCGCGGCCCATGGTCTGGTGATCGGCACCGACCACGCGGCGGAAGCGGTAATGGGTTTCTTCACCAAGTTCGGTGACGGCGCCTGCGACCTGGCCCCGCTCAGCGGTCTGGTGAAAAACCAGGTCCGGGCCATCGCCCGCAGCTTCGGGGCACCGGAATCGCTGGTGGAAAAAGTGCCGACGGCGGATCTGGAAGACCTGTCGCCGGGCAAACCGGACGAAGCGTCCCACGGCGTGACCTACGCCGAGATCGACGCTTTCCTGCACGGCGAGCCGGTGCGTCAGGAAGCGTTCGACATCATCGTCAACACCTACAAAAAGACTCATCACAAGCGCGTCATGCCGTTTGCGCCTTGAATTCCGGGCATAAAAAAAGCGTCCCTCGGGACGCTTTTTTTGGACTGCGGTTTTCTTACTTCACAACCACTGTGCCTTTCATCATCGAGATGTGGCCAGGGAACGAGCAGAAGAAGCCGTAATCGGTGCCGGCAGCCAGTTTCGATACATCGATGGTCAGCGAGTCTTTTTCGCCGGCGCCGATGATCTTGGTGTGGGCGATGACGCGCTCGTCGCCGTCCTTCAGGTAGTTCTTGTCGATGCCGGCGGCCAGGCCGTCGGTGGCGATCGGCTGCATGTCGGCTTCCTTGCTGATCACCAGGTTATGGCCCATGACGTTCTTCGGCAGGCTGCCGGAGTGGGTCAGTTCGACGGTGAAGGTCTTGCAGCTCTTGTCGATCACGATCTCCTTGGTGTTGAAGGACATCTGGTCGGTGGAGTCAACGGTGGTTTTGCACTCGGCAGCCATCAATTGGCTGCTGGCCAGCGCCAGCAGGGATACCGCAACAACTTTGGAAAACATGGTGAATCTCCAAGGCAGGGTTAACAAAACACGAATGGTTGGAAGACTGCCTGAAATCTTCGCAAGTTCCTATGACTTGAGTCAAAAATTGTATACAACTTTCAGGCTATGACACTCATCGAAACAATCTAACAGCCAGACGTTTGGGCGGGACGTATCTTCAGGGCTCAACTCAACCGGAGCATCCGTCATGTCCTTCAACAGCCTGTTGTGCAGTCTGCTCGCCGCCTACGCCTGTGGTGCCAGCGGTACTTATGAAACCCCGAAACACGAAGTCTAGCCCTTGGATCAGGGCGTGCCAGCCATTACCCTGTGACCGATTGACCCAGGAGGAAGGCATGTCTCTCACATCCGTTTGTGTATTTTGCGGTGCCAACGCCGGCACCACCCCGGCGTACACCGAAGCCGCCATTGCCCTCGGCAAGGCTATCGCCGAACGTAAGCTGACCCTGGTCTATGGCGGTGGCGCCGTCGGCCTGATGGGGATTGTCGCCGATGCCGCGCTGGCGGCCGGTGGCGAAGTGATCGGCATCATCCCGCAGAGCCTGATGGACAAGGAAATCGGTCACAAAAGCCTGACACGTCTGGAAGTAGTCGACGGCATGCACGCGCGCAAGGCGCGGATGGCCGAACTCAGCGATGCGTTCATCGCCCTTCCCGGCGGCCTCGGCACCCTGGAAGAGCTGTTCGAAGTCTGGACCTGGGGCCAGCTCGGCTACCACGGCAAGCCGCTCGGCCTGCTGGAAGTGAACGGTTTCTACAGCAAACTCACTGCATTTCTCGATCACATCGTCGGCGAAGGCTTCGTTCGCGCACCACACCGTGACATGCTGCAAGTGAGTGAATCGCCTCAAACGCTGCTCGAAGCCCTCGATAACTGGAAGCCCACCGTCACGCCCAAATGGGTCGACCAGAAACCCGGTTAACCGCCGGGCACCGATACAGGGCAGAATACGCGCCGCTCAACCTCACCTTCGACCCCAGAGGATCGCCCATGGCCAAACCCAATTACTCCTTCGCCAAACGTCAACGTGACCTGGCCAAGGAACAGAAGAAAGAGGAAAAGCTTCAGCGCAAGAAACAGATGGCTGAAGAAGCGGCACTGAACCCTGACGGTGAAGTGGCGACCGATGATGATGTTGAGGCACCGAAAGACCAGGCACCCGAGGCCTGAGCAATACCGCAGGACCACTGAACGCAATTCCTGTGGGAGCGGGCTTGCTTGCGAAAGCGCCGTGACATTCACGATGGATGTGACTGACATATTGCTTTCGCGAGCAAGCCCGCTCCCACATTTGACCTTCACTCCTCCAGAGGCATCACGGTGACGCGGACTTCCGGGTCGTGATTGCCACCGCCCAATATCACCCCGCGCAACGGCGACACATCGGAGAAATCCCGCCCCCAGGCCAAGGTGATGTGCTCCAGCGCCGGCTGCACATTGTTCGTCGGGTCGAAATCCACCCAGCCCAGCACCGGGCAAAACACTGAAACCCAGGCATGGGACGCATCGGCACCGATCAACCGTGGCTGCCCCGGTGGCGGCTGAGTCAGCAGATAGCCGCTGACGTAACGCGCCGCCAACCCGCGTGATCGCACGCATGCGAGCATCAAGTGCGCGAAGTCCTGACAGACCCCGCGCCGGCGCTCCAGCACTTCAACGAGTGGCGTCGCGACTTGCGTTGCTTCGGCGTCGAAGGTGAATTCGCTGAAGATCTTCTGCATCAGGGCCTGCACACCCAGCATCAATGGTCTGCCGGCCGGGAAACAGCTCTCCGAGAACTCGACGAAACTGCGCTTCAGGTGCACGTAGGGCGACTGGAATCGATAGCAGCAGGCTTCCAGCAACGAAGCAGACAGCGGCTGGCTGCTGTAGGTCAGCGCGTTACGCGTCAATTCCCAGGCCGGCGACTGATGAAAATCCACCACGGGCCGTGCCAGCACCTCGACCGTCAGCCGTGCATTGACCTGCAACTCATCGTGTGGCCGTTCGAAGGCCAGGCGGGTCAGCGGATTGCCGAACACATCCTGCTCGTCACGGCGGGTGGTCGGCTCCGGACTGATCAGCAATTGCTGTTCGGTGCAGCGCTGCCACTCGCATTCGCGCGGCCACAGGTGCGCCAGTTGCTGAGCCAGGGACACCGGGCTGTCATAGCGATAGCAGGTGTCGTGAAAGATCTGGTAATGGGCGCTCATCAGACGGACACCGTGCGCTGGCTGACATCATCGACATGGGCGAAATGGCGCAGCGCCAGACGATCCGACACCTGACTGCTGGCGTCGGCGATCTCCTGCAACAGATCCGCCAGACCATCGAGGGCCGCGCGCACGCTGGATTCGCCGAACAGCGGATTCTCCAGACAGCTCAGGTCGAAACGCGCCAGACGCTCGACCAGCGGCGGCAATCCAGCCTCCCTCGGCACACCGAAATCATCGTTCAGACGCTTGAGGGTGCGGGTCACCAGCTTCAACTGGAACAGCACCGCATGGGGGTTCTGCTCATCCAGCAGCAAAAGGTCGAGCACCGGAATCAATTGCGCCACCGCCAGATAACGCGAGCGATAGGTGATGCTGCTATTCCCCAACTCCAGCAACCACTCAAGCCCGGCCTGATCGAACGCCCCGGCGCCGCGCAGGAATCCCGCGAGGCTGCTGCTGAGAAACTGCAGGCGCTCGATCCGCCGGCCGATCATCAGGAAACGCCAGCCTTCGTCGCGGGTCATGTCATCGAGAGCAAACCCGGACAGCGCCGCCAGCGACATCACCAATCGGTTGAGAAAATCCAGCAGTTCGCCAAAATCCGGTTCGTCGGTGTCCAGCTCCGAAGCCTCGCGTTGCAGCTCCACCAGCGCCTGCCAGTTTTCACGGGACAGCTTGCCGCGCACCTGGGATGCCGCCCACTGCAAGCGTTGCAGGTTGGAGCGCAGGCTGAACGACCAGTCCTCGCCGAGCAGTGCCGCGAGCAGGCGCTCCGGCAGCTTGCCTTCGTCCGGCAGCAGCATCAGTCGCTCGCCGAGCTCCACGGCAGCCTGCAGGGCCTGCGGGTCATCGCCGTCGACGTAGCGCGCCAGCATGATCCGCAGCAGCCGCGCACTGTCGTCGCAACGCTCGCAGTAACGGCCAAACCAGAACAGGTTCTCCACCACCCGCGACGGCAGATACGGATCGCGGCGCACCAGATCAGGCACGCCGATGTTGCGCTGGGCTTTCCACTGCTCGCCGCTTGGCGGCCGATCCCCAGCACCCAGGTGTCCTTGCTCGCGCCGCCGCGCTGCATCGATACCACTTCGGCATCGGCTTCGGCCGCGACCCGGGTCAGCCCACCGGGCAGCACCCGATAACCGTCGTGACTGGCCACGGCGTACATGCGCATGCCGATTGCCCGGGGTTGCAGTTGCCCGTCCTCGGGCTGCCAGATCGGTGCCTGGGACAACTGGGCGAGTTCTTGCGCAACGTACGCATAAGGACGGGCCTGCATGCGCGCGGCGAGACTTTCACGCTGTTTTTCGCTCAGATCCCGGGCAAAAACCGGTGCGAAGCTTTGCGACGGAAACGCCGGTTTGATCAACAGCTCCGGCAGTTTCTCCAGCGCCTGGGCCAACACCGGCACCTCACCGCACCACCACGTGGCAATGGACGGCAGGATCAGCTCTTCGCCGAACAGGTACTGATTGATCTTCGGCAGGAAACCCAGCAGCCCCGGCGACTCCAGCACCCCGCTGCCCAGCGCATTGGCCACCAGCACCCGGCCCTGACGCACCGCCTCCAGCAATCCCGGAACGCCGAGCGCCGAATCCGTGCGCAACTCCAGCGGATCGCAAAAGTCATCGTCGAGCCGGCGCATGATCGCGTGTACCCGGCGCAGGCCACTGAGGGTTTTCAGGTAGACCGTGGCATCGCGCACCGTCAGGTCACCGCCCTCCACCAGCGGATAACCGAGCTGGCGCGCCAGATAAAGATGTTCGAAATAGCTCTCGTTGAAACGCCCCGGGGTCAGCAACACCACCAGCGGTGCGTCATCGTCGCAAGGCGCCTGACGGGCCAGGGTTTCCTGCAAGGTGCGGAAGAATCCGGCCAGATGCTGCACCTTCATATCCCGGTACATCTCGGGGAAGGCACGGGACACGATGGTGCGGTTTTCCAGCGCGTAACCGGCACCCGATGGCGCCTGAGTACGATCCGCCGTCACCCACCAGCGCCCGTCCGGCGTGCGCGCCAGATCCACGGCATACAGATGCAGAAAGGCCCCATCCGGCGGCGCAATGCCCTGACAGGGCCAGAGGAAGTTGTTGTGACCGAACACCAGCTCCGCCGGTAGCAAGCCTTCGCGAATCAACTGTTGCGGGCCATACAGGTCCGCCAGCACCGCATTGAGCAGCCGCGCGCGCTGGGCGATTCCGGCAGACAGCTGTTGCCACTCATCGGCGGCGATCACATGGGGCAGCAGGTCCAGCTCCCAAGGACGATCCGCACCCTTGGGGTCGGCATAGACGTTGTAGGTGACGCCGTTTTCCTGAATCTGCCGGGTCAGCAACGCCTGGCGCTGCGCCAGTTGCGCCGGAGTGCTGCGCTGCAATTGGTCGACCAGTCGCCGCCAGTGCGGGCGCACCGCTCCGCTGTCGTCGAGCAGTTCGTGATAGGTGCCCGCCGTAAGCGGGTAGCGGTCAAGCAGGTCAGGCATGGAAAGCTCGGCAGCCGGCAAGGTTCGGTCAGACTAACGCAGGCACATGACGCCCGGATATACGAAAAATCCGGGGGTCGTGTACGAATCAAAAGCGTCGTAAATCGAGTGTCATCGGAAACTCGTCGGAAATAGTCAGATTCGGTATAGGAAGTTTCCCCGGCGTATGTCCGATGCGGAAGAAACGCGCCATGCGCCGGCTCTCCGCTTCGTTGGCGTTGACCGGCAGCGTTTCGTAATTGCGCCCGCCCGGATGCGCGACGTGGTACTGGCAACCGCCCAGCGAGCGCTGCATCCAGGTATCAAGCAAGTCGAACACCAGCGGCGCATGCACCGGGATCGTCGGTTGCAGGCAGTTGGCCGGTTGCCATGCGCGAAAACGCACACCGGCAACAAACTCGCCCACCCGGCCGGTCGATTGCAGCGGCACCGGGATGCCATTGCAGGTCAGCAGATAACGCTGCGGCGGCAGCCCCGAAAGCTTGACCTGCAAGCGCTCCAGCGATGAATCGACATAGCGCACCGTACCACCCGCCGCGCCCTCCTCGCCCAGCACATGCCAGGGTTCAAGGGCCTGACGCAATTCCAGTTCGATACCGTTGACGGTGTAGTCGCCGACCTTGGGAAAGCGGAACTCCAGATGCGCCGCAAACCATTCGGCGCGCAAGGGGTAACCGGCATTGTTGAGTTCGACGATGACGTCGGCGAAGTCCTGCTCGATGAAGTGCGGCAAGAGGAAGCGGTCGTGCAGTTCCGTACCCCAACGCACCAGCTTCGGCGGCGCATAAGGCTCGCGCCAGAACCGCGCCACCAGCGCCCGCAACAACAGCTGTTGCGCCAGACTCATGCGCGCATGGGGCGGCATCTCGAACGCGCGCAACTCCAGCAGACCGAGGCGCCCGGTGGCGCCATCCGGTGAATACAGCTTGTCGATGCAGAACTCGGCGCGGTGGGTGTTGCCGGTGACGTCGATCAGCAAGTTGCGCAGCAAGCGATCGACCAGCCACGGCGGGCAGTCTTCTCCCGGCGCCGGCATCTGCGCGAAAGCGATTTCCAGCTCATATAGCGCATCGTTGCGCGCTTCATCGACTCGCGGCGCCTGAGAGGTCGGGCCGATGAACAGTCCGGAAAACAGGTAGGACAGCGAAGGATGGTTGTGCCAGTAGCTGATCAGGCTGCGCAGCAGATCCGGACGGCGCAGAAACGGTGAATCGCCCGGAGTCGCGCCACCAAGCACGAAATGGTTGCCGCCGCCGGTTCCGGTATGTCGTCCGTCGACCATGAATTTCTCGGTGGACAGTCGGGTCTGGCGCGCTTCTTCGTACAGAAACTCGGTGCGCTCGACCAACTCATCCCAGGTCGCCGACGGCTGTACGTTGACCTCAATCACGCCGGGATCCGGCGTAATGCGAAAGTTGCTCAGACGCGGATCGCTCGGCGGCTCATAACCCTCCAGCAATACCGGGCAATGCAGTTCCTCGGCAGTGGCTTCGATGGCAGCCACCAGTTCCAGATAGTCCTCGACCCGCTCCAGCGGTGGCATGAACAGGTACAACCGGCCTTCCCGGGCCTCGGCGCAGAATGCCGTGCGGGTCAGCCAGTCGGCGGATTCGTCAATCTTCGGCACACGCTCGTCCACCGCAGCCGGCTCACGGTGATCATTGAGCTGCGATGTTTCGGGCAGTTCGGGAAAGTCCTGATTCGGGTCATTCGGATGAATGAACGGATACTCCGCCGCCCTCACCCAGGGCTGCGAGCCCAACGGCAGGCGATACCCGAGCGGTGAATCCCCCGGCACCAGCCGGCAATGTTCATCGCGCAGATACCAGCGCCCGCTCTGCCATTGATCGCCCTTGGCGGTGCGCGCCAGCGGCAGTACCTGGCCGATGACCTTGTCCAGCCCCTGACTGAACACCTTGCGCAGTCGCGCACGTTCCAGAGGTTCCTCCAGACGCGAGTCTTCGGCGCTGACGTTGCTCGGCAAGGCGCCCTCGCGCCAGAGGTAATAAAAATTGTCTTCGTAGGCCGGGAACACGAAGCGTGTCGGCAGCTTCAGGCGTTCGGCGACGCTCGCCAGAAAACGCCCTGCCAGTGCGCCATCGGCGCCGTAGTCCTGCTGCTCATCGGCGATCAGCGCGTTGTTGTGCCAGATCGGCACGCCGTCGCGACGCCAGTAGCAATTCAGCGACCAGCGCGGCAGTTGCTCGCCCGGATACCACTTGCCCTGGCCGAAATGCACCAGCCCTTTGGGTGCGTAGTGCTTGCGCATGCGCTGGAACAGTTCGGCGGAGAGCCGGCGCTTGTCCGGGCCCAGCGCGGCGGTGTTCCATTCGGCGCCGTCGGGGTCGTCGATGGATACGAAGGTCGGTTCGCCCCCATGGTCAGGCGCACATCACCTTCCAGCAGGTCGGCATCGATCTGCCGACCCAGCGCCTGGATCGCCAGCCATTGCTCATCGGTGTAGGGCTTGGTGACGCGTGGGGCTTCCCAGATCCGCTCCACCGACATTTCGTGGCTGAACTCGCACTCGCAAGGTTCCACCAGACCACTGATCGGCGCCGCCGAGGACGGATCGGGACTGCAGGCCAGCGGGATATGTCCTTCCCCGGCAAACAGTCCGGAGGTCGCATCGAGGCCGATCCAGCCGGCGCCGGGCAGATACACCTCGCACCACGCGTGCAGGTCGGTGAAGTCCACTTCGGTGCCGGACGGGCCGTCGAGGCTTTTCACGTCGGCGGTCAGTTGAATCAGGTAACCGGAGACGAAACGCGCCGCCAGTCCGAGATTGCGCAGCAGTTGCACCAGCAGCCATGCGGAGTCGCGACAAGAGCCGGAGGCGTGTTCAAGCGTGTGCTCCGGGGTCTGAACGCCCGGCTCCATGCGAATCAGGTAATTGATGTCTTCGCTCAGACGCTGGTTGAGCGCCACCAGGAAATCCACGGCCGGCAGCGGCGTACGGTCGATGGCGTCCAGGTACGCCTTGAACTTCGGCGTCAGCGGCAGGGTTTCGAGGTACGGCGCCAGTTCCTTGCGTTCATCGGCGGCGTAGGCGAAGGGGATTTTCTCGGCGTAGGGCTCGAGGAAAAAGTCGAACGGATTGAACACCGCCATCTCGGCCAGCAGATCGACCTCGATCCGCAGTTCGGCGGTTTTCTCGGGGAACACCAGGCGTGCGAGGTAGTTGCCCTGAGGGTCCTGCTGCCAGTTGACGAAGTGCTGCTCGGGCGAGACCTTCAGTGAATAAGACAGAATCCGCGTGCGGCTGTGGGCAGCCGGGCGCAAACGCACGATCTGCGGGCCGAGTTCGACAGCGCGGTCGTAGCGGTAATGCGTGACGTGATGCAATGCGACATGAATCGACACGGCGTGCCTCCTGCGAGCCCAAGCGTATTCGAAAGCGCGCAAGACTTATGCCATGCAGAGGCTTGGGCGCTTTCCCGGAATGCTCAGGGCAGTACAGCACCAAAATCGGGCGATGCGGTGAAATGGTTTGGCACAGTTGCACGCAAATGTTGCGAAAGCGGCTTGGTACTTGATCGTTCCCACGCTCCCGCGTGGGAATGCAGCCCGTGACGCTCTGCGTCACTGGACGCGGAGCGTCCCTAGAGGCATTCCCACGCAGACGGTTCGACGCCTCGACGTGGGAACGATCAGCAAAACGCCAACCCGAAGGTTGGCGTTCTGTTCAGCTCAAGTGCGTTTCAGCGCGGTACGACCGGCTTGCGTGCCGGTTTCGGCCCTTTGCCTTTCGCCGCTTCCTTGCGCTCCTTGGCGGCCTGCTGGTTGCGGGCGAATGCCGCGGCCTTGGCCTGTTCACGCTTGTCCCAAGGATTGCCGCCGTCGCTGGCACGCGGTGGCAGACCGGTGTGCTGGGTGAGGATCTTGGTGGTCTTCTCTTTCGCGACCTTATGGCTGCCGGCCGGCGTCGAGTTCTTGCGACGGGCACTCTGGTAGCTGTCGGTGGCCGGCTGATGCAGCGGGATCAACTGGTGCTTGCCCGGCCCGATCAGGTCGCCACGGCCCATGCGGATCAGCGCTTCACGCAGCATCGGCCAGCCCTTAGGATCGTGATAACGCAGGAACGCCTTGTGCAGGCGGCGCTGCTCCTCGCTCTTGACGATGGTCACGCCGTCGCTCTTGTAGGTGACCTTGCGCAGCGGGTTCTTGCCCGAGTGATACATGGCGGTGGCCGAGGCCATCGGCGACGGATAGAACGCCTGCACCTGGTCGGCACGGAAACCGTTGCCCTTGAGCCACAGAGCCAGGTTCATCATGTCCTCATCGGTGGTGCCCGGGTGGGCCGCGATGAAGTACGGAATCAGGTACTGCTCCTTGCCCGCCTCCTTCGAGAACTTCTCGAACATGCGCTTGAAGCGGTCGTAGGTGCCGATCCCCGGTTTCATCATCTGGTTGAGCGGACCTTCCTCGGTGTGCTCCGGGGCGATCTTCAGATAACCACCGACGTGGTGGGTCACCAGCTCCTTGACGTATTCCGGCGATTCGACCGCGAGGTCGTAGCGCAGACCCGAGGCGATCAGGATCTTCTTCACGCCCGGCAGCGCACGGGCGCTGCGGTACAGCTGGATCAACGACGAGTGGTCGGTGTTCAGGTTCGGACAGATGCCCGGGAACACGCAGGACGGCTTGCGGCACGCGGATTCGATTTCCGGGCTCTTGCAGGCGATGCGGTACATGTTCGCGGTCGGGCCGCCGAGGTCGGAGATGACGCCGGTGAAACCTGGCACCTTGTCGCGGATCTCTTCGATTTCGCGAATGATCGACTCTTCGGAACGGTTCTGGATGATCCGGCCTTCGTGCTCGGTGATCGAGCAGAAGGTGCAGCCGCCGAAGCAGCCACGCATGATGTTCACCGAGAAGCGGATCATGTCGTAGGCCGGGATCTTTTCCTTGCCATACGCAGGATGCGGGACACGTGCGTAAGGCATGCCGAACACGTAGTCCATTTCTTCAGTGGTCATCGGAATCGGCGGCGGGTTGAACCAGACGTCGATCTCGCCATGCTTCTGCACCAGCGCGCGGGCGTTGCCCGGGTTGGTTTCCAGGTGCAGCACGCGATTGGCGTGGGCATACAGGACCGGATCGTTACGCACCTTTTCCATCGACGGCAGGCGGATCACGGTCTTGTCACGGGTCATTTTCGGGCTGGCCAGGATCTGCACGACCTTGGCTTCCTGCGGATCATCGACAGGGCCTTTTTCCTGCTCGATGGCGCAAGCCGCCGTGTCCTGGGTGTTGACGTACGGGTTGATGATCTTGTCGATCTTGCCCGGACGGTCGATGCGCGTGGAGTCGACTTCGTACCAGCCCGCCGGGGTGTCACGACGGATGAACGCGGTGCCGCGCACATCGGTGATGTCTTCGATCTTGTGACCGTAGGACAGACGCTGGGCGACTTCGACAATCGCTCGCTCTGCGTTGCCGTAGAGCAGGATGTCGGCGCTGGCGTCGATCAGGATCGAGTTGCGCACGCGATCTTGCCAATAGTCGTAGTGGGCGATGCGGCGCAGGGAGGCTTCGATGCCGCCGAGCACGATCGGCACGTGCTTGTAGGCTTCCTTGCAGCGCTGGCTGTAGACCAGGCTCGCACGATCCGGACGTTTGCCGGCCATGCCGCCCGGGGTGTAGGCGTCGTCGGAGCGAATTTTCTTGTCCGCGGTGTAGCGGTTGATCATCGAGTCCATGTTGCCGGCCGCGACGCCGAAGAACAGGTTCGGCTCGCCGAGCTTCATGAAATCGTCTTTGGACTGCCAGTCAGGCTGGGCGATGATCCCGACGCGGAAGCCTTGCGACTCCAGCAGCCGGCCTATGATCGCCATGCCGAACGACGGGTGATCGACGTAGGCATCACCCGTGACAATGATGATGTCGCAGGAATCCCAGCCAAGCTGATCCATCTCCTCCCTGCTCATCGGCAGAAATGGCGCCGGCCCGAAACATTCGGCCCAGTATTTTGGATAGTCAAATAACGGCTTGGCTGCTTGCATGTCGATGACCGGTGTTGAGGTGCAAAATCGCGGGCGCGGAATATAGCACAAAAAATGACCAATTCCGACGGCTGTGGTCGGAAATATCATGGGCTGTCAGACGAGGGCGGAGTTACTCGTCGTCGTCGAAGTTGTAACTGCCCGGCGCGAGGTTTTCGAAGCGCGTGTACTTGCCGATGAAGGCCAGGCGGATGAAACCGATCGGGCCGTTCCGCTGCTTGCCGATGATGATTTCGGCGATGCCCTTGTGTTCGGTTTCCGGGTGATACACCTCGTCCCGGTACACAAACATGATCACGTCGGCGTCCTGCTCGATCGCTCCGGATTCCCGCAAGTCGGAGTTCACCGGACGCTTGTTGGGACGTTGTTCCAGGGAACGGTTGAGCTGCGACAGGGCAACCACGGGGCAGTTGAATTCCTTGGCCAGGGCTTTCAGGGATCGGGAGATCTCGGAAATCTCGTTGGTCCGGTTGTCACCACTGGAGCCGGGGATCTGCATCAACTGCAGGTAGTCGATCATGATCAGGCCGATGTCGCCGTGCTCGCGCACCAGACGCCGGGTCCGGGCACGCATCTCCGACGGGCTGATACCCGCAGTGTCGTCGATGAACAGCTTGCGATCGTTGAGCAGATTGACCGCCGAGGTCAGGCGCGGCCAGTCGTCGTCTTCCAGCTGGCCGGAACGCACCTTGGTCTGGTCGATCCGACCGAGGGACGACAGCATACGCATGATCAGCGATTCGCCTGGCATCTCGAGGGAGTACACCAGCACCACCTTGTCGCTGCGCAACACGGCGTTTTCCACCAGGTTCATCGCGAAAGTCGTCTTACCCATCGACGGACGGCCGGCGACGATGATCAAGTCGGCCGGTTGCAGGCCGCTGGTCTTCTCGTCGAGGTCGGTGTAGCCGGTGGACAGGCCGGTGATCGCATCCGAGGTGTTGAACAGCGTATCGATGCGGTCGATGGCCTTGGTGAGCAGGTCATTGACACCCACCGGGCCGCCGGTTTTCGGCCGGGCCTCGGCAATCGCGAAGATCTGCCGCTCGGCTTCGTCGAGGATTTCCTCGGCGGTGCGACCCTCGGGTTGAAGGCGCTGTCGGCAATTTCGGTGCTGATACCGATCAGCTGACGCAACGTCGCACGCTGGCGGACGATCTGCGCATAGGCCTTGATGTTGGCGACGGACGGCGTGTTTTTCGCCAGCTCGCCAAGATAACCGAGGCCGCCGACCTGCGAGGTCTGACCTTCCTTGTCCAGTTGTTCGGCAAGGGTCACGACGTCGATTGGCAGGTTCTGATCGGCCAGTTTGGCGATCGCTCGGAAAATCAGACGGTGGTCATGTCGGTAGAAATCGCCGTCGGAGACTTGATCGAGCACCCGTTCCCAGGCGTTGTTGTCCAGCATCAGACCACCGAGCACGGCCTGTTCGGCCTCGATGGAATGCGGCGGCACCTTCAGCGCGGCGGTTTGCAGATCATATTGCTCGGGAGCGGAGATTTCGTTCATGGCCACTTTTTAATCAGGAAAAGCAGGGAGTGCAGAAAGACAAAGGGCACGACCTGTAAACAGGATCGTGCCCGATGTTAACCGTCTGCCGGACAAGCCGCCAGTCGATCAGGGTGTTGCTTAAGCTGCTACCACGACAACGCGTACGGTGGCTTCAACTTCGGCGTGCAGGTGCACAGCCACGTCGAATTCACCCACGTTGCGGATGGTGCCGTTCGGCAGACGAACTTCGCTTTTCGCAACTTCAACGCCGGAGGCGGTCAGTGCGTCAGCGATGTCGTGAGTACCGATCGAACCGAACAGCTTGCCTTCGTCGCCAGCGGTGGCAGTGATGGTCACTTCCAGCTCGGCCAGTTGGGCAGCACGGCTTTCAGCCGATGCTTTACGGTCTGCGGCGGCTTTTTCCAGCTCAGCGCGACGCTCTTCGAACGCAGCCAGGTTGGCAGCGGTCGCAGCGGTGGCTTTGCCGAAAGGCAGCAGGTAGTTACGGCCGTAACCGGCCTTAACGTTTACTTTGTCGCCCAGGTTGCCCAGGTTGGCGATTTTTTCCAGAAGGATCAGTTGCATGTGGAAATCCTCTTAACTTTTAACCTTCACCGTTCGCGTTATCGGTGTCTTTCGACACCCGACCGCGAAAATCAATCAGGCTGTCGACAATGGCCAGAACCACGAGCAACGGATAGATCAGCTGCATGAACAGCAACAGCGTCACGTACAACCCCACCAGCCAGAAACCGGCCAGTCGCCTTTGCGCCACCAGCCCGTGAATCAGGGCCAGCCCGGCGAACACCAGCGGTACACTGCACAACGGCGTCAACATGGCCATCTGTGCACCGAGGTTCGGGCCCAGAAGCATCAACGCCAGCAGTAACATCGCCAGCCCCAGCGGGATCCGGATGGCGCGAAACTCGCGACCAAAACCACCCGGGTTGTACAACAACGCCTGCCAGTACCGCCCGACAATCAGGCTCAGCACGCTGACGATCTGCAACAAGGCCGCAATCAGGCCGGTCAGGACCGGTGCGATCAGCGACGCGAAACGCGCCTGCTCGTCTACCGACAAATGTTGGTAGGCATCACCGAGAAGCGCGGGCATGACCTTTATCAAGGCCTGCGCCAGCATCTCGATCTGGGGCGCAAACGCCGCCCCGAGCACCACTGAAAACACCAGCCCCATGGCCACGCTGACCAGCAGCGTACGGACCCAGGACTCGCTTGCGCGCAACACCAGCGCAAGCCCCGAAGACCCCAGCAGCACCAGAAGCGCACGTGGGTCATCGGCATACAACCACCAGATCAATGCCGGCAGCAGTCCCAGCGACACGACGCCCAGGGCGTCGGCCAATCCGCGCCGCAGAAGCACCAGGCTTCCGGCGGCAGCACCCAACCAATACAACAACGGCAATGTTGCACACCCGGCCACTACAAGAGTGGCCTGCATACGGCCGCGCATGATGAACTCAGCTAAGGCACGCATGCATTCAATCCTTTGCTACTTGTCGACTGCCCGGTCTCAGCGGCCGTGGCTGTCGGTGTAGGCCAGCAGGGCCAGGAAGCGGGCGCGCTTGATAGCGGTGGCCAGCTGACGCTGATAACGAGCTTTGGTACCGGTGATGCGGCTTGGAACGATTTTGCCGGTCTCGGATACGTAGGCTTTCAGAGTGTTGAGATCTTTGTAGTCGATCTCCTTCACGTCTTCAGCGGTGAAGCGGCAGAATTTACGACGACGGAAGAAACGTGCCATTTGATAGGCTCCTTAAAAGGTCCGTGGATTACTCGTCAGCGTTATCGCTGTTGTCGCTGTCGCTATCGCTGTCATCGCCATCGGCGCTGCCATCGTGCTCAGGACGTTCGCGACGCTCACGGCGCTCACTGCGGTTTTCTTCAGCCTTGAGCATCTCGGACTGGCCGGTAACGGCTTCGTCGCGACGGATGACCAGGTTACGGATCACAGCATCGTTGTAGCGGAAGTTGTCTTCCAGCTCGGCCAGGGCCTTGCCGGTGCACTCAACGTTCAGCATCACGTAGTGAGCCTTGTGAACATTGTTGATTGCGTAGGCCAGTTGACGACGGCCCCAGTCTTCCAGACGGTGGATTTTGCCGCCGTCTTCTTCGATCAGCTTGGTGTAACGCTCAACCATGCCGCCGACTTGCTCGCTCTGGTCAGGGTGGACCAGAAAGATGATTTCGTAATGACGCATGAATGCTCCTTACGGGTTGTAGCCTGCCGCTCAAAAACGGTCAGACAAGGAGTGAATGACACTTATGGACTTGCTGGCGCGGGGCACATGCATGCCTGCCGCCACAGCAAGGGGCGCAATTGTAGAGAAGGGACTGAAGAGGTGCAAGGCAATTGGTGATTATTTGAACAGTCACCATTGCGGGTCACACCACAAAGCACTGCGGGAGCGAGCCTGCTCGCGATTGGGGGAAACACTCAACAATGATGCTGAATGTAACTCCGCTTTCGCGAGCACGCCCGCTCCCACATTTGAATCGCCGTATGGCTCAAGGCTTTTTGGCAGCTGCCCTGGCCTTGGCACCGCGCTGGCGCTGGGCTTCGAACAGGCACACGCCTGTCGCCACGGAAACGTTGAGACTGCTGACGCTACCGGCCATCGGCAGGTGCACCAGGTAATCGCAATGCTCGCGGGTCAGGCGACGCATGCCTTTGCCTTCGGCACCCATGATCAGGATGGTCGGGCCGGTCAGGTCCTGGTCATAGATGCTGACCTCGGCCTCACCCGCCGTGCCGACAATCCACAACCCGCGTTGCTGGAGTTTTTCCAGGGTGCGCGCAAGGTTGGTGACGGCCACCAGCGGAATCACTTCCGCCGCGCCGCAGGCCACTTTACGCACGACAGGCGTCAGAGTGGCCGACTTGTCCTTCGGCACGATGACCGCCAAAGCACCGGCTGCGTCCGCCGAACGCAGGCACGCGCCGAGGTTGTGCGGGTCGGTCACGCCGTCGAGCACCAGCAACAGCGGCGCGCCCTCGGTGCGATCTAGCAGTTCGTCGAGCATCGCCTCGCCCCAGACCTGGCTCGGGCTAACGTCCGCCACCACGCCCTGGTGCACGCCTTCGACCCAGGCATCCATTTCGCGGCGCTCGGCCTGACCGATCTGAACCCGGTTTTCGTTGGCCAGTTCAATGAGCGTCTGCACTCGCGGATCGTTACGGCTTTCGGCCAGCCAGATCTGCTTGACGCGCTTAGGGTGGTGACGCAGCAACGCTTCTACCGCGTGAACGCCGTAGATTTTTTCCAACTGACTCATGACTTCGCCTTCGGTTTACGTGCCCCGCCGCTTTTGGCTGGAGCGGAACCCGCTTTCGGCGGGCCCTTGCGGTGTTTGCTCGGCTTGGCTGGCTTGCCGCCGGAGGCCTTGTCAGGCGCCGACCGTCCGGTCTTTCCCCCGGACGCCGCTTTACCACCGCTCTTGGCGTCGGCCAGCAAGGCCTTTTTCAATTCACGGCTTTTGCGCAGCTCGGCGTTTTTCGCCACGGCATCGCTCGGACGATAGGCCTCGACAGCTTTTTCCTTGGCCGGACGACGGCTGGCGGTTTTTGCCGGAGCTTTTTCTTCCACAGCCTTGGCCGCCGGAGCAGTCGCCTCGGCGCCACGCTTCTTGCGGCCGATCGGCGCGCTGATGGTTTTTTCAGCCATCTCGAAGTCGATCTTGCGCTCGTCGAGATCGACGCGCATGACGCGCACTTCAACGGTATCGCCAAGACGGAAGCTGCGACCGGTGCGCTCGCCCGCCAAGCGGTGGTGCACAGGGTCGAAGTGGTAGTAGTCGCCCGGCAGTGCGGTGACGTGCACCAGACCTTCGACGTAGATATCGGTCAGTTCGACGAACAGACCAAAACCGGTCACGGCAGTGATCACGCCCGGGAACGATTCGCCCACGCGATCCTTCATGAACTCGCACTTGAGCCAGTTCACCACATCGCGGGTCGCTTCGTCGGCACGGCGCTCGCTCATCGAGCACTGCTCGCCGAGCTGCTCCAGCGCTGCTTCGTCGTACGGATAGATGCGCGCCTTCGGAATGGTCATCGCGCCGGCACGACGAACGTGCGGGGTGTCCTGTTTCGAATGGATCACGCTGCGGATCGCCCGGTGCGTGAGCAGGTCCGGGTAACGACGGATCGGCGAGGTGAAGTGGGTATAGGCTTCGTAATTCAGGCCGAAGTGGCCTTCATTCTGGGCGCTGTACACCGCCTGACTCAGGGAACGCAGCATCACGGTCTGGATCAGGTGGAAATCCGGACGGTCCTTGATGCTGGCCAACAGGGCCTGATAGTCCTTCGGCGACGGGCCATCCTTGCCTTTGTGCAGGGACAGACCGAGCTCACCCAGGAACGCACGCAGTTTTTCCAGACGCTCCGGTGGCGGGCCGTCGTGGACGCGGTACAGCGCAGGGATCTCGTGCTTCTTCAGGAATTCGGCGGTGGCCACGTTGGCCGCCAGCATGCATTCCTCGATCAGCTTGTGCGCGTCGTTGCGGGTGGTCGGACGGATTTCGGCAATCTTGCGCTCGGAACCGAAGATGATCCGGGTTTCCTGCGTTTCGAAATCGATCGCGCCACGCACGTGACGGGCAGCCAGCAATACCTTGTACAGCGCGTAGAGCTGCTTCAGATGCGGCAAGACGTCGGTGTATTCACCGCGAAGCTTGCGACCTTCGGCGGCCTTCGGCGTTTCCAGCATCGCACTGACCTTGTTGTAGGTCAGACGGGCGTGAGAGTGAATCACCGCTTCATAGAAGCAGTAGTCGGTCATTTCGCCGGACTTGGAGATGGTCATCTCGCAAACCATGGCCAGACGGTCGACGTGGGGGTTCAGCGAGCACAGACCGTTGGAGAGCTGCTCCGGCAGCATCGGCACCACGCGCTCGGGGAAGTACACCGAGTTGCCACGGACCTGGGCTTCGTTGTCCAGAGCCGAACCGATCTTCACGTAGCTGGAAACGTCGGCAATCGCCACGTACAACTTCCAGCCGCCGGAGAACAGGCGCAGTTTGCCGGGCTTGGCTTCGCAATAGACCGCATCGTCGAAGTCGCGGGCATCTTCGCCGTCGATGGTGACAAACGGCAGATGGCGCAGGTCGACGCGCTTCTCTTTGTCTTTCTCTTCGACTTCCGGCTTGAGCTTGCCGGCTTCCTTCAGAACGGCTTCAGGCCAGACGTGCGGAATGTCGTAGGTGCGCAGGGCGACATCGATTTCCATGCCCGGCGCCATGTAGTTGCCGACGACTTCGATCACATCGCCTTGCGGCTGGAAGCGCGGAGTCGGCCAGTGGGTGATTTTCACCTCGACGAACTGACCGATCTGGGCGTTGGCGTTGCGGCCCGGCGTCACCAGCACTTCCTGCTGGATCTTCGGGTTGTCCGCGACGACGAAACCGATACCGCCCTCTTCGAAGTAACGGCCGACGATGCTTTCGTGGGCACGGGACACCACTTCGACGATCACACCTTCGCGACGACCACGACGGTCCAGCCCGGAAACACGGGCCAGGGCACGGTCGCCGTCGAACACCAGACGCATTTGCGCCGGGCTCATGAACAGGTCGTCGGAGCCGTCATCCGGCACCAGGAAGCCGAAGCCGTCGCGGTGACCGCTGATGCGGCCGAGGATCAGGTCGAGCTTGTCCACCGGCGCATACGTGCCACGGCGGGTGTAGATCAGTTGAGCGTCGCGCTCCATGGCGCGCAGGCGGCGGCGCAGGGCTTCAATCTGGTCTTCCGTGGTCAGACCAAACTCTTCGACCAGTTGCTCGCGGGCAGCAGGCGAACCCCGATCAGCAAGGTGCTGAAGGATCAGTTCGCGGCTGGGAATAGGGTTTTCATATTTTTCCGCTTCACGAGCGGCCTCGGGATCGAGGGACTGCCAATCGGCCATTAGAGAGTTTTCACCTTGTCTATATGCGGGTTAGTTTGGCATAGGCGCCATCAAACGGGAAATTTCCGACTATATAAGGCGCGTCTGGAGCCTTGTATCGACGCCTGAAGGGCGTTTTGAACACCGCTGGTAAAAAAAACCATTTTTTTTGCTGGCAGGGGTTTACAGTTAAAAACACGCTCCGTATAGTGCGCGCCATCGACGACGTACACACGTTGGCGAGATGCCCAGGTGGTGAAATTGGTAGACACGCCAGCTTCAGGTGCTGGTGACCTTACGGTCGTGGAAGTTCGAGTCTTCTCCTGGGCACCAATTTCGAGTTTGAGACTAGATCAGTTTCAAGACCCACACAAAACCCGCGAAAGCGGGTTTTGTGCATTCTGCGCCCGGAATTTTTCTGAAAATGATTTATTAAAATCAAATCAGGGGTTTACAGATCAAAAGGCGCTCCGTATAGTGCGCCACATCAACGGCGGCAACGCTGAAGATGAAGCCCAGATGGTGAAATTGGTAGACACGCCAGCTTCAGGTGCTGGTGACCTTACGGTCGTGGAAGTTCGAGTCTTCTTCTGGGCACCAATTCAAATTCAAGGTCACGATCTTGAATTTCACAAAAACCCGCGAAAGCGGGTTTTTGCGTTTCCGGGGTCTGGAAAAGATGAATCCAAACGTCTACCAGACCTACCCTTTGCCCACAAGGCGCACTTGAGAAACAATATCGTTTATCATTGTTGCAAGTTTTTGCAATGCGACAGTGAGGAACCCTGCGAATGATGTTTCGAAATACCCTGCGCCGCGGCTTGACCTTCACCCTGCTCAGCCTGGCACTCGCCACTCCCCTCACCCAGGCTGCCGACGCGGTTTCCCTGACTCTCTATAACGGTCAGCACAAGGAGGTCGGCGACGCCATCGCCAAAGCCTTCGAAGCCAAGACCGGCATTCACGTCAGTGTACGCAAGGGCAGCAGCAATCAGCTGGCCAGCCAGATCATCGAAGAAGGCGACCGCTCTCCCGCCGACGTCATCTACACCGAAGAATCCCCACCGCTGAACAACCTCGGCGAACTCGGCCTGCTGGCCAAGACCGACGACGCGACCCTGGCCGTTCTGCCGAAAGAATACGTCGCCGGCAACGGCACCTGGATCGGCGTCACCGCCCGGGTTCGCGTAGTGGCCTTCAACCCGAAACTGGTCGATGAAAAAGACCTGCCAAAATCGGTGCTGGATTTCGCCGACCCGCAGTGGCAAGGCAAGGTCGGTTTCGTACCGACCAGCGGCGCGTTCCAGGAACAGGCAGTCGCCATCATCAAGAAACACGGTCGCGACGCCGCCGAAGAATGGCTGACCGGACTGCGCGCCTTCGGCAAGACCTATAGCAACAACATGGTCGCCCTCAAGGCTGTGGAAAACGGCGAAGTCGCCACCGTACTGGTGAACAACTATTACTGGTTCGCCCTGCAGCGGGAAAAAGGTCAGCTTGATTCGAAACTGCATTACTTCACCGGCGGCGACGTTGGCGGCCTGATCACCGTGTCCAGTGCAGCCGTGCTGAAATCCAGCAAACATCCAAAAGAAGCCCAGCAGTTCCTCGCCTACATGGCCAGCGAAGAAGGCCAGCGCGTCATCACCCAGACCACTGCCGAATACCCGCTGCATAAAGGCATGGAATCGGATCGCGGTCTCAAGCCGTTCAACGAACTGGAAGCACCGGATGTCACGCCCGCCGATCTCGGCAATGCCGAAGAAGCGCTGGAGCTGGAACGCGAAGTTGGCCTGAACTGATGACCACATCGTTATCCGCCCCCGCCACGCGCGGGGGTTACGTGCCACGGCGCAAGCGGCCGTCGATCTGGCTGGTGCTACCGGTGTTGCTGCTGGTGGTCATGAGCCTGCTGCCGCTGGCCTACGTCGGCCTCAAAGCCTGGCAAGCGGGCTGGACCGAAGCGCTGCACTTGCTGTGGCGCCCGTACGTATTCGGCCTGCTGCGCAATACACTGGCGCTGATGGTTGGCGTGACGGTGACTTGTGGCGTGATCGGCCTGTCGCTGGCCTGGTTACTGGAGCGCAGCAACCTGCCGGGCCGGCGGCTGTGGGGCGTGATTCTTTGCCTGCCGTTCGCGGTGCCGGCGTTTGTCAGCAGCTTTACCTGGGTTTCGCTCAGCGCGCAGTTCGAAGGACTCGGCGGGGCGATCCTGGTGATGAGCCTGTCGAAGTACCCGCTGATCTTTCTGCCGGTAGCCGCCACGCTGCGCAATCTTGATCCCTCCCTTGAGGAATCGGCACGGACGCTGGGCCAGAATCGCTTGGGCGTTTTTTTCCGCGTCACCCTGCCCCTGCTCTGGCCTTCACTGCTGGCTGGTTCGCTACTCATTGCATTGCACATGCTGGTGGAGTTCGGCGCACTGTCGATCATTGGCCTGCAAACCTTCACCACCGCGATCTATCAGCAATTCGAACTGGAATTCAGCAATGCCAACGCAGCGATGCTGTCGGCGGTTTTGCTGGTGCTGTGCCTGATGCTGTTGTGGCTGGAACTGCGCGTGCGTGGCAAGGGCCGCCATGTGCGTACCGGCCAGGGCGCGGCGCGCCGGGCTGAACAAGTGCGACTTGGGCCGTGGGCGATCGCAGGCCAGTTGTATTGCCTGATGCTGGCGGTTGTCGGCAGCGGGATTCCGCTGGGCATGCTGGCTTACTGGCTCGCCGTGGGATCGTCAGCGGCCTTTCCGGTGGCCGCAATCACTGAAGCCTTGCTGTCTTCACTGGCGCTATCGCTGGGTGGCGCGGGATTGTGTCTGGTGCTGGCGGTACCGGTCGGATTGCTGGTAGTGCGCTACAAAGGCCAACTGGCGATCTGGGCCGAACGCCTGCCCTATCTGCTGCACGCCCTGCCGGGACTGGTGATTGCCCTGACGCTGGTGTATTTCGCCCTGCATTACGTGCCGGTGCTGTACCAGACCTCCGCGCTACTGCTGATCGCCTATGCGCTGCTGTTTCTGCCGCTGGCTCAGGCACCGATCCGCACGGCGCTGAACAAGGCCGCACCGCAACTCGAAGAAGCCGCCCGTACGCTGGGCGCATCGTCGTTCACGGCGTTCTGCCGAGTGACCCTGCCGATCATCTTCCCGGCACTGGGCGCCGCCTTTGCGCTGGTGTTTCTGGATGCCATGAAGGAGCTGACGGCGACGTTGCTGCTGAGTCCGACGGGGCTCAACACCTTGGCGACGGAAGTCTGGGCGCACACCGCTAATGTCGAGTTTGCAGCGGCAGCGCCTTATGCGGCGTTGTTGATTGTGGTATCGGGATTGCCCGTTTACCTGCTGACGACCCAGATGTATTTGAGCCGATAAAAAAATCGCAGCCGAGGCTGCGATTTTTTTTGCCTGTCACATCAAGCCCGAAACTGGCCCAGACTGGCCTTGAGTTGCGCCGCCAGACCATCCAGCACCTTGCCGCTGGCCGTGGTTTCGACCACCGCCTGAGCGGCTTTCTCGGCCTGGGCATGAATCGTCTCGACCCGCCCGCGCACTGCCTGCGCGCCCTGCGCCTGATGCGCCGCAGCCTGAGTCGCCAGCCCGATCGCCGCATGCACCTGCTCGACCGACGCCTGAACCGACTGCTGCAACCGCGCGCTGTCTCGCAGCACCAGCAAGCCTTCGCTGGCCTGACGCCCGGCCTGGCCGATCGCTTCCACCGCTTCACGGGCTCCCTGCTGCAAAGCCACAATGTGCGCCTGAATGTCGCCGGTGGAACTTTGGGTCTTGCTCGCCAACGCGCGGACTTCATCCGCCACCACCGCAAACCCGCGACCGGTCTCGCCCGCCCGGGCCG